>NZ_FOUB01000152.1 GCF_900114745.1 Nitrosomonas communis | reverse complement strand
ACCGACTGTTTTAACGATCAATAAAGATTTACTGAACCGCCATGCCACCACCCCTTACGAATGGTGCTTCTCCCCGTTTGTTTATGACAAGGTGGCAGCAACATTCGATGTGCCACCCATTGCCGATCCTGTAGTAACGATAACACTAGCCGATCCATCCGGTACCTGCGAGCTGTCCAGGTTCGCAGTAGGCCAGGCAATCCACCTGGGCGACATCGAATGGAATCCAATATCGGATGCTGAAAACTACAGTGAAATCACCTGGGACAGTTTCGGCAAAGCAACACTCACGCCTGTGCCAAGCCAGCCGCTGATTGAACTTGAATTAGCAACAGAGGCTAACCGGGTCAACGCGATCAAGCAATTCCGCGATCTGGCCAATGCCAAAGCGGTAGTCTGGTCCGGCATGGATAACCTGGATCATGTCTACGCTGAGCCACTGGTACTGATAGGCGTCTATCAGCGCTTCCCGATCGATATCAGCAATCTGAAATTCGCCAAGATTAATTTAACGCTAAAGGGAATTTAATGGCAATCGACCCACTCAGCACGCCGCTGCCGAACACGTCCAACATGACTGAGGCTCAGTTTAATGCGGCGATGAATACATTCTTCTCAGAGCTGGCAAATTTTGGTACACAAATCAATGCTGCGATAGAGGCCATGAATCTGAATGCTGTCACGGGCACTAGCGCATCCAGTGTGGCCATTGGCACTGGAAGTAAATCATTCACCGCCAGCACTGGAAAAAGCTGGGTTGGCGGCATGTTCATAGCTCTTGCAGACACGGCCGCGCCGTCAACTAATGCAATGTACGGCATCGTCACCAGTTACAACTCGTCCACGGGCGCTCTGGTGGTCAATGTAACCTACGTCATCGGAAGCGGCACCAAATCATCCTGGACGATCAGCCAATCCAGCCCTACGAACATTTCCGGCAGTATGGTATTGCTCTCATCCGTAACTGCATCAGCATCCGCCACAGTTGACCTGGAGGCCACTTTTGACAGCACTTACGATGAGTACATGATACTTGGAACAGCCATTGTACCAGCCTCTGCCGGACAGAACCTCAATTGTCGCATGAAGCTTGGCGGGACTTATCAGACAACCGGTTACCGGTATCACAACTCAATGCCAACCGATGGATCAGCCTTATATGGCGCCAGCAATAGCGCTGCTGCAGCAGCCATATCTATAGGTGAAGGTGTGGGTGCGAGTCTTGATTTTACGATGCATATCCGAAATGTGACCAATGCAACCATCAGAAAATTACTGCACTTTCACGGAGCGTATATGGTGAGTACTGGCCCATCCTTAGCACTGATATCAGGAGCAGGAACAAACGACAACACCGGAGCATTGACCGGCATCAGGTTCATGATGAGTAGCGGCAATATCGCCAGCGGTACATTCAGGCTGTATGGGATTAGAAAACAATAAGGGAGGCGCAATGCAAGAGAACGATCCAACAAACTGGAGCGCAGCAACCTGGGGGCTGGCGGTAGGTATGTCATTACTGGGCGGTTTTGTTAGCTGGTATTCGAGAATAAAAGCGGGCCATCCTCTGGTATTCAACTTTGTTGAATTTCTTGGAGAGAGTGTAACTAGCGCATTTGTTGGGCTCATGTCATTCATGATCCTGGATTCTTTTGGCTACCCCTGGGGGATTTGTGCAGCAGCTGCAGGCATATCGGGAAACATGGCCCCTAAATTACTAAGCATGGTTAAGCAGGCGATTGAAGATAGATTTAGTTACATAAATAAGGGAAATAGATGAGCAAAGATATGAAAGACATTCTGATTCATTCTGTAGTAGCGTTAGCGATGATGATCATTCTATTGTTATTGCCGCACTCAATTGCTGTGACTATTGCCGTAGTCGCGAGCTGGTATATGTGGGAACTTGGCCAGCGTGTTGCTATGGATCAGGAACGGCGAGGCGCTGAATGTATGCTGTATTGTTCAATATTATGAATTGGAGCAACCAGGCAAGGCTTGAATTCCTTATTCCAGCTAATCTCTCATTGCTGGTTTATTTAATTTACCTGATGAGGGTGTCATGAAGAAAGCCAGGAATTCATTAATCGGATTGTCGGCGGCTGCATTGGTAATGATTGCAACCTTTGAAGGATACCGGGGCACCTCATACGACGATGGGGTAGGGGTTCAGACTATCGGCTTTGGCACTACGCAGGGAGTAAAGGCTGGAGCAAAAACAGATCCGGTCCGGGCGCTAGGCTTTCTTTATCGTGATGCAAATGAAATCACTGAGCAGATATCGGATTGCATAGGTGATGTGCCATTGCACCAACACGAGGCTGATGCATTCATTAGCCTGGCCTATAACATAGGAGCTGGTGCATTTTGCAGATCCACGCTAGTCAAGAAATTGAAACGTGATCCTCCTGATTACCTAAGTGCATGTAGTGAAATCTTGCGATGGAACAAAGCAGGCGGCAATGTAAATGTTGAGGAGGGGCTGACTAATCGAAGGCAAAAAGAATATCAATTATGTATGACGGATAAACAACAAATAGCGGAGAAATAATAACTATGTGGAATTTACTATTTCCAGCGATAACGCCCATCATCAATAAAGTTCTCGACCTGATACCCAATGAAAATGAGCGGGCTAGGGCTAGGGAACAACTGGAAGGCGATCTACAGAAAGCTATCAACCAAGCAGCAGCGGATCAGCGCGAGATTAATAAAATTGAGGCAGCTAGTTCATCTGTTTTTGTTGCTGGCTGGCGCCCTGCTTTGGGTTGGTGCTGCGTGTTAGGATGCTTCTGGGCTTTCATTGGTCAGCCCTTGATGCTTTGGATCGTACAGGCTTTTGAGCTGCCGTTTAAGACCCTGCCAGATATTCATACCGACTACCTGTTAGAGCTGGTGTTGGCAATGCTAGGGCTGAG
>NZ_FOUB01000012.1 GCF_900114745.1 Nitrosomonas communis | reverse complement strand
TGACCAGGCATTGAATCTTTTATAGATAGAATTCCAGCAGCCGAACACCCTGGGCAGATCGCGCCACGGACAGCCAACCCGCATTCGATACAGTAGGCCTTCTACCGTCATGCGCAGATTGCGCTTGTTATAAATCGATTCTTGAAGCAGAATCTTCTCCAGCTTCGACCAGTACTCATCATTGAGCATCATTCGGGGCATCGCAAACTCGTTTTGTTGGTGGTGTAGGAACCCCAATATTACGAGTTTGTTTCTATCTATGAAATACTTATCTTAAAACGTCAACAGACCCTAGTGGATCATTTTAATCGGTGTGCTTGGAGCGCTGATTTGTCTCCTAAACCAATAATAACGCCTTTTATCTTGACAGAGTTATTGCTTATATCTGTAACCCTCTCGTTTCCTGGTTGTTAATCAAAAAATTTTCTCAAACTTTGAGAACGGTGTTGGTTATGCTCCTACCACTCGGTGCACTTTTTGCCTTGGTTTTGACCGTATACCATTGTTTGAGAAGGAAATTATGCGCTTGCTTGAATGTGCCCTAAATTACTTTGCAACCATTAAAAAAACAATATTTTCCATGGCTGCAGACAATGTTAGGAGCCGATCTGCAGGCCGATGTAGCCGTGCTCAGACAAGCCTTGGCAGAGCACTGAAAGCGCGTGCTGAAGGTATTGCTGCTAAAATATTGTCTTCACTAAACATTAGCCGCATAGCGATATTAGATTCTTAATGCATTCATTGCTTGCACCCATTGTGTTATTTTACCTGCTCCGTGATAAAAATTCTTTGAGTTCCCAGATCAATGAATGGATCCCGACAATCTGACGAAAGCAGCTGTATCCGCTTATGTATGAGACTGACCGTGTGCTGTCAGAACTCTGACGTGGTCAGATTGCCGTCATTATACTGATGAGCGATTTTTAAGTGATGGGTTTATGGATGATTGGGCTAGAATTTGCTGTACTAATTCGGCTCTTGGTAGGAATTCCGGTGTTTGTACTTTATCTGGGTATAATCCTAGGCTTGCCACTTGCGACATTTGCCGCGGTGATGCAATTTCAGGAATGGAGCAGCGTGATCAATTTGCATAAGCAATATCTAGATACGGTATGCTCTTGATTAATTCTATTGTTTTTTAATCTCGCAATGATTGGTTCTAATTGATATTTGTTTGATTTTCCAGAGATTACCCTTATATTAATGGTTATCTGATTGAGGGAAATTTTTCATGGTTACCGTCCGTTTCCCTGCTGTATCAGGGCTATTTTATCCAGCCGATTCGCAACAACTGGTTGAGCATATCGAGCAATTATTGAGTACTGCCCAACCACATAAATCAATACCTAAAGCATTGATTGTGCCGCATGCTGGCTATATCTATTCGGGTGCGATTGCGGCGTCGGCGTATGTCACGCTTTGCTCCTTTGCTGAGTGTATTCGGCGTGTCATCTTGCTAGGCCCTGCGCACCGTGTTGCAGTACGTGGTTTAGTATTACCGAATGTCGATGCTTTTACCTCACCATTAGGTCGAATGATGATTGATACAGCCGCTATCACCAACATCATACATTTGCCCCAGGTGACGGTCAGTCCGCAAGCGCATGTGTTGGAGCATTCATTGGAAGTGCAATTGCCATTTCTGCAAAGTACCTTAACAGATTTCTCGATTGTACCTTTGGTGGTCGGGATGGCCTCGGCTGAGGAGGTGGCTGAAGTATTGGACTGTTTGTGGGGAAGTGAAGAAACCTTGATTATTGTGAGCTCCGATCTTTCGCACTATCAACCCTATGCTATAGCGCAACGTGAAGATAGTAAGACTGTTTCCTCTATTCTTCAATTAAACTAATCCGTCGATCATGAGCATGCCTGTGGTGCGATACCCATTAATGGCCTGATGCTGGCTGCACGCAAACATCACTTGACTCCGCATTTACTGGATTTGCGCAACTCGGGTGATACCGCAGGCCCGCGCGAGCAGGTAGTGGGTTATGGTGCATTTGTTTTTACATTGCCCTATTCATCTCTTGGGAACACTAATTATGCTGCCTGATCAAGGAAAAGAGCTATTATCGATTGGATGGGCTGCGATTGCTCGTGCTTTGAATATTTCGTATCGGTCGGAGAGCGATGAGCGTGCGCCTTGGCTGCAAGAGTTGGGTGCGTGTTTTGTTACGCTGATGCAGGATAGGAAGTTGCGTGGTTATATTGGCTCACTTGAGGCGCAACGATCATTATTAATGGATGTCAAAAGTAATGCGGTGTTTGCTGCTTTACATGATTCGCGCCTTGTCCCTTTGCGTACCGCTGAGTTTGATGATACCCATATTGAAATTTCGTTGCTGTCATCGAGGCTGGCAATGGTAGTGCAGGAGTAGTGCAGGACGAAGCGGATGCGCTGGCGCAGCTGCGGCCAGGTATAGACGGCATCGTGTTTGAATATGGTTGCTATCGCAGTACATTTCTACCCCAGGTATGGCAAGAGCTTTCACAGCCTCATCAGTTTTTTCGCTATGTTGAAGCGGAAGGCAGGGTTACCTGCAGATTTTTGGGCAGGAGGAATCAAGCTGTCGCGTTATACCATAACCAAATGGCATGAAGTTGAAGATATGGAGGAATACCTAAATGGATGAACCGATTAGCAGTGCAGAACGATATCCTGCTAAATATTGGCATTGGTTGAATGATGGACGTATCCAATGTGGCTTATGTCCACGTGATTGTAAATTGCATGAAGGACAGCGCGGGGCCTGCTTCGTGCGTGGTCGACTAGATGATGAAATGGTGCTGACGACCTATGGTCGTTCTTCGGGTTTTTGTGTCGATCCTATTGAAAAAAAGCCGCTGAATCATTTTTATCCGGGCAGTAGTGTACTGTCATTTGGCACTGCAGGGTGCAATCTTGCCTGCAAATTTTGTCAGAACTGGGATATCTCCAAATCACGTAGTTTCGACAAGCTTGCTGATCAGGCAAGCCCAGAAGCTATTGCGCAAACTGCTGAACGTTTAGGTTGTAAAAGTGTTGCTTTTACTTATAACGACCCGGTCATTTTTGCAGAATATGCCATGGATGTGGCCGATGCATGTCATGAGCGAAGTATTAAGACCGTAGCAGTTACTGCCGGGTATATTCATGCTGAGCCTCGACGCGATTTCTTCGCTAAAATGGATGCTGCTAATGTCGATCTGAAAGCATTTACAGAGGAATTTTATGTCAAGCAAACTGGCTCTCGCTTGCAGCCGGTGCTTCAGACACTGAAATACCTCAAGCATGAAACGCAGGTATGGCTTGAGCTAACCACATTATTAATCCCCGGACTTAATGATTCTACAGAAGAGTTGCAGGCCCTGTGTGAATGGGTGGCGAGAGAACTTGGTGTGGAGGTGCCGATACACTTCACGGCGTTTCATCCGGATTACAAAATGACTGAAATATCCAGTACTCCAGTGCGTACGCTTATTCGGGCGCGTAACATTGCCCACATGGCAGGACTCAAGTACGTTTATACGGGAAATGTGCATAATGAAGAGGGAGATATCACCTTTTGCCCATCATGTAGTGTACCCTTGATTGAGCGTGATTGGTATGAAATCGCCCAGTATCGTCTCACTTCTCACGGGCATTGTCCTGATTGCGACACTGCTATTGTAGGACGTTTTGGTGAATATGCTGAGACATTTGGCAGACGGCGCATTCCAGTTACTATAGGAGGTTAGTATGAGTGAAGTATTGATTCAGGATGGCGCTGTCCAGCTAAATGGTGAATTAGTGCTGCCATCTTCTGCAGCAGGTATAGTGTTATTTGCGCATGGCAGTGGTAGTAGTCGCTTTAGTCCCCGTAATACCTATGTAGCCAAAGTGCTACAGGATCATGGTGTAGGCACGCTATTATTTGATCTGCTGACACAAGAAGAAGATCGGGATTATGCAACACGCTTTGATATCGAATTACTCACACGACGTTTGCTTGCTGCAACATCATGGTTGAAAGATGAACCGGAGACGCACTCATTGCAAGTAGCATATTTTGGTGCCAGCACAGGCGCTGCCGCTGCACTGCAAGCAGCCGCAAAATTGGGGAATAAAATTATTGCTGTCGTGTCGCGCGGTGGGCGCCCTGATCTCGCTGGTGAACAAGCCTTAAGACAAGTTAATGCTCCTACCTTGTTACTTGTTGGTGGAGCAGATTACGGCGTGATTGAATTAAATCAACAAGCCTATTCATTATTGAATTGCGAAAAGCAGCTTACCTTGATTTCAGGAGCAACCCATTTATTTGAGGAACCTGGGACGCTGGAACAGGTTGCACGCCATGCAGCAGACTGGTTTGTCCAGCATTTCAATATTCAGAAATAATTACTCGTCGTTTTTTCTTAATAGCGCAATCACCTCCTCATCACTAACTTGGGGAAATGACTGGTAAAATTGTCCTACTGAGTAAAACAGTTCTGGTGCCTCAAGGCAAACCATCTCATCAGCATAAGGTGTAACTTTAGTCAAAGTATCAGGTGGTGCAACGGGTACTGCGCATATCAATTTTTGAGGATGTTTAGCGCGTATGGCATGTAGAGCAGCAATCATAGTGGAGCCGGTTGCCAAACCATCATCTACTATGATGACAATACGTCCTTCTGGATCAAGAGGTGGACGAATTGGTGTGTAATTATTGCGCCGTTCACGCATGATTTCGAGTTGGGTGGTTTTTTCCTGCTCAATATAAGCTGGATCGCTGATCACTTGATGGGCATATTCTGCCAGGTATGTCCAACCTGTTTCATCTATTGAGCCAATTGCAAATTCCGGGTTGTCGGGGGCACGTAATTTACGCACGAGCACAACATCCATGTCACCATTTAGCATATCGGCTATAATTTTCGCCATTGGTACTGCGCCACGTGGAATCGCTAAGACCAATGGATGTTGGTCATGATACGGATTCAGTTGCTTTGCCAATAAGATAGCTGCTTCTTTACGATCACGAAACATTTCTTTTTCCTCCTTTCTGGCTGTTACTCAAATCATCCGCTTAAATGGATAGTGTAATCGGTTTTATGGCGGCAGTCTGGTTAATCATTTAAAAGAGAGGTAGGATATGAGACTTGAGAATGCAAAATCCATAGTTTTGATCGCTCAAAAAGTAATATGATCTAAATTGAACTTTGTGCCTTATTAAATTAAGTCATAACACTTATATTTCATATTCATTAAAGGAGGCATGTGCTATGAGTCATTCTAATAAAAGTTTTTCTACAATCCCCCCTGGCTTCCAGAAGGTAGCTCGACACGATAAGCTTTACCAAGAGAGAGTGCATGATGCTTATAAAGCCAGAGGTAAGTTACATGAACCAACTGTCTGTCCGGAATGTAATGCAGTTTTTCATGAGGGACGCTGGCAGTGGTTATCTGCGCCAGCAAACGCACATCAAGAAATGTGCTCTGCTTGCCATCGTATTCATGATCACTATCCGGCGGGTTTCTTAACTCTGGAAGGACCTTTTTTTTTAGCGCATCGCGATGAAATCATGCAGCTAGTGCATCATGAGGAAAAGTACCAGCGTGCAGAACATCCCCTTAAGCGCATCATGGAGATTGAAGAAAAACCTGATTCCACATTAATTACTACTACAGATATTCATCTTGCTCGCGGGATGGGCGAAAAGATCCACGATTCCTATCAGGGCGAGCTCGAGTTTCATTATAATCCGCAAGAAAACTTGCTGCGAGTGAATTGGTCACGTTCATAGTATCATTGTTCATAAAACAATGATTAATGTATTTTTTAAATGATGAAGTGGAAGGGTAATTATGCTGGAATCATTAAAAGAAGCAGGAAAAAACATCGGTCGTGAATTTGGGCGCGCATGGGAAAATCTCTCTGATGGTTGGCGCGAATTGCTTACTCGGAGTGGAGAAGCGCTAACCCATTTTGGCCGTAGTAAAAATGAAGTGACTACGGAAGGTGAAAGTCAGCTATCCGTTTTTCCACGATGGGGTTTGCTAGCAGGAGAATTGGAGGAAACAGATAAGGAGATCGTTGTGCGCGTGGAAGCACCTGGTATTGAGAAGGAAGATTGGCAAATTACCATTGATGGGAACAAGCTCTATTTAAGCGGAGAAAAACGCTTCGAAAGGGTTACCCATGATAGTACTTACCATATTATGGAACGTGCTTATGGATCCTTTCAGCGATCGATCCCATTGCCACACAATGTGGATATTGATAAAGCAGAAGCTAATTACAAGAATGGTGTATTGACTATACGTTTGCCAAAAGTTGGCAACTGTAAGTCTAGAATGGTTCGTTTATCCTGAAGTAGGTATTGATGATTGTGCCGATAGGTAAATGATGCAGGATTGTTCTTGAAATGGTTCCAGCATGCATGCATCCATGAAACAACTATTACTCGATATTTCGTCACCACGGCCTCCCACACTGGAGAACTTTATTCCAGGGCATAATTTTGAGCTGCTGCAAACGCTTAAAAATACTTTGATAAATCAAAGCTTGGAGCGTTTTATTTACGTATGGGGTAATTCTGGATGTGGTAAAAGCCATTTGTTGCAGGCGGTAGCTGAGGCATTTGTTCAACAACAGCTTAAAGCAATTTATGTTTCATGCGAAATTAATAGTGAGTTTGCGTTTGATGCAGCTTCTCTTCGTTGTATGGCGATTGATAATGTAGAGCGATTGGGGGCAGCTGCACAAATCAGATTATTTAACTTTTATAACCAAGTGCGAGAGGAGGGAGATGCATTGTTTTTGGTAAGTGGTGAAGTCTCCCCTGCACGGCTGTCTTTACGGCAAGATTTAGTTACGCGTCTTGCCTGGGGATTGGTTTATCAGGTACATGAATTAAACGATGAGGAAAAGAGAGAAGCTATGAAGAATCATGCAATCAGTTGCGGATTTGAGCTGCCTTATGAGATTTGTGATTATTTGCTGCAGCATGAGCAGCGCAATTTACCTGCTCTGATCAGAGTAGTTGATGCATTGGACCGCTATTCTCTTACTAAACAGCGCCCAATAACACTTCCTTTATTGCGTGAATTATTACAGGTTGCCTTATGAAGTTGGCTTTATTTGATCTAGATAATACGCTACTTGCTGGAGATAGTGATTTTCAATGGGCGCAATTTCTAATTGAACAGAAAGTGCTTGATCGTGAAGTGTATGAAGCGCGCAACATCGAATTTTATGAGCAATATAAAGCAGGTACACTCGATATTCATGAATTTCTCGATTTTCAGCTAAAGCCATTAGCACGTCACCCACGAGAGCAGCTTGATGCATGGCGCAGTGAATTTATTCAAAAAAAAATCATACCATTGATTGCGCCTGGTGCGCATGATCTGGTTGCTAAGCATAAACTTGAACGTAATTTATGCATCATCATAACAGCAACCAACAGTTTTGTAACTGCACCAATTGCGCGGATATTGGGCATTGATCACCTAATTGCAACTGAGCCAGAACAAAAAGAAAGTCAATTCACAGGCCGAGTATCAGGAATACCCTCCTTCAGAGAAGGAAAAATCACGCGATTGGAGCAATGGTTGGATAAGCATAATCTTACTTGGCTCTCTTTTCTGGAAAGCTGGTTTTACAGTGATTCTCTGAATGATTTGCCACTTCTGAAGAAAGTGACGCACCCTGTTGCCGTTGATCCTGATGCTACCCTTGAGGGGTATGCACAGCGGAATGGGTGGCCAATTATTAGCTTGCGGTAGTTTTTGTAGGAAAGGAAAAATTTTCTTCGTTGGCTTATGTTGAGATGAGTTTATTGGATAAATTTTAGCTCTAAAAAAACATCTCATAAGTGTGATATTCTTCAAATTAACCCATTTTACTCAGTTGAAGCTCATTAAATCGTTCAAGAATCATATAGCTTAAGGCAGTCAGGTGAGATTTTAATAAAAAAATCAAAATGAAACGAAAGTGTTGCTATGCTTGGCTTCCTGCTTATTTGCAGTAGCTAATTCCATTTCTAAATCAAAAATGGCACGAAGGCAAGCCGCAGACAGTATAAATAATACGGCAAGGTGAAGCCGACAAAGTTAGTTTTGATTTAGAAATGGAATAAGGAGCAGTTACCGTTTCTAGCCTGAAACCAAGGCTAGCATTGGATTCCATCGGTTGCCAAATAAATCTCAATTGAGGAATCTAGGGTGAATCCTATGGCAAACTCCTTGCCATTCCCAAATGTTACTGTGTGATATTTGTGCTGGTGGGGAGGTGGCAGATTATTGATCCTTTCTGTTGCTCCTTCAGCATGTCTGACTGGTAGTCGGCCCGCCAAGGAATCGCGCGATTTCCGCTCTGCCACAGTAACCAGTACCCGCTGATGGTGCTTGGCGATCAAGGTATCGCTTTCCCAATCACCTATACGCGCGCTTTGGTCAACCAACTTGAGTCGATCATCGATGCTGGCCTGGTTGCGAATTGTGCCATACCGCTCTCTCCCGTTTGCATGGCACTTGTGCCGCGGTTTCTGACGGCGCATAGGTTGCCACAAATTATCCCCAATTTGTCTGCATAGAGGGACTATTCGCTATCTTCCCTTGGTTTGAACCTGCTTCTTCTGCTTTCCGTAATCTCAATCTGATAGCGCTACTCTCGGGTGAGCTGCTGACAATGCTTCATCTGTGCTCTCTTATTTGACCGTTCAAAAAGCTCAGATACTATCGCAGCTTGCCTCTTGTTAACCTTATAAAAATCACTTCGAACTTGAATTCGCCTGTTCTTATCGAAACGAAACTTCATCTATTCATTTGAAGAAATGATGGATGGTACGAAATTTTTCATAAGATTTTGAGATTATCCATTTCACATAATCTGCTGACAAACTTCACTGCTGCATCAAGATTTGCGTTTGCTCTGTTGCTTAGCGTAGCGCCAAGCTCAAAATGGTAGCCTCGAATCCGAAGTAAAAAAGTTTGTGGTGCAGCCTGTCTATACACTTCCTGATACACGTGTAATAAGGTCGATGGAGTCATGGCATGTGTCGAGTAGCTCCTGTCTTTTTCTGCTACTACTTTGGAATAAATAAATGGTTCCGCGCATGATAGATCTGCATCGATAAATAATGCCTGATAACATCTGGCCACGTCCATTACATGCTCAATCTGGAGCTGCATATCACTTTGGCATTCGACATGGCTAAATCCCAATAATGAAATATGATCAATAAGATTAGGACCAAGTGCGTCATCGCCACGACCTGGGTTACCATAGCCAAATAACAGCAGTCTGGGCATGAGTAATGTCAAGTATACTATTTAGAGAAGTACCGGAAAAAATTCAGGACTGGCTAGTTTTTTATGGATATTTGTCGTTAACTATCTGATATGTCGTGTCATAATTAGCCTGAGTGATTTTTAACGGCTTGGGTGCATATGAGAAAGAGTATTGCTGTACTCAATATTCAATTAATTTATTTTTACTCTTAAAGCAATATCCTATTTTTGCTTCTGACGATATTTAATGTCAGAACAGTGCCTCTTCTTACGTTGAAGAGTAGATTGTATCCAAATGCATTATTGCCTGCCTATTTGTTATTTCTTAATATTGTTTTATAAGTATGAAGCGGAATTGGCAGAAATTATGGCAGTGAATACTTTAAAATCTGATACTGCCGGTTTACAAGATTCCCAGTTTATTTGTTTTATCAAATATTGTTTCTGGATCAAATTAAAGATGATTCTGGATTTCGCCTAATTTTTTTTTGAAAAAGAATAGTTCTATTGATACGGTTAAGATCAGCTTGAAATTACTGCTCATTGTAACGTTAATTATGCATCAAGTTTAAATTTTTGATCATAAAATTTAAATTAGAAATTAGAGTCTTATAGATTGGCTTAATAATAAGACTGTTGCTATAAAACAACACATAATTAATATAACCTTGACAGGGAAATCACCCTTACTATAAGCTCCTTCGTCAGCGAATATGAGACAGTTGTATTTAATAAGCAACGAAAAATAGAAGCGTATGGATGATTATCTAACGCATTGATAAGAATGTCTTTGGGGATTATTGCGTTAATATAGTTTTAGAATAAGATGACCAGCACCATTACTTCGAGGGGAAGATCTTGAGTTCGACAATAATTACGCTGGGGGATCCGCTAATGCAAGAATCTGATACTCAGCCTTCAAGCAAATTGTCAATGGCAGCGACACCTACAGCTAACACGCTGCCTCAACGATTAGCAGATTTTGATACGTTGACGGATGCGCTGGAATATGCAGCAGACGGAGCGACAGGATACAATTTTTATGATGCCAAGGGTGGGGTACGATCGGTACTTTCCTATAGTGCTCTTAAACAACATGCACTTATGGGGGCTCGCCGCCTGTCTAGTCTTGGATTGGCACGTGGAGATCGTGTAGCACTAATTGCTGATACGACACCTGAGTTTATTGAGTTGTTTTTTGCGTGTCGTTATGCAGGTCTTGTTCCTTTTGCCATGCCAATACCGGTTAATCTTGGTAGTCATGCGATATATGTTCGACAATTGCGCGGTATGCTTGAAAGTAGCCAGGCAAGTGTTGCAATAGCTAATCTTGATTTTGTTGGTTTTCTTGAAGAAGCTGCTGAAGGTTTAAATGCTGATCATTTACAATGGGTCGGAACACCAAGTCAACTTGAGTTGCTTCCAGAGATAGAAGTGGTTTTTCAACCCAATTCCCCTGAAGAAACTGCTTATTTACAATTTACCTCAGGTAGTACACGAATGCCTCGGGGTGTTGTTATAACAGAACAGGCCTTAATGTGTAATCTTCGTGGAATCGTACGTAACGGATTAGAAGTGCGCGCAAGTGATCGTTGTGCTTCTTGGCTTCCGTTTTATCATGACATGGGGTTGGTAGGCCTCGTATTATCGCCAATGGCTGCGCAGTTATCGGTGGATTATCTGGCAACACGAGATTTTGCAATTAGACCCTTACAATGGTTGAAATTGATTAGTCGTAACCGATGTACTATTGCTTTTAGTCAGCCGTTTGGCCTCAAACTTTGTGCATTAAGAGTTCGTGAGTCTGATTTGAAGGAGCTTGATCTAAGCTGTTGGCGTGCAGCGGGTATCGGAGCTGAAATGATTCGACCAGATATTTTAAGAAATTTTGCAGATAAATTTTCTGCAGCAGGTTTTGATGAGCGTGCTTTTTTACCTTGCTATGGCTTGGCAGAATCTACTCTTGCGGTATCTTTTTCGAAGATTAACCAGGGTGTAATGAGTATACAGGTTGATACCAAAACGTTAGTAGAAAAGAAAATGGCAGTTCGGGTACAAGCAGAAGGTAGAAAATTTAATGAGTTTGTCAATTGTGGCAGACCACTTCCTGAACATACAGTTAAGATTGTTGATGATAATGGAGAAGAATTACCTCAGATGATGGTTGGAAGTGTGTTAGTCCGGGGAGATAGCGTTATGACCGGATACTTTAATAACCATGAAGAAACCAATAAAGCACTAAAACCAGGAAAATGGCTTGATACAGGTGATATTGGCTTTACTCTTGAAGGTGATTTGTACATTACGGGACGTCGTACTGATGTCATTATTGTTAACGGCCGAAATATTCGTGCTCAAGATATAGAAGAACTTGCTGAACAACAACCTGAAGTAAGATCACGCGAAGCATCAGCTTTTGGAATTAGTGGATCTGATGATACAACAGTCGTCGTATTAGTGGTTGAGTGCCGTTTAACCTCCGTGGAAGAAAGGCAATCACTCATGAGCCGATTACAACAAATGGTTTATATGGCTTTTGGTGTTAACTGCCTTGTTGAATTAGTGCCACCTCATACGCTGCCAAGAACATCATCTGGTAAGCTGTCGCGTTTTGCAGCACGTCAAGGGTTTCTTCAACGTGCAAATATGGCTGATCAGATATCTGTAGTTCAATCTGGAGACAGATAATCGTAAATGTCACAAGTAGTGGCAGTAACGGGCGCCACTGGGTTTATCGGCCGAGCATTGCTTGATACTCTGCTAAAAAGTAAATGGAGAATTCGCGCATTAACTCGGAAGCTACCATCTGTAAAACGAGAAAATCTAGAGTGGGTATATGGAGACTTGGATAACCACGAGTCGCTGAGACGGCTTGTCTCAGGAGCATATGCCGTCATACATTGTGCTGGGGCAGTAAGAGGTAACTCTTTAGAAAGTTTCCTACAGAATAACGTAGTGGGAACAGATAATCTCCTGCGCGCAATTTTGCAACAAAACTTAAGTCCTCGCTTCCTTTTTATATCTTCTCTGGCAGCAAGAGAATCAAAGCTGTCATGGTATGCCACTAGTAAGTTTAAAGCTGAGCAACTAATCAATAATTGTTCAGATAATATGCCATGTACGATCTTTCGTCCTGCAGCTGTATATGGTCCTGGTGATAAAGAACTTCAGCCCCTTTTTAAGGCAACTTGCTACGGTGTGCTACCTTCTATGGGTGATTTAATTAATCATTTCGGATTGTTACATGTTAATGATTTGGTGTCAGCAATTCAATATTGGTTGTGTGCTGATAAACCCATTAAGGGAACTTTTGAGATTGATGATGGCACACCTGGTGGTTATACCTATCGATCGGTGGCTGCGATCGCACAAGATATTTTAGGAAAGCCTGTCAGATGTATTAGATTGCCTGATCTAATACTTCAATTAATTGCTCATGCTAATTTATGGACGTCTCGCTTATTAGGCTATTCGCCAATGCTGACTCCTGGAAAAGTATGTGAGTTACAACATCCAGACTGGGTGTGCGATATAGCGCCTCTGCAGCGAAATTTAGTGAACTGGTATCCTAATTTCCGCCTCTGTGATACATTGCCACAATTGATCAAACTATAGATTTTTTAATTAACCAATGGTAGAAATTAACCAAGAAGACATTCTGGAGTTATTATGTCGACGCTTAGCAAGTTTTGCCAATACAGAACAGGAAATTACACCAGAAACAAATCTTATTACTCAATTGGCGATTGATTCGATAAAATTATTGAATCTTATTATGGAATTAGAAGATAACTTTGATATTTCTATACCGCTAAATGCACTCACAGATGTAGTTACTGTGTATGATCTTGCTAATTTAATTTACAGAATCAAGTCTAATTCAAAATGAATTTACTCGAAAAACTTGATGCAGCAGCCGCGGCTAGGAAAGCTCAATTACCAACTGGATTAAGTGCTTTCGGAATACCCATAGAAGAAATTTATTCTCCAACAGAAGCAAGAATCGGTGAGCGCCGGATTCTGCTTCTTGGCACTAATAACTATCTAGGACTTAGCTTTGCTCCGGAATGTCGAGAAGCGGCACATGAAGCGATAGATAAAGAAGGAACAGGTACGACTGGTTCTCGGATGGCAAACGGAAATTATTCAGGACATCGTGCACTAGAGATGGAGTTTGCCGAATTTTATCAATGCCGATCATGTATTGTTTTTACAACAGGTTATCAAGCAAATCTTGGAACGATCTCTGGATTAATAGGGACAGGGGACGTAGCGCTTATTGATGGTGATTCTCATGCAAGTATTTATGATGGGTGTATTCTAAGCGGAGCGGATATCATTCGCTTTCGGCATAATGATATGGCTGACTTAGAAAAACGTCTTCGTCGATTAGGTGACCGGAGTAAGAATACACTCATTATTGTTGAAGGTATCTATAGTATGCTGGGTGATCAAGCACCTTTAGCTGAAATTGTGAACTTAAAAAATGCTTATAGCAGTACTTTACTCCTTGATGAGGCGCATTCACTTGGCGTTTTAGGTGAAACTGGACAAGGATTAGCTGAAAAAACTAAGCTCAGCAGTGAAGTTGACTTTATTACAGGTACTTTTAGTAAAAGTTTATGTGGTATAGGTGGCTATTGTGTCAGCAATCATCCGCAACTTGATCAGTTGCGCTATGTGAGTCACCCTTATATTTTTACAGCTTCACCTTCGCCAGCTACCATTGCAGCAACACGTGTAGCTTTAAGATTGCTCCGTAACGGTAATAAATTACGTGAACAGCTTTGGAGAAACGCACGGCAACTCTATTCGCACCTTAAAATGGTGGGATATCAAGTTGGTCCAGAACCAGGTCCTGTCGTAGCAACTATATTAGGTAATCCACAGCAGGCATTAGCCTTGTGGAACGGCTTGTTAGAGAATAATATTTACGTCAATTTGATCCTTCCGCCAGCTGCACCTGAAGGTAAATCATTGGTTCGATGCAGTGTAAATGCAGCACACACTTCTGAGCAAATAGAATATGTTTGTCAAACTTTTTCTAAGCTGTATACATCAATTATTCAGTGAAAATTACTTAAATCTAATGAGTATGCTGGCAGTACTATTTACTATTTTCTGGCTGGCTATAAATTAACTCTCTTATTTATGCACGACTGGATTATTCCAAACTGGCCATCGCCTTCAAATGTTAAAGCGATTTTCACTACCCGAAAGGGTGGCGTGAGTAAAAACAGAAATGGTACTTATGCAGAATTAAATTTAGGTGATCATGTGCATGATGATTTTTTATCAGTACAACAAAATCGCGCATTACTACGGCAATATTTGCCGAATAATCCAAGCTGGTTGAAGCAAGTTCATGGGGCAAAGCCAGTATGGGTGGACAAAAATGTAGTAGAGCCTGAAGGTGATGCGGCATTGAGTCGTTGTAGCGGGAAGGTATGTGCAATATTAGTAGCAGACTGTTTACCAATATTTTTATGTGATACCTCAGGTACTATTGTATGTGTTGCCCATGCAGGCTGGCGGGGATTAGCTAATGGAATAATTGAAAACTCTATTTCGGAAATGGCTTGCAAGAGTTCTGAGGTTATTGCGTGGCTGGGTCCTGCAATTGGCCCTAAGCATTTTGAAATCGGAGAAGAAGTGCAGGAAATATTTTTGAAGCAAGATAGCAAATCTAGTTCCGCTTTTACTCCAAGTCAAAGTAGTAAGAAATGGTTCGCTGATTTATTTATATTAGCGCGACAACGATTAACAAATGTTGGGGTTACTAAAATTTATGGCGGCTATGAGTGTACTTTTAGTAACCCATCAAGATTTTATTCTTATCGTCGAGATGGTCAGACGGGCAGAATGGCCGCACTGATTTGGCTAACCGATAAAGATTAAATGATAAAAAGCTACTGGGGGCAAGTATGTAATGAAGCGATCCAGTACTAAGTAATTCCTGAACAAATTCATATGAAGAATGAATGTACTTTTGTGTGCAAGCAACAAACCACTAGAATCACTCTGATTAATATTCTTTAGAAAAAAAATTGTTTTATTCCTTGGATTGAACAGCACTAAACACGAAGTGCCACGCCTTCATCCTCCTTATTTTTCTGTAAAATAACTTATATGTCGACTCTTGTCTGGATCATTTTGACTAGCCTCCTTGGTGGTCTAATGAGTATATTTTTTGCAGCTATATTGACCTTGAATACCCGTAGTTCTTGGGTATCTATGTTAGTTTCATACGCTATTGGAGCATTGTTAGGCGCAGCGTTTTTAAATACTCTCCCTGAGGCTCTAGAGCTTTCTGAGGATCCGAAACAAATCACGATTATCGTTCTGCTCGGCATACTGCTTTTTTTTATCTTGGAGAAACTTGTCTTGTGGCGGCATTGCCATATGGATGAATGTGAAGTGCATGATCCAGAGCATGGCCGTTCTATTTATGAGATCCAAGGTGATCATGGCCGTAGTGGCCTGATGATTACTTTAGGAGACACATTTCATAATTTTGTGGATGGTATCCTAATTGCTGCAGCCTTTATGGTTGATGTTCAGCTTGGTATCGTGACTGCTATTGCAATTTTTGCCCATGAAGTCCCACAAGAGGCTGGTGATTTCATTATTTTACTCAATTCTGGTTACAGTCGGACTCAAGCACTTTTACTTAATTTACTGTCAAGTACCGCGGCTGTAATAGGAGGGGTATTAGCCTATTTTATGCTGCAGCAACTCAATCATCTTGTTTTACCGATGCTCGCAATTGCAACAGCATGTATGATTTATGTGGCAATGGCAGATCTGATCCCGAGCTTGCATAAACGGCCTGAAATAGGCGCCACAATCCAACAAGTAGTGCTCATTAGCTTAGGGATTGGCTCTATTTGGCTAGTTGAGACTATGCTCAAGCACAGTCATTAAAAACTAGTCTAATCTAATTCTATTTCTAAATCAAAACAGACTTTGTCGGCTTCACCTTGCCGTATTATTTATACTGTCTGCAGCTCGCCTTCGCGTCATTTTTGATTTGGAAATGGAATAAGATAGCTTACTTTATTGTTTTGTAATATTTAAATAGATCTACCGCGATACCCTTGGGCAATACGGTAGTATAAAAGACGTAAGGGCGTGCCATTCCGAGTCACTATTTTATAGTGTACCGTACTGGGTTGAATAAGCATCCGGTCAATTTCGTTTCCTGATCGATCATGCTCGAGTGTGTGGCGTTTTATGCCTATTAAAATAATAGGTCGGTCAGTAGCCGGGTGTGATGGATACCAGAAATCATACATAGCGCTCTTGTCCCCGAACATATTTCGTGAGCGAATATCAATTTTGCTACTATCTTTAGTGTAAAAAGATAAAGCGCTTGCAATTGACCATTTGTTCATTCCTACTACAATGGGAACTTGTCTATTCTGAGACTGGATTTCTTCAGCTATTTTCTCGATTTCAATAGCTGCTTCTTTCCAAAAATAATGCTCGGCAAGAAATTGGTAGGGTATTCCAGGAATACCTAATACCACATAATGGAGTACAAATGCATAGGCAAGCAAAGAAACAATAATAGTTGGTTGCCATATCGCTCGTAAACGGTTAGAGATTGTATGGAGAGCACTATTTTGTCCTATCATCCACGCGATAGTCGGTAAAATTGCAAGCCACAGCGGGCAAGTCCAATGAAACCGTGGGGTATCAAATGTACTAATTCCCAAAAAAATTATCAGTGGAATGCCCGTAAATACATATATAAATAAATTGCGTCTACGCTCACATTTATCATGCTTGCCCTTGGTGCAAACATGCCATAGTGCATGCAAAGCAGCATACAAGCCTATCGGAGTTAGAATAATTGCGGCATATAAGATAAGGTAATGAACGGAGAATACATGACCACCTCCTCCAAGCCGTTCTGTTTGAAATAAGAAAGAGACCCAGTCGTTTTGGAAATTCCAAATAATAACGGGAGAAAACAGCAAGAGGGCAAGGAATACTGAGAAATAAGGATGAGGCCGAAGCAGCCAGCGTCGCGCAGTTGGATCTAAGATAACAAAAGTTAGAGCAGCTATACCTAATAATCCAATCGTATATTTAGATAATAGGCCCAGGCCGAAAGCGATTCCCATGCCTAACCAAGCTATCTTTCGATCAGCTATAAGTGCGCGCTCCATGTAGTATAAAGTAGCAGCCCACGAGGCAATCAAAGGTGCATCAGGTGTCATAACTAAGCCAGAAGCAAAGCCGAATGGCAGCACAGATAACAGCATGATTGCACGCATCCCTGTGGATTTATCATATAAATTACGTGCAAATGCATATAAGTAGCCCATTGTTATCAAACCACAGATAAAGGCTCCAATTCTCACACCAAATTCATTTTGACCTGCTATTGTGGTACCCAGCCAGATTAACCAGGCAACCATTGGGGGATGATCGAAGAAACTCAAGTCCATGTGCTGACTATATTGCCAATAATAAGCCTCATCGGGAATGAGTTGAGCAAGACCAAGGTATACTAGGCGCAGTAAAATAACAAAAAGTACAATTCCAACTGCGGCCACTTGCCATCGTACATTTAACGGTGGGCAATTTTTATTTTCTGGAAAAACATAAAAAGCTGAGCCAAGATAATTAATTATGGCCGTTGCTGCAATTGCTGGGAATATTGCTAATTCGGCTGATAAATGCCAAGTATAGACAAGCAATGCAAGCACACCGCCACGTAAGAGCAGTGCTAACAATCCCACAGTTAAGAAGCGGCCAAATTGATGCCAATTAAGGCTGCCTTCTAAGTGTGACTGAAACGACCATTTAGAATTAAGTATATAATTTATAGTAACTGCTGCTAAAAAGCTTGTGATATGTGCCAATGCGAGCCCAAAGCTCCAATTTATCATCCATTGGAATACCAAAACATCAACAAAAACACCCACAAATCCAACAATTGCGAAACGGCTAGCTGTACCGATAGAGGCTGTACCGCCCGCCAATGTGATGAGTCGTTGGAGATAAATCAGATGATGTGAAAGAGATAATTTTGATGTGCCATATGCTCGGTCATGAAAGGAGATAGGGATCTCTATAATTCTAAGATTTCCTTGGCCTGACATTAACAATTCAAGAAGAATTTTGTATCCGCGGGCCTTTTCTGCAATATTTGCTATAAGCTCACGACGAAATGCAAAAAAACCTGAAGTCGCATCGCTGACATCACAAATAGGACGTGCAAGTAAGCCCCCTATACGCGATAACCATTGACGATATAAAGGCCAACCATGAGTGCTTCCACCCGAAACATATCGACTACCTACAGCAACATCATATTTACCGGCCAATACTGGTGCAACAATAGCTGGAACTTGCTCGGGTAAATGGCTCAAATCTGCATCCATTACAACGATAATATCACTTTTGGCAATAGATACACCTGCCAGAATTGAAGCTGTTAGATCGGGCTTCTCTTGCCTCTCAATAAGATGAATATTTTTGTTATGTGCTTCCCATTCACGTATTTTAGTTTGAGTTCCGTCCTTTGATCCATCATCAACAAAAATGACTTCAAAGCTTCCTGGTAACAAATCAAGAGCAAATAAACGTGATAACAGTAAACTCACATTTTCTGATTCATTAAGAGTTGGAATGACAATAGAGAATTGCATTATTTTACTTTATAAGAAAGCATAAATTCAGAAGGGTGAAGTGTTATAGCTTCTACTGTTTCTGGTATTTATGCACAGCACGGTTATGGTCTTTCAGATTAGTTGAAAAATGCGATTCACCATTTCCCTTCGCAACAAAATAGAGCGCATCAGTTTCTGCTGGATTAAAAGCTGCCTGAATTGAGGCTAATCCCGGCATGGCAATAGGTGAAGGAGGAAGTCCGGACCGTATATAAGTATTATATTCTTGGTCAGTAAGCAAGTCCTGTTTACGCAAATTTCCATCAAAATCTTGACCTATCCCGTAAATAACAGTCGGATCAACTTGGAGTTTCATACCTAAGCGTAGTCGATTAATTAAAACACCCGCGATCATGCTACGATCACTTTTCTTACCAGTTTCTTTTTCAATGATTGAAGCCAGGATCAATCCTTCATATTCTGACTTTAATGGAAGAGATTCTTTCCGAGAAGACCAAGCTATTTTTAGGTAATTTTGCATTGTATGATAGGCACGTTTTAGTATGCTGACATCACTGCTATTTTTTGGAAAGAAATAGGTATCCGGAAAAAATAAACCTTCTGCTTTTAATTCAGAAGCGCCAATTAGCTGTAGAATCTCTTGTTCACTAAGATTAAGTGTATGGTGCCGAATCGCTGGATGTTCATCTAAAGCTTTCCTAAGCTCAGAAAATGTCCAGCCTTCGATGAACCGAATTTCATTTTGCCTTATATCCCCTTTAACAAGATATTCCAGTAATTGCAAAGGGGAAACATCTTCAATAAGTACATATTCACCCGCTTTTATCGATGATTCATAACCAAGCATCTTTGATAGCAAGATAAAAGACCAGGTATTGGGGAGTAGATGATCTGCAACTAATTGATCGGAAATGCTCTTTAGATTCCCGCCTGATTCAATCGTAAATTCATATGGGGTAAAGGGCAATTTGGTTGCAGTATTCACAAGGTGATAAATCCAACCAATAAAAAAAATGATCCCAATGAAAATGGATAAAAAAAGTAACTTCAGTTTCCGAGATAGGCGTTTTAGCACCCACATACGCCAGATAGGTAGCTAAATTTTTCGGAATACCAAAGTTCCGTTAGTTCCCCCGAACCCAAAGGAGTTTGATATGGCTAAATTTATTTTCATATTTCTGGCAGTATTGGGGACATAATCCAAGTCGCATTCCGGGTCAGGCTCAAATAGATTAATAGTAGGGGATACGACTTGATGATAGAGTGTAAGCACTGAAAATATTGCCTCTACTCCTCCGGCGGCACCCAACAAATGTCCAGTCATCGATTTGGTAGAATTGATGACAAGTTTCTTTGCATGATCACCAAAACATCGTTTGACCGCAATCGTTTCTGCTATATCGCCTAGAGGAGTTGATGTACCATGAGCATTGATATAATCAACCTCATCGTTATTAACGCCTGCGTTCTTAAGCGCATTTGACATACACCGAGCGGCTCCTTCGCCATCTTCGCACGGGGCGGTCATGTGATGAGCGTCCGCACTCATACCGAACCCAATAAGTTCCGCGTATATTTTTGCGCCACGTCGCTTAGCATGCTCCATTTCTTCTAAAACCAAAATGCCAGCACCTTCACTTAAAATAAAGCCATCTCTACCTTTATCCCAAGGGCGACTGGCTGAAACTGGATCATCATTACGAGATGACAGTGCCCGAGCTGAAGAAAATCCTCCAATCGCAAGAGGCGTCACGCATGACTCTGCACCACCGCAAACCATAATATCTGCATCACCATATTCAATCATGCGCGCGGAGCTGCCAATCGTATGAGTAGAAGTCGTGCAGGCAGTAACAATCGCTAGATTAGGCCCTTTATATCCGAACATGATAGATAAATTGCCAGATATCATGTTGATAATAGTACTAGGTATGAAAAATGGAGAGATTTTCCGGGGGCCACCTGCATGATAAGCAGAATCAGTATCTTCAATCATTGGCAAACCACCGATTCCAGAACCAATATTAATGCCTATGCGTTCTGGATCAAGTCCCGCTAAATCTTCTATAGCCGCATCTTTTATTGCTTGGATTGATGCTGCCATACCGTAATGAATAAAAATATCCATTCGCCGTGCATCCTTGGCTGATATGTACTGTGTAATATCGAAGTTCTTAACTTCGCCAGCAATTTGTGAAGAAAAAGGGGATGCATCAAAACGAGTTATTTTAGTAATACCAGATTTTCCGGCAACAATGTTCTGCCAGGTATCAGAAACATTATTTCCAACAGGTGAAACAATACCCAGTCCTGTAACGACTATCCTGCGTTTGGACAAAAAATACTCCAGTAGATAAAAAAAGAAAAATTAGTGAGATGTATGTTGATTAACGTAGTCAATTGCTTCTTGAACAGTATTGATTTTTTCAGCTTGCTCATCAGGAATTTCACATTCAAATTCCTCTTCCAATGCCATAACAAGTTCTACGGTATCAAGCGAATCTGCACCTAAGTCATTCACAAAGGAGGATTCATTTTTGACATCTGCCTCATTTACACCCAATTGTTCAGCTACAATTTTTTTGATGCGTTGCTCTATATCTGTATTTTCCATCTATGAACCCTTCCTTTCTACGTGAGAAAAACTAAACAATTTTAACAAATTTCCTATACTAACAAAACCAACACCTTTACTGCATTTGGGTTATTTTAAAAGCTATTTATTAATAAAATCATTTGAGATAAAGATTAATACCGTAATTTGAAAAGATTTTTCCCAAAAATTTTTAATTTCAATTAATCCATATACATTCCACCATTCACGTGTAAAGTCGTGCCTGTAATGTAACTTGCTGCTGGAGAAGCTAGAAAGACTACTGCTGATGCTATATCTATCGGATGCCCCAATCTTCCCAATGGGATATGCTTGATTAGATTTTGCTGCTGCTCAGCAGTAAGAGATCGCGTCATATCAGTATCGATAAATCCAGGGGCAATACAATTAATTGTGATATTTCGACTTCCTACCTCACGCGCAAGCGATTTACTAAAACCGATCATACCAGCTTTGGCTGCGGCATAATTTGTTTGTCCAGGATTACCTGTTACTCCGACTACAGACGAAATATTAATAATACGTCCTGCACGTGCTTTCATCATGGAGCGCAAAACAGCACGGCTTAGAAAGAATACCGATTTGAGATTGGTCTCCATAATTTCATCCCATTCTTCATCTTTCATTCTAGCCAATAAATTGTCGCGAGTGATGCCTGCATTATTGACCAATATGCTAATCTCACCAAATGTTTCGCGTATAATTTCAATGGCATTATTAATCTGTGCAATATCGTTGACATTCATTGCCAAGCCCAATCCTTTTATTTGGGCTTCTTTTAGATATTGATTGATGATTTCTGCGCCATTCTGAGTGGTAGCCGTCCCTATTACAATAGCGCCATGCTTACCTAATTCAGAAGCGATAGCTTGGCCAATTCCTCGACTGGCGCCAGTCACTAAGGCCACTTGGGTGCTTAACATTATTTCTCCGTTTAGGAATATATTGGATGCCATTTATTTCAATATATCTATTGTTTGTCTGAGAGCATTACTATCTGTCAATGATAAGCTTTTTAATTTTCCATCGATACGCTTAGTCAAGCCAGTTAATACCTTGCCTGGCCCACATTCGACAACATGATCTACGCCTGCTGATGCAAAAGCGCGAATGGTTTCTGTCCATCGCACCGGACTATAGAGTTGCTTTGCCAATATTTCTCTGATAGAAGCGGCATCATGATGTTGTTGAACATCCACATTGTGCATAATTGGAATGGTGGGTGACTCAAACGAGATTTTCTCAAGTAATTGACGCATCTTCTCAGCCGCTGGCCTCATGAGTGAGCAATGCGATGGAATGCTCATTGGTAATAATATGGCTAATTTTGCTCCTTTTGCTTTGGATAGCTCCATTGCATATTGGACCGCATTTTTGTGGCCTGCGATCACGACTTGGCTAGGTGAATTGAAATTAGCGGGCTCTAGGGACATTCCGTCACAACTGCTCATAATTTCAACACAAATTGCTCGCACCTCATCATCATCTAATCCCACTATCGCTGCCATAACGCCCACCCCTTCTGGAACGCACTCTTGCATGATTTTTGCGCGATAGCTAACCAGATTTAATGCATCAGAGAAAGCTAAAGCTCCTGATATGACGAGTGCTGTATATTCTGCTAAGCTGTGACCCGCTAAGTAATTCGGTTTCTTCCCTCCCAGGTTTTCCCATGCACGATAAACTGCAATCCCAGCTGTAAGCATGGCCGGCTGTGTATTGACTGTTAAGTTGAGATCTTCAACTGGTCCTTGATTAACCAATGACCACAAATCTTTTTTTAAGATATCGCCGGCTTCAGAAAATGTTTCATGCACCAATGGTAGATCTGCATAACCTTTCATCATGCCGACTGATTGTGAACCCTGCCCAGGGAAAACGAATGCAATTTTCATATATCACCAGCGTAGTAGTACTGAACCCCAAGTGAAACCACCGCCTACCCCTTCTAGTAAGACGCAATGATCAGATTTAATGCGTCCATCACGCGCAGCAATATCTAAAGCTAACGGTACAGAAGCGGCAGATGTGTTACCGTGCTGATCAACAGTAATAACCACCTTTTCCATTGGGATTTCAAGTTTCTGGGCGGTGGATTTTATAATCCGGATATTAGCTTGATGAGGAATTAACCAATCAATATCCGATACTTGTAAATTATTAGCTGTGATGGCCTCAGATACAGCTTCTTCTAGAACCTTAACTGCAAATTTGAACACGGTATTACCTTCCATAGTAATGAAGGGCGATCCTTGTATTTTACCCCCACAGATATTTCCTGGTGCAGCCAGCACTTTGTTATAACTTCCTTTTGCATGCAAATGGCTTGAGAGTATTCCAGGTTGACTACTTTGCGTCAACACGACAGCGCCAGCGCCATCGCCAAACAAAACACAAGTGGTACGGTCAGTCCAGTCAAGAATACGTGAATAAACTTCGGTTCCTACAACCAATGCATTCCGGCACTTGCCAGAACTTACAAACATATCGGCCGTAGCTAGCGCGTAAATAAAACCACTGCATACCGCTTGTACATCAAATGCAGGACCACCACTAATACCCAGTTTATCCTGCAAGATACAAGCCGTACTTGGAAAAATCATATCCGGGGTTGTCGTAGCCAGAATGATCAGATCAATGTCTTGAGCTTGAATGCCAGCTGCACTTATGGCTCTGCGGCTTGCTTCAAGTGCGAGATCACTGGCCATTTGGCCATCAGCTGCAATATGGCGTTGAATAATACCCGTGCGAGTACGTATCCATTCATCACTGGTATCTACCATGCGTTCGAGGTCATGATTAGTCAAAATTTTTTCAGGCAAATAACTACCTGTTCCAATGATTTTTGAATACATGTTTTATTCCACAGTTGCTGAATTAAATTTACTTTTTTGAGTATTATGTTGTAATTCTGCTATATGCTTGCTGATATGGCATAGCATCCCGCCGCGCACTTCTTCTGCACCTCGTTTGATAGCAGCACAGAATGCATGTTTATCAGCAGATCCATGACTTTTTATAACAATGCCACGTAACCCAAGCAAACTAGCGCCATTGTATTCGCGATGATCAACACGTCGTTTGAATGCGTTGATAACAGGTAAAGCTACAAATCCTGCAAATTTCGTAAATATGTTGCGCTTAAATTCCTGGCGCAAAAAAGTAGCGAGCATTTGGGCCACACCTTCTGATGTTTTCAAGGCAACATTACCCACAAAGCCGTCACAGACTACAACATCTGTTGTCCCTTTATAAATATCATTACCTTCGATATTTCCATAGAAATTTAATCCGCTATCTCGTAGTAGTTCTGCGGCTTGCTTAACTACTTCATTACCTTTTATGTCTTCTTCGCCTATATTGAGCAAACCAATGCTAGGATCTTTCTTATTTTCAACAGAAGAAACTAGCATAGCGCCCATCATACCAAATTGTAGTAAATGTTCAGCAGTGCAATTGACGTTGGCACCTAAATCTAATATGTAAGTGTGTCCTTTTATAGTAGGCAAAACAACTGCAAGTGCTGGTCTATCAATACCATGGATAGTTTTTAGAACAAAACGCGAGGTCGCTAACAATGCTCCAGTATTACCAGCGCTGATACATGCCTGAGCTTCACCATTTTTAACCAAATTAATCGCAACGCGCATAGAAGAGTCTTTTTTATTTCGCAAAGCTAGTGCCGGGGGTTCATCCATACCCACGACTTCGCTTGCAGCATGTAGTCTCATTCTAGAGCTAAGAGGCATATCGAGGGCGCGTAATTCCGCTTCGATCACATCAGGGATCCCGACCAAAATGATGTCGACCTCAGGATCGCTGTGTAGGTATTTGACTGCCGATGGGACTGTAACATGTGGGCCATAATCACCGCCCATACAATCAATCGCCATAGTGATGTTCACTTTAGGTTACTCTTAAAATAGTGCGCTATGACAGTTCTAGGCGGTATTTGGCGAAATCAAAGAAGTAGATATAGTGAGAGGAAATCTATTCGTCGTTTTTAGTTTTGATAATTTTCCTGCCGCGGTAGTATCCATTCGGGCTGATATGGTGGCGTAAGTGTATTTCCCCGGTAGTAGGCTCTATAGCTAAAGGTGGATTGGTTAGAAAATCGTGAGAACGATGCATTCCACGTTTGGATGGGGATTTTTTATTTTGCTGAACAGCCATATTATGTTGACTCCAAAAATTAAACTTTAGTGTGCTTGTTTTTTAATGACTTCAGGGTAACAAATGGATATTTCTTAACTACTTTTGTTATTTCTGAAGTATTAACAGTATTTTTGCTGAATGAACATTGATCTTCCTCATGACGGGGAGAAATCGGCAAACTCAGAATGATCTCATCTTCAATGAGCGTTAGTGTATCCATATCAGGAGATGCTAGAATGGCATCGACCGAGATATCTTCATCATAATATGAGAATTCATCCTGATTTCTTGCTAACAGCAAGCTCGCTTCTATATTCAAGATATGTTCCAGTTTACCGAGGCAGCGTTGGCAACAAAGACTAATCATTCCTGTGATCATTATTTTGAGTGTTGGTCTATCTTTTTCGTCAAAAATTCCACTTATCGAGTAAATGATCTCTCCAGAGCGATCAGACAAATATTCTCCTAAACGTTCCAATTCAGCGGGCAGGATTTTACCATGATGTACCTCGCTATTGCGGACGAAATTAAGAGAATCTATGATAAAACGTTTATGCATCATAATTTTTGCATGCTATATTTTTTATAGTTAAGTGTCAAAATCTATTATAAACATTATAACATTTTGAAAACACAGTATGTTCACCCAAGACTTATTTTGGGATCCAGTTCATTATATCGCCGCGAACTTTTCCAGCGTTTAAAACTACCTTTTGAAACAGCCAATCCAGCTATAGATGAAACGCCTTTGCGAGATGAAATGCCCGAGGCCACTGCACTTAGATTAGCTGCAAATAAAGCTCATGCTGTTGCTGCAATTTATCATGATGTGCTCATCATAGCTGCAGATCAGGTCGCTGTAATGGAAGGCATTCAATTAGGTAAACCTCTGAATTATGCTAATGCAGTTAAGCAATTACGTTTAATGCGAGGTAAAGAAGTTATTTTTTATACAGCGTTATGCGTACTGAATAGTCGTACTAATCGACTGCAAACCCGCGTGGTTCCCTATTTTATTAAATTTCGCGAGTTAAGCGATCAACAAATTGAGCATTATCTTTCCAAGGAGCAACCTTATCATTGTGCGGGGAGTGCCAAGTCTGAAGGGCTTGGGATTGCTTTGATCGAACGGATGAGGGGGGATGATCCCAATGCTTTAATCGGACTGCCGCTTATTGCATTAGTGGACATGTTGCTAGCAGAAGGGGTAGAAATAATTTAATTTTTTCTTTACAGCCACCAGAAGATCAATTAGCCTAACTCTTTTATCTCACATGAATTCGTAAGCAGTGTAATGAGCAATGATTGATTTCTAATATGCATAAGCGATTAACCATTAATTCCATTATCCTGATATTTTTCGTGAGCATGCTCACGAATACATTAGGTTTATCTTTTAATGATAAGGTTTTTGCTCATGAATTGGATCATCACTACCATGGAGCTCTATTTTTAGATGATCCACAAAAACATCTTGATCTTCATCACGCCCTAGGTGACGACGGTGAGCTGGATGCAATTACACATTTATTTCTTCATGCTGCCGGTCAATATCAGCCTTTTTTTGTGAATGAATCCTTTTTGATAATAGCTCCGGTTACTGAAGCAGAAGCTTTGACAGTATTTGTTCATAAGAATATTCCTGAATCTATTCCGGATTCTCTTTTCCGCCCTCCAAAAAATTTCGGCATCCTATCTAGTTAGTTGGATCTCTAGCATGCTTGAGTTGTAGTGCACATTTTCGTTTGGAAGTGACAAGCTCGTCATTCTTCAAGCAAGCAGTATCTGCGCTATAGACCTTATAGATCTAGCTCAATTTAACTATGCTGGTAATCTGCTCATCATTGTGAGTAGAAGCTGTAAGTATTGAATGCTTTTGCAGAGGATGCTATGAAATTTAAATTACAGTACAAGCAGTTACGGTTTTTTTTGTTGTTTAAAACACAAATCTTAATCCTGCTTCTGGTTTCTTTGTATTATCCATTCCAACTAATAGCAAGCTCTGATTCAGTATATTTGAATGATGGCAAGCCATTGAATTATCAAACATCATTGCGTTCTTTGGAAAAAAAGGATTTGACCTTGCGAGAGGCAGTAAATCTTGTATTGCAACATAACCCTGAATTAGCAGCTTTTGCTAAGGAAATGAATGCGTTGGAGGGAGCAACACAGCAAGCTGGATTGTTTAGAAATCCAGAGTTATCCGTGAATGTTGAAAATGCTGGAAATATTAATAAACTTTCAGGAGATATTAATTCACCTGAAGCAGTTGCGCAGGAGGTAGTGCAGCAGGTTACAACGATTCGGATTAGTCAATTATTCGAGTTGGGTGGAAAACGTGCTGCACGAACTGCTGCTGCATTACTTAACGAAGAGTTAGCAAGTAAAGATTATGAAACTAAACGAATAGAGATCGTTGCGAGGGTTGCAAATGCATACACTGATGTACTTGCAGGACAGGAGCGATTAAGGCTTGCAGAAGCAACCATGCAACTTGCAGAGAATGTAGTGAACGCAGTCGTCAAGCGTGTGCAAGCTGGCAAAGTGCCACCTATTGAAGAAACGAGGGCTAAGGTCGGGTTCTCTACGACGCAAATTGAACGTGAGCAAGCGCAGCGAGATTTGGTGGCAGCGCGTAAACGTCTTGCTTTGCTGTGGGGAGATCATTCTCCGCAATTTAATCAAGCTTTAGGGAATCTTGAATCACTGGTTCCTTTGCCAAGTATAGAAAAGCTGGAGGAGCGTGTTCTAGAAAACCCAGCAGCTCTTCGTGCTTTAAAGAATATTGAGCAGCGTAAAGCATTACTGGAAGTAGAGCAAACACGTCGTATACCTAATCTTATTGTTAATGCAGGTGTTGTTCATCATGCGCAACTCGGGGGCAATACTGCGGTAGCTGGCTTAGCAATACCGCTACCATTATTTGATCGCAATCAGGGTAACCTCAAAGAAGCGCATCAGCGTGTTAATAAAGCCATTGATGAAAAGGCGGCAACTGAGTTGCGATTAAAAACCGAGCTTGCACAAGCATATGAACCTTTATCAGCAGTTTGGAATGAAATCAACATCTTGCGTGATGAAATATTGCCTGGAGCTAGAAGTGCTTTTGAAGTTACAAAGAAAGGATATGAATTGGGAAGATTTGGATTCCTGGAGCTACTTGATTCTCAGCGTATTCTTTTTCAGAACCAAATTTTGTACGTGCGTGCGCTCGCTAATTATCAGCGTCTCGTCAATGAAATCGAGCGCGTGATCGCAGCCCCAATCGATGAGCTTTCGGCTACAGCCAGCATACCTCATTCTGGCAATAACGAGGAATATTAGGAGTAGGAAATGGATAAAACACGATGGATGCCTATTATGATCGTGATCGTCATTGGTATTGTTCTGGGTGGGCTCATACTGACCTTGGGAAAACCCACTGTACCTGGTTCGGCAGATGAAACAACGAGTGAGGGGAAGGAAGTATCTGCTATCAATTCTGCATCTGGGGAGAAGGAAAGGAGTGGTCAGGTTGAATCGGCTAAAGGTCCCAGGGGAGGAAAGCTTTTTACGACAGATGATTTTAGTGTGGAGGTGACAATTTTTGAAAAAGGGGTTCCTCCCCAATTTCGCCTTTATCTTTACCATAAAGGCAGGTTGATTTCACCTACTGAAGCTAAGGTCAGTATTACCTTGACGCGATTGGGAGCGTCCGCGCAATTATTCCGATTTACGCCTGAAGGCGATTATCTGATTGGTGATCAAGAGGTAGAAGAGCCGCACTCTTTTGACGTGGCGATTGTCGCTGATTGGAAGGGCAGAGCTTATCACTGGGGGTATAGCCAGGTTGAAGCTCGGGTAGAAATATCGGATGAGACGCTGAAAAGTTCTGGCATTCAAATTGCTACTGTTATCCCCGCAATTATAAAACCAACACTCAACTTACCTGGTGAGATCATTTTTAATGAACACACCATCTTAAAGGTTGTGCCTCGTATTCCCGGTATGGTTACAGCCGTTATGGGTCACCATGGTCAACATGTTCAAAAAGGGGATGTTCTGGCAGTCATTGAAAGTCCCATGCTGGCTGATTTGCGTAGTCAATATCTGGTTGCCAAGAGAAGGCTGGTGCTAGCGCAAACTACTTATGAACGTGAAAAACAATTATGGGAAGAAAAGATTACAGCTAAGCAGGAATATCTCACGGCCCAGCAGCAATGGGATGAAGCCAAAATTGCCCTGCAGCTTGCGTCAGAGAGGCTGCATGCGCTTGGGGTAAGCCCTGAATCCAGTCTTTCTGAAAAAAATCTTTCCCGTTATGAAATTCGCACCCCTATTCCGGGCATTATTACTGCCAAAGCCATCGTCCTTGGGGAGTCAGTCAAAGAAGACACAGCGGTTTATACCGTTGCTGATGTCTCGACAGTATGGGCAGCGATCACGGTTTATCCAAAGGATTTAAATGTGGTTAAAGTTGGACAGGAAGCAAGGATTAAAGCGACTGCGTTTGATTTGGAAGGGGAAGGGACTGTCACGTATATCACTACCTTGATTGGTGGACCTACTCGAGCTGCTACTGCGCGGGTTGAGCTGGATAACCAGGCGGGGAGATGGCGTCCGGGCATGTTTGTTACGGCTGAGCTGGTGGCCGAAGAAATCCAAGTGCCTGTTGCGGTGTTGGTAGAAGCAATTCAAACATGGCGTGATTGGTCCGTCGTGTTTGGCCGTTATGGAAACTATTTTGAGGCGCGGCCACTGGAGCTTGGCCGCAGCGACGGCACGATGGTTGAAGTACTCAAGGGACTGTCTGCCGGGGATCAATATGCGGCAGGTAATAGCTTTGCCATCAAAGCTGAGCTGGGTAAAGCGGGTGCAACCCACGATCACTAGCTTTACCAGCATCATCTAAGCGGAGCTTTTAATCATGTTAGAACGTATTTTACAGATTTCTATCCTTCATCGCGGCTTGATACTCGCAGCGGTGCTGATGGTTGCTATAGTAGGAGTTTATAGCTACCAAATGCTGCCGATTGATGCCGTACCTGACATTACGAATATTCAGGTGCAAATTAATACGGCAGCGCCTGGTTATTCACCGGTTGAGGTGGAGCAACGTATCACTTTCCCGGTTGAGACCATCATGGCGGGGTTACCTAATCTTGATTATACCCGTTCGCTCTCCCGCTACGGCTTGTCTCAAGTGACAGTGGTATTCAAGGACGGAACAGATATCTATTTTGCGCGCCAATTAGTCAGTCAGCGAATTCAAGAGGCTAAAGGCCGGCTGCCTATGGGAGTCGAACCTGCGATGGGGCCTATTTCTACTGGGTTGGGTGAAATCTTCATGTGGACGGTCGATGTCGAGGAAGGTGCCCACAAACCGGATGGTACAGCCTATACAGCCACTGATTTACGTGAAATTCAGGATTGGATTATTCGACCCCAACTACGCATGGTTCCAGGTGTGACCGAAGTGAATTCAATTGGTGGATTCGTCAAACAATTCCATGTGGCACCTTATCCGGAGAAACTGATTGCTTATGGTCTGACTATTCAGGATGTGGTAACTGCGTTAGTGCGTAACAATCTCAATGTGGGTGCGGGCTATATTGAAAAAAGCGGTGAACAGTACCTGGTACGTTTACCAGGTCAGGTTGATAATCTGAATGAAATTAGCAATATTACGCTCGGTTCTCGGCAGGATGTCCCGATACGCATTAAGGATGTGGCCGATGTTTTGATTGGCAAGGAATTGCGCACGGGTGCTGCCACGCAAAACGGTCACGAAGTGGTGATAGGTACGGTATTTATGCTGATCGGAGAGAATAGCCGGATTGTTTCGCAAGCAGCGGCCAAGAAATTAGCTGAGATTAATCGCAACCTGCCTGAAGGCGTCGTAGCTATCCCTGTTTATGACCGAACTACATTAGTGGATAGAACTATTCACACGGTGGCTACCAATCTAGTAGAAGGCGCAGCATTGGTAATTGTGGTGCTGATTCTGTTCTTGGGAAATTTGCGCGCAGCCCTGATCGCTGCATTTGTTATTCCGCTTTCGATGTTGTTTACCTTTAGTGGGATGGTAGCAAATCATGTCAGTGCTAATCTGATGAGTCTGGGGGCGCTTGATTTTGGTATTATCGTGGATGGGGCGATTGTCATTGTTGAGAATAGCATCCGTCGTTTAGCCCATGAACAAGCACGACTGGGGCGGGCGCTAACGCTTACTGAACGCCTTGAAGTGGTATTTGATGCCACCAGTGAAGCACGCCGGGTACTGATTTATGGTGAGCTAATCATCATCATCGTCTATCTTCCTATTTTTGCGTTAACCGGTGTGGAAGGGAAAATGTTTCACCCCATGGCTTTTACCGTGGTGACAGCACTGGTAGGAGCAATGATTTTCTCCATCACTTTTGTTCCGGCAGCTGTCGCGCTTTTTCTTTCAGGGAAAGTCACAGAGAAAGAGAGTTCAGTTGTGATATGGGCGAAGCGAGTTTATATGCCTATGCTGAGTGCAGCGATGCGCAACCGGGAACTTACAGTTACCATTGCTGTGGTCATCGTAGTGCTTTCAGGGTTGCTGACAACGCGCATAGGAAGCGAATTTGTACCGAGTCTCAACGAAGGGGACATTGCGCTGCATGCCATCCGTATTCCGGGTACCAGCCTTACCACAGCAGTTGAAATGCAAAATGAATTAGAAAAAACCATTAAGACATTTCCTGAAGTCGATAGAGTATTTTCCAAAATTGGAACTGCCGAAATTGCCACGGATCCCATGCCACCAAGCGTGGCGGATACCTTCGTCATGCTTAAGCCGCAATCAGAATGGGATGGCCCTTATCGTACTAAAGCAGAATTAATCGCCGCGATTGAGAAGAAAGTACTGGAAGTCCCCGGTAACAACTATGAGTTTACCCAGCCGATACAAATGCGCTTTAACGAGCTATTATCCGGTGTACGTGCGGATGTTGCGGTGAAGGTGTTTGGTGACGATATGGACACACTGTTCGAGACAGCTGAACAGATTGAGAAGCTACTGAATACTGTGCCAGGAGCATCGGATGTCAGGGTTGAGCAAGTTACCGGCTTGCCTGTACTATCCATCCTAATGGATCGAGAAAAAATGGCGCGATTTGGATTGAATGTGACGGATATACAGGACGTTGCAGCGATTGCGGTAGGCGGACGTAGTGCAGGACTTATTTTTGAGGGTGACCGCCGTTTTGATCTGCAAGTAAGGATGCCAGAGCATTTGCGTGGTGATATTGAGGCGCTCAAACGTTTGCCAATCGGTATACCTGTCGTAAATATGGGAGGGACTGCAAATATACCCCAAGCAGCCGTTGCTCCTGGGTACGTGACACTGGGCGAAGTGGCTGACATTTATATCGTTCAAGGCCCCAACCAAGTCAGTCGTGAGAATGGCAAACGAAGAGTGGTTGTGACCGCGAATGTGCGCGGCCGTGATCTAGGCTCTTTCGTCAATGAAGCCGAAGCATTGATAGCTGAAAAAATACAAATCCCCACCGGCTACTGGCTGACATGGGGTGGGCAGTTTGAACAAATGATTTCCGCAGCGCAACGCTTGCAGATAGTGATCCCAGTTGCACTGGGATTGATTCTGATTTTGCTTTATACCATGTTTGGTAATTTTCGTGACGGACTATTGATGTTTACCGGTGTTCCATTTGCGTTGACGGGGGGCGTAGTGGCATTATGGCTGCGCGATATTCCATTGTCCATTTCTGCGGGAGTGGGTTTTATTGCGCTCTCCGGTGTGGCGGTATTGAATGGCTTGGTGATGCTGGCCTTTATTCGAAATTTACGAGAACAAGGGCTGGATTTGGATGATGCCGTTCAGCAAGGCGCGCTCACCCGCTTGCGACCTGTGCTGATGACAGCGTTGGTCGCGGCGATTGGTTTTGTGCCGATGGCGCTGGCTACCGGTACTGGCGCGGAGGTGCAGCGGCCGCTTGCTACCGTGGTGATTGGGGGTATTCTATCCTCCACGGCGCTAACGCTACTGGTTTTGCCAGTGCTCTACCAATGGATTTATAAAAAGAAAACAATGGAGACGATGATGGTTCGGAGCCCATTATGATTAGTGGATCTAGTCTAATATAACTCTGAGTCTGATCCCATGATACGTTCGCAAAAATCTTAGATTGGTTGATATCTTGAATTGTTGTAGTTCTGCAACCTATACTAGCGGCACGGTTTGTTGGGATCATGCTGCTCCCAGGGTTCTTCACCGCAGCTAGCCGTTTGGCATCCAATATCTAGTCATAGATAAAAAACTTTTCCAGTTAACCTGATGGTTATGGAGTAGATGGGAGCATATTCCTGAGATAGAAACCATCGAGGAAATTGGAGACATACATGAGAGTTAACTTTCCGAACTCAGACATCATCGATTCTGTAGCAAACAGGCTTTATCAATATATTAAAAAAATAGTACGTTAAAGCTTAGAAGAGAACAGGCATCCAATCTGGTATCTCAATGTTACGGTTATTTGAGCTATAAATATTTTGAATCGAATCAATCGATTGATGAACCTCAATTTAAATCCTTATCTCAAGTGCAAATTAATCAACTAAAAGAACAACAAATCAGGCTGTTATCATCCTATTTCAATATATCAGGAAAAGAGAGTGATCTGCTTTGGATGGCAATGACTCCTGCTAAATTTCTGCGTTACGAAAGACTAAAAATTAACCAGATTGGCTATTACGTCATCGATTGGGGTAGACCTGACGAATATGGCGAGGATACTTGCGAAATCACGGTCAAGAGCTTTGTAATCGGCGTCCAATGTACTACTTGTAATTGTGGAGGAAAATATGAAACTTGGGAACAGGGCGCTGATATGGATCAGCCACCAATAATATCCTATGACATGTGTGATAAATGTGACGGAACAGGTGTTTATCATTATAGTAACAAAATCTTGAATAGAATACGGTTATCAGAAAATGAGTTTCGTCTCAAAGAGGAACATGATAGTTACTTTGATGAATTGGAGAATAAGCTCAACTCAGATCGCTACGCATCAGCTCATTATTCTACGTCACCCGTATATGACGAAGATAATCCTGACCCATACTCCCCAGATTGGCCAGGTGACAATGATGAAGACGAAAAAATTAAGTAGTGTTAACCCGAGCTACTGCTTTTAATTGCTATTTGATAGTGCTGTAGGTCGCAATAGGCGAAGCCGTATTACACCGTCATGACAAGGTTTAGTATTCGGCGCAATACGCTTCGCTATTACGCCCTACAATATCTGTGCCGGCGAGCTTTGTCGTTAGAATTTTTTCTGTTTCATCACAAAATCGGCTTTTGTTTAGGATTGAGTTGGTTAATTCCAGTCATTTAGTTAATGAGTGCATCACTATTTTTTTCCATATTTCGGCATGAAAGATATAAAGAAGATAATTTCAGAGATTCGTGATTGGTTGTACCGAGGAATCAATGGATATTCCATTAGAGATCGTTCAATGGATAGAATTTATAGGCACTACACAGGAGAGAGCTCATCTCCAATATATATTAGTCCAAAATGGTGGGGAAAAATAATAGCTTTCTTCATAAAAATGAATCCACTTAAGAAAGCAGGAACATTTTTAATAATTATAGTTATGATGATTGTTGTATCCTTGAAGGATGTTATTAATGAAAGATTAAAGTCTGAAATTAGTCATCTTTTTGGAGAAACCATCGGACCAACCCTACCTAAAAACAGTGAAAATAACAACCCCAACAACAATGCCATAGAAATACCCAAAACAAATGAACAACCAAAAAATAATTCCAAAAATATTTCTATACATGAAATATAACCCTGCGCTTACTCCTCTCACTCTTAATTTTATAGCATGAAAATAAAGGATCAGTGCCGTAGGGCGCAATAGGCGAAGCCGTATTGCGCCGCCATGACAAAAAGGTTTAGCATTCGGCGCAATACGCTTCGCTATTACGCCCTACACAATCTATTCGGTAGTTGCTTCGGGATGGCTCATAACAAGAAGAGCGTAGCAAGCCCCAGAAAAATAAAAAAACCGCCACTATCGGTGACAGCAGTGATCATGACGCTGGAGCCGATGGCTGGGTCGCGGCCCAGTTTTATTCGGGTTAATGGGATAAGTACTCCCACTAATGCGGCTAACAGGAGGTTCAGAATCATGGCGAGGGCCATGACGAGGCCAAGTGAAATATTCTGATAAATGAGATAAGTAAATAATCCAACGATGCTTCCCCAAACCAGACCGTTTACCAGACTGACACCGATTTCCTTACCGATCAGCTTAAGTGTACTGTCAGTGCTGACCTGGCCTAGCGCAATGGCACGAACGATCATGGTAATGGTTTGATTCCCGGAATTTCCACCTACCCCTGCCACGATAGGCATCAGTGCAGCCAGTGCAACCAATTTCTCGATGGAACCCTCAAACAGACCAATGACACGTGAGGCAATAAAAGCTGTCACTAAATTAATGGCAAGCCATGCCCAGCGATTCCTGACACTTTTCCAGATGGGTGCAAACAAATCCTCTTCTTCACTCAGACCTGCTTGGCTAAGTGCCTCGCTTTCAGCTTTTTCACGAATGAAATCTAATACCGAATTTACGGTTACTCGCCCTAATAGCTTGCCATCCACATCAACCACCGAAGCGGAAACAAGATCATAGCGTTCAAAAGCCTGGGTTGCTTGTTGTGCTTTGTCATAGGGATGGAATTTAACCATTTTAACTGTCATTGCATCGCTGACCATGACGTCAGGATCGGTTACTAATAGCTTATTCAGTAGCAAAACACCTTTGAGATGCTCATTGCGATCAACTACAATTAACTGATCGGTATGGTCTGGTAATTCACCCAGGCGTCGTAAATAACGCAGTACCACCTCCAGCCTGACATCTTCACGTATCGTAATGACGTCGAAATCCATGAGTGCACCTACAGAATCTTCAGGATACGACATGGCTGCGCGTAACTGCTCGCGCTCTTCCAACGGCAAAGCCCGGAATACATCCTCGATGACTTCGCTGGGTAAATCCGGTGCCAGATCGGCAATTTCATCTGCATTCAGTTGCTCGGCAGCGGCTACTAACTCGCTGCTACCCATATCCGCAATCAGTGTTTCGCGCACAGCGTCGGAAACTTTGAGTAGCACCTCTCCATCATTCTCAGTCTTGACCAGACCCCATATAAAGAGACGGTCTTCCAATGGTAATACTTCCAGAATATGCGCGATGTCTGCTGGATGAAGCTTCTCAAGTACATTCTGAAGAATTGCCAAATTTTGTTTCTGGATAATCGATCCCACCAAATCTTGACGCGGGGAATCTTGCAGGCGTACTAACCCTTCTACTAATCTGTATTTACGAATTAAATAAGTGATTCGCTCCAGTATGCTTTGTAAGTCTTCATTTTCATGAGAATGGCTATCTTCAGTCATGGCAGATTTCCGATGGAGGAAGGGTTGTCACAATAAACAAAAAGAGCAAATAGAAACTCAATTCCTATTGATCAAAAGACAGAATGAGATAAGCATTGCCTTTTTCCGTTATATCACAGGAATAGGAGTTAATTTTTACAGACTTATTAACTGTGAAATTACAATAAAAGAACTGACTTTTAAGGGGATGAATGTTAACTCAGTCAGGTGCATTGTACCAGCGAGTAAAAACTGGAAAGTTTTAGCTTAAAAGCCGCTTTTATTCTATTTCTGAATCAACCCTGACTTTGTCGGCTTCACCTTGCCGTATGATTGATACTGTCTGCAGATCGCCTTCGCGTCCTTTTGATTGGATAGGCAATGAGGGTTAATTAAAGGCTGAGATAAGGATTAATATTCCGTATACAATGAATAGCATCAGTACTGTTTAGTGCCCATTATTCTTTAATATTTCAATTACTTTTTTCGTTTCTGGTCGAATGCCACGCCATAAGAAAAAAGATTCCGCAGCTTGTTCAACAAGCATGCCAATACCATCAACTAACTTACTAGCTCCTTGCTGCTGAGCAAACCTTAAAAATGGTGTCAACTCTTCACCATACATCATGTCATAAGCAAGCGATTCTTTAGAAAAGATACCTCCCGGTAAAGAAGGTAACTCATCATGGAGGCTCGCTGAAGTAGCATTGATAATGATATCGAAGCTCTCTCCAGAGAAATCCTGATAATGTCCCGATAAGACATTGCCATGAGCAGAAAATTGTCTTTGTAACACTTGCGCCTTCTCTTTAGTGCGGTTGGCAATGGCAAGTATGCGTGGTTTGAGTTTTAGCAGTGGCAAAATAGCGCCTCGTGCAGCACCGCCTGCACCCATTAATAGAATACTTTTGCCGGCAATGGCAACATGTTGATTAACCTCGATATCATGAACCAGTGCGGTTCCATCCGTGTTATCACCTAGAATATCATTGTTTCCATTAAATTTGAGTGTATTGACGGCTTGAGCGGCATTTGCTCGGTCTGTTAAACGAGTAGATAGGGCATAAGCTTCAAGCTTGAACGGAAGGGTTACATTCATACCCTTACCTCCCCGTTGCTGAAATGCTTTGACTGCCGCTTCGAAACCATCCAAGGATGCCAGAATAGCCTCATACTGCATATCCTGCTGAGTCTCTTGTGCAAATAGCTTGTGGATGATGGGTGATTTGCTATGGTGTATAGGGTTGCCAATTACTGCATAAAAATCAGGCATAAAGTTATTTTGTAATGCGTGGCAGAGATATGAAATTTTAACTGGCAATCAATAGGCTGAACAAATGATATTTGTTCTACTGATTATTGGCTGAGTAATTCATCTGAACGTGCAAATACCCAGGTACGGGTAATATGTAAAATATCCGTGTCTCGACTGATATCGGGCGGAAAAGGTGCAAAACCATTCTGAGCCGCTAATCTGACTATATAAATGGCAGCATCATCGAGAACCTTGGTTCCAGATGAACGATCAATTCCAATGGACTCAAGGCTGCCATCTGATCGAATGCCTACAGTTAGCTGCAAATTGCCATAAAGCTGCTGTTTCCTGGCTTCTTCCGGGTAGTTCAAATTACCGATGCGTTCGACCTTGAGTCGCCAGTCTTCTACATAACGCGCAAAACGATATTCTTTTGTGCGTGCACCGATATATCTGCGCTTGGGACGTTTCTGATATGCTTCGTATTCTTTGTTGATTTGGGCTTCCAGGCGTGCAATTTCAAGGCTACGCTGTAACAAATTTGTACTATCAAGCTTGGGCACTGGCTTGTCTTCAGATTGTTCTGTCTGAGGTTCGGCTTCAATGATACGGGGTTTGCTTTCAACAGCAGTCATGAGTTTCTTGACTTCGTTTTCTAGTTGTCTTGTTTTTTTGGTTGCTTGAGCAAGATTAATTAATGGTTTGGTTTGGGGTAATACTGGAGAAGGCGATTTAGCACGCCGATCTTCATCAATATTACCACCTCCCTCCAAATTGGCTTGTGCCAATATATTCGTCTCGATGGATTTTTGCTCAGATTTACCATTGACCAAAATGACCTCCAGCGATTTTGCAACATTATTGACGGCAGGTTGCGGTACCTTAAAAGTGATCCCCCATAGGATGACTGCATGTAGGAGCAGTGAAATCAGTATGGCGACATAGAAGCGTTTTGGTCGATAAGATGACCCAGGATAGGGCATCGAAAGGCTGTGATCTAACATCTTAGAGCAAATAACGGCTAGATAAAGTTAACCAACTCATATGAGCGCTTGTGAGCAAATCTACGATACGTCCCGCTAGCTGGACCGACGAACACTTATTTCTCGCTTAGCCATTTGGAATAATCAGCGATAAGTGAAAAGTATCTCATAAATAAAAAATATACTTTCTCACTTATTCTTTATATAAAAATCGTGAATTCAAGGTACATTCAATCAAGTCAATTTGGGATAATTCTAACTTAACCACTGTGCCCGGTAAGAGGTCTGGTAATGAAGGCACTCGCACGATCAAAGGAATGCGATCGAGCTTTACCAGGTTTTCTTTTATGACTTGTGCCCCTGTTACTTCAATGTTTTCCTGAAGCAGCCAACGCAAACACCAATAACGCTCCATAGCGCGTTGGAAATCACCATATATACTATAAGCTTGTTCGAAATCCCGCATTGATATCAACAATTCATCGCTCTCTTTAGTATAGGGTGGTAGTGCATCCGTGAGTAATGCGATAAGCTGCCGCTGATTAATTAAGTCTACATAACGGCGCATTGGAGAGCTGCTCCAAGCATACTGGGCTACACCAAGTCCCTGATGAGGGGCTGGAGAAAGACTCATTTTTACTTTTCCCCCATTTTGGCTGCGATAAATACCTGCGATTCTCGCATCGGCAAGTTGTTTGCCCCATTCAGTATTCGCATAAATCATTAATTCAGAAACGACTCTGTCGATTGGTGAGCCGCGCCGACGCTCTTGAATAGAGATGCGATCCTGCTCAACAAAAAAACTATAATCAATTTTTTCATTATTGATGTCATTTTCCTTGCCTCGGAACATTTCCATTTTGCGGGAAAAATTCCAAAGTAGACTCAGCTCATTCGCAAAAGGGTAATTTGTGAGATTTTTTCTCAGTGTATCTTCATTAAACTGTTGTTCCAAGGTATCGTGACGTAAATTAGCGACGATTCTGATTTTTTCTATCCGGCTTTGAGAAGCTGTTACGGTAAAATCGTCTGCTACATCCAGATAAAGCGAAATGGCTGGACATAATCGCGTTTCGCTGAGAGTATAAAAATCGATCGTTTTTTCAGGCAGCATGGTAATTTTCTGCCCGGGTAAATAAACAGTCGAAAGGCGTTTTGCAGCCACTTTATCCAAAAAAGAACCAGGGGTAATTCCTAAGGCCGGTGCCGCTATATGGATACCAATACGAAAGCTTCCCAGAGCGAGCGGTGTAACTGAGAAAGCATCATCAATTTCAGTGGTGGTAGCATCGTCAATACTAAAAGCTACTACCTCTGCTATCGGTAAATTTTCAAAATCACGAGATATATCATCTACTTCAGGTAGATTGAAGTCGATACCTTCCGGAAAATGCTCTCTCAGAAATTGATTAAAGTGATAATCGTGGGTGGAGGATATAGCACCACATCTTTCCAATAATTTGGGGACACTGAGCTTAGTTGCAGTACAGACTGATTCGAGCGCTTTCCACTCAATGGTATTTTTATTTGGTTTATAAAGCAGGTCATCCAATTGTAACTTGAATTCTTCAGGAAGAATGAAGGTGCTCAGTTGTTGCTTATAACGAGCTTGCTGTTCTGCTTCCAGCCGTTTCTTTTCCTGACTGGCAAGCGCTGCTCGTAAAGCTTCAGCTGGAGCGGCTTTATAACGCCCTTGTCCTTTTCTGTAAAAATACATTGGCGCACTATTCAGAAGAATCATGATTGCAGCTACTTCTACTGGACTAGGTGAACGTCCAAAATATTCAGCAGCTAAAGTATGGCTCGAAAATTCTTCGCTATTCGCGCAGCATTCCCAGAGAAAATCAGTATCCAGATCAGCAGCAATCTGCTGTGCCTGATACATAAATTCATATAAAGGTGGCATCTCAAACCTTAACAATACTGCGGAAGCTTTGATTTTGGAGCGTTTACCGTGTGATGCTTCTACTTGTAAAGAAGTCGTATTGTCAGCAAGAACGGCGCCAACCTTAAAAATACCGGATTCTTCGTAAAAAACGTTCACGGCATGATCCTTTCAGACGAAAATCGAGGAATTGTTGACAAGAACCCTTGACGCAAAGATCGCCAGAATTTTATTCGTTAATCGAGTTAGACTCATAGTAAATGTTATCATATTTAACAATATGATTATTAAATATAATCTTCCAAGCCTGAATGGCCTTTTCTGTATACGTAATTTAATGGTACTACAAAATAAAAACGACTAAATGGAGTAAAGCAAGTATAGAGACTGAAAACTAAGGAAAATGTGAATATCTCGTATGGCAGCTATTCTTTGGTATTCCAGGATTCTTAGCTTCCATCTTTTAGTTTGATATGCTCAGATTCTTCGCGCAGAATGTGTTAAATATTATTTTCTCTACTCATTTTTGGATTCGTGATTTTTTGGCAATACTTGGTTGCTTTTCTCTTCACAGTATGAAGTACACGGATAATGATAGATAATTTTTATTATCATGTTATTAAGACAAATACTTTGCGATAAAGTTTGAATGTTTAACATTTTTTCATGCTATTGGGAGATGAAATGAGTTTCATTGGTGGGCTAAAGTAAATTTGCGTCAATTTTTCTTGCATGTAATAAAAGGTTATGGTTTTACATGGCATTTGGGGATTAGTGGGAATTTAATAATAAAACACTTTTATCGTTAGGAGATGCAAGTTAAAATTTTCGTCCATTCATGGGGATATCCCAATTTCGCGCTTGTGCAATGACACAAGCTTGACAATGCCTTGAATTGATGGGGCAGTTTTATACTAGCCGTCCATAAGTGCAATTAAACATTTGTCGATTTATGTCATCTAAGCTAAGTGTTCAACGAGATTTTGATTAAAAATCTAACTAAGTAATGATAGAGCATAGAGTATGATGAAATGGAGAAACCATATGATGAATTATTTGTTAAATATTCCCCAGCAAATCAAGTTCTTAATATTGATTTTAGTCTTATTGTTTTCTTCCCCTTTAATGGCTGAACAAATTGGTAGTGTATCTACTAAATTCAAGTTTTGGGGTGCTAATGATAAAATTGTCGTTGAGGCATTTGATGATCCGGATATTGCGGGAGCGACCTGTTATCTCAGTCGGGCAAAAACAGGCGGTATTAAGGGTACGGTGGGAGTGGCTGAGGATACTTCTGATGCTTCAATAGCTTGTCGTCAGGTAGGTCCAATCGAACTACCCGAGAATGTGAAAAATGGCAAGGAAGATGGTGAGGAAGTATTTAAGAAAAGTACCTCGTTGCTATTTAAGACATTACAGGTGGTGCGTTTTTATGACCCTAAACGCAATGTACTGATTTATCTAACCTATAGCGATAGAATTATTGAGGGATCACCTAAAAACAGTATCTCTACTATTCCAATTATGCCGTGGCGCTAATTTAATCACTTAAAATCTATGAGGTAGTTAGAAGAAGTGTGTAAGGCGAGCCTATTACTTTCATTGATAGCGCTTAAACTTCCGCTATAATGATGCATTTCCGATTTTTAGTTATTTAAAGATCACCTTTCATGCAACTATTTGCCTTTGGTATCAATCACAATACAGCACCGCTAAACATACGTGAGCAGGTTACATTTAATGAAAATACAATGGAGCATGCTTTGCATGATTTGGTGGGAAATCATGCAGTTAAAGAAGCTGCCATTGTTTCGACATGTAATCGTACAGAAATTTACTGTAACACTGATAAACCAGACGCGGCGATACATTGGCTCACAAAATTTCATCATTTGCTCGAACGCGAATTAGATCCTTATCTTTATCGATTGCCACGAGAGCAGGCAGTCAAGCATGCTTTTCGGGTTGCCAGCGGGCTGGATTCTATGGTGCTGGGTGAACCACAGATACTCGGTCAGATGAAGAATGCGATCAAGTCAGCGCAGAATGCTGGTACGCTGGGATTATTGCTGCACAAGTTGTTTCAACATACTTTTTTTGTGGCTAAGGAAGTCCGAACATCTACTGAGATTGGTGCTTGTTCCGTATCAATGGCTGCTGCCGCTGCGCGCTTAGCGGAGCGGATCTTTGGCGATATTAGTGAACAGAATGTCCTATTTATTGGTGCGGGTGAGATGATCGAGCTTTGTGCTAGCCACTTTGTTGCCAGGCGCCCCAAGCGGATTACAGTTGCCAATCGCACTACGGAACGGGCCGAAGCATTAGCGCGACGCTTCAATGCGCGAGCTATTCCACTTAGTGAATTACCTGAACAGCTAGCGTTGCACGATATCGTGGTGACCTGTACTGCAAGTCCCTTACCGATCTTGGGTAAGGGCATGTTGGAACGTGCCACCAAGATCCGTAAACATCGCCCCATTTTTATTGTCGATTTGGCAGTCCCTCGAGATGTCGAACTGGAAGTCTCAGAGCTGGATGATGTATTTCTTTATTATGTTGATGATTTGGCAGATATAGTCAAAGAGGGACTGGACTCTCGCCTCAGCGCAGTTGCCCAAGCTGAGACCATCATTGAAACCAATGTAATTGATTTTATGCGCTGGCTGGCAACACGCGAACTCGTTCCGACCATCAGAGCATTGCGAGATCAGGCGGAGCGCTTTCGAAGGCATGAGCTTACACGTGCGCAAAAGTTGTTGGCAAAAGGTGAAAATCCGGAAAAGATACTCGAATCGCTCAGTAATGGATTGACCAACAAATTCTTACACCTTCCTTCCAGTATGCTGAATCATGCAGCCGATGATGAGCGGGATAAGCTGGTCGAGCTGATCAATCGGTTATATCAATTACATTACCCACAATGAATAAAAGTATTGCAGACCGGCTCACTCGTCTGAGTGTGCGGCTGGAGGAATTGAACCAGCTATTGAGCAGCGAGAAAATTACAGCCGATCTGGATAAATATCGCAAGCTTACGCGTGAGCGGGCGGAGATTGTCCCAGTGGTTGAGCTTTATCAGGCTTATAAGCAAACTGAGCTGGATATTCAAACAGCCCGAGAGATGATCGCCGAACCCCACATGCGGGAGTTTGCTGAAGCCGAAATTGTCGCTGGAAAAGAGAAACTCCAGAAAATCGAAGCTGAGCTGCTTAAACAGTTACTGCCCAAAGATCCCAATGATGAGCGTAATATTTTTTTGGAAATTCGTGCAGGCACGGGTGGGGATGAATCTGCATTGTTTGCGGGTAATCTGTTTCGTATGTATGCACGCTATGCTGAGCGTCAGCGCTGGCAAGTCGAGATCATTTCACAAAGCCCTTCTGATGTAGGTGGATACAAGGAAATCATCGCCAGGATTATCGGTTATGGGGCTTATTCTCGGCTCAAGTTTGAATCAGGTGCCCATCGTGTGCAACGTGTGCCAGCAACAGAAACTCAAGGAAGAGTACATACCTCTACCTGTACCGTTGCGGTTATTCCAGAAGTAGATGAAATAACCGGTGTTGAACTGAATCCGGCTGAGTTAAGAATCGATACCTTCCGGGCATCCGGTGCAGGCGGTCAGCATATCAATAAAACAGATTCAGCCGTTCGTATTACCCATTTGCCCACGGGTATCGTCGTCGAATGTCAGGAAGGGCGTTCTCAGCATAAAAACAAGGCGCAAGCGATGAGTGTGTTGGCTGCTCGAATTCTCGATAAGCAAATGCGTGAGCAGCAGGCAGAGCAGGCGGCGACGCGCAAATCACTGGTGGGAAGCGGAGAGCGCTCCGAGCGGATTCGCACCTATAATTTTCCGCAAGGGCGAGTGACAGATCATCGCATTAATCTCACGCTTTATAAGATGGACCAAATTATGGATGGCGATCTTGATGAGCTGTGTTCAGCATTGATGGCTGAACATCAAGCAGAGCAGTTGGCATCTCTGATGGAAAAATGACGGCTCTAGAGAAGTAATCACTTTAAAATAGCTGCGCAAGTATGCAGGTCACGATAGCACAGGCACTACAAGATGCACATCGCCTTATAGATTATATAGAGGCACGCCTATTGCTTCAATATGCGTTAAATGTAGATGCTGCCTTTCTTGCTGCTCACTCAGATGATGTATTGAATCACGAGCAATTGGATACTTTCCAATTGCTGGTAACGAGGAGAGCTGCAGGTGAGCCAGTTGCCTATCTTGTCGGTGAACGTGAATTCTATGATTTGACTTTTAAGGTTACGCCTGCTGTTTTAATTCCTCGACCGGAAACAGAATTACTGGTAGAACTGGCTTTATCACGTATTCCGCTTAATCAAACCTGTAATGTGCTTGATTTAGGCACAGGAAGTGGCGCAATTGCACTCACCATTGGCAAACATCGGCCATTAGCTCATGTTACGGCAGTCGATCTCTCACCCGATGCATTGTCAATTGCTCGGTTGAATGCACAAAGACTGGGTATCCATAATGTGCAGATATGTGCAGGGAACTGGTTTGATGGATTGGATTATAATGAATTTAATCTGATTATCTCGAATCCACCTTATGTGGCCGAGGGAGATCCCCATCTGAACCAAGGTGATCTACGTTTTGAGCCTCATATCGCACTGATGGCACTGAATGATGGCTTGGCATGTATTCGTCAAATTATTGCCAATGCACCAGATTTTTTGACTGCAGGGGGTGAGCTGCTACTAGAGCATGGTTATGATCAAGCCAATATTTGCCGGCAATTGCTGGCAGAATGCAATTTTATTAACATATTCTCCTGTCCCGATCTGGCAGGGATACTACGCGTGAGTGGCGGGCAACGTGATGAGCGTGCGCTGGCAACAAAAGCTCACTACTAGAATATAATTAATGCGGTATGCTTGCGGAATGGTGAGATATCACAATAATTACTAATAAGAAATAGAACCATAATGTTATTCTAGTAATCTAATAATAAAATTAGCTTTCGAAATAATCATTTAAGGAGGATATCGAGACGTGAATGCTAATGAGGTGATTGAGCAGCAAATTACTACTCATCCCGTAGTGCTTTATATGAAAGGTACACCTGAGCAACCCCAATGTGGGTTTTCTGCCAATGCCGTTAAGATACTCAATGCATGTGGCGTTAAAGATTTATTCTCGGTTGATGTACTCGCTGATCCGGAAGTTCGTCAGGGAATTAAAGAGTATTCTAATTGGCCGACTATTCCACAGCTTTATATAAACGGTGAGTTTATCGGTGGTTCAGATATCATGAGCGAGATGTATCAGAGTGGAGAGTTAAAGAAATTACTTGAGAAATAATAGATTAGATTAACTAATGATTAGCTGGTCCCCAGTCTCTGGGGACTAACTAATTGCGGTAGCAATGACCCAGTAACGTGCAAATTTTCCTGCAGCAATGAATATAACGGCCCAAAGCCAGTGAATGCGCAACCAGCCTGCAGCGACACACAATACGTCACCGATCAAGGGTAACCAGGAAAGAAAGAGAATCGGCGCGCCATGATGGTGCACCCATTCTAATCCACGATTTTTGTTACCAATTTTGCTACGCATCGCTTTTTCATCTGGCAATAAACGGCCAATCACATAAGAACTCATTCCGCCCAGTGTATTGCCAAGTGTTGCGACGCTCAAGGCTGAACTGTAAAGTTCAGGATAAGCCATGAGCACGCCTGCTAATACCGCCTCTGAGCCCCCTGGCAGAAGAGTGGCAGACAGAAAACTGCTAGTAAACAATGCTAGCAGACTTGATTGTTCATCCATGATAATGCTAAAAATTGAGGAATAACTTGTTTATGCTGTTGAATTTGACAGAGAGCGGAATAAGTAGTTTTTTAGATTGATTCGGAGGTTTTTAAGCCACTCATACAATCAACCTTATAGCGGCTTTTAGGTTAATTGTAATTATAGTTGGTAATGCATATGCAACCGCTCAAACTTTTTCAGTGCATGAATGGTGCTGCTCTTCCCATAGATGACATCATACAGCTAACCTATTACGCAGGATAGGTGCCGCACTGACCATTTTCTTCAATGCGACATGAGTCTCAGCCCAATCCCTGGTTTTTAGGCCGCAATCGGGATTGACCCATAATTGTTGGGGTGGGATGTGTCGGAGTGCTTTTTTCAATAATGCCAGCATTTCACCCGTATCCGGAATGCGTGGAGAGTGAATGTCATATACCCCTGGGCCGATTTCATTAGGATAAGCAAACTGCACGAATGCATCCAGTAATTCCATGCGGGAGCGTGAGGTCTCAATGGTAATGACATCTGCGTCCATTTCGGCAATTGCTGGTAAGATATCGTTAAATTTCGAATAACACATATGGGTATGAATCTGTGTTTCATCCTTTACACCTGAACTAGCAATGCGAAATGCCTTAACTGCCCACTGCAGGTATTCAGACCAAGCTGATTTTTTCGGCGGAAGCCCTTCGCGAAAAGCGGGTTCATCGATCTGAATCATACTAATCCCTGCTTGCTCCAAATCTTTTACTTTGTTACGGATGGCAAGAGCAAGCTGCAGCGCTGTTTCAGAATATGGTTGATCATTGCGTACGAATGACCACATCAACATGGTCACCGGACCTATCAGTATACCCTTGACCGGTTTGCTGGTCAGGCTCTGAGCGTGGCTGATCCAGTTGACTGTCATTGCCTCCGGGCGGTAAATATCACCATAGAGAATAGATGATTTAACACAGCGCGAACCATAGCTTTGCACCCAGCCATTTTCGGTAAAAGCATAACCCCATAACTGCTCTGCAAAATATTCAACCATATCATTGCGCTCGGCTTCGCCATGTACGAGCACATCAAGCCCTATTTCTTCCTGTTGATGGATGACATTCTGGATTTCAGCACGCATTGCCTCAAGATAGTCCATATGACTGAGCTCCCATTTTTTGAAAGCGGCTCTGACTTTGCGAATTTCGGTTGTTTGAGGGAATGATCCGATGGTGGTGGTTAGTAGTAGTGGTAACTGAAAATATTGCTGTTGCAAAGACTGCCGTTGCGCAAAGGGATGGTGACGCTGACAATCGCACTGTGTTAATCTTTTCACTCGTTCTTGTACCACACCGGATGATGTATCCGTTTGGATTGCTGCCTTGCCTGCCAAGCTTTTCAGCGGACTCTTGCAGAAAAGTTTGGATTGATGCTTTTCCCTGATTTAATCCACGTCCCAGAATGACAATTTCGTTGAGTTTTTGGGATGAAAAAGCCAGCCAGTTTTTAATTTCACCATCAGCCTAGTTTCCAGTTCGAGATCGACTGGGCAGTGCAATAACGAGCAGCTGGGTGCAATCCATAATCGTTCACCAAGGAAAGATTGTACTTTTGACAAAGTTGCTAATGCTTGGGAAAGATCAGCGCGCTACACGCTGCGCCCATCGATGATACCCAGTGAAAGTACTTTATTGACCGGATAATCGGCAAGAAATGCATCGAGTTAATGCGGTGCGCGACATAAATCAATATGCAGGCCATCGACGGGTCGGGTAAAGCTTTGAGTCTTGACGCATGTTCATCAATGGCATCAAAATAGGTCATCAGCAACAATTGTGGGCCGCTTCCTTGTAAGGTTGTATAGACTTCACTTCGCTTTTCTAACCAGATTTCTTCTAGCTCAAATGCCAGGCAGGGCTCATACATCTGTCCCCACTGGACGCCCGATGCTGCCATTCTAGATAGAATGTTGTGATAAGCGGGCAGCAAACGGGGCAATAACTCCAAGCGATTAAGACCCACTTCTGTTTCCTTGCCCATAAATAAATACGTCAGCGGCCCAATCAATACCACCTTGGGAGAAATACCCAATGCCTGGGCTTCCTTGATCTCGCCAAACAACTGCTCTGAGGTGATCTGAAAATGGGTCTGTCTGTTAAATTCCGGAACGATATAATGATAGTTGGTATTGAACCACTTGGTCATCTTCATCGCCGATTGATTGGGTGTCCCCCGTGCCATGGCAAAATACAGATCGACCATCGTGTCATGCTGACTCGAATTGAAACGCTCAGGTATTGCACCCAGTAATACAGTCATATTGAGCATGTGGTCATACAAGGCAAAATCGCCAACAGGTAGCAGATTTAGACCTGCTTCCTCTTGTAGCAGCCAGTTTTTTTCCGAATGGCTTTTGCCTGATCTTGTAATTGCTGCACGTCGATATCCTTGCGCCAGTATGCTTCAAGCGCTTGCTTCAATTCCCGCTGTGCACCTATGCGGGGAATCCTAGATTGTGTGTTAAAGCCATAATTGCTCTTCTCTTATGGGATTAAAAGAGTACTCATTGTGTGGCAGATTGAGCTATGAATCAAATGAAAAAATGTATTAGACTTATGAATATAATTCATATATTCATAACTTCATATGCTCGAATTACGTCATCTTCGAACTTTGACTGCGCTCCAGGACACTGGCAGTTTATCGCTCGCCGCCAAGCGCGTGTATCTTACGCAATCAGCACTTTCCCATCAGATTAAGGCATTACAGGACTATTATCAGATATCGCTGATTGAATGACAGGGACACGCTATCTAGTTGACTGATGCAGGAGAACGTCTTGTCCAGTTAGCAGAAAAAGTTATCAAGGAAGTGCAGGCGGCCGAGCGCGATCTCGCTAGAATCGCCCAGAGAACAAGCGGAAATTTACGTATTGCGCTGGAATGCCATACCTGTTTTGACTGGTTGATGCCTATCATGGATAGTTTTCGTAAGCATTGGCCAGAAGTAGAACTGGATGTGGCTTCTGGATTTCACGCCGATCCTATCAAGCTCCTCAAGCGCGGGGAGGCGGAATTGTGATTAGTTCAGAAAACAAACCACAGCGAGACATTGTTCACTATTCCTTGTTTCGTTTCGAAATTCTGGCGATGCTTGCGCCCGGTCATGAGCTGGCTAAAAAAGAATGCTAATGGCGACCGATTTTGCCGATACGACGCTGATCACTTACCCCGTGCCAGAAGAGCGTATTGATCTGATCAGCAAGGTATTGCTGCCTGCGGGCATATCCTGCAAGCGGCGCACAGCGGAGCTGACCGTGGCTATTTTGCAATTGGTGGCAAGCGGTCGAGGAATCGCTGCCTTGCCCAATTGGGGGATCAAAAACTATGTCGATCACGATTACGTCATTGCGCGGCGCATCGGCGCCAATGGGCTATGGAGCGATTTATTCATATCAGCACGTAAAGAGGATGCTTTCCTTACGTACTTGCGGGATTTTCTGACTACCAGCCGGGATCAATGCTTTGCTACTTTAGAAGGTGTCATTCCTTTGGAATGAAGGCAGGAAAAAAGGAATGCTAATGATGTTGGGTGGATAGATACCTATCCACCCGTGTAGGCTCAATTAATGCAGTGTCACAGCCGCTTTTTGATCGCAGATCAGATTCGTGCAATAAGTTTCATGAATACCATCCAGGAACTTCCAGAGTGCATCGCAAGCGCGTTGAGTAGCCGCGAGCACTTCAGCTTGTTTTTCTGGCGTGTCAGCAAAACGCTCAATGATGGCCCACTCTGCTTGTGAATGGTAAATGTCCGCTTGCTGATGAACCGAGAAGAATGCGTAATCTTTCGGATTATTCATGCCGTAGAAGTTGGCCAGCCCATCAATTTTCACTGCGGCGATATCTGGGACTTGTGACTCAAATGCATGAAGTGCAGCCAAGCCAGCATAAAAAGGCTGATTTAGGCAAATATCACGGAAGGTAGAAACCAGATTTTCTGTTTCAGGCAGAGCAGGGGCATTGGCCAGGCTTTTATCATCTGCACCCAGAGCAAAAGCAAATGCTTTCCATAAAGCAGGGTGATTACCGTCACCATGTTCTTCATCAATTAAATTTTTGAGTATTTCCTGACGCACACTAATATCACCGCTATTCGTTTCAGCATGAATATGAGGTGTATTGAAATGCACTGCACTCAGATAGGTCGGTTCAGCCAGGACATTATAAAAATATTGTTCCGCATAGTGGCGCAACTGATCTTTAGTCAGCTTGCCTTCGGTCCAAGCCATATAAAAAGGATGTTTTAATAAGTGTCTGCTGCTGATAATGGCATTAACTTTGTGTTTAAAGATTGTATTGGTTGTCATGGTCATTCCTTTTATTGTAATCAGTGAGTTTGTGAAATAACTAACGATACGGACTAGATAATCGGTCTGGATAATCAGTTTACTTACTATCTCAAAAGGTGGTTGAAGAAGTATCAGTTGCAATCATCGCTAAATAAGCTAGTTAAGTCAATCCAAACAATCAATCCAAACAACATAACTTATGCTGAACGATGCTTTTCCAATGCACTGAGTATACCGCGCAATATGTTTACTTCTTCTTTTTCCAGTTGGGTACGCGCGAACATACGATGCAGCCGTTGCATGAGTCGTTTAGGCTGTTTGGGGTCAAGAAACCCGCTGTCGATCATGGCCTGCTCCAAGTGGCGATAAAACAACTCAATTTCTTGGAAGTTAGCGAGCTGATAAGCTGGCTGCTGAGGAGGTATCAGCGTTGTTTCAGTCAACGCCATGCGCAGTTCATAAGCCATGATTTGCACAGCAGCGGCCAGATTGAGTGAAGAATAATCGGGATTGGTCGGAATATGTACCGTGAGCTGGCACTTGCTGATTTCAACTGTAGTCAGACCCGAGCTCTCTCTGCCAAAAACCAGCGCTACTGGAGAGTTGGATGCATGCTCAAGTAGCGCCTTCGCAGCCTGCCTAGCATCAAGAATGCGGTGAGAGAGATTGCGTAGGCGGGCAGTCATCGCTACAGTGAGCACGGTATCATGCAGCGCTTCTTCTAAGTTGCTCACCACGCTGGCTTGCTCGAGGATGTCTCGTGCGTTGCTGGCACGCACGTCCGCCTCATGGTCCGGAAAGGATTTAGGGTTGACCAGGTAGAGCGTGCTTAGCCCCATTGTTTTCATCGCTCTTGCAGTTGCGCCGATATTGCCGGGGTGACTGGTATGGCTTAATACGATACGGACATTGGCGAGCGGACAGCAACGATTCATATTAAAATTAGCCTTTTCTCAATTTTTTTATTTCTTGGTCTTATAAAATGCATCCAATGCTAACCATCGCGGTAAAAGCCGCGCGCCGTGCAGGCAGTATTATCAATCAGGCTTCACGAAACCTCGATATTCTGACTGTTTCACGCAAATCGCACAGTGATTTTGTCAGTGAAGTAGATAGTGCGGCTGAAGAAGCCATCATTAAAGTATTGATGGATGCTTACCCTACCCATTCGATTCTAGCAGAAGAAAGCGGTAATCGCGGAGACGCCAAAAAATCAGAATACCAATGGATCATCGATCCGCTGGATGGTACGACCAATTTTCTGCATGGTTTCCCCAAATATGCGGTATCGATTGCCTTATTGCATCGAGGGGTGTTATCCCAAGCGGTCGTGTACGATCCAGTCAGCAATGAATTATTCACCGCCAGCCGTGGGCGCGGCGCTTATCTTAACGATCAACGCATCCGCGTCAGTAAGCGCGGCCTGCTGGCTGATTCTTTGATCGGGACGGGTATTCCGTTCCGAGATCTGTCCTTTCTGGAAGCTTACCTCGCCATGTTCAAGGACATTATTCCCAAAACGGCTGGCATCCGCCGCCCGGGCTCCGCTGCGCTTGATCTGGCCTATGTTGCCGCCGGGCGTTATGACGGTTTTTGGGAAATCGGTTTGTCCCCCTGGGATATCGCCGCAGGCTGTCTGCTTATTCTCGAAGCAGGCGGGCTGGTCAGCGATCTGGAAGGCAATGAGAATTACTTGAAAAGTGGACAGATTGTTGCAGGCAACCCCAAGATTTTCGTTCAGTTGCTGCAAATTATCGCGCCACACTTAACCCCTCAACTGATAGCGGCTAACAAATAAGCAACATTATCGCGGGGAAAAGAAGCAAGGGAGTTGAATGATGCATACAAAGCAACTCTCTGAACGCGATATCTGCACCCAATTCATCATGCTCGCCTTGCAACAGGCAGGGTGGGGTATCGCGAGCCAGGTGCGGGAAGAATTTCTGCTGACTAAAGGGCGTATCATTGTGCGTGGTCGCTTGCACGCGCGCGCAGCACAAGCGGGCTGATTATGTGTTGTTCTACAAGCCCAATATACCGATTGCCGTGATCGAAGCCAAGGACAACAATTACGCCATCGGCGCTGGCATGCAACAGGGACTCAATTATGCTGAGCTGCTGCAGGCGCCTTTTGTCTTCAGTTCGAACGGCGATGGCTTTTTGTTTCATAACAAAATTACGGCCGATGGCCTGATCGAACGCGAGCTGGACTTACATGAATTTCCATCTGCCGAAATGCTGTGGCAGGAGTGGCTGACGCATAAGGGCATTCATATCCACGGGCAGCAGCATGCTCTGATCACGCAGGATTATTACAGTGACGGCAGCAATAAAACCCCGCGTTACTATCAGTTGCTCGCCATCAACCGCACTATCGAGGCGATTGCGCAAGGCAAGCAGCGCATTCTGCTGGTCATGGCAACCGGTACCGGTAAGACCTTCACAGCCTTTCAGATCACTGGCGTTTGTGGAAAGCCAAGGCCAGGAAGCGCATTTTGTTTCTGGCCGACCGTAATATTCTGGTCGATCAGACCATGACTAATGATTTCAAGCCGTTTGGCGCAGCCAGGACCAAAATCCAGAAACGGCAGGCCAACAAGTCTCATGAAATCTACCTTTCCCTCTATCAGGCCGTGACAAGCACGGAGGAAGAGCGAAATATCTACAAGCAGTTCAGTCCAGATTTTTTTGACTTAATTGTCGTGGATGAACGTCATCGCGGCAGCGCAGCGGAAGATTCCGCCTGGCGCCAGATACTGGAATTTTTTTCCGCAGCGACCCAGATTGGCTTGACCGCAACCCCCAAGGAGACAAAAGAAGCCTCTAACATCGATTATTTTGGCGAACCGATTTACACTTATTCGCTGCGACAGGGTATCGAAGATAGCTTTCTTGCGCCATACAAGGTGGTGCGCATCGATCTTGACCGTGACCTGGCCGGCTGGCGGCCCGACAAAGGCATGGTGGACAAGCACGGGTATGAAATCGAATACCGCATTTATAACCAACGGGATTTTGACCGAACGCTGGTACTGGAACAGCGCACCCAGTTGGTGGCCAGGAAGATCACCGAATTCTTGAAACAGACTAACCGTTTCGATAAAACCATCGTTTTCTGCGAAAATATCGATCATGCCGAGCGCATGCGTCAGGCACTGGTCAATGAGAATGCCGATCTGATGACACAAAATAGCAAATACGTCATGCGTATTACTGGGGACAGCGAAGAAGGTCAAGAACTAGCTCGATGACTTTATTTTTCCTGAATCGAAGTACCCGGTGATCGCGACCACGTCCAAACTGATGAGTACCGGCGTGGATGCCCAGACCTGCAAGCTGATCGTGCTCGATCAGCGCATACAGTCGATGACCGAGTTCAAGCAGATCATCAGGCGTGGCACACGCATCAATGAAGATTATGGCAATACTACTTCACCATTATCGATTTCAAGAAGGTCATCGAACTGTTTGCCGACCCGGATTTCGATGGTGATCCCGTACAAATTTACATCCCTCAAGCCGGAGAATCACCGGTACCGCCAGAGTTACCCGATGGTGCTATGCTGGAAAATGATTTCAAATACGCGCAAGCAAGATCTGATCAAACTTGGGCTGGAATTAATGAGGGAGAAGAAGGGGAGAGTATCCTCCGTTATGTGGTGGCCAGTGTTGAAGTCAAGGTCGCTGCCGAGTGGGTGCAGTATTTCGACACGAACGGTAAGCTGATCACCGAATCACTCAAGGATTACACGCGTAAGACGCTGGCCCATTCGTTCGCCTCAATGGATGATTTTCTGCGCCGCTGGAACAGCGCGGCAAAGAAACAGGCGGTTATCGAAGAACTGGCTAACGAAGGCATCTTCTTTGATGCACTGGCCGAGGAAATCAGTAGGGAGTGTGATCCGTTCGACTTGATTTGCCATATTGCCTGGGGTAAACCTCCGCTGACACGCCGGGAACGTGCAGAGCAAGTCAAGAAGCGCGACTACTTTACTCGCTATGGCGAGCAGGCGCGACGCGTGCTGGAGGCGCTGCTGGATAAATACGCGGATGAAGGCGTCACACAAATTGAAGAAATGCAGATTCTCACGGTCTTGCCCTTTATCCAATTCGGCACACCGATCGAGATCATTCGCGCCTTCGGTGAGCTGGAACATTATCAGCAGGCAGTGCAAGAGCTGGAACAGGCGCTTTATAGTATATGAAAAATAAGTATAAACAACCGTCATTCCCGCGCAGGCAGGAATGACGGGGAACGCGAAAACTTATGCCAATCGGTACACTCGTCAAAACCATCCAGGACATCATGCGCAAGGACGTAGGCGTCGATGGTGACGCGCAGCGCATCAGCCAGATGGTCTGGCTGATTTTTCTGAAAATCTTCGACGACAAGGAGCAGGAATGGCAATTGCCGTGCCAGGATATCAATCGCCGCTGCCAAGCCGACTGCGCTGGACAAACTGGGCGAAAGACGCGGAGGGTATTACAGGGGAGGATCTGATCGATTTCGTCAATAATGAGCTGTTTCCCTCGCTCAAGAAACTGGCCACTGCCGCAGGCGTACCGCCGCATGGCAAGGTGGTCGGCTCAGTGTTCGAGGATGCCTATAACTACATGAAATCCAGAACCTTGCTGCGGCAGGTGATCAACACGATCGAAGCGGATGTGGATTTCAATTCTTCCACGGATCGTCATCTGTTCAATGATATCTATGAAAAAATCCTGTCTGATCTGCAATCTGCCGGTAATGCAGGGGAATACTACACCCCGCGCGCGGTGACCCAGCTCATGGTGGATGTGCTCAACCCGCAACTGGGCGAACTCATTCTCGATTCGGCCTGTGGTACCGGCGGTTTTCTTACCTGCGCCATTGAGCATCTCAAGCAGCAGGTCAACAACGCTGACGATCTTAGAACCTTGCAGGCGAGTATCCACGGTGTGGAAAAGAAACCGCTGCCGCACATGTTGGCGATGACCAACATGATGCTGCACGGCATCGATGTACCCACGCGCATTCGACATAATAATACTCTCAGTCGGCCGCTCAAGGATTACGGCCCCAGGGATCGGGTCGATATCGTTGTCACCAATCCCCCATTCGGCGGAATGGAAGAAGACGGCATTGACACAACTTTCCGCGCAAATACTAGACGCGTGAAACGGCTAATCTCTTCATGGCGCTGATCATGCATTTGCTCAAGCACGACACTGGCCGTGCAGCCGTGGTGCTGCCCGATGGCTTTTTGTTTGGCGAAGGAGTGAAGACTACACTCAAACAGGAGCTGCTAGAAGCGTTCAACCTGCATACCATGGTGCGCCTGCCCAAGGGGGTGTTCAGCCCCTACACCAGCATTGCCACCAATATTCTGTTTTTTAATAGAAGCGGATCAACTCGGGACATCTGGTTTTTTGAGCATCCTTATCCGCCGGGTTACAAATCCTATTCACGTTCGAAGCCGTTGACCATCCAGGAATTCAAGCGGGAGAAGGCTTGGTGGAACTACCGTAAAACCACTGAACACGCCTGGAAGGTATCTGCGGACGAGATCGCTGCACGCAATTACAACCTTGACTGCAAGCATCCACATGAAGTGGCAATTGACCACGGTGATCCTGAAGAATGGATGCAAGAATATCAGCAGATCGTCCAACGGCTTGAAGCCGCCCAAACCGCGCTGAAACAGGAATTGATCAAGGCGCTGGGAGAAAGCAAGGGAACATGAATGACGAGACGACCAGCCATCATCGCCGTTCCATCCGGTTACAGGGATACGATTATGCACAGGCGGGGGCGTATTTTGCGACCATCTGTACTCAACAGAAGGTATGCCTGTTTGGAGAGATTGTTAACGGCGAAATGCAATTGAATGAGGCAGGCAAGATGATTCATGCCGTATGGCATCAATTACCAGTTCGATTTGATACGCTGGAATTAGATGAATTCGTCGTCATGCCCAATCATATTCATGGGATACTGGTATTGCAGGAGGGTGATTCTAAAACGGGTAATCACAAGGATCACCCCTACACGATGCGAAATATCAACCGTAGGGGTGAATCTTATATTCGCCCTGAATCATGTATCCGCCCGCATGTGGTTGGGAATATGAACGATGGGGGCGATCACAAGGATCGCCCCTACGCAACGCGGAATATCAACCGTAGGGGCGAATCTCGTATTCGACCCCATCCGGCGATACATACCCGTCCCCGCGGTACATTGCCCGATACGGTCGGGCGCATTATCCAGGCATTCAAATCGATTACCACCCATGTGTATATCACCGGCGTGAAACAACATGGTTGGCCGCCGTTTGGCGGTAAATTATGGCAACGTAATTATTGGGAACACATCATCCGCAGCGAACCGGATTGGGATCAAATCCGCGAATATATCCACAATAATCCGCTGCAATGGCAACTGGATCAATTGAATTTGCTGTGCAGGCAAGGTAGGGGTGAGGCATGAATCATCCCCATGATTATGCCTTAAACCTACTTAGTACGGAGATGGAGGCAATGTCTGCCCGTTTGCTGGAGCGCTATTTCGATGCGGCCTTTACCGCGCCCGATGGCATCAAGAAACTGCGTAAACTGATACTGGCGCTCGCGATGCAGGGCAAGCTGGTGCGGCAGGATCCGAATGATCTACCTGCAAGTAAATTGTTGAAGGAAATCGAAATAGAAAAACAGCGGTTGATTAAGGAAGGCAAAATCAAGGCATCCAAGCCACTGCCAGCAATTTAGCTGGAGGAAGTGCCTTATAAATTGCCTAAGGGGTGGGAGTGGGTGAGACTAGGAGAGATTACCAACTACAATGGTAGAAAAAACCTAAGATCAGATGAAATTCCTCCTAACGCATGGTTGCTGGATCTTGAGGATATTGAGAAAGATACATCACGTGTGATTAAAAGAGCTAAATATTCAGAAAGACAATCTAAATCAACCAAATCTACTTTCAATAAAGGGGATATTCTATATGGAAAACTGCGGCCTTATTTGAACAAAGTAATTGTTGCGGACAATGGCGGTGTGTGTACTACAGAGATTGTGCCGATAGTTCCGTACATTGGAGTAGATTCTGAATTTCTTAAATGGTTGCTGAAGTGTCCCTCTTTCTTAGCCTACGTTAATTCACTTATGTATGGTGTGAAAATGCCGAGGCTTGGAAGTGATGGCGCAATAATGAGCATTCATCCATTACCACCATTTTCAGAACAACATCGTATCATCACTAAAATTGATCAACTCATGATGCATTGCGATGAGCTGGAGAAATTGCGTAGCGAGCGTGAGCAGAGGCAGTGAGCTGTTCATACCGCTGCCATCAAGCGCTTGCTCGATGCGGCCTCGTCATTCCCGCACGGGCGGGGATCCAGTTCTTTCCATGTTCCAGAGTTTACCGATGATCTGGGTCCCCGCCTGCGCTGGGGCGACGGCCTGAAGAGAGTGCGGACGAGGAAGCTTTTGCCCATGCCTAGCAGTTCATCAGCCAGCATTTCAGTGAGCTTTATTCGGTAAAGGAAAATGTCGTGGAGCTGCGTAAAGTGATTCTGCAGCTTGCAGTGATGGGCAAACTCGTGCCGCAAGATCCGAATGATCCTCCTGCAAGCGAATTGCTCAAAGCGGTCGAAGCTGAAAAGCAGCGATTGGTGCAGGAAGGGAAAATCAAGACAGCCAAGCCGCTGCCATCAATTAGAATGGAGGAAGTACCGTATGAAGTGCCGAAAAGGTGGGAATAGGTGCAACTGGGAGAAATTATATCGATACTAGGTGATGGTATTCATGGAACACCATCTTACGATGAAATAGGTGAATTCTTTTTTATTAATGGCAATAATCTTTATGATGGAAGAATTGAAATAAAAGAGAATACAAAGCGCGTTTCTACTAATGAATATCAGAAATATAAGAAAGAGCTTAATGACAGAACAGTTCTTGCTTTCTATTAATGGGACGATAGGAAATGCTGCTTTTTATAATTCCGAAAAGGTAGTATTAGGAAAGAGCGTTTGTTACTTTAATCTGTTCCAGCTTATGGCCTTATGCGATACGCTGGAAAGCCAAATCGATGAAGCTTCCAACAAGCAGGCTGCGTTGCTTAATGCGCTGATGGCGCAGGTGTGATGTCCTGAGGTGATTCTGCTTGCTCGGACTCCAACTTTTCCGTCATTTCTGAATCGGTAGCCGGCTCCTGACCCTGATCCTGGGGCTCGGGCTGTTCAGTCAATTCAGTGAGTGCTGCCAGCTCATCCAATGGCGGCAGTTGCTCAAGCGATTGCAGGTTAAGGTCATTGAGAAAGCTTTGTGTGGTGGCATAGAGAGAAGGTCTGCCGGGCACATTGCGTTGGCCGACGGCTTCGATCCAGCCACGTGTTTCCAGTGTTTTCAGGATGTTGCTGGATACCGCTACACCGCGGATCTCTTCAATATCGCCACGGGTCACGGGTTGGCGGTAGGCGATGATCGCCAAGGTTTCCTGTACCGCGCGCGAATAGCGCGGTGGTTTCTGCGGATTGAGCCGGTCGAGAAAGATCTGCATTTCCGGTTTGCTGCGAAAGTGCCAGCCACCGGCGACCTGAGCTAGTTCGATGCCGCTGTCACGCCACTTTTCGCGTAGTTTTTCGAGTGACGCTTGCAGCAGTTTGCTGCTAACTTCGCCCTCGAACAGTTGTTTCAATTCTGCCAGGGCGAGGGGTTCCTGTGTGGTCAGCAGGGCTGTTTCCAGGATTTTGCTGATGTCAGGCTCGCTGAAGGGGATGAGTATTTCAGAGGGTAGCAGTGGGTTGGGTTGATTTGACATAGATCGTTGCAAAACTCTCAGGTTGTTCGATGGCGACCAGCGTTTCCTTGGCAAGCTCCAGCAGGGCAATAAAATGGGCGATGATTTCCATGACACTGGCCGTTTGACTGAATAATTCATCAAAGCGCATTACCTTGCCGCCCTGTAACGTGCGCAGGATTTGGCTCATGCAGGCACGCACTGAAATTTGTTCCTGGCTGATATGATGATGGCGGTTGACTTTGGCGCGTTCGAGCAGCGTGAGCCAAGCATGGCGTAAATCATCTGCGTTGACATGAGGGAGCGGTCTGGCCGCCACCTGATCGATCGATACTTGTACAAGCGCGAAATCGCGATTAGCTTGCGGTAATTCATCAAGGCGCATGGCGGCCTTTTTCATCTGCTCGTATTCCAGCAGACGGCGCACCAGTTCAGCGCGTGGATCAGCTTCCTCTTCGATTTCTGTGACAGGGGATGGCAGCAACATGCGCGACTTGATCTCGATCAGCAGTGCGGTCATGAGCAGGTATTCTGCTGCCAGCTCGAATTGATCGGCGCGCATCATTTGCACATAAGCCATATACTGCTGGGTCAGCTCTGCCATCGGGATATCGAGGATATCGAGATTGTGTTTGCGAATGAGATAGAGCAATAAATCAAGCGGCCCTTCAAACGTATCGAGAAAGACTTCCAGCGCCTCGGGTGGAATATAAAGATCGCGCGGTATTTCCAATAACGGCTGGCCGCAAACCTTGGCAATGGGATGCTTATTATCCGTATCGTTCAATATGTTCATGAGCGGAGATAAGTTTTTTCAGAGGTTGTGAAAGCAAAGTTTCGCTAATAAATCTACTGTTCGCACCAATCGCTGTGCTGAGCGATATTCGACCCAGGCCTATCTACCTGATTGTGGCTGCGCCAAAACTCACAAGCTCGTTTTAGCGAAACTCACTCCGTTCGTTTTCTCGTTTTTGCATTCCGTCCACCTTGCGTTTGAGCTGCTCGCTGCAATTGCTTCACATCCTCTCTGCTTGGAAGAAATGAAAGGTGCATTTCTTCAGGCCTTCCTTAAGAATTATTCAACCCCATGACTTCCCTGACATCGCGCATGGTATCTTCTGCAAGTTTGCTTGCTTTTTCACAACCATCCTCAATAATATGCCTGACCAGTGCCGGATCTTCCTCATACATTTTAGCCCGTTCGCAAATAGGAGCCTGCTCAGCCAGAATAGCATCAATCACGGGTTGTTTGCATTCCAAACAGCCAATACCCGCGCTTTTGCAGCCCCATTGCACCCAATTCCTGACCTCATCGTTGGAATAAACGGTATGAAATGACCACACTGGGCACTTAGCTGGATCGCCGGGATCGCTGCGCCGTATCCGAGCCGGATCAGTTGGCATGGTGCGGATTTTCTTGACTATGCTGTCAGCGTCTTCGCGCAAACTGATGGTGTTATTGTAGGATTTGGACATTTTCTGACCGTCCAGCCCCGGCATTCTCGATGCTTGCGTAAGGAGGGTCTGGGGCTCTGATAAGATCACTCTGCCGCCTCCTTCCAGGTAGCCGAATAAGCGCTCCCGATCACCCATACTGAGATTTTGCTGTTCATTCAGCAAGGATCTGGCTTCTTCCAACGCACCTTCATCGCCCTGTTCCTGAAAGCGAGTGCGTAATTCGCTATAGAGCCTGGATTTTTTGGAGCCAAGCTTTTTGATGGCCAGTTCTGCCTTTTCTTCAAAACCAGGTTCTTTACCAAAAATATGATTGAAGCGACGCGAGATTTCCCGGGTAAACTCGAGATGGGGTGCCTGATCTTCACCGACAGGAACCAAATTGGCACGGTAAATAAGAATATCTGCGCTTTGCAGGAGGGGATATCCCAGAAAGCCATAGGTACTCAAATCTTTTTCGGTCAATTTTTCCTGTTGGTCTTTATAGGTGGGGACGCGTTCCAGCCATCCTAACGGTGTAATCATCGAAAGCAACAGATAGAGTTCGGCATGGGCGGGGACCTTCGATTGAATGAACAGGGTTGCGTGCGCAGGATCGACGCCAGCAGCCAGCCAGTCAATAATCATGTCCCAGGTATGCTGTTCGATTAATTCGGGTGAGTCGTAGTGAGTAGTCAACGCATGCCAATCAGCCACGAAAAACAAACACTCGTATTGCTGCTGCAAGGTGACCCAATTTTTCAACACACCATGATAATGCCCTAAATGCAAATTACCGGTCGGGCGCATTCCCGATAAAACGCGATCAGCAAACATGCTACAAATCCTAAATTAATACAAGGTTAGTCGGAGATAAAATGAGCGCATTTACATTTTATTGATGTGTAAAAGGCAAACCTTTTGGCTTTAAATGGCCTGATCAGATATACAATCCAAATACTGAAACAATGAGCTGCTTCATAAGGATAATAAATGGCAAGATGATTGCACCTAATAGGCCAGTCATCAACAATAACAATAGAACCATAAAGCCATAAGGCTCAATCTTCGAGAATTGGTAAGCAAGACGATGCGGCAGCAAACTGACAGCCATACGTCCACCATCCAGCGGTGGTATGGGTAAGAGATTCAATACCATCAGAACGAGGTTGATTTCGATCCCAGCCATACCCATCAGAATCATTGGTTTGGCATAAATGTTTTCTGGGAAAGCCAATCCAAGCTTGATGGTCAACGCCCAGCAACAAGCCATGAAAAGATTGGCGCCGGGTCCCGCTGCTGCCACCCACAGCATGTCGCGCTTAGGGTGCCGTAACTGGCTGAAATTAACGGGTACCGGTTTGGCCCAGCCAAACAGAAAGCCTGTGCCCATAGTCACTTTGCTGATGATGAATAGCGTCAGTGGCACAATAATGGTTCCCATCGGATCGATATGCTTAATTGGATTGAGTGTGATACGTCCTTCCATGTACGCGGTCAAATCACCATAGTGCTTGGCAACATAACCATGCGCCGCTTCATGTAAGGTAATAGCAAAAATGACGGGAAGTGCGTAAATGGCGATCCCTAGTATGATACTATCTAAGTTATCCATGTGCTATCCCAAATGGTGCGAGGCTGCCCTTCCCTGTGCGAATTATTTCAGGCGTATCACTGGTTAAGTCAATGACGGTGGTCATCTCTACACCACAAGAGCCAGCATCAATCACCAATTCTACCTGATGTTGCAGGCGTTGCCGGATTTCCTCGGCATCATTTAGCGGTAGCTCATCCCCAGGCAAGATCAGAGTGGAGCTCAACAACGGCTCATCCAATTCTGCCAGCAGACCGTGGGCTACTGGATGCTCCGGAATACGCAAGCCGATGGTGTGACGTTTGGGATGTTGCAAGCGGCGGGGTACTTCACGACTGGCTTTAAGTATGAAGGTGTAACTACCCGGTGTACTCGCCTTGAGTAAGCGGTATTGGATATTGTCTACTTTGGCGTAGTTCGAAATTTCAGCCAGATCCCGGCAGATTAGTGTGAAATGATGATGCTCATCAACTTGCCTTATGGCGCGTATACGTCCCATGGCATCCTTGTTACCGATCTGACAGCCGAGTGCATAGCACGAGTCTGTTGGATAAGCGATGATACCACCATCACGCAGAATCGTAACAGCTTGTCGTAACAATCTTGGTTGAGGATTTTGTGGATGAATAGAGAAAAATTGTGCCATGATTTAGTGAGATCCAATTCGTTTGTTCTTTTGATGCTTTATTGTAATGTAGTGCAAGCTTAGTTCGGTTACTCAATGACGATTTATTTCTTGCTCAATATTCCAATCGTGCCAGATGGGGATACATCCAACTGGTAATGGCGGTAATTGGCCAAGATCAAAATAGCTTTCGCCTGGTCCATGATAATCAGAACCACATGAAGCCAATAAATTCATCTGTTGGGCATGATGTGCAAACAGTTTTATCTGATCGGATGTATGGCTGGGTGAGATAATTTCCAAACCTATCCCACCAAGGTCACGAAATTCGTGTAACAAAGCATCGAGAACGTTCTTACCTAACTGATAGCGCGCTGGGTGGGCGATGACTGCCTGGCCACCACTACCGCGTATCCAGCTGATTGCGTCATTTAAGGTTGCCCACTGATGAGGGACATAACCTGGTTTACCCTTCACCAGATATTTCTTGAATACTGATCGAACATCTTTAGCATATCCTTTTTCCACAAGAAAGCGTGCAAAATGGGTACGACCAATCAATCGTCCGCCGGCATAAGTATGGGCTCCTTCGAGACTGCCATGAATGCCACAACGCTCCAGTTGAATAGCAATGTTACGCGCACGCTCTTCTCGTCCTGCCCGGATCGATGTCAAACCTTGCACCAATGGAGGGTATTCGGGATCGATTCTGAGGCCAATAATATGTAAGGTTCTATTTTGCCACGTGACAGAGATTTCCACGCCGTTAATAAGTATGATATTTTTTCCACGCGCTGCAATGCGAGCTTCCGCCAGCCCTGTTACGTCATCATGATCAGTTAACGCGAGTACGTTGACGCCCCGTAAAACTGCATGCTCTACCAAGCGAGCAGGCGTCAAAAGGCCATCTGAAACTGTGGAGTGGCAATGCAAATCAATGTTGAGCATTAAATAGGGTAAATAGCGTCTTTATACAAATAATGAGCACATCATAGCAAATATGTAGCATGATAAAAACGATAAGAGAGAAAGGCTGATATACCTTAAAGGTTATTCATCTATAGAAAAACAGAGATTAAATTAAATGACAAGGAAAATATATGAATAAACAAGCAACTATTTGGCATTATTTGTCTGCAGCACCTCACCGCAGCTTATTTTTGGTAGGTGCATTGCAGGGCGTACTTACCCTCTTATGGTGGATGCTTGATCTGATGGGGCGCTATGGTGTTATTGGCAATGCACCAATATTGAATATGGCGCCAATCTGGGCACATGCTTTCTTGATGGTATATGGTTTTTTTCCTTTCTTCATTTTTGGTTTTTTGTTTACTACCTTCCCAAATTGGATGAGTGGGGAAAAAATCAAACCGCGCTATTATCTGGCAACTTGCATCTTCATGGCTGGGGGCGTGGCTCTGTTCTACGTTGGCTTGTATATCAGTAAAACTCTACTGGTAACCGGAATCGCAGCGATGCTGACAGGATGGGGGATTGCGATTATAGCGCTGTTACGGATCTTGTTGCAGACACTAGCGCAAGATAAGCGCCATGCGCGAGTGGCCAGTGTCGCATTGATCTTTGGCTGGCTGGGTATGGTTGCTTATCTTGTATGGCTTCTGACTGATCATTCATTCTTTCTTGATTTTTCGCGCCAGGCAGGCATCTGGTTTTTCCTGTTGCCGATCCTGTTAACTGTTTCGCACCGCATGATTCCATTTTTCTCTAGCCGGGTGCTGGAAAACTATGTGATCGTCAGACCCTATGCATTACTCTGGTTGATGCTTGTTTGCACAGCGGGTCATGGCTTATTGCAGCTCATGGGGATGCCGCAATATGTATGGTGCGTGGATCTGCCATTGGCTGGGTGTGCACTCTACTTGTCATGGGCCTGGGGATTGTTGCGCAGCTTCAGTGTCAGTCTGTTGGCGGTGCTGCATATCTCATTTGCCTGGCTGACCGTAGCGATGTTGCTATTTGCAGCGCAGAGCCTGATGATGTGGTTGAACGTGGGAGAGCGCATCTGGTTTGGACTTGCACCCCTTCATGCGCTGGTGATTGGTTATTTTGCCAGTATGGTGTTGGGTATGGCTTCTCGTGTGACGTTAGGGCACTCAGGTCGCCCACTGGTGTTGGATCATTTTACCTGGCTGCTTTTTCTTGGTTTTCAGATCACTACCTTGTTTAGAATAATGCCTGACATCATGCCGGCTGCTTCCGCGCTTGCGCCGGTGTTTTATCTATTTGCAGCAGCGGTATGGCTTATTTGTTTTATGCTATGGGCAGCACGCTTTGCACCTGTCTATTGGCGGCCAAGGGTAGATGGCAAACTTGGTTAATTAAAGAGAGAAGAATCAATGAAATGGCAGCAAAATGAATTCACCGTGACGGATAATCGAGAAGATCTGGACATAGAAATGGTCCATGATTTTTTATGCAAAGCATCTTACTGGGCAAAGCATATCCCTAGATCGATCGTAGAAAAATCAGTCAATCATTCGCTTTGCTTCGGCTTGTATCACGATGGGAAACAGATCGGTTTTGCTCGTGCCATTACGGATTACGCTACGTTTGCCTATTTAGCTGACGTGTTTGTTGTGACAGATTATAGAGGACGTGGCCTCGGCAAGTGGCTGATTTCTTGTATTCTTCAACATCCGGAGTTGCAGGGGCTACGCCGTTGGATGCTGGCAACGCTAGACGCACACGGGCTGTATGAACAAAATGGTTTTGTCGCATTGCAAAAACCAGAATGGTTCTTGGAGATTCATAACCCTGACATATATGCGCACAGTAGTCCGCCTTAACGTTCAGTCTGATGCTTTGCGTCCAGACTGCTTTCTGTACCAAATAACCTTTGGAAGCGAAAAAATGAAGGAAATATTATCAAAATGGCGCTTGGTTAGAGAGCAGTGGTCGACCTAAGCATTTTACTAACGCTTCGAGAGTGCGGCATCGCTTGACCCTTTGGCTTCATGAGTGTATGGTTGATATTCCATTGGCAGTTCGATATTTCCTGGAATGGGGCATTTTAGCTCAAGGTTCTAAAGTAAAATTGAGGTGAATCGTTCTGGCACGGTGGCGTGCCACTTCAGCTTTTGTTCGATAGCCTTCGCCAAAGCAGCAGCATTGCTCGGTTCACCATGAACGATAAAGGTTCTTTCTGGCACGCTGCTGAAATTTTCCAACCAATGTAGTAAGCCTGCCTGATCCGCGTGCGCAGAAAGACCTCCAATCGTATAGATGTTCGCGCGGACAGGTATTTCCTCATTGAAGATACGTATTTGCTTTACACCGTCAACCAATCTTCGCCCCAGTGTTCCCGCTGCCTGAAAACCCGTGATGAGTATGGTGCATTCAGATCTGGGTAGATTATATTTGAGATGATATTTGATACGTCCTGCTTCACACATGCCACTAGCTGAAATGATGATGGCACCTTGCTGTATTGTGTTGAGTATGATCGAATCTTCAACCTCTTGGACGAAATTTATCTTTAATTTATGGCCACTATTGTTGAACCACTGCAGTGTTTCGGTTGCTTCTTTGTCAAGTAAATGGATATGTTGAAGAGTAATATCTGTGGCTGCAAGTGCCATGGGGGAGTCTACATAGATATCCATTTCTCCTAAACTGCCTTGACGGTGGAGATCCACTAGTAGAAAGAGTAATTCCTGTGTGCGTCCTACAGCAAAAGCAGGCACGATGATATTGCCGCCTTTGCGGTGCAGTGTGTCATTAATGGCATGCACCAGCTCATCAATGGCGTCCGGCATAGTTCTGTGAAGGCGATTACCATAGGTTGATTCTATCAGCAGGATATCGGTCTGCTGAATGGGCGTTGGATCGCGCACGATAGGATGGCCAGGTTGCCCAAGATCACCCGAAAATACCAGCTTCTTCTGTTTTCTACCGGATTCTACCCATAGCTCAATAATGGCAGAACCCAATATATGGCCTGCATCACGGAATCTGCAGCGTACTGTTGGGTGGGGAGAAATGACGGCATCATAGCTCACATCACGCAATTTTCTAAGGAAAGCTTCTGCCTGCGCTACCGTATAAAGCGGGGCTTTCTCGTGACCGGAGAGTTGGCGCTTGCGTCGTTTTGCTTTGTTGTGCCATTCAACCTCTTTTTCCTGAATATAGGCACTATCTTTGAGCATGACTTTAAGCAAGTCGACAGTCGCTTCAGTAGCAAAGACTGGACCTCTGAATCCCCAAGAACTGATGCGTGGCAGAAGGCCGGAGTGATCAATGTGAGCATGGGTGAGCAAAACAAAATCAATCTGTTCTGGATCAAAATTGAAAGCAGCTCTATTCTTGCGATCTGCCTCACGCCCTCCCTGGAACATACCAAAATCAATAAGAAAGCGTGTACGAGTTGTTTCGATTAAATAGCTTGAACCAGTAACTTCACCGACGCCGCCTAGAAAGGTGAGTTGCATACGGTAGTTTTCTTCCTTTTTTTGATTCAAAATGTATCAAGAATGAGTGAAACACTTTTTACTAGCCATGTCATTTCTTCCTCATTGATGATATACGGCGGCATGAAGTATACGGTATTGCCGAGCGGTCGCAGTAATAGTTGTTTGTCGAGAGCCTTTTTAAAAAAGGTATTGGTAAAGGCAGGGTCATCAGTAATCACTTCGAATGCCCAAATCATGCCGCAGTTGCGGAAGTTTTTTACTTTCGAGTGAGATTGCAGCAGTTGTGACAATTGGTTGAGATAGCTCGCTTTGACACGATTGGTTTCAATAATATTGTTCTGCTCGAGTAGATCGAGTGTTGCTAGAGCCGCGCGACACGCCAGAGCATTACCTGAATGAGAATGTGAATGCAGAAAAGCCTGTGAAGTCTTATCATGATAAAAGGCCTGGAATACATTTGGCGTTGTTAAAACGACCGAAAGCGGCAAATAACCGCCGCTCAATCCTTTTGACAAGCATAAAAAATCAGGAGTAATGCTAGCTTGCTCGCAAGCGAACAGGGTTCCCGTGCGACCAAATCCAACAGCAATTTCGTCAGCAATCAGATGTACCTGATAGTGATCACAAATTTCTCGGGCACGCTTTAGGTAAGCGGGATGATACATGGCCATTCCTGCGGCGCCTTGAATAAGTGGCTCAAGAATCAGAGCTGCAGTGTGTTCATGATGTTCAGCTAGATAGATTTCTAGTTCATTAGCTACTTTTAAAGCATAATCCTTGGGAGATTCTTTTGGCGATGCATTGCGCCAGTCTGGCGAAGGCATTTGTTGAGTATGTCGCAGTAATGGGGCGTAGATTTGTTTAAAAAAGGCAACATCGGTTACTGAAAGCGCCCCCAGTGTTTCGCCATGATAGCCATTTTGCAGGCTAATAAAGTCAGTTTTTTTGGTCAAGCCATATTGTTGCCAATAATGAAAGCTCATTTTTAAGGCAATCTCAGTAGCCGAGGCCCCATCACTGGCATAAAAGCAATGCCCCAGATCTCCTGGGGATAATTTACTTAAACGCTCTGATAATAATACCACTGGTTCGTGGGTGAAACCTGCAAGCATGACATGTTCAAGTTTGCTGAGCTGATCATTCAGTGCATTATTAATATAGGGATGGCAATGACCAAACAGATTGACCCACCATGAGCTGATTGCATCGAGATAGCGATTGCCATCGGAATCATATAGCCAGACTCCTTGTCCTTTTATAATAGATATAAGTGGAAGATTTTCGTGCTGTTTCATTTGGGTGCAAGGGTGCCAAACAGCTTGCTGACTACGATCTGACAAATTTTTATCACTCATTGACTTGAAATTCCCATTAATAGATTCTATTATTAGCACTCATCGGTGATGAGTGCTAATAATACTTATGTTTATTGCCAACACTTCGATAGGACTTACTGTGTCCAGGTCAATATTATCAATTTACTGATGTTCATGTTTTTAATCACTATTAGGAGAAACTACTATGAATATTCGCCCTTTACATGACCGTGTTATTGTCAAGCGGTTGGAAGAAGAACGCAAGACTGCTTCTGGAATTGTGATTCCCGATACTGCTGCAGAAAAACCAGATCAAGGTGAGGTTATTGCGGTAGGAAAAGGTAAGGTGGGAGATGATGGGAAAATTCGCGCGCTGGAAGTAAAAGTGGGCGACAAAGTACTGTTTGGAAAATACGCTGGCCAAAGCGTCAAGATAAAAGGTGAAGAATACCTGGTAATGCGTGAAGAAGACATCATGGGAGTGATCGAAGGTTAATTGGATTCAAGATTACTAGCGATTAGATAATTAATTGTAAATTAGGAGAAAGATTATGGCAGCAAAGGAAGTAAGATTTGGTGATGTGGCCCGTCATAATTTGGTCAATGGGGTTAACATTCTAGCAGATGCGGTTAAAGTTACTTTGGGTCCAAAGGGACGTAATGTGGTGTTGGAGCGTTCTTATGGCGCGCCCACGATCACCAAAGATGGCGTTTCAGTAGCGAAAGAGATCGAGCTGAAAGATAAATTTGAAAATATGGGTGCCCAGATGGTCAAAGAAGTCGCGAGCAAAACATCTGATGTGGCCGGTGATGGCACCACTACAGCGACAGTATTGGCGCAATCCATCGTAAAAGAAGGGATGCGTTATGTCGCAGCTGGTATGAATCCGATGGATTTAAAACGCGGTATCGATAAAGCGGTTGCAGTAACCATTGAAGATTTGAAAAAACTTTCCAAGCCATGTTCCACCAGTAAGGAAATTGCGCAGGTTGGTAGTATTTCAGCCAATTCTGATACAGAAATAGGCAAGATCATTGCCGAGGCAATGGAAAAAGTTGGTAAAGAAGGGGTCATTACGGTTGAAGATGGCTCAGGGTTGCAAAATGAGCTTGAAGTAGTCGAAGGTATGCAATTTGATCGTGGCTATCTTTCTCCTTATTTTATTAGTAGTGCGGAAAAACAAATCGCACTGCTGGAAAATCCTTATATTTTGTTGCATGACAAAAAAATTTCCAATATTCGTGATTTGTTGCCAGTGCTGGAACAAGTAGCCAAATCAGGTAAACCGTTATTGATTATTGCTGAGGATGTGGATGGTGAAGCACTGGCCACACTGGTAGTGAACAATATACGTGGGATACTTAAAACCTGCGCAGTTAAAGCACCAGGTTTTGGTGATCGTCGTAAAGCAATGTTGGAAGATATTGCTATCCTCACAGGCGGCACAGTGATTGCTGAGGAAGTTGGGCTGTCACTCGAAAAGGCTAAACTGGAAGATTTGGGGCAAGCTAAACGCATCGAGATCGGAAAAGAGAATACTACCATTATCGATGGTGCAGGTAGTGCTAAAAATATTGAGGCACGCGTGGCCCAGATTCGTACTCAAACCGAAGAAGCTACGAGCGATTATGATAAGGAAAAACTCCAGGAGCGGGTGGCAAAATTGGCGGGTGGGGTAGCAGTCATTAAAGTAGGCGCTGCGACCGAAGTAGAAATGAAAGAGAAAAAAGCTCGTGTCGAAGATGCGTTGCATGCTACACGTGCAGCAGTTGAAGAAGGAATCATCCCTGGAGGGGGTGTTGCATTATTGCGAGTTATTGGCACCATAAGTGAAATGAAAGGTGAAAATCACGATCAAGATGCAGGTATTAAAATAGTTTTACGTGCATTAGAAGAACCATTGCGTCAGATTGTGGCTAACAGTGGTGATGAGCCTTCGGTGGTAGCAAATAAAGTGAAAGAAGGTAGCGGCAACTTTGGTTACAACGCTGCCACAGGAGAATATGGGGATATGGTTGCTATGGGGGTGTTGGATCCTACCAAAGTGACACGTTCAGCGTTGCAAAACGCGGCTTCTGTTGCTGGTCTCATTCTGACGACTGATGCTATGGTGGCGGAAATGCCGAAAGAAGAAGCTGCTGGTCATGGCGCTCCTGGTATGGGCGGTATGGGCGGTATGGGTGGTATGGAAATGTAACTCTATTCTTTCTGCTTGTGATAGGATCGCTACAGCGACAGATTTTGCTTTAGTAATCTGGTGCTGTAGCGTTTAATTTTTAAACATTAGCTCTTCATATATTATTTGTTCGTCCGGCATTAAAGAACTTTTTCAGAATTAATTGACCTTTTTCTCTTTCTGTCTAACAAACAATAGCAGGGTATTGCAATTAATTTTGCATAAATGGTTATAAAATAAATCATTTTCCAAGTTATTGCTCATTTTTAATGAATAATTTAAAGGATTATCAAGCCGAGAAAGATTTGCTTAGCAAGCGAGTCATTTTAGTTACCGGAGCTGGGCAAGGGATTGGACGTGCTGCTGCGATAGCTTACGCAGCTTATGGTGCTACGGTAATTTTGCATGGTCGTAAAGTTGAGAAACTAGAACATGTCTACGATGACATCCAAGCACTAGGTAGAGAAGAGGCAGTCATTTTCCCTTTTGATTTTGAGAAAGCGGCCGAGAAAGATTTTCAAGCCATTGCTGATGCAATTGAATCACAACTGGGGAGATTGGATGGAATATTGCATAATGCGGCTTTTACTTTTGGCCCAATGCCATTGGAGAACCATACGCTTGAGCAATGGCAAGTAATCATGCAAGTTAATTTACTTGCACCTGCTACGCTTACTCGAGCTTGCTTGCCATTGCTTAAAGCATCTTCTGATGCTAGCGTTATTATGACATCAGATACACATGGTCATGAACCTTCTGCTTACTGGGGTGGATTTGCAGTTGCTAAAGCGGGTATAGAAGCATTAGTTAAAATTCAAGCCGAAGAATGGGAATTATGGCCAAATTTACGTATTAATACACTCATTCCTGGCCCTGTTCATTCACCTCAGCGCATGAAAACTCATCCGGGTGAGACAAAACATCTACTGCTTCAGCCTCAGGATTTGATGAGAGCTTATCTATTCTTCATGGGATCTGATAGTAAGGGAGTAAGCGGTAAAATAATATCTTGTCAAGAAGCAAAATAGTCCGGCTGTGATATTATGAATAACAAGGTATAATTAAAAAGTACAAGAAGCAGAGTAATGCGCGAAAGTGGCGGAATTGGTAGACGCACCAGATTTAGGTTCTGGCGCCGATGAGGTGTGGGGGTTCGAGTCCCCCCTTTCGCACCAGATAAATCAAAATTGAGTCCATTTCTGTTTAAACTACATAAAAACGATTTATTCGTCTTGCAATTATAGTAGCGGTTATTTAGGAAGATTTAATGCAATCAAACGTTGAAAATCCCAATCCTCTGGAAAGAAATATTGATATTTCTATTTCTCAAGAAAAAATTCAAGTGGAATTAGATGATCGTCTGAAGCGCTTGGCTGGGAAAGTAAAAATACAGGGTTTTCGTCCCGGTAAAGTGCCGCTAAAAATAGTGGCTCAACAATTTGGTGCGCAATTGCGCCAGGAAGTGCTGGGGGAAATGTTGCAAAAGCACTTTCAAGAAGCGATTCAGCAGCAAAATTTACGAATTGTAGGCGCCCCGCATTTTAAGGCTAAGCAGTCTGAAGAAAATAATGCTCATTATGAATTTAGTGCAACATTTGAGGTCTATCCGGATATAACGCTTGGGGATCTGAGTGCACTTAATGTAAGTAAGCCCGTCGTAAAAATTGGTGATCAAGAAGTTGAAAAAACATTACATATCTTGCAAAAACAGAGAGCCAAATATGAATTGACTGATCAACCTGCAGCACTGGGTGATCGAGTTAATATCGATTATAAAGGCTTGATCAATGGGGTTGAATTTGATGGCGGCACGGCAAAAGATTTTACTTTGATTCTAGGTGATGGAAACATTTTAAAAGATTTTGAAGATGCTATTATCGGTATGAGCGCAGGAGATGACAAATCATTTCAGATGAATTTTCCAGCTGATTATCACGATAAGGAAATTGCAGGAAAATCCGTTACATTTGATATCAAGCTTAACAAGGTTGAGGTGCCTATATTGGCTGATATTGATAATGAATTTGCCAAATTACTTGGTGTCGAAGATGGCGACATACAGAAAATGTATGAGGAAATTCAATTAAGTCTTGAGCGTGAAGTTTTGCAAAGGACACGAGCAAAACTGAAGGAACAAATCATGCAAGGCTTACTCGATACGACGGTATGTAATGTACCCAGAATTTTAGTTGAGCAAGAAGTAAACTATTTGATTCAGGATACTAAAAACAGTCTTGCAACAAAAGGGATAGCTGGTAAGGATATTCCTCTCTCTCCTGAAATATTTTTTGAAAGAGCTGAGCGACGAGTGAAATTGGGTTTAATTTTAGCTGAAATTGTAAAACTCCATAATTTGAATGTTAAACCGGAACAGACAAAGAAATATGTAGAGTATTATGCTCAGAGTTATGAAAATCCTGAACAGGTGATTAAGTGGCATTATTCATCACCTGAGCGTTTGAAAGAGATTGAGTCATTAGTATTGGAAGATAATGTCGTTTCGTGGGCATTGGAGCAAGTTAAAGTAATTGATCAAGAGATGACTTTTGAAGATTTGATGAGATATTCTCAAGCATCAGCTTAATCAGGAGAGAGAGCTATTTTGGATACGAGAGGTTTAGGTTTGGTTCCAATGGTTATTGAAACCAGTGGGAGAGGTGAGCGCGCTTATGATATATATTCCCGATTATTAAAAGAAAGGATTATTTTCCTTGTAGGGCCTGTTACTGAAGCGTCAGCAAACTTAATTGTAGCTCAGCTTTTGTTTTTAGAATCAGAGGGTTCGGATAAAGATATTAATCTTTATATCAATTCTCCTGGTGGTCTGGTTTCTGCGGGATTGGCTATTTACGATACCATGCAATTTATAAAACCGGATGTCAGCACCCTTTGTATTGGTCAGGCAGCAAGTATGGGTTCTTTGTTGTTGACGGCTGGAGCAAAAGGTAAGCGCTTTTGTTTGCCTAACTCTCGCGTCATGATTCACCAACCTATGGGAGGGTTTCAGGGGCAAGCCTCGGATATAGAAATCCATGCTAAAGAGATTTTGTATCTGAAAAGTCGTTTGAACGATATCTTAGCTAAGCATACTGGTCAATCCATAGAGACTATCGAAAGAGATACGGATCGTGATAATTTTTTTAGCGCTGAAGAATCGGTACAATATGGTCTCGTAGACGCTGTATTAACAAGTAGAGATTATAAGAAATGAATGGGGCTGATGCCCGAAGAGGTGTAATTAGATTTGAATAGTTTTATTTCTTTATTAAAGTGGCATTGCTCAATGGTCATGGAGTCAAATTATGTCTGAAAAAATCGATGGCGATAAACTTCTCTATTGTTCCTTTTGTGGCAAAAGTCAGCATGAGGTGAGGAAGCTCATTGCGGGACCGTCTGTATTTATTTGTGATGAATGTATTGATCTTTGTAATGACATTATTCGTGAGGAAATGCAACTTAATGAAACTACCAAATTAGTCAAATCTAATTTACCCACACCTCGTGAAATATGTAAGATTCTTGATCAATATGTTATCGGTCAAGAATCAGCTAAGAAAATTCTTTCTGTAGCTGTTTATAACCACTATAAGCGTTTAAGAAATTTAACTAAAATCAGTGATACTGATGATATTGAGCTTGCAAAAAGCAATATTCTTTTAATTGGCCCTACTGGTTCCGGTAAAACGCTGCTAGCACAAACATTGGCAAGATTATTAGATGTGCCATTTATTATTGCAGATGCAACAACGCTGACCGAAGCAGGATATGTGGGAGAAGATGTTGAGAATATCATTCAGAAATTATTGCAGAAGTGTAACTATGATGTAGAAAAGGCTCAACGCGGTATTATTTACATTGATGAAATAGATAAGATTTCGCGTAAATCTGATAATCCTTCTATTACGCGAGATGTTTCAGGCGAGGGTGTGCAGCAAGCTTTGTTAAAGTTAATAGAAGGAACAATTGCTTTAGTTCCTCCCCAAGGTGGACGTAAGCATCCTAATCAAGAATTCATTCAAATAGATACGACCAATATCTTATTTATTTGTGGGGGAGCCTTTGATGGCATCGATAAAATAATACGGTCGCGATCAGAAAAAGGTGGTATAGGTTTTGGCGCTGAAATAATCAACCGTAATAATCATAAAGAGATTAATGAAGTATTAAAAGCTGTTGAGCCTGAAGATCTGATTAAGTATGGTTTGATTCCAGAGTTTGTTGGACGTTTGCCAGTCATTGCAACATTAGATGAACTTAATGAGAATGCTCTAATCCAAATTTTAACTGAACCTAAGAATGCTCTAGTCAAGCAATACTGGAAACTGTTTAACATGGAAGGAGGTGTTGAATTAGAATTCCGGGAGCAAGCGCTCAAAGCGATAGCTAAGAAAGCATTGATGCGTAAAACAGGTGCACGTGGCTTGCGATCAATTTTGGAAGAGATATTACTCGATATCATGTATGATTTACCTTCTCTTGAGAATGTTTCTAAAGTTGTGATTGATCATGGCTCTGTAAATAGTGACATCAAACCAATTTTGATTTACTCAGAGCAACCAAAGATTACTAAAAATTCAAAACAAGCTTAAAGAACGATGATGGCCAAGTAAAAAAAATATATTTAGAGTGAAGTTGGTATAAAACATCAAATTTAAAGGCACATGAAAGAACTACTTTACACTCTAATATATCTAATTCCATATTTTTGAATGTCACCATAATAGACTAGTGGTGCTTAATTTAAAGTACAAATATGACTTCGGAAGCTAACGATAACGAATCCAATCAATTGATTTTGCCATTATTACCATTACGTGATGTAGTTGTTTTCCCACATATGGTGATTCCACTCTTTGTCGGACGTCCAAAATCCATTAAGGCATTGGAACTTGCTATGGAATCTGGTAAGAATATTCTACTAGTAGCTCAGAAATCAGCGGCTAAGGATGATCCTGCACCACGAGATCTTTATAACATATGCTGTGTTTCGAGCATTCTTCAAATGCTTAAGCTTCCTGATGGCACTGTTAAAGTGCTGGTAGAAGGGAGTTATCGGGGACGTATTTTAGAATTTATTGACTCGGAATCCTATTTTTCAGGAAAGGCACTTCAGATTTCGATTGAATGTACTAATACACCAGAAATAGAGGCCGCTCGGCGTGCTTTAATATCTCAATTTGATCAGTTTGTAAAATTAAATAAGAAAATACCACCTGAAATTCTGGCATCGCTTACAGGTATTGATGAAGCTGGACGACTGGCTGATACTATTGCTGCCTATTTGCCGCTGAAATTAGAGAAAAAGCAGGAAATACTTGAAATTTTTGATGTGCAGCAGCGATTGGAGCATTTGCTTGGTTTATTGGAAACGGAGCTTGATATTCTTCAAGTAGAAAAGCGTATTCGTGGAAGAGTTAAGCGCCAGATGGAGAAGAGTCAACGAGATTACTATTTGAATGAACAAGTTAAAGCCATTCAAAAAGAATTGGGAGAAGGCGAGGAGGGCGCTGATCTAGAAGAAATCGAGAAAAGAATTAAAGCTGCCTCATTGCCTAAAGAGGCTCTTGCGAAAGTTGAGTCAGAGCTAAAGAAATTGCGTCTTATGTCGCCGATGTCTGCTGAGGCAACGGTAGTTCGCAATTATATCGACACATTAGTTTCGCTGCCATGGAAGTTAAAAAGCAAAATTTGTAAAGATCTTCATGCGGCAGAGTCTGTGTTAGAGCAAGATCATTACGGATTAGAAAAAATTAAAGAAAGAATTGTTGAATATTTAGCGGTACAACAAAGAGTTAGTAAACTAAAAGCACCCATTCTTTGCCTTGTCGGCCCTCCAGGAGTCGGTAAGACTTCTCTAGGAAGATCTATAGCTCGTGCGACTAACCGAAAATTTGTACGGATGTCTCTGGGAGGGGTACGTGATGAGGCAGAAATACGAGGTCATCGTCGTACTTATATAGGATCGATGCCAGGTAAAATCCTACAGAATATGACTAAAGTTGGCGTCAAAAATCCGCTCTTCTTATTGGATGAAGTCGATAAGATGGGAATGGATTTTCGTGGAGATCCAGCATCTGCATTATTAGAAGTGCTGGATCCAGAGCAAAATAGCACTTTTGTAGATCATTACATTGAAGTGGAATATGATTTGTCAGATGTAATGTTTGTTGCGACGGCTAATACATTAAATATTCCTCCAGCATTGCTTGATCGTATGGAAGTAATACGCTTATCAGGTTATACAGAAGATGAGAAACTTAACATTGCCAGACGATATCTATTACCTAAGCAAATGAAAAATCATGGGCTTGAAGAAGGAGAATTAATAATCTCCGAATCTGCTCTACGAGATATCGTACGTCACTATACGAGGGAAGCTGGTGTCCGGGCGATGGAGCGTGAAATTTCCAAGATTTGCCGCAAAGTTGTAAGAGTCATATTAAGCATAAAAAAGGCGAATAAAGAGAAAGTAACGATTAATTCACGCAATCTTGTTAATTACTTGGGCGTCCATCGTTATGCTTATGGCAGAGCAGAGGAAAAAAACCAAATTGGGCAAGTTACTGGCCTGGCATGGACGGAAGTGGGTGGGGAGTTGCTGGCAATTGAGGCAGTTGCATTACCTGGTAAAGGAAAGACAATTAATACAGGCAAATTAGGCGAAGTGATGCAAGAATCCATTCAGGCTGCTTTGTCGGTAGTTAGAAGTCGTTCCACGATACTTGGTATCCCAGAAGATTTTTATCTAAAAAAAGATATCCATATTCACTTGCCAGAGGGTGCAACACCAAAAGATGGGCCAAGCGCAGGTATCGGTATTTGCGTTGCTATGGTTTCTGCGTTAACGGGAATACCAGTTCGCGCTACTGTTGCCATGACAGGTGAGATAACGCTGCGTGGGGAGGTATTACCTATAGGCGGACTTAAAGAAAAATTATTAGCTGCTCATCGTGGTGGCATCAAGACAGTGCTAATACCAGAAGATAATATTAAAGATCTAAATGAAATTCCTATCAATATAAAAAGCAAGCTCAAAATTCAGCCTGTAAAATGGATAGATCAAGTTTTGGAATTAGCTTTAGAACATAGACCTGAAATAATGCCGTCAACTATCCAGAATACGCTTCCGCCCGTGAGCGAAGATAATGTCGCTAATACTATAATCAAACACTAGGGTCTGTTGACGTTTTAAGATAAGTATTTCATAGATAGAAACAAACTCGTAATATTGGGGTTCCTACACCACCAACAAAACGAGTTTGCGATGCCCCGAATGATGCTCAATGATGAGTACTGGTCGAAGCTGGAGAAGATTCTGCTTCAAGAATCGATTTATAACAAGCGCAATCTGCGCATGACGGTAGAAGGCCTACTGTATCGAATGCGGGTTGGCTGTCCGTGGCGCGATCTGCCCAGGGTGTTCGGCTGCTGGAATTCTATCTATAAAAGATTCAATGCCTGGTCA
>NZ_FOUB01000084.1 GCF_900114745.1 Nitrosomonas communis | reverse complement strand
GATGCCAGAACTGAATGTGCCTGAAGGCAAAATCGCCAACGGCCTATTTAATGTGCGCTCTCTATGGGGAAGCAATCCGGGGTGCGAGTCAGTTCGGCGGATTATGTTAGGTTGCGGGGTTAAACCACCAAAAATTTGAACAACCTCTATCGCCACCTTCCAATACGTAGCTTCTTTCATCATCAGGGGTGGCGGCAACTACAATGACCATTAGGATGTTTGGTTGGACTCATGAGTTATTAAATTACAATATCGGATCTGCCGAAAATAGTATTCTCAATCAAGGAGAATGCTATTTTCAAATTATTGATTAGTTGATAATTTATTTTCATTAAATTGCTGTTTTGATTATTATCCGACCATCCAATCTTGGCATGAACTTGCGTCTGAACCAATAATAAAGAGGAGGCAATGATGTTTGGCGTATTCAGTAAAATAAAATCCTGAATAAATGGCTTAAAATTATTGTCCGTTTCTGGCTCAGATTAATTGGCCATTAACAGATGCAAGCCAGGCTGCTGGCGGGATTCAGCCCTGAAGAACTTATGAAGCACTCTTCAGACTGATTTGCAAAAAGTAAGAAAATGGGCCCCACTGATGCTTGAGCTAACCAATGCTGGAATGCCTCGGGCGGTATATATCAGCGTATATCAGTGATGTTCAGATCATCATTGAGGATGCCCGCGGTTTTACTGTATTGGAGACAATTACGAAAGGGCCTAACCTATTTGCCAAACTTCCAGCCGGAAAATATTTCCTTGATGCTACCACGAAGTGAATATACTGCATCGTAATTTAAATCCACGTCTTCAAAAAGAGCATAAAAATTACGCCGCTTTGGCTGGCTTCCAAAAACCCAGGAAAGTTTTTTTCTGCTCTTCTATTTAAGCCTAATATCGCCGTCATTGATTTGCGTATAGACTGCGTAGGGAAGAACAACCGTATCCAAAGCTCCTGATAATGCCATATCTAAGAATATTAGCTGGGGTATCGGCGCTACCCATAGTGCCATTTGAGAGGGTTTTCCCCGTAGCAAGCAAATATCGTAAGCAATACCACTATAAATGCGTGGTATTGCTTCACAGGAGGTTTCAATTTGATGGAGATTGCGCTTTGTAATCCAATCACCCCGAATAACTGTATTGATTGTGCCACATCCCGCTAAAAATACCACTATTGAGCAAATAAATGCATATTTTAGTTTACTCTTCATTATTATAAATTACTGAGAAGTCGGTTTGCTTAACTTGAAATCCAAGTTCACGTACTTCCACATTATAAGTGCGTTTAAAGCCTATGGCATTAATGCGAGCTTTTTTCCAACATTAATTTTAGGAAAAATCAGATTGATAGATTTCAGCAACTATATCAAGCTGTGTTAAATCTTCTATTTCCAGAAGACCCTGATCTTTAATCCTTTCACCGGGTCGAGTTAATTCTTCTTGAATTCAAGTAATAAGTACATGACCCACTAATTTTTTAGCATCTGTACCTGATAATTCGCGGAATACCTCATAAGGCGCTCCAAACCCCAGGCACTTTTAGTCATCGTACTGCGCTATCCAAACGGACAAATGGCTACTATGCATACCCAAGGAAGCCTACGATACATAGTTCATCTGGCAAGGAAATAAAACTGAACAATAAAGTTGTTGCGTAAATCCGCCATCACAACTGCACAATGAATTAATAGACAATTTATTGCATTTCAAAGCGGGCAATTCTATGTGTTGCTAACATATCTGTTCAGAAAGGCGTGAATAACAGCGGATATTTTTTCGAGATCACAAGCAACGTATATTACTATTTATCGTCTGGCTAATGGACAAAAGGATAAAACCTAAATTTTCCACTCGGAAGATTTTCTAATAGAAAATCTGGGATAATACCCAAAATAGATGGATTGAGCTTATATTGATTAGTATGAGGTATATGATCTAATGGATAATTTGATAGATATTGTTATTTATTCAGTAATTGCATTAATTTCAGGATTTATAATTGCACGGATAATAAAAGAGAAATTTTTAAAATAAAAATTGAGACTTATTCAATAATCAAGATCCTTAACATGCTTTATCAGCATATTGACACGCTGATTTTCTTATAAATTCTCATTAACTTGTTGCAATATTCTTTCCTAAATTTCAGTCTGAAATTCTGTCTTTAAAGGACCGGAAGTATTTCAGTTGTTTTATTAAAGCATTTTTTCTAAAGATGCTCTTTTTGAGCAGTTTCTGCTCAAATTATTTATCAAAGACAATACCTTATTCCATTTCCAAATCAAAAATGACGCGAAGGCGAGCCGCAGACAGTATCAATAATACGGCAAAATGAAGCCGACAAAGCTAGTCTTGATTTAGAAATGAAATTAGATCAATGGTGTGGGGCTGAACGTATTATCGGCAGAGCTCGCCGCTTACTTTGCTTTAGACCGCTGAGCCAGCACCAATCCCGCAAGGCTGAACACTCCTGCCACTGTCAGGTAAAGACCGACGAGTGAGGTGCCGCCTATTTCGCTGAGTGTCTGCGCGGCAATCGGAGCGACTGCTCCGCCTAGAATACCGCCTGCATTAAAAGCTACTGATGTACCGGTATAACGCACCCGTGCTGGGAACAGCGACGGCAACCACGCACCGAGTGGGCCATAGACAAAGCCCATAATGAACAATGCGAGCGACAGCACTGCCCATACTACCCATAGCGAACCCGAACCTAAAAGCGATCCGAATATCAACCCCATGCCGACCGTTGCTGCACATCCCCATGTTAGAACGCGCACAGCACTGGTCGCATCGGCACGCACACCCGAGACGATGATACCAAGCGCGAGAAATAGAATTGCAGCAAGCTGGACAGCCAGGAAAACCTCACGATTATATCCCAAGGCGGTCGTACCATGGGCGAGTGCAAAAGCGGTTGAAAGGTAAAATATCGCGAAACAAGCTACGACTGCAAAAGTCCCGGCGAAGGTAGCTAATGTATGATTGCGGATCAATTCACTGATGGGAACCGGAATTGGAGGCTCATCTGACAGAGCTTGAGCGAATTCAGGTGTTTCTTTGATCTTCAAGCGTACCCACAGGCCTAGCCCGACCAGAATGGCACTTGCCAGAAATGGGATACGCCAGCCCCACGCTGCAAATTCTGCTTCGCTCAGTCCTATGCCAATCAGCAGGAACAACCCATTGGCAGCAAGGAAACCAACAGGTGCGCCCAGTTGCGGGGCCATGCCAAAGCGTGCCTGCCACCCCTGGGGGGCATTCTCAACCGCTAGTAGCGCTGCGCCGCCCCATTCTCCCCCAAGGCCGAGCCCTTGGCCGAAGCGCAGGATACACAACAATAGCGGTGCAATCCAGCCGACCATCGCATAGGTCGGCAAAAATGCGATCGACACGGTCGACACTCCCATTAGCATCAGCGATGCGACCAGTGTCGATTTCCGCCCGATCCGATCACCGAAATGGCCGAACAATATTGCACCAAACGGGCGTGCGATGAAAGCGATACCAAAGCTCATGAATGACAGCATTAATTGCGCAGCTGGTGAACTGGCTGGAAAGAATAATGGACCGAACACCAACGCCGCCGCCGTTGCGTAAATGTAAAAATCGTAATATTCGACAGCTGTTCCGGCCAGACTCGCAATAAGTATACGGCGATGCCGACGATAAGGGCTGATCATTATCGGTTTTTCCTTCGAATCTTCCGGATTATCATGTAAAAGAAAAATTAACAGCTTTTTTTATGAAGGGCGAAGATAGTAAAGATGCAAAAATTTGTCAAATTCACGGACTAACAATCAAAAATTTACACAATCACGACTGATTAAAAGTAAAGAAACTTTGATTTATGAGATCTTTTTATTTTTAAGGGGAAAGACATCAACCTTAAAAAGCCACTGAGAAGGCTAAATGAGAGTATGAGAGCATATTAGTTTTATTCTAGTGAAAAGCAGTCGATCAAACTTTTTAAAATTTTTTATAAATTCCAGCAGCGCTAGATTAATCACCTCAACATAATGCGAGCTATAGCGGCGTAAGTCCAGGTTTCATCTGTGTATGTGAAGCGCTTGTAGCTTTGCTCAACTAATTAATTTTTCAGAGTGCGGGCAAATTAAAAAATACACCTACCATGAGAAAATTGGTTACCACTGCAATAATATTCCAGACAACTACAGGCATCGAGTCAATTAAAATACCGTAATGCACCCACATGATTTGAAACGAGCCCATAATGCCTGCCATCATGGGATTCATCCCTTGAGAACTCCTTCGTTTAAGTATCGCGAACAAATCCGAGGCGGCTGCAAAGGTGGTGCCGAACCCCGCCACAAAACCGACGATCTCATGCCCTTCCATTTAAATCTCTTATTATTATGTCTCTATTCAAATCGAGCTTGACAATTGCATTCACAATGGAAAAGATGATAGCTTCATCACTCTAAGCCTAATAAAAATCAGATTCTTGTATTTTGTCGCGATACCGCAGGAACAATCAATAAATCATGGTTGCTTTACCTTGCGCAGGTATGGCTTCACTGTTTCCCAACCTTGTGGATAAATTTTCTTAGCTTCCTCATTGCTAACTGAAGGAACAATGATGACATCTTCCCCTTGTTGCCAATTCACTGGCGTTGCGACTTTGTGTTTTGCAGTTAACTGCATTGAATCAATTACCCGCAAGATTTCATTAAAATTACGGCCAGTTGTCATGGGATAAGTCATCATAAGCTTGATATTTTTATCGGGACCAATAATAAATACCGAACGAACGGTCGCGTTTGTAAGTGCTGTTCGTCCTTCTGCTGAACCTGCTTCATCTGCAGGGAACATATTATAGAGTTTAGCTACCTGCAGATCAGTATCTGCAATAACAGGATAGCTAACGCGTGAACCACCAACTTCTTCAACGTCTTTCAGCCATTTCTCGTGATCATTAAGCGGGTCAATACTAAGCCCGATAAGTTTAGTATTGCGCTTATCAAATTCAGATTGAATACTGGCCATATACCCTAATTCTGTTGTGCAAACAGGTGTGAAATCCTTTGGGTGAGAAAATAATACTACCCAATGATCTCCAATCCATTCATGAAAATCAATCCTACCTTGTGTAGTTTCTGCTTGAAAATTAGGTGCCTGATCATTAATACGCAATGCCATAAGTATCTCCTTAGTTCAAATTTATTAAATGTATATTGGAATCAGTTTAATAGCTATAACTTAGCAGACAAAACGAATATTAAAAATTTTACTTGCTTACATTACCCAATAATAAAAATAACAAAACATCTGAGAATGTATTGAAGAATATTACACATAACTAGTTTTTATTAATTTTTATTTATCAAATACCATTAGTAGTATGACATTTAAAAATACAACCATGTGTGTATTATTTTTTACGAAACGAACTATAATTATATCTATAGATTAAAAGCAATCTTGTATTATCAAATTTTTATTTGTGATAAGGTTAATGGTAATGAGTGTCACGTACGGCATATAACTCTCTGTTTAAACAAATAATCATACATATCAGGAGAGTTCCTCGCCTTATATGTATGCTTGCAAGCAGATGAACAAACAGAGAAAATGGAAGTATTTTTCAATGATGAACCTGTAACTAAATTGTTCTAATTATTCTATTTGACACTGATTACTATCAGCAAAAAATGATTCATGCGAGTAACAAGTTGAAAGCTTGTATTAAATAAATATATCATTCAGTTTGAAGAAAGAATACCTCAGCACTAATTAAGCACCGTTTACAGAAAATCCAGACCACTTTCTTATCATAACTTCTCTCTTGAATACGATCACAGCGTCTTAAAAGGAGGTTATCTGGCCACGAAAGCAGCAATTCTTCGACCTTATTGATTGCCACCATTTCTACAAATTTTTAGCAATAAAAATATTGCACTCTTAGTAACTTTTATCAGGAACGAATGAAAAAAATAGCCGATGTTGGGTAGCCCTAGTTAATACCAATCGAAATAAAGGCAATGAGCATTGACTCTGGAACTCAAGGTTGTAATGGGAAAGTTGATCCTAGACATAGCCAAAGATCACTCATCTCGCAGCAATAGATTACTGACCTACGTTCTCAGTTTCTGGCTTAAAATGGAGAATACAAGCTCAAAAATAGCCGCCGCGTACTTTGTGAAGAAATATCTTGAAGTTCGCATTCATTGCACAGAAGCTCTCTGATTGTTCGGTATTAGTAGCTTAAGTTCAAGGCAACGGCTGTTTCGATTCACAAGTTATAAAAACATACCCAATCTGGAGTTTATGAATGGAACACCTTAACCAAGCCTGGATCATGTTAAAACTGGGCGGAATCATTATTCTGCCGTTATCTTTGCTGGGTGTCATCGCGCTGGCGATAATGCTCGAAAAAGCATTTGTTTACTGGCGCTTTGCCCGCCTATCGAATGATTTGTTGAATCTCATCGAAACCTATGGTTTCAAGTGGGAAGATCTGGAAAAAATCCTGTCAGGGCTAGATAAACGCCACTATTACAAGCGTTTCTTTGAAGTGGTGATTTCCAATCGGCACCAACCATTCTGGTGGACTGAGTCACGTGCAGCAGATGAAGCCCAACTAATTGAGAATTCATTAGCCCGTCGGCTCTGGGCGCTGGAAACAATCGTAACAGCCGCGCCGCTACTGGGGCTTGTGGGAACCGTTGTCGGCATGATGAGCGCCTTTCAAGTTATTGGCAGTGAAGGCATCGTCAACCCCACCGCAGTGACAGGTGGTGTTGCCGAAGCGCTCATTGCTACTGTTATTGGTCTGATTATCGCGCTGGTTGCGTTATTTGGATTCAATTATTTCTCGCGCATGCAATCACAAACCATGGATGAAATGGAACGACTCGGTACACGTCTGATCGACCATATTCGGCTGGATCAAAAGGAGAATACCCATGAAACTACGTAAATCCAGAACCCCACGAAAAGGTTATATCCAGATTATCCCCATGATTGATGTCATGTTCTTTCTACTCGCGACATTTATGTTGGCTTCGTTATCCATGCAGAATCTGGATTCTGTGCAAGTCAACTTACCTGAAGGCCAAGCCGAGAAACTTAGTGCCGAAAAACCGGTAACTTTAACACTGACCAAGAACAGTGAAATTTTTATCAATAAAGAATCCGTTACCCTTGATACCTTGGCCACTACGCTCAAACCGCTGCTTCATGATGCCAAGCAAAAATTGATCGTATCGGCAGACAATGAAGCACCACAAGGCATTGTGGTTCAGGCGATGCTTCGGGCGCGGAATGCGGGGGTGCAGCATTTTCTGATCGCGGTTCAGCATAAATAATTATTCCTTAATAAATAGTTTGATAATGTCCATAGCGATGAACAGCTCCAGAACAAGGGAAATTCGTCTTTGGTGGCCGCTGCCACTGGCGCTGCTGATTTGGCTAGTCATCATCTGGGCGTTCGGTTTTTTTCTGACAGAATCCGAAATCAAAGTCAGCATTGATATCCCTGACGCGATCGAAGCGGAATTTCTGGAGCTTCCGGAACTCGCACAACCACAGGAACCTGTCCCGCCGCCAAGCAAAGGCATCGAGGCACAACCCCAGAATCAAGTACAGCAAGCAGAAATAGCACCAGATCTGGTAATGCCACCACTTCCACACACCAAGCCTTCCACTCCCCCCACGCCGCCCCGTGTTAAGGAGAAAGCGATTGGAACGGAAAAAGCCACACCAGCCAGGAAAGAAACCAAAACTAAGGTTCCACAAAAAAAGGATCCCGCCGCACCGGCAGATTTAACGGAGTATATTAATCAGAGAAAAATGCAACAAAGTCAGCCAGCCGGTATTCTTGATGGGCTTGAGAGCAACAAAAATACTAACACTAAACCTCAGCCCTCAGCGGAAGAGATCAGGATGGCGAAAGTTAAGCGCAATCTGCAAATACCTGGTACCAGTGGCGTTTTTCAGATTATCCACATTGGTCCACGCTATGCACAGTTCTCGTTTCGCGCCTGGACAACTGGCGACATTAATCCGCGGCGGGAATTAATTGAAGTGAAAGCGGGGCCGGACGGTGACATTGAACGTGCAATCATACGCAGGATGATCCAGCTCATTCGTCAGTATCATCAGGAAGACTTTAACTGGGAATCACCTCGCCTTAATCGCGTCGTTGTCTTGTCTGCACGCCCAGGAGATAGCGAGGGACTCGAAAATTTTTTAATGCGCGAGTTCTTTGGAGAACCTATTCCACCTTATTTGCGCTAGCATTACAGTTCAGCCGAGCTATCTTTTATAGATTCCCAATAAGCAAAATAAATGCGCCAGAAAATCTGTGATGTTTGCTCAGCGTATAGGTAAAGTAAAAATGCTTTTTCGCTAAAAGTTCATTATAGACACACCAGGTATTTTCTCAGATACGCTGCAGAATGCTAAAACAATCACCTGTTTTTGCTTGAAGTAGTGATAAAAAAATTGGAAATGAGTAAGGCATTTTTTGTTATCAGGCAAAAGGCGCTCAAGCGAAAAAGTCAGCACAATTATGATGAGAGTAAGAAAAACGATTTTGGTATCAACAGGAGCAATAAAATTCAAGTCATGAGCAGGTAATCTGGGTAGTAAAATACGGCCATAACTGGGATTGTGCTGCAGATATACCAGTTGCGTTCATTTGCCGTACACTTAATGTTTCAGAGAACGACTTTCATGATCTCTCAGAGCAATTTGACAATATTTATATGCAGCAAATAATTTTATGGAGATGACCCACCAAAATAGTCAAATCCGGTCTGGATAATCAAGCATTCAATTTAGTTGTTACACTTGGATCAATTCAGGTATTTATTTATACAAACGCTCCTTGTTAACTACCTTGATCGGTTAGGCTAATTTAATTATTTAGCACTGAAGGGAATCTGAACTCCGATATTTGCACCATGATGACCATTGTTAACACTCACACCGCTGCTAAATTTGATTTTCGTATTATTATTTGTATGTATGTAATTTATTGCTCCACCATTTCCTGTTGTATTAACTGTTGCACTTACACCATGTCCACTTTTACTCGAATAACCACCACCGACTGAGTTCATTTGAAGTCCTGTTCCGTCATTCGAAACAGTGGTATCAAATGTTATAGCCCTCTTCAAATTTTTGTGTGTGTAATTTATTGTCCCATCCCCCCTTTTCATATTGACTGTAGCATTTGCCCCATGCCCACTTGTACTTGAAAAACTACCACCAGCTGAGTTCATCAGAGGGCCCGCTTCGTCATTCGAAAAATTACTATCGAATATTACAGCCCCTTTCGAATTTTTACGTGTGTAATTTATTGTCCCATCTCCCCTTTCTATATTAACTGCGGCATGTGCCCTGTGCCCACTTGTACTTGAAAAACCTCCACCAACTGAGTTCATCCGATCCTGCATTCCGTCACTCATAATACTAGTATCAAAAGTTACAGCTCCATTTGGCCCGGATTTAATTGGTATACGTATATTTTCGGCATTTACTACATTAAAAATTATCCACAGACTTAAACCAAAAATTTTCATGATGATATTCATTTTTTAGTCTTCCATCTAAAAATTCTAGAACCTAGAAAAAATTGTTACCACCATTTTAAATACCTTTCTTTCCAAAAGATATCTAGAGAAATAACCTCTAGGATAAAATTTTTTTTACTTCTATGTTCTGTTGACATTTCGTAATAATCCACGAGAATCTGATTCATTTTCTGTGAGAATGAATAACAGAGCAGAACTAACCGATGAACAATGGGAATTTTTATATGCATGTAGGCTGCAGCCAATATCTCGACCTACCACAAATTCTGATGGATAGTACGATTATTCGTGCACATGCTTGTGCTGCTGGCGCAACAGAAAGTTCAGCGCAAGCAGAAGCCCTGTGGGCTACAAAAGGCGGCTTCACCACTAAAATTCATTCTGTTATCGATGCGTTAGGCAACCCACTGTATTTCATCCTGTCTGGCGGTCAAGCTAGCGATATCGGGCAAGCTGAGAATTTGTTGGCTCTGACAGCAGAAGGCGCGGCCGCTCTGACGGGTGTTAAAGGCTATGATAGCGATGCTTTTATGAAAATGCTCACTAAAAAAGATGCTGAACCTGTTATTCCGCCTCGCATAAATCGAATCAATGCAAGAGATTGCGATTGGTTTGTTTATAAAGAACGTCATTTGAACCAAAAGATATGCTGGTTTCCCTAATGAATATCGAGCTGTTATCTTCTCTCTTTTGTTCCTTTTAAGCTATTGAGAGCACAACCATCCTATGAAAATTGGAATGTTAGCGAATCAACATCGCCACACGATTGATGTTATAAACGAGATTGAGTAAGCTCCTTTGTAGTTTTGCTCATCCCTGACCTAAGGTACGAATGGTAATCCAGTTCAGCTCGTTCGTCACCGAACTAAATACATGCTCGACTCACGCACGCACCCGTGATTTTTCTTTGCTGCTAAATTTTGTACATTCATAAGTGAATGATTGCGAGCATCCTTTTCGTGAATCTGACTTGCGTATCTTGAAGCCATCAGACCTCTTTCTGTGCATTGATGCGATATGCTGAGTCCGCGTAAGCCTTTGCTCCCCTCCTCATTGCCGATCCGTGCGTACATCGGCGTTACCGGCACCAATGACTATGATGCCATAATATTTGATCAGATTCGGCCACAATTACACAGCAATGAGCTGTATAGCAATAAAGCTTATCAACAGCCCAACGCCCAAGACGCCAGACAAGCTCGGAATCTGACTGTCTTGACACTGGTTAAAAAACAAAAAGGGCAGCACTGTCCAGAGCCACAGGACCAATGGTTGTCTACAGCAGTTTTTTGCGTTCGACACCGATTGAAGCATTATTTGCCTGGATTGAAGAAAAGACAGGCATTGAATGTGCCAGTAAAGTTCGTTCTTATAAACCTTACTAAGTCTGCGTGAATGATTAAGCCAGCAGAAGGCATGCTCGGCTAGCCAGTGACGTGACGCCCGACGGGGCGCGCCATTGGGTGTCGAACCATCAGACTCAGCAATCATATCCCCTACATCCAAGGAAAAGGTCAGTTCATTCATAAAGAGAATATTTATTTAATAGCTTACTACGTGCTCACACGTATTTTTTTTATCTACTTTTCTCGATATCCTAACAACACATCAGTTATAAATACTGATCACTATATGATTCAATTAATTTTCAAGGAAATAAAATGGCAATAGGTACAGTTAAATGGTTCAATGATGCTAAAGGTTATGGCTTTATTACTCCAGATGATGGTGGAGAGGATTTGTTTGCACACTTTTCTGCTATTAATAGTAACGGCTTCAAATCTCTGAAAGAGGCTCAACGTGTCGCTTTCGAAGTGACTACCGGACCTAAAGGTAAACAAGCAGCCAATATCAGGTCATTATAAAATTGATCTGAAAAACAAAGAACCTCGGACTATCCGAGGTTTTTTTATATACTTTTTACGAATTAGCTCTTGATTCACATTAAACAACCTAAGTTTGCGTGAATGATTAAGCTAGCAGAAGGTATGCTCGGCTAGCCTGTGACGTGACGCCCGGCGGCGCGCGCCCTTGGGTGTCGAACCGTCAGCCTCAGCAATCATATCCCCTACACCCAAGGAAAAGGTCGGTTTATTTATAAAGAGAATATTTATTTAATAGCTTACTACGTGCTTACACGTATTTTTTTTATCTACTTTTCTCGATATCCTAACAACACATCAGTTATAAATACTGATCACTATATGATTCAATTAATTTTCAAGGAAATAAAATGGCAATAGGTACAGTTAAATGGTTCAATGATGCTAAAGGTTATGGCTTTATTACTCCAGATGATGGTGGAGAGGATTTGTTTGCACACTTTTCTGCTATTAATAGTAACGGCTTCAAATCTCTGAAAGAGGCTCAACGTGTCGCTTTCGAAGTGACTACCGGACCTAAAGGTAAACAAGCAGCCAATATCAGGCCATTATAAAATTGATCTGGAAAATAAAGAACCTCGGATAGTCCGAGGTTTTTTTATATATTTGTGTTCTGAGAAATTACGTACGATTTATCTGCTATTGTCGTACTGTGCTTTTTTCTGCTCTTGTATCGCATCAGCTCAAGTCAGCCAAAATGGCTTGATTGCCTAAAAGATAGTTTTGGTTCATCGTTAACCACAACTCTGGATGAACGATGATGACAGAGAAGCACAGTTAGAAACGTAATGTAAAGAGATCGGTATAAGATATTTGCCGTGTTACTTGCCGTAGTTGCTCGGCAGAAGAAAAAACTCACACAAATTTGGCAGAGTCTGTAGCGAAGCTACTAGCATAACTTTGCTCAGCTAACGTGATCATTGAAGAAAGTCGTAAACTTGAATTGAGCATAATTCAACTGTAAAAATCCCTATTTCATTACAATACGCCGATGTTCACAAAAAATATTTCCTTATATAGTAATTATATGCTGCATTAACCTTTTTTGTTCTGGTCTCATGTTGTTTAAAGCTCTGAATTTTTCGAGATCCAACACCAATACAGATGATTTTGATATTGCAAAGCCATTGAGCAAGACAGCTCATAGAGATGGCAGAAGTCAAAATAAATAGTTGTCCCTGAAAAACCCCGTTTCTTCAATCGCTGAGTTGTAGGTTAGGGCTATTGGTCATCAATAACCGATTAGGATTGATGCCGGAGCGAGCACATAAAAGCGCCAAGTGGCCCAGAATCTTGCGCAAGTTATAGCCAGCACC
>NZ_FOUB01000034.1 GCF_900114745.1 Nitrosomonas communis | reverse complement strand
CGGCTGCTCTTTGTTAAAGGAACCACAGGAGATCATGCAGCAACACTTGGTAAACATGATTGGGCATTGTTTATCACTACTACGGATACCACAATGGAAGCAAGCCGTATGGTGGAAATCTATGCGTTACGGTGGGATATTGAGGTTTACTTCAAGGAAAGCAAACGCCACCTTGGTCTGTTGAAGGAGCAGACCAGTAGTTTTTCCTCTCATATTGCATCGATCCATCTGGCTGCCATATGCTTTTGCATGTTAGTCTTCGCTAAGCAAGCAGGCAGTGGATTGCATGTAAGCGCTGTGAGGGACAAATTGATCGAGGGGTTAACAAACTTGAGTTTCGCAAAACAACTATGGCTACTATTTCGTGCATTGGTCCATGAGGGTCTGTCAGGCATTGAACGCCAACTTGGCTGCACCGTTGAACAGATCATGGAAGCAATTGAAACATACATAAATCAGTTTTTTTGTACAAGCTCAGCAATTAGATCATCTTACCTTGCAGCGCTAAGCTTTGGATAGGGCTGATCAGTGAAATTCTATTCGATTTTGAACTTTGAAACTTGAGTAATAAGAGATATGAGCATCATTCTAAGGGCTATGGTGTTGATCTAATCATTGCCTTATCAAACGAATAATGAAATATTATGATTTGACGGTACAGGCATTATTTGCTAATCTATTCAGTTCTGGCGCGGGGTGGAGCAGTCTGGCAGCTCGTCGGGCTCATAACCCGAAGGTCGTAGGTTCAAATCCTGCCCCCGCAACCAACAATATCAAGGCCTTAGCATTCGCTAGGGCTTTTTCATTTCAACTTGGGGTAACACAGGGGTAACACTTACTTACTCTGGGACATCCTACCAAGTCAAGTTGCTTTAATTTACTCTCTTGATATTAATTTGTACAGTTAGTTTTCTAGTTGGCAAATACTGATATTGATCGCGGGAATGGCATGTCTATGGCAGCAAAAGATCTATCCAGACAAGAATTATTGGGCCGTTTGCGTTCAGCCCTCGAAAAAGATACACAAAAAGCTACGTATAAATGCTTTAACAAAAAACTTTCAACTCTGAAAAAGGGTCAGCTTAATGTTTTCTTTACGGATATAGCTAATCTGACTTATGCGATTCTGCGGATTGAGCGTGTTGATCAGCAGGAATTTCAAAGAAAGTGTTCGGCAATGGCTGATAGTCTTGATGAGATTAGCCTTTTTATTGGTGGGAATGTGAAACTCCCTCTCTCGCATGGGGTTAAAGAAGAGGCGGATGAAGATCAGATTGTAGATATTGGCATTCCTGCAAAATTTAGTAACACCATTTTATATATGCGACGCTGTTTACCACCCGTTGCGAGGAATATTTCCCCTAAAGAGGTCGATCTCAAAAAAGAAACAAGAAAAGCCCTAAAATCTATTGATTCAGAGTATGCAAGCAGGCGTGCTTCACTTGCTCATATGCTTCCCTTATTAGCAGATGATCTCAGAGAATTCGCGAAAACTCCTCTATATAACTGGGACGGTCTTCCTACCAGTTACTCCAGCCAGCTTAATACGAGTGGCAATATAAATACAGCTTTAGTATACGGGCTAGCAGATTTTTTATCAGAGAGTATTTTAAAAATAAAAAGCGATACCTTTCTTGCTCAGCTGATTTCTATTTTACTTGATCAGAATTGGGACAGAACCAGAGTTAAGAACATCCTCGCAAGTAGATTTAAGAAAAATTCCGGCACAAAATTTGAATAAAATTAAAAATTATTCTGCCAATTTTTAATTAATGTATCAAATATTATGGCGTTTTCCAAAAATAGATAGGAGACGCTATGTTAATACCAAAAACACCTAATACTTCCCCACTTCTGACTCGACAAGAAGCCGCAGAATATCTTGGAGTTAGCCCTGCTACGCTTGCTAAATGGGCCAGCGAAAAGACTCAGGCATTGCCCTATATTAAAGTTGGGCGCCTTGTACGCTACCGAATCGCTGATCTTGATGCATATATCTCACATTCAGTTGCTGAGTGATTAAATTAATTAGGATGAAAAAATAGAATGTTAATTAATTGAGTCGCCAATCGATTCACAGTAAATAACTCAGTTGAATTTATAGCAAATATAGCAGAGAAGGAAAGGAATGAGGATCAACAAAAAAAAAGCAGTTAGAATCCAAGCCAAGGCGGCTCTTTCAACTTCACTAAGTAAGAGCAATTTTAAATCAATTGCTACCACACATCAAAGCTGTATTCTTCGGGAACAATTACCCTCGCCTATTTTTTATTATAAGCAAGAGTTTGCCAGCATTATATCTTATACCGACTGGATTAATGTAAGATGTTGTTTTCATGATGATAAAAATCCAAGTCTTTCCATAAATCTAAAAAATGGTGGCTTCTTCTGTCATGCTTGTGGAGCAAAAGGAGGCGATGTAATAGATTTTCACCGTCTGCGATATGGCCTTGGATTTAGAGAGTCGGTGCTTCAGCTTAAAAGAATAAAAGGGAGGAGATGAAATGTCCGTCTATATGTTAGAACACAAAACATCATCCTCTTCTACGTCAATACATCAGAAAATACAATTGGAAATTGAGCAGCACCCAGTATGTCAAAATTTGTTAAATGAAGGTTATAAGGTTGAGGCAATTCATCGGTACACCGATAAAGATGGAAACATAATTTTTTTAAAAATTCGTTTAAAAAATCCTGATACGAAAGAAAAACGGATAAGGCCACTTTATCACAACAACTCCCTATGGATTTGGGGGGAGCCGAAATTTTTTAATGATTTAAAACCAATATATAACCTATCAATTGTTTCCTCCAACCCAAAAGCTAAAATCTGGATATGTGAGGGTGAATGGGCCGCCGATCAACTTAATAAATTTTTCCAAAGACTCAAAGTATATAAACTAAATATCGCCACGACCAGCGGAGCATCGACATCTGCAAACAAGGCTGACTGGAGCCCACTGGTTGGTCGTGAAATCGTGCTCTGGCCAGATAATGATCTTGCAGGATATAGTTACGCAAAAGATGTAGCGAATATTCTTGCTACACTAAACTGCAATATCCAAGTAATTGATGTTGCTAAGTTAAATCTTCCTAAAGCGGGAGATGCTGTTGACTGGCTAGTACAAAAAGCAGACGCATGTTTTGATGATATTAATAATCTACCGACGATTAATCCTGAAGTAGAACCGTCGAAAAAGGAGAATAAGCCACTTATAAATTTTTTAATGTCTGCTGATGAGCTTGTTGAACTTAACTTACCTGAATTAGATTATGTGGTTTATCCATTTATTACTGTTCAGTCTCTTATAATGATTTTCGCTAAACGGGATATAGGCAAGACTTGGTTCACATTGGAGCTCGCAATTTCTATTTCATTAGGGAAGTCATTTTTTTTATGGGATGTACCAAAGGCTAGAAGGGTTCTTTTTATAGATGGTGAAATGCCACTTGCTTCGTTACAGTACCGGATTAAAAATCTTTGTCGAGATGAGTGCCCGCAATTATTGGATATCCTGCCAAGTGAACATTTGTGGAGAAACGGCCTATCTTTAAACCTAAATGACGAATTTGATCTTCAAAAAATCGATGACTTTCTTGATGATCTGAAAAGCTCTAACCGAGCACCTGAAATCATTATTATCGATAATCTGTCTAGTATGACTGCCGGGTTGGATGAAAATGGCAATAGCGACATGGATACCATGCTACATTGGTTACTCAAATTACGGAGTCAAGGATATGCAGTAGTTGTCATACATCATGCAGGGAAGAATGGAGACCAGCGCGGTGGCTCCAGAAGGGAAGATTTTCTCGATACATCAATCAAGCTAATAGAGGCAGAGAAGTCAATTAGAAATCCTGAGGCTGGTGCAGCATTTAATATTGAATTTGTTAAGTTGCGTGGTATACGGCCAGCACCTGATAGCTTAAAAGTAGAACTAATCCAAAATGAAAAAGGGTATCTAGAGTGGTTATCCGAAGGTTCTGAGGTTTTTCCCGCATATTATGAGACATTACGTATCATACGAGATTGCAAACCTAAATCTCAGGCTGAGATTTCAAAGATACTCAAAATTTCAGCATCAGCAGTATCTCAGCAACTCAAGACTGCTAAGAATAAGGGTTTGCTTGAAAAAGACAATCTTTCTTTAACCAAGGAAGGGAAAGTTAAAATTGATAAATACTATCCAGACCTCAGCCAATTTTTATAGCTTAATATCCCACTTAATAATAAAAATTAAGTACCTTAATACCACAGCCTAATAGAGATAATATGTTATTTATAATCAGTAAGATAAATATGATTAAGTACTTAATTAGTTTTAAAGCGAAAGTAGTTAAGCTCAAAACCCCCTTAGGGTTTTGAGCTACTTAACTAATTAAAAAACATGTGATTTAGAGTGAAAGGTAACTTATTTTTATCATCCAGCAAATTAGGAAGCTGTGCAATTAAATGCAATGTAAGTGAACTGAATTATGCAATCGATAATTTTCTGAGGATGTGTATATCGTGATTGGAAGGGATATTAGATTATGCTGGGGAGATTTATATAACGATATCCCACCGATTGTTATAACATGTTATATTTTGTTGGGGATTTATGAAAAACAATAAGCCATTAAAACCTAAGCAAGTTACTGCTCTCCAATTACTCGCTATAGGTACTCCAGCATGTGAGGTTGCCGCGAAACTGGAGATTACTACTATGACCCTCTACAGGTGGCAAAAGCTTCCAGAATTCAATTCGAAGCTGAACTTAATTGCATCCTCTGGGTTAGAGGAAATAGCAAAGAAAATGAATGGTGCAACTATAACAGCAATAGAGACCCTGCAAGAAGCTATGTGTGATCTGACAGAACCCAGCTCGGTACGCATCAAAGCAGCTCTGGGAGTGTTAGGCGCTATGGCATCTGTTAATGGTGCCTTAGAGAAAATGTTAAAGCATAAAATAGCTGATTTTGATTTAAGTAAACGGTTTAATGACACTGGCTGGAGTTATGACCAAAATGGCAATCCTATAGAATGCCCAAGTCAGAGCCAGGCTATTTCTATAATAAGTATCGGTGGGACATCCGATAACTCTTGAATACAGCCTTGTCTCATATTGACTAGCTGCTATATCCATTGCAATTAATTGCAAAAAATAGCTTTCTTTAATTTAATGAGAATATTTACTGGCTCTCAGATACTGGAATTGCAGTTAATTGCATTTTGACAAATGGCATAAGCATTCGGTAGATAAGAAAAGATAGTACTGCCATACAACATATCGCTGCCCCATCTGACATATGCTTATAACTGTAGGCATGATGATTAGTCTGTTTTTATTTCCTTAAGGCCATGCCTTGCTCGTAGGGACATGAAGCGTATTGCTCTAATGCTATTTATAGGCATAGTTGCTGTAGTAGCTAGCTGCATTGAACTGAGAGCAATGAAGCAGAATCCTTGGCCAGGCAACCGAGCACAAACCAAACAAGCTTGTCTTGCTACCATTATGTCATCGAAGAATATGACAGCATGGCGTTAAGAGAATATCTAGCGCAAAGAAGAACTCCGCTCGTCATTCCCGCCAAGAAGAAATCAATAACTCCACTAGAGCTACAATAAGACTATTAATAAGCAGCGTAATGTCATCTAACGCACATTCTGCAGAATAATAGAATTCCGCTGAATTGCTATTTGCTTCGTACATAGCGTCAACAACTGCCTTGAGGCTTATTCCATAAGGGATACCGTCCGAGGTGAATTTATCGAGCTCGAATTCTTGTGCTTTCATCAAAATATATCTCCATATTTGCTTAATAATACTTTTATATACTAATTTAATCTTATTTGTGCTTTACAATGCTATTCTCATTCTGTATTCTATTTATATAAGAGGAGATGTATAAATGAAAACAGAAATAGCAGTTCCAATACCTACTAACACATTTATCAAGCTAATAAATTTTTTACGAGAAGTGGGTAGTAATCGTGACCCTGTAGTGGTAGTTGAAGATGCAATTTATTACTGGATGGATAACGCAGGTTGGAAGCCAGAAGACCTCATGCCTGAAATCTATAGCACAGAATCTCGCGGTTATACCTGGAAATACAAAGATAACTCGCTCTTCTTGTGTCATGGTACAGAAATCCGTATGCGATACAGGGAGGAGTACCATTATGCGAAAGTTGAAGGTGACGAAATAATATATCAAGGTAAATCTATTTCCCCCAGCGCCTTAGCCAATGCTATAGCTGGTATGAATCGAAACGCATGGAAATATCTTTGGATCAGAAGACCCGGAGATAAAGAATGGTTTCTTGCAGACGAGATTCGTAGAGCATCTGAAGATGAGGGTGAAAAAATATTAGCAGAATTGGATGAGTTTCTTGAAACATCTGTAGAAAAGTAAAAGCTGAATGGGGAAGCTGCTACTAAATCAGAAAAGGAACAAGGAAATGCATAAATCTATTCATGCCGCGGTTCGTTGTCAGCAGAGAGGTATTCCGAACTTGGTCATTGAATGGCTTAGAGATTTTGGTGATGAAATTCATGATCATCAGGGCGGCACTATCTTTACTTTCACGCGTAGTACGCGCCGGGATCTAGAACGAGCCGTGGGCCGACAAGTTATCCGACGTATGAATGAATGGCTAAATGCGTATATTGTAGTCAGCGATGAAGGAGTACTGGTTACTGCAGGTAAACGTTACAAGCGGATCAAGCATTAAGGAGACTAGAATGTCAGAAATATCTACAGCAAGACAAACTCGTTTATTAGCGCTTTATCGACGACAAGGAACTTCATGTCAAGAGCTTATACATGCATATAAAAATGCCAATAACGAAAACGATAAAGATTTCGCAGATGAAATAGCCGATATTCTTGATGAAAGGTACCCTAACTGGAATGTTTCATGCATAAGCAAATTAAGCAGCATGCAGAATGATCAGCTTACTATAAATGTAACCTTCGCTGATCAATCAAAGTCTTTTCCATCAGCAAAGCAAGCGTATATTTGGCTCGTTGAAAAAATACTCAATAACAAGCCAGATAAAGACATTGATGATTATGTATTAAATTCAATGTTCATACGTGGTTCTCATGGGGCGCGTTACCTCGCGAGAAATCCAGCAGAACTTTTTCCCCGTGATCCAAATCGAGCTAAAGATTCAAATTGTTATCATAAGCTATCCAATGGATGGTTCCTAAACACAAATCTAAGTAATAAACAAAAACGTGACAAGCTCTTAAATTTGACTGCTGTTTACGAGGCTTATGACAGTAATTGGACTTGGCTAGCAGAGGAAGAGAGTTATGGTAGTCAGGTTATTTTGGATGAACTAGATAAAATACTCAAGGAACTATAAAAATTTACAGAGCTCTGCTAGGGTCCGCTGACGTTTTGAGATAAGCATTTAATGGAAAGAAACAAGCTCGCTACATTGAAGTTTCCACACCATCAACAAAACGAGTTTGCGATGGCGCGATTGATGCTCAATGGTGAGTTCCGGTCGAAGCTGGAGAAGATCCTGCTTCAGGAAGCGATTTATAACAAGCACAATTTGCGAATAATAGCAGAAGGTGTGCTTACCGCCTGCTAATTGTTTGCCCATGGGGTGACTTATTTGAGGATTTTGGAGATTGGAATGATATCTACAAAACATTCCATGCCTAGTCATTAAGGTGCAAGTGGATCAGGATTTTCCAAGCACTGATCATTGATACTGATCGGGAGTGGAAATTTATTGAAGGCAGCAATGCCAAGACACATCAGTATTAGTACAGGAGCAATAGATCAAGGATCTGCAGGCCATCAGTAAAATCTGCCAAGAATAACTCAAAGATTTATTTGGGGGGCTGAGAATTATAATTTGTCAAATAATGAAGAAGGGAGCTAAAGCTGTGATATTAAGGAAGGGAAATCGGGTAAAAGGCAATGCAGACAAGGATTGGAGCTTATATAGTAGCTATCGGTATTTGGTAGAGTAGGCCTTTGACACATTAAAGCAGTATTAAGCAGAGTCAACCCGGTATGACAAGCTTGAGAGAGATTACAAAAGCGTGCTCTCCATGGCTTGTGGACATTTATAGTTACGAATGTGAAATGTCAACATACCCTAATGATTTTCCAATTAATGGCAAAAAATGACTACTTGGAATTGCAGTTAATTGCAAATTTGTGTTTGATAAATATGGATGGGGATAGGGGAGATGGGGTTAGCATGGATATTATTACTGCTCCAGTGAGCATATACTCCAAACTGCGGGCATGCGATTAACCTATATTTATAGCCTAAACACGATTCTCTATTTGGAGGGAGTATGCCACGCATTGTTCTAATGCTGTTTCTAGGTATGGTTGCTTTAGTAGTTGCCTGTACTCAACTGGGGGCAATCAAGCAAAAACCCGAAATCACCCTGGCTAATATCGAGCTTGTGGAACTTGGCCTCCTGGAGCAGCGGTTTAACCTCCAGCTACGCATCCAAAATCCCAATGACGTAGCCCTGCGTATCAATGGCATGACCGTTGATCTTGAACTCAACGGAACGAAGTTTGCCAAGGGTCTTTCCGATAAGGCCGTTACCGTGCCCCGCATGAGTGAAGCGGTGATGGAGGTAAAAGCGACCAGCTCCCTTGGAATGCTATGGCAGCAATTAAGCCAATTAGAGAAATCCAGCTCTGACAAAATAGACTACCGAATCTCTGGGCAACTCTTTGTGGATGGTTTGGGCAGCATCCCGTTTGAGCAAAAAGGTGACGTGTCTATCCCTTTTAATGGTGCTGGTATTTAGTGCATCTCAACAAACTCATGATACTGGAGTAAAACATAACCTTTTAAGCAGAGGGTGTGAAATATCGAAGGGTATTGCTTTTGCAATTAATTGCAATATCAAAATTTTAATGAAACAAGGGGAGAATCCCTACTCTATTAACTTCATTGCAATTGATTGCAAATCACTAGCCGAGCGTATTGCAAGCTTACTCTCTTAACGTTAACGTCGATCACATCCCATCTACCTAAATAGCTGCACCTGATACTATCAGCTGTTGTCGGCCAAAAATTTAATCTGCTCCTCAGTTACAGTAAATAAACTGGAAACAAGGTGTGGCAACGCTTTCAGCAGACTTGATTACTACACTAAAGTCTCACCTGACTGGTGATACCATGGATTTTTCAAAACACCTAAATCAGTAGCGTTCTTAAGCGATATAACAGATTTCAACTCTGGGGAATTTAAGAGTAATAGTTATGATCCTTTTGGGCTAATTATGCATCCAAAAATCTTGAGAAGATAGAGTTAAAAATAAACATAGCTTTAAAATAATTCTTGTTTATCAATGTGTTAAAATAGATTTTGCTCTTGATAAACAAGGAGTTATATGAATAATAATCTCAGCTCCACCTGCCTGATAATATTTCCATCAGGTGAGCTTTCTCCGTATAAAGTAGACCGTAATCTAAATACATGTACCTGTCACAATTTCATTTCTGAAGGTTGGTGTAATCATTTAAAAGCTGTTGGGTGTTACCCCAAAAAAGAAGTGAAACTATCGGTCAGACCAAATTTCTATCAGGCTCTCTCTGGTTTAGTCAAAGGAATCAGATTGCGAAATTTGGATGAAGCAGCTTATTGGTTAACTTACTGTTGGTCTTTTAGACAAAAACTGAATGGCACTCAGTTTCGTATTGTCAGGAGATTATTGATTGGATCAGCAGAAGACGGCCACTCAATAGCAGTTATGGAGAAGCTATCTGACAGTTATGCAAAACTGCTTTCTAAGGATGTGGATTTTTCCAGCGTCATGGCTGAATTGATTCGGATATGCAAGATACCCAATTGGTGGCATCCTGATACCGGCGGCCATGACTATATATACAGTGGAATGTTAGCAACCAGAAAGATACTTTATGATCGCTCAGCTTACACTATAGATGACTGCTTATCAGGTTTAGAAAAAGCAATAGATAATCAAGAAAAAGTGGATGCTCTACGATGGGTATTACAGAACCAAGAATCTGCTCCTACTATTTCAACCATGGCGCACAAATTAGGTGATTTAGCTATAGCTAATGATTGCCGATCAGCTAGACGGCTGATACAGCACATCTATCTTCGACATGAGAGATCACTGAAAAATGATAATAACTTTCTCTGCCAAGCTGCATGGTTTCTTACCGGAGGTAACTCGCCAGTAACCGATGCACTCGAAACTGTTACCCAAACAGAAGTAAATACTCTGATCGACAAGATAACTGCTACAGAACCACACATTATTCCAGGATGGTGCTGTGACGGTGTACATTGTACAGGCAACGATATTCGCTATGCTGGAATGTGGGATCGAATGTATGCAGTCTGTAATCAATATAACTACTATGGCAGGGTAAATCCAGATGATCCATGGTTAGAAGATAAGTTTTATTGCCTAGATGGTCTAGAAGTTATAGAGGTATAGAGGAGAGCATTTTCCTCTATATACAATATGCTTACAATGCTTTAATTTGCTAAAGTTCTTTACAATTAGTTTCACTAGGAAAAATTTTCCTCAATAAACTAGAAAGTACGCAATTGGGTGAATTGCAGTTAATTGCAAATTAAGAACTGCCAAAAAAATTGGGGATAGGGAATAATATCCCAACTCTCTCAATTAATAAATTATTAAGCAAGCAATTTTTGTTTCCATGATAATTAGCTTACCTAGAAAAATTTACATTCCCATACCTTTTCTAGATTAAGCAGAATATCTGGCTAGAGCCATTTTGCAGTTAATTGCAAATTTGTGCTTGCCATATACAGCTGGGTATAGGGAAGATGGTGCTAATATGAAAATTATTACTGCCTCAGCGAACATACACTCCAAACTGTGGGCATGACGTTTTATCTATTGCTATAAATTAAACTTTTAATAATCACAAGATTTCCTTCTTTTCAACAGATCATTCAATACATAGAATATGAATCCGGCTATGATTCTTATAAACTCTAGGTTGAATGATTCAACTTGGACGGAATTCGTCCTATAACTTTTAAAGTTAGAAAACTAGCTGAGTATTCCAATCTGAAAATATTTTTTCGAGGAAACCTCCATTGCCTGTAGTTGAAACATACCATGTATTCATTAGCTCAACTTGGCAGGACTTAAAGCCAGAGCGAAAAGCGGTAGAAGAAGTTTTACAAAGGATGCGTGAAACTAAGCTGAATGGTATGGAATATTTCGGCAGTCGAGAAGAAACAACACGTGAAGTATCATTGCAAGAAGTAGACATCAGCGACATCTATATTGGTATTTTTGCTGGACGCTATGGGTCAGGCATTACTGAGGCTGAATACCGCCAAGCACTGAAAAAAAACCTACCCTGCTTTATCTATTTTAAGGAGATAGAGGCAATTCCTGACGAGTGGCATGAGAAAGATTCACTAAATGCTGAACGATTATCCGCCTTAAAAAAAGAATTAACTGGCCGTCATACGGTCACGACCTTCTGTGAGCCACATGAATTAGCTGCTCGGATTACAGCAGATCTGCATCGCTGGATTACTGACAAATGGATCGCATCGTTTTCCAATAATAAGGAAGCTGCTGGAAAGCAATTTACTTATGATCAATTACATTATCGTGAGGTTTTACTCAATAAGGTCAAGGAATATTGGATCAAGGGGGTTCTAGAAAGAGCTCTCTACACCAATGCATTGATTGAGTTGGTCCTGGAAGACCGCCCATCAGCAGTTGAGCATCCATTTATAGGCCTTCAAGCCCCAATACAAACACTGCCACTAGGAACGGAAGCGACAGATGTTTTTAACCAGATGGGAAAAGGCAGAACCCTTTTGATATCAGGAGAACCTGGCGCTGGTAAGACAATAGCTTTACTAAGATTAGCTAAAAATTGGATTAGCCGTGCCGAGAGTGATACGAATCTACCAATTCCAGTGGTGTTTAACCTATCATCTTGGTATAGCCAAGATTTGACGATACAGAGATGGTTAACCCAAGAATTTAAAAATCTATATCAAGTTTCAAAATCCACAGTGGAGGGGTGGATTAAAAACCAGGAATTGCTGTTATTGTTCGATGGCTTGGATGAAGTAAAGGCCGAATTCAGAGAAGATTGTGTTAGAGCAATCAACCAATTTATGCAAGAGTACGGAATGACCGAGTTGGTTGTTTGTTGTCGGCGTAGAGAGTACGAGGCGCTTACCAACCGCCTGAGGTTAAGAGGCGCTATTTGTCTTCAACCCATTAGTGAGGATCAGATTACACAATATTTAACTGAGGCGGGGGAGCAGTTACAAGGCGTACAGATGTTACTAGAAGAGGATGAAACTCTTCGAGAGATTATTAAAACTCCACTTTTACTTTCTATTGTGAGCTTGGCCTATAAAAACAAAAAGGCTGCCGATATTGCAAGGACAGGTTCACTAGAGGAACGTCGCAAAGATATATTCGATACTTACATAGAAGAGATGTTCAATAAGGAGATAATTTTTAAAAAGCCAGGGACTGTTCATCAATATCCGCCGGCACACACAAAAAAGTGGCTAGGTTGGCTGGCTCAGAGGATGCAAAAAGAATCTCAAACAGTATTCTTAATGGAGAAAATCAAGCCAACCTGGCTTTCTAAGTCAATTCTATTTTATAGGTTTTCTGTTGCTTTAATTTTTTTGCTGATAACGGCATTAACAGGTTTAATTACCGGGACAATAATTGGAGTATTTTGCATGAAGCAGTTTCTTTGTGCTATCAGTGAGCCTATGCCTCTTTTTAAAAATGCTATGATCTCTTATGCTAAATTTATGGCTTATGGATTATTTGTTGCAGTAATCGCAGGATGGCGGAGTTCAGCCAATGAAATAAAACTCGCTGAAACCTTCAACTGGTCTTGGAAAGCACCGGTTAGGAATGGACTACGATGGGCGACTTATGCATTAATACTTTTATTTTTTGTGGGATTGTTTGCGAATATAACCACTCAAAAAGAAGAATTTTCCTTAGTTTTGATTTTTAAAATATCATTAGAATATGCAATTTTAATTGGAATTTCTCGCTCATTAATAGGTGGGCCGATTTATTCTGAAGAGATATCGAGATTAAGAGTTAATCAAGGTATTTGGAGATCAGGTAAAAGAGGTGTATTTATTGGTTTGATAACTTTCAGCCTAATTGCGATTATTTACTCTATTTATTACATCTATTTACAAAATTATCGCATTCATGATCTAGAAATACTGGAAAAAGAAGGTTTCCTCATAAGTATCTCTTCATGGTTTTTTACGATGATAATGGGGGGACTTATTGGCGGATGGATGAATGGCGGTGCAGCTTTCATTCAGCATTTCACTTTACGCTTTCTCCTTTGGCGACGGGGTAATATGCCTTTACGCTATGCTGAATTCCTCAATTATGCCTCAGACCGCTTATTTCTACAGAAGGTGGGTGGGGGTTATATTTTCATTCATAGGATGCTGTTAGAGCATTTTGCTCAAATGCCTCTCTCTAATGGCGTATCTACTAAAATTAAATAATAGGGCATTCAACGGACTTAATAGAAGGATAGTTCTCATCCTCTGAGTTAGGCGTGCTGGTTCGTAATGAACAGCACCTTGAAGTGCTACCCCCTATGAAATATGCTTTGCTTGTTTCAATCAACCTATCTATAAATAACCCTGAGATTTCTTAAAGCTAAGATTTTTTGCAACCGCACTAGGTAAACTTGTCTCAATAAAAAGAAAAGGTATACTAATGGTCGATTTGCAATTAACAGCAAATATTGGGGATAAAGAGAAATGCCCGCAACTCTAGAAATTAACTAATTCTTAAGCATTTCTTTATATGCACAATAATCAGCTTTCCCATAACATTTTTATTTCCTTACTCTCCCTAGATTAAGCAGAATATCCGGCTAGACTCCATTTGCAGTTAATTGCAAATTTACTTTCCATAGATAATGGGGTAGGGAAACGATTCTAGAAAAACACGGCTGCTTCAGCGAGCATATGTGCGCCGCATTTTTTCCAATGCTAAACGAAACCCATTGTCACTGGGATTTGAATATATCAGTTTTCTAATTTATAGATTATATCCATTTTAGGAATCATTATATTCGTTCCATTTGGGCTAGGATCAACAAATTCGATATATGTATGGAATAGCGGTTCGTGAGATGCGCTTGCATGGATAGAACCAATATTTCTGATTATTTTGGTTAACCTGAAAGAGTTCGATTCTGCAATATAGTCGAAAAATACCGTGTTAGATACTGGCATGAACTTACTTGTTGCTAACGAATTTGTACTAGAATCAAACTTCCCGGCAAGGTCAGTATAGATTGAGTTGCTAAAAATGATGAGTTTTTTCCCATCGAAATAGCCTGTAGCAGGAATTTTATCAATTGGAGTAGGTAGTTGAATTGGGGCAGGAGGGAATCCGTGTGCATCAAAGTACAATCGATAGCCTATATTGGTTTCGTGATCAATGCAGATATCATCATTGGTATTAACGAATCTTGGCAATCCCCCATGCAATTCCAGTATGTAAAAACCATTTCCTTGATCCTCAGATAAATAATAAGCGCTTTCAATCTTATTTGACGTTGGTTGTGTAATAGCATCTTCGGCAGGAGTAAGACACTCGCCAGCAGAAAAACTTATCTTTAATGCGTAAGCGTTGCATGAAAGCAGAAATAAAGCTATAGCTACTAATTTTAATTTTTTCATAATCAGTTTAAATTAAAAGCACACTGTTTCCCTCTTCTGTCATACATCGGTAATATTATTACTTTGTTCCCATATCAGCTTCACAAATAGCACCGCTTAGTAGTTTTGCTAAATCAAAAAGTGAGATTTCCTCTTTATATGTCGTTGTGGCCAAATTAAGACAAAGAGATTCATCGAGAGATAGAAGAATAGAAGATATTTATTTAATGACCTTTAATCAAAAGTCAGCTACCCGTTTCGACATGCTTTCTGCACCACTATTTTAGTTAGTGAATTTTATTTTATGCGGATACCGCATTTCGGCAAAGATGCTGTCTTCTTCGACAATAATATGAATTGTTTCGGCATCAGGTTTTGTTACTTTAGCTTCATAAACGATGACATTCTTTTTTATCGTCTGCTTTTCAACTTTTCTATTATTTTATTAAAGGTAAAGGTATTCAACTCTAACGCAGATTAATATTCATTGGCGAGGAAGAAATACATCAATTATTCGTCAAAAATCACTTGGGATATGCAGGAGTAAGGAACCAAAATCAATACAAGCTATTAAAGCTAGCAGCAGACAATCTCGACCACTTGAACCAAATCCGTACAGAAGAAATGAATTAATCTTTGGTATTACTTTTTAATGCTCTTTGAATTGAGAGATGAGACTTGTATGCATTTGAATTATTGTCAACTTATTTATTATTCCTTAGCATCTCTAATTAGCAAAGTTGTCCTTTGATTTAAACCTCAACCTCTGCTTTGCTTCATGTGTCAATCAGAAAATTGGAATCAAGCACTAAATCACTCAAGACCCTCGAAATTCTGATTGATATATAAGTAATCGTATCTCAGAGGAGGCATAAGATGAAGTAGGCATCTTATTCCATTTTTAAATCAAAACTGACTTTATCGGCTTCACCTTGCCGTATGATTTTTACACTGTCTGCGGCTAGCCTTCGCGTCATTTTTGATTTGGAAATGGAATTAACAGTGGATATTCTACCTTGAACTGTAAATCTCGATCATGCACATCTGGGCGTGTGAATGTATCTTTCCGGGGTATCTTTGATGTTGAGGGTGTGATATGACATCGTGGCTTGGCTCCCATCTGGGTGAAAAATTTTAGACCGCATGGCCCTAACCCCGGTGATTCGATAACGAGTGGTGTCGAATTCTTGATGCAAATTGACTGGGGAAATCCTCTTAATATTGCCACGGATATCACGGTATTTGGTGAGCCCGAGCAGAAAATAATAGTTTGAATTGTTATTTAGCAGAGAAAAGATTCAAGAAAAATTACCTAATTCTAATCTTCAATAGAAATTCTAGTCGCATTACACGAAAAAAGGAGAAGACCATGGCAAGACCAAAACTACAGGTATTGGTTATCCCGCTTCTGGTAGCGCTGTGCAGCAGCACCGTTGTCTCGGCGGCGCCGCTCAGCGATACTGAGATTGCCGCAATGCTGGACGCGCATAATACCGTCCGCCGGGGCGTCGTAAGGGACGAGGCTCGTCGCCAAGAACTGCCTGCTGATCTCGGATGGGGATGGTTATCGGAAACTGGTGGCATGGTAAGTATCCCCGACCTCACTTGGGATCCTGCCGTAGCGGCGATAGCCCAGGAGTATGCAGACTATCTCATCACTCAAAACCCGCCGGAGAGTCATCACTGCGACCACCCCGATCACTACACCAAGCCGGCAGAGATTCAGCACTGCAAACACATCGCCGATCTCAGATTGGGCGAAAATCTCAGTTTGGAGTGGTCGACCGGCACACCTGACCAATCTTCCGGCAGGGCCGTTGATAGATGGGAGAGTGAGAAGATCGATTACAACTACAAATTAAACAAATGTGCAGAAGGAAAGGAGTGCGGCCATTACACGCAACTGGTTTGGAGCAGCACAGAGCGGCTCGGCTGCGGCCGGGCAGTAAGAACTACTAACGATGGTCGAACCTACGTGATCTGGGTTTGCAACTACGCCCCGGCCGGTAACATAAGAGGTCAGCGCCCATACAACGTTGCGGGATCCCCTCCTCCCCCAGATACAGGCGGGCAACTAGGAGGGCATACAACTCGCCACATTATTGAAGTTCGCTTCACAAAAATGCGTGTCCATAACTGCAACGAAGGCGGTATTTGCGATTGGAGAATTACCTGTCGTCTTGGTAACCAGCCAGGCACAATCCTGTTAAATAACGTAGAGGCTGACGACCTCGACGAACCAGTAATCGACAAGGCGCTAACACAGGAAGGAAGTCTACCGGTTACCATTGAATGTAAAGCTGAGGAGCATGATGGTGGCATTGATCCAGGATGGGAAGACCTTGGTACTCGTTCCCTGACTATTCAACAAGCCGGGGAAAATGTAATCCGGATAGCGCATTTGGATGATGACGGTGATGTCGATGAAGGTGATGTTTCGATATTTTTTGATGTGCAAACCAAGCTACAGATTGGCATGACAGGACAGCCCCCTACTCTTGCGCTACCAACGCTGCCGAGCGATAAGCTCATGGCAATGCGCACGATCGGTATCGATTTTAGCGTTCCGGAAGCGGATCTCAGGCAATGGCTCAATAACAGCGAATTTACGCCCTATCCTGCGCTCGCCGAGGCGCTGCTGAAGTTGTTGGAAGGTAAGCGTCTGCGGCAACCGGTGTTTATCGACGTGATCCGTTCGAAATATGAGGATGTACTCGGCGGCCCGTCGCCGCGTAGCGTGGTGGACGTCGATTTCGCCCTGCTTAGGGCAGCGATCCTTCAGGCGTACAACGAACGTTATGGTGAGGCCGTCACGGATTTTGAGAGGTTGGTGGATATTTTCATAATCGCAGATCTTCCTCTCAGCGATGGACTGTCCCGTAATATCACGGTTGACCTTGTAGGTTCTCGCCTCTCGTTTATAACGAATCAAGCTAGAATTAAAGGGGCTAGGTACGAATTAAATGCCTAACTATTCATTCAGGCACGGACTGGTGCGATAAAACCGCGCCAGCCGTTAATTCTGACGTTATCTATTAAAAATAATTGTTTTTTGTTATTAGGGTCTGTTGACATTTTGCATAGGTAACCATAGATATCCACATGCTATAGCTACCATACTCTCGTAATTTCGCTTCAGTTTGTCGTATCGTGTTGCTATTGCCCGATACTGCTAGCCGGGCAATAGCATTCTCCACCAAATGCCGGTATCTATATGAACCCCAATCCATATCTGCATTGCCCTTCAACGAATTGCGCTTTCCCGGTATCATAGCCCGAGCTCCCTTCTTCGTTATCTGTTCCCGTAACCATTCGCTGTCATAGCCCTTGTCCGCAACTATTGCTTTTGCGTCAGGCAACCTCGCAATCAAATCAGGTGCGGCAGAACAGTCATTGACTTCTCCACCGGTGATTTCAAACTCAACTGGCAAGCCATAACCATCGACCACTAGATGGATCTTGGTGGTATTGCCTGCACGGCTTTTGCCAATTGCTTGCGATTCTTGACTCGCTGCTCCCGCACTATGTTGATGTGCTTTAACATAGCTGCCATCAATAAATTCCCATTCCCAATCCGGATCAATAGCCAATGCTTTGAAAATATTGATCCATTTCCTGCTCAATGACCATGCATTGAATCTTTTATAGATGGAATTCCAGCAGCCGAACACCTTGGGCAGGTCGCGCCACGGACAGCCAACCCGCATTCGATACAGTATGCCTTCTACTGTCATGCGCAGATTGCGCTTGTTATAAATCGATTCTTGAAGCAGAATCTTCTCCAGCTTCGACCAGTACTCATCATTGAGCATTATTCGGGGCATCGCAAACTCATTTTGTTGGTGGCATGGGAACCCTAATATTACGAGTTTGTTTCTATCTATGAAATACTTATCATAAAACGTCAACAGACCCTAGTATGTTTAAAATGACTTTAATTGCCCATATTCGTTACAACTAATTACCTTAAGAAAACTTTCCTCAATGAACAAACACAATACGAAGGTAGATGAATTGCAGTTAATTGCAAATTAAGAACTGACATATAAAATTGGAGATAGGGAAAAATACTCCAACTCTCGGAATTAACTAATCATGACCAAAAAAATCGTATCATGCGCATGAGAAGTTTTCCTGGCGCCCATTGCTTGTTGAAGCTCAAAAACCTTTTGCAACCGTTATAGAATGCAGTGATTCACGTGTGCCGCCAGAATTCATTTTCGATGTGGGGTTTGTGGATATTTTTACCATTCGCCTTGCTAGAAACCTCATTGCCGAAGATATGGCCGATTCCTTGCAATATGCCAGATAACATCTTCATACATCGTTGTTTGTTGTACTGGCCCATGAGGATCGCAGGACTGTTGCGGCTACTCTGAATGCAATGCTATATATCACGCCAATGAACCCGAACATATCGAATCTCTCATCAAGTTGATCAAACCCGGCTCAAAAGGACTCGATTTCAATCAGAGTTGGGAGAACTTGTTCAAGCAGCTGTGAAGGCGAATGTGCGTTGGTCATTCAGCAACTGCTCGCTTTTCCAGAGGCAAAACGCGCGCTAGAGGAAAGGCATGTAATTCTGGCTGGTGCTGTGTGCGAACTCAAGACCGGGAGAGCGCGCTTCCTCAACTGATTAAAGTAAATCTGGAAATTTCCTGCTCTAGCAGTCCATTGCAGTTAATTGCAAACCAATTTCTAACTATCAATAACTCTTACTTATCACTACTTAGAAACAATTTAGAGATTAGATCGCATTCATAGATTATCTAAAGAAAATTTATAATATGAGCCACGCTTGATTTCTTTCGCCCATAGGTTAGCTATGCGTGGTGAGCAAAGAAAATACTTCATGCCTGCACTCCAAGCTTCCCAGACATTCTCATCAATGTATCCCGCTTTATAGAAAAGATGTTCCTCTGCACAAAGATTAAAGTAGTCATACAGTATTTGAATTTCTTTTTGGCTCAGCTTAAAGCAATTGGATTTTTTTGCAATTCTATTTAGATCATCGTTTAGCTTATCGTAACGGCTATTAAAATCCTTGAAGAGAACAATGAATCGTTCTGTATTCGTATTGTGCTGAAAGTATAGGAAATGAAAAAAGGCGGCAATGGAGCCCAGTATCGACAGCAAAAGCTGAGGCGATTGGAAATGTTCGGGTAGGAGGGCGTAAAAACATGTAAAACTAACAACCACAGCTGCGCCAAACAACCATGGGTAGCGGCTACGCTTTTGGAGATTGAAGGGCATATTAAGAATTTTTTTGATCTCAAAATTCATGTGCGGACACCAGAACACTAATAACAATATTGATGAGGGATTATGCATACATAATGATCAGCTCAGCAAGTATGGATTTGGGCAATTTTCACTTAGTGCCTACTCCCAAATCTACTTTTTCAAACTTAGAAATCACATTCTTTGGCATAAAAAATCATTTTTATTATCCCCGCATCGTATGTAACCTATTGTTTTATTGACAAATTATCTCAATATGATACAATAAGTTATTGAAAAACATAATGTTTTATATGTAATTGAGTTGCTACAAGCGGAGGATGAATGAATTATCCAGTTAACCAGGCTCTGATACAGAATTCCGTAATATTAGATAATGCGGCAGTATGTGGTTATCTGAATGCTTCGCTTTCGGCCAATACTTTGCGGGCTTATCGAGATGATCTGCAGCACTTTCAGAACTGGGGAGGCACCTTACCCACAACCTCAGAGCAGATTGCCTGTTATTTGGCTCATTATGCTCAAGGGCTTACCGTCGCTACTCTGACGCGCAGATTGGCCAGTCTTTCTAAATTACACAATATCAAGCAATGGCCCAATCCAGTCAGCACTGAATTGGTGCGAGTCACTTTTCGCGGCATACGAAACCAGCATGGAGTGAAGCAGCGCCAAGTGGCTCCTGCCATCAAAGAAGATATTATGGCGATGGTAAATAATCTACAAGGTATTAAAGCCATTCGTGATAAAGCCTTGTTGCTGATCGGTTTCGCGGGAGCCTTCCGACGAAGTGAGCTGGCTAGCTTACAATATTCCGATATTCAGTTTGTGCTGCAAGGTGTACTGATTCATTTACGACGCAGCAAAACAGATCAAGCGAGGGAAGGCAGGAAAATTGCTATTCCATACGCACGAGGTATTGCCTGCCCAGTGATTGCCTTGCGCGAATGGCTGCAGCTCTCTGGGATAACTGAAGGCCCAATTTTTCGCAATGTTAACTGTCATGGCCAGATCGGGGCACAAATAATTTCACCTCAATCGATTGCTTTAGTGATCAAGGAACGCGCGAAAGCAGCAGGACTCGATTCTTCACAATATTCAGGCCACAGCTTGCGGGCGGGATTGATTACTTCTGCAGCCCAAGCAGGAGTCAGTAGCTGGAAGATTAGACAGCAAACCGGCCATAAATCTGATGCGATGCTACAGCGTTATATTCGTGATGCCAATATTTTTACAGATAATGCGGCGGGAGGAGTGTTATGAAAATGTCCGTGCAGTATGAGAACCTATCCAATGTGGAATTGCTTGCCAAACTTATCGGTGTGCGCGAATCACGTTTGCTGTATCGAGGCTCGCTCCAGCCATTGTTCGCGGCTTGCCCAGAACAAGGTATGCCTCATGAAAAATGTGCGGTGGCAAAGGAGCTGATAAAACGTTTTCTGGAAGAAGAATTGCAGCAGAGAGATGTTCTGGATTCACCCCATGCAGTGCGGGATTATCTTAAGCTAACCTTGAGACAGCACGAGCATGAGGTTTTCATTGTCATCTTTCTAGATGCACGGAATCGGGTCATAGTCGTGCAGGAAATGTTTCGTGGGACGCTGACTCAAGCCAGCGTATACCCGCGCGAAGTAGTAAAAGCTGCACTCAAACATAATGCTGCGGCAGTGATTTTGGCACATAACCATCCAAGCGGAGTGGCAGAACCAAGCAGAGCAGATCAAATACTAACCGACACTCTGAAGCAGTCATTGTCATTGGTTGATGTAAAGGTGCTAGATCATTTCATCATTGCTGGAGCGCAAACATTGAGTATGGCCGAGCTAGGGTTAATGTAATGATTGTTTTGCAATTAACTGCAAATATCAAAACCAACTCACCCAGTCGAATGTCACCAAGAAAACTATGGGTAAGCCTTTTACAAAAAATGTGACTGTATTGTGAAATATAGCCTAAACAGTTAAGAATGATTTAGAAAGTATAGGATTTGAAGAGCATCTCAACGGACTAGTTTTGTTATTTACGCAGCTCTTTGGCTTACTCCTACTTGTTTTCGATGGTGTAGTAAGGATACTCTTTGGATCATTTCGAACTGGTTAGGCTATAGCTTATTATTCAGAGACAACTTAACTCTGAGACCAGCATGCTACTAAGTACATCATTATGAGCAGCAGGATAGTAAGGCATTGCGAGCACATGACGCTAAAAACAACAAGCAGCATGAAGATTTCTAACGACATACCCTGTAGAAGAACGCCTGCAGATCATTAATTGGTTTCTAAACCCTGCCTATTTATATTGATACCGATGATATTAGAGTGATTCATGCATCATGAAACGGAAGAGCTTTGTATGAGATATCTATCTTACTCAATGAAAAGCAATGCTTGATAGGCAATGCCTATGCAATGTGTAGTGAAAAAGATTCTGCACCTTATCATGCCATTGAAACATTACTGAAAGGCCCCGAAGTAGCATTACCTGAAGGAGTTACATTTAAAGATAAGGATGGGCATACTCGAAAAGTGACCAGAATTAAATGGTGGATACCAGCTCACTATGAAATTAAAGAGCGTTTACATCTTGGTTCTGAGCTAACGAGTGACCACAAGCTTGCTGATATGCCGCTAGACAGCGGGTATCTTTATCCGTTGGCATATAAACCCGCTTTTATCGGGCATTATTGGATGAATGATAAAATCCCGAAATCCTTATCACATAACTGCGCTTGCCTTGATTACAGTATTGCTGAGGGAGGCAAACTGGTCGCCTACAAGTGGAGAGGAGAAAAGCAGCTAAAGGAAAGTCATTTTGAACGGTGTAAATAAGCAATATAAATATGGCAAGGTGATTCTGCCGTAACTGTATTGCGCCGTTTGTATAGTCTGTTGGGATCAGCCAAAGAAAACCAAAGAAGCTGTTTTAGCTGAGCAAGCAAGTAAACAGAAATTGTAATCAATCACGAGCCTTTCTTATTATGTAAAGCTGGGCAGAGCTTTTATAACATTTCGTCGCTTGATATGAAGAAACTCATGGGCGATCAATACCACATACTGAGCATGGCAAAAGTAGGATAATGTAATGGTTTCATTGCAATTAATTCCATTCAACAGATAACGTTGGGCAATTTCAGTACAATTAAGTGCTCTAAACAGATTTATGTTGAATCGACTAATATAGAACTCGGACTTTCCAAAATTTTCTTTAATGCTTATCGAGAGCTGTTATAACGAAATCTGATCAGGCGTTAGTCTCAGCCCATATTTTTTGTACGGTTTCATACCGAAGGTCGCAATCTGGTAGAAACTCGCCTCAAGCGGAAGGCTCTTTTCTATGATCCTATTGATCTTGGAGAGTTTTTCCTCAAAGAATTGCCTGTCGAAGCCATTCTTAAGTACCTGTGCTGTATTTTCCAAGGAAGCTGACATTGATCCGACCACATCAGCATATACACGTAAAAAATCATGATGGTTTGCTTCCTGAGAATGGATGGCACCTTCGCCCGAGGTCATAACTTGTCTGCGAGCAAGCCAGAGATAAAAAGCAAACAATGCCGGCGGCAGCTTAATCCATTTTCCGCCACAGCAGATTGATTTCTTGGGCAAATCAAATGACAATGAGATAAAGCGTAAGCCGGATTGCACTTCTTCTACCGTCTCATGGAATGATACTTTTCTGTCCTGAAGATTTTGGGGGATGCCCCCTCGTAATCTGACAAAAGGAATATCAGCCAGCATGATGCGCGCATCCGAAGTATGCACTGGTCGGTTACTTCGTGAATAAAGTACTTTCCCCTGCATTGGTGGAAAATAAAAATCTGGTAGGGATTCGAAAGGATCGTTTACCAGCACATGGGATAAACGATCCTGAGTTCTGCCGAATAATGAAAGTGCATAACCAGCGAAGAATCCCATGCTTTTACGTCCACCTGCAATAGATACATGTAGGATCGAAGACTCATCGCTGCAAAATTTGCGTATGAAATGCACGGTATAATCGGCTGCACGCAGATTGTCTTCAGGCGTACGAATATCGGTTAGCGGCTGACCAGTTGTATCCTCGATCACATGAATATTTTCCGGTGGGAACAGGATGCTTTGTAAACCGTACTCTCTACATAAGGCATGGAATTGCCCGCTGGAAGGATCAAGTAAAGAAAGGCGGGCGCGCTCTGCTCCTTCTCCAGTAGAGATGACATGTATCTCAGTCGGTATGAATTTCTCCTTTGATTGTACGGCCAGTGCGTACAGTGTTTCAGTGACAACTTGTGGTGTCAGGCCGGTGACTAACAGGAGAATACGACGCGAATAGCCACCAGACATCATTTCAACCATGCTTTCATTTCTCCCTGTAGATTGCGTAGTTGTGAACCAGATACCACTGCCAGATTCATCTGAGCTGCACGGCTTTTGTCGATGTCACGTAAACTGCCACGAAAATCCACCAACATGGCCTTGGTGCGCAATCCGCCCATACGGCGCAAAGCATCAAGCTTATAAAGTGCCTCAGTACCGCTGCTTTCACTTGCTTTCCCATTCGAGGAAAGGTTGGCAGATTTGCACTCAATGATATGCAAAGTGTTTCTCAGCAGGCAGGCGGCATCAAGTTCATTTCGTGTTCTGCCATCTGGCGCTTGTATTTCAACACTCGCGGCATAATCAATGCCACCTAATCCTCCTGCCAGACTGGCTAAGGTCTGGAAAATCAGATATTCCAGCCATCCGCCGTTGACAAATTTGCACGCATCTTCGTCAGGAAAGACGATCTTATTGTCCTGCAGTGAAAGTTTGTTTACATTTTTGAACATCGAAATAAGCTCATCTAAGGCATTATTATCGAGATCGAGCTTATCCAGGGCTGGCGAGAGAAACACTCCCGTCTTCCTTGTTTCCACGGCTTGGCTTGCCAACCAATTCAATTTGCCCAGAGCTTTACCAAAACGCTCGCTCTCATAAGCTAAGCGATTGAGAAAATCACGGATATCCCGGTCTATATCAGGTTTACTTATTTTCATCACGGAGTAGCCATGCGCTTCGAGATACTGTTTCAATTTGATTTTGGTTGGAAGGATAAACGGAGCCTCGCGGGTATCGAGGCGAATCACTTCGTCATTTTCGATATTGATGTAGAACACCGGTTTTCTCTCTTCGCGAAAAACATCCATTGCAGCCATTGCCATAACTTTAGTCCCTCCAGTTACATTCAATGCCACATTACTGGATTGTTTGCCCAGCCATTCGGCAAAGTATTCCCAGCATTGGTTGTAGTCATAAGCATCGGCAATTGCCAGCTTCTCGACTTGTATACTGCGTTCTTTTAATACTTCCTCCAGCCATTGTGCTTTCTCCCGCATGTCTCCACTGATTGCCAAAGTTACCACCGATGGCTGGAAGCTCGGATCAACTGCTGGCGCAAGATTGGGTGTTGCTTGAGCAGAAACCAGGCAAAGGTGCTTATCAAATTTCATCATTTTCTTCAGAGAGTAGTCTTATTTTTATTCTTCACCTTCAGTGATAGCCATGGGCTAAAAATGCGACACGACCATTGCTTATAGTGATAAAAGAAATGCTAATTTTAATAGCCAAATAGCATAACGTTTGGCAAGCTTGTCATTCTACTTACTATTTTTCTCGACAGGCAGCCCACTCCAATGTATTCCCACAGGCAAGGTTGCCTTTCCGATGCGTTCCTGCAGACCACGAGCTGGCAAGGGATAACAACGCAGATCATCCGTATTGGGATCAATGAGTGAGCTGATTTCTTCCATGCAGCTCCGCTTGTCACTTTCATGACCAGTAAGCAGAAACACGCTAAGCTCAAGCGGGAACGCATGGCGAAGCACTGCCCGGTAAACTCGTTGCAAGCGCCGGGGATCAGTAATATCGTAGCCAATGATCCAGTGAGGCATAATCAAGACTCACCTTCATTGGCAGCAGGAGATGTATGGATTGATAGTTTATCCATCAATCTGGTGATTTGATCAGCCAGCATTTTGCGTAAGCGTTCAGCTAGGCTCTCCCATTCTCCGTAAAATGCTGTTCGTCCACTTTTACTCATAAAGCAACCACTTTCTGAAGTAGAAAATAATTCCGGTCGTAAAGTTTCCTTGCGGAAAAGCTGTAATGCAAAGCTATCCACCTCGACTCTGATGGGTTCCACCAGATCACACGCCAATGATTCCCGGCCAAAATCGAGTTGATGGTAGAAACCAATAAATGGATCGAGCCCGGCACCATAAAGCGCTAGCACAGCTTCGGTATGCAGCAAAGTATAGCCAAGGGAAAGCACAGCATTAAGCGGATCGCGCGGTGGTCTGCGGTTGCGCTGAGAGAAATTTAATCGAGGTGCTGCGATTGCAGCATACCTTTGAAATGTGCAGCCGATGCGGCACCTTCGATACCGCGTAACGCTGCAATAGTAGCCATTTGCATAATGCGCGGCAGAATCTGATCGAGCGTACGCAAAACCAGCGTTAGTTCATAGCGGTGATCGAGTGCGATTTGTTGGAGAGTCAAAGCATAATCACGCTGGGCGCTGACCTTGTCGAATACCAAACCGCGAGCAAATGATAGACAAAATGCAGGATCACCTGACAGTTGATACTGCGCTACCCGTCTGGCAGCATCGTTATGAGGTCGAGCTAGCAACATGGTGGGTTCTGCCTTGCGCCCAGACAAAATGATGACACCAATACCACGTTCGCCTAATTTGCCGAGCACGCTGGATTGCAAACGCACATCGCCTCGCAGAAATACCCGTGATAGCGGCGCCATTGGAACCGTACCCGTTCTAAGACCATTTTCACGAAAAACCAGTGCCTCCCCATCTACTTCCAACTCGATTCCGCGTCTGTCAACATAAAGGCTCGTCAAAGTGACCTCCTAAATAACGATAAAGGGCGTGTTAACCGCCATAGTGACCGCAATACCAAAGCAATCCGGCTTCATGCGCGGATCGAGCTGAAAGATGTGAACGCGATCTTCAGTTTGATCGATCAACTCGGCAAGACGCACTCTTACAGTGCGTAGCTCCTGCGAAGTTAGCCAGCATTCAAAAAATGATTTCTGCCCACCAGTTTTGTAGCCAAGTAGAAACTGATGCACTTGCCGTAACCGATGAGGACAGCTTACGTCATAGCAAATTAAATAAACCGAGCGGGAACTCATAAATCTCAAAGTGGATTTAAGTAATCTGATTTCTACGCAATCGCTCCAAAAATATATATACTTCCTATCGTTCTGCCTGAGTAGATCAAAGATCAGCGTTTACATGACTATGCGTTATCTAGCTCAAAGTAAATGGCGATAACTACTCTCTGATCAATTTCTTTCTTGAAGCAATTTGGCTGTTCAATACACTCCATTAAAAAACACGAGTTCTATCTGGAGGGTTTAGGCAGTGTAGTAAAAAATGCGAAAAACAAATGCTGCGGCAAGCTTGCCAATTGCCGTGATGATATTGACCCGCTAAATTATTTCAATCCCTGTTAATACAAGGCACTGTTTCATCAGAATCAGGTCCTGATAAAACTTTGTGATTAATATGTCTCAATCCCTTTTAATTCATGGCACAGTTTCAACCTAAAACTCATTGATAATATTGTTGCTGAATTACAGTCTCAATCCCTTTTAATTCAGGGCACAGTTTCAACGCAGGGTATGGCCGAGCATGTGCAGGAGTGCCTGGTCTCAATCCCTTTTAATTCAGGGCACAGTTTCAACTTGAATACCTAAACGAAATTCCGCAGCAGCCTGAGTCTCAATCCCTTTTAATTCAGGGCACAGTTTCAACAAGCTTGAAAACCGTATAGACAATAATCAAGGGGGGTCTCAATCCCTTTTAATTCAGGGCACAGTTTCAACTAATGAGGATTTGCTGACATGTTTCTACCAAATATTGTCTCAATCCCTTTTAATTCAGGGCACAGTTTCAACAAGATGTAAAGGTTACGAGCGCAAGGGTGAAAGGTCTCAATCCCTTTTAATTCAGGGCACAGTTTCAACGTAATGAAGATTAATGCAATGGTAGTTATGAACGTCTCAATCCCTTTTAATTCAGGGCACAGTTTCAACGGTCAAAAATGCCCCAATTGTGGCGCAAAACCAGTCTCAATCCCTTTTAATTCAGGGCACAGTTTCAACGATAACGGTAGACGATATTATTAATCATCATTATAAGTCTCAATCCCTTTTAATTCAGGGCACAGTTTCAACGGTGATGATGAACAAATCAAAGTGGATTTGAGCGTCTCAATCCCTTTTAATTCAGGGCACAGTTTCAACGGAAAGATGCACAAGAATCTTTTCTGGCAAAGATTGTCTCAATCCCTTTTAATTCAGGGCACAGTTTCAACATAGCCATGCTCGTAGGATTAATGATCTGTTTTAAGTCTCAATCCCTTTTAATTCAGGGCACAGTTTCAACAATCAATAAAAATGCAAACACAATAATTATCCTGGGTCTCAATCCCTTTTAATTCAGGGCACAGTTTCAACATATTGAATTAACTTACAATGAATTCCGAAGACTGAGTCTCAATCCCTTTTAATTCAGGGCACAGTTTCAACGGCAGAGTCTAAAGGATTAGACAGTACTTGGGAGTCTCAATCCCTTTTAATTCAGGGCACAGTTTCAACCTAGGTTTTGCTGATGGTGTGATTCATTTGGCTGAGTCTCAATCCCTTTTAATTCAGGGCACAGTTTCAACCTCATGGGCGACAACCACCCGACGCTCGTACTCGGTCTCAATCCCTTTTAATTCAGGGCACAGTTTCAACGAGACGCGGCAGCATGGCTGAAGCAATTGATCAAGTCTCAATCCCTTTTAATTCAGGGCACAGTTTCAACTCATCATTGTCATTTTATCTCTATTAATCAATTGATTGGCATGGGTATCCGCATGATTTTCCAAGCTGGTCATAGTTATATCTCCTGGTGGGCTAATAAATGGTATTTACCCAGCCCGAAACTTGCTTCCTTACCGACATGCAACCATGATCCCAGCCACAGCACGTCCTTAAAGGGTGCTAGATTGCCACTTAGCTGCCAGCTGCCGATGCAGCCGCCCAGTTGCATGGTGCGTTGTTGCCGCGATGAATGGCGTGTCCAATCACGCCAAATCAAATTATGTTTACTCTCTATCCTGCTGGCGGCTTCTGCCATGGCGGAAAACGTGGCAGCATCATAGAGCAAGTGGCCTGCATGAATTTCAGCCAGCAGGCTGGTTCGCCGCACTAACGCCATCAGCAATGTGCGCGCATTAAGCTTGGACGGAGATAGGGCATGTCCTTCATGTTGTAATCTGAGTGGTGTCTCGAACTGCAGGGTGATCCTCTCTGGCAGCGTGTTCGCGGGAAGTTTTACTTGCTGCGGATGATCGATCAGGCTATGACCAGGCTGATAAACCAATATGCTGATTTCTTCGCCATTATCATGTCTTTGCAGTGTGCTCACGCTGAGTAGTTCCGCTGTGCCATCACTTACACCGACACCGCGTGCAAAAGCGCGCTGCCATGACATGATGCACAGTGGTAAATGCTGCTGTGTATTACCGATCAGCGTAAAACCAAAAGAAAGCGTTTCACCCGGCGCATAGTCCGTCATTCCCCAGGCCGGTGGTTCGATGACATAGGGTACGGGAACAGTGGCAATGTTTTTCAGTGACGTTGCTTCTGGTTTGGGTGGCTCAAAAATAGCAGGATAGGGACAGGTACGCTGCAGCAGGCAGTCCCGGCAACTTTTTGCACGCGTGACGCAGGCTAATTGCCTTAATGCACGCCCAAATACGCCGCGCAGCGTCGAGCCGGCATATTCCGGTAATCTTAATGCACGCGTGACTTCGAAATCAAAACGGTAGCGGGCGAGTGGGTAAGTGGTAATCATCCCAGAAGATGCTTCTATGCCTGTCCGCGCAATGCAGCTAGTTTGAGCTGTTTACGCAGATCCTTGGCATCGATGTTCATAAGTTTGCCTGCCCGATCTTCGAGCATATCGGCTAGTGCCTTTTTTTCTTCTGCACACCAATTGGTGTTTTCCAAGGCATGCAATGCGAGTTTCTTTATTGTTCCACCATAAAATTGATCGTTTACATTAATTCTCCGACCAGTTTTTAGACGTTTATCGATTTCGTTACGTAAGAGCGCAATCTGCCGCATGTTTTCGCTCATACTGGCGAGTTCAGCTTCTTTTGTTTTTGCGGCTTCTGCTTCTCTACGTACAGTTTTTTCTTCCTCAATACGTTTCTGTTCGGCAGCTTGTCTGGCACCTAGCCAGATTGCACGTGCCTGCTCAGTTTGCTCAAGGCGATTACGTTGTGCATCACGTAAGATTTGCGTGTGAGGTCTGAGCTTGTCACGTAAGGCGATAGATAAATACTGGTACTCATCTTGGCAGGATTCGATCCATAGCCAACCAAATGGCAAAAAGTTGTTACCTGCTTTCTTGCTTTTGCTAGCAAGGCGCTTTTCGGTAGCTTGTTTTTGATAAAGAGGTTTGCCATTTTTGATATATATACAGCGAATTTTATTTAATGTTACTGATTCCGCGCCAGAATGCTTACCAACACGCAGTAGAAAACCCTGGTGTTTTGCGCGTAGTTCCGCAAACTCTTCTCTGAGCAGGTCTTTAATCGTTTGCTTCCACACTGTATCAAGCATACCAGCCAAGTATGCATGATCGAGCTCAGCCTCCAGTTGCGGCCAGTAGAAGGCATTACAGGCACTGCAAAGCTGTTGCCAAGTCAGGCAACTTTTATCATTTTTATTGTCCGAGTGGATACGGATTTCGCTAATGAACGCATCAGTCAGTAATCCGGGAACAGATTCAAGGAAAATTGGCAGTTCAGATGCGTTGCGGTCACTTAGCCGTTTTTTCTTGCTGATAGCGTAGAGTATATAGGTAGGCGCATTATCTTCATCAGGATGCGCATCTGCAATGTTCAAATAACGGAATGGATCATCCTGCAATTTCTCAAAATTAAGCAATTTTTGTTCAAGTTTACGGGAAGAGTAGTGCTCATCAATATTTTCAAATTGCTCCAGTTGTTCGGTACGGTTGATTCCATCTAGCCAAGCGGTTCGGATGCTGCCTTTAAGCGAGCTGCCTGGCAGATAAGGAAAAGAATCAATAGGACGATATGCGGTGCGTGCGATCTGGAATTGATTTTTATTGTTGCTTTGACCAGCCCTCTCTTCATAGGCTTGCGCAATATCGGTTGCTACACCAACGATGTGACTAGCAAGTGGAACGAAAATCTCGCGATTGGATTTAAAAAATCGTTGAATGGCGTCGGTTGTGTGGCATTTACCCAGCTCATAACGTTGTTTGTCATCCAAAACATCAGCTAACATGGCCATATCGAGATAATACAGAGAGTCATCCTTAATTACGAAGTTAGTTGGAACATAATCCTCGTCGCAGCCGATATGAATTGGCGAGAGGGTGGTGACGGTAATGGGGCGATGATCGATTTTGTTGTCGCTAATCATACGTACTCCGTGTTTAAATTGATGACCGGCGCATAGCCCTGCTGGACCGTGGCTGATTGACTGAGGGAAAGTTGGCCATTGCCACCCAGACCCTGACCGATGAACAACGAGTTGACTGGCTTGTCTGCTGCAAAAAGTGCTCCAGTACCGGCAAGCAAGACAGGATTTTTGAAAGGGCTGGCAGCAAGCGCATTAGTGTTCCCATGCCGACCAAAACGAGTGATAACACGCCAGTAGCTATTATCGGCGTCGAACCCAAGCCCTTGGGGCGCGCATGGTGCAAGCGTCCAGAAAGCAGTAGTCTTTCCGGAGGAAACCGCTGTGGCAAAACAATAGGGTTCGATTGCTTCGACGCTAAATTTTCCTAAACCGATACTGGCATCCCGACCATAGCCTTGCATGCCGATCGCAGCGAGCAAACATTGTAATGTTCCGATTGACATACGCGAGCCATCCAGCACCAGATAAATATCTATCCTTTGATTTTGCGCAAGAAAGATCTGCCGTTGCGTATGAGGGGCAAACTCGTCAACACCAGTAGTGCCAGTTAATCGGTTCAGCGTGTTATGTGGCTGAACGGCTTCGACAGGTTTTTTTATATAAGCCTCCTCATCTGATTTAGCTTCCATCAGCATGATTCTGAGTGCTTTACCGACAGCCTCCACAGGTATCCAGCGTTTGGCCTTATTGGCTTTACGCATTTCAGGATTGTCTTTCTTAGCATCCGAACTGGGCACTGATTCAAATATTTGGGGTAAGGTAGGTTTGGGCAGGAATCCGGTCGGAAAGCCATCGGAGACAACCAGCCAGGGATAGCTATCAGTATAGCCGCTAAGTAATCGCTGCAATTCTGGCTCACCTAATTGCTCACGTGCTGTCCAACAACATTGGCCAAATAATGTATCACCTGCTAGCGGTGTACCCAGGGCAGTGTGCAGCCATAAGTGTGCACGGTAGAGGGTATGGGCCATATCAAGCAACCCCGATCATATTAGAAAAGGGATGAATTTGATCGAAACGTGCTTGCAATAGCTCGCCATCCATTTGTAAGTCAAGAAATCTGATCTTGCCATATCCGCGCGACCCGGAACCACCCAAGCTGTCATACTCCAGAAGTTTGAGACCTTCTAGCACAATATTCAGCAGGTCTTCATCATCATGTACTTTGAGGTTCAACCGAAAGTCGAATTGTGCGCCTGCCACTACACGCTCGGTCTGACGGATTGCGCCATTGGCGGCAATACCTTTGATACGGTCAATGCTATTTTCTGTTTTGGCCTCAGTTGCAGAAGTATGCTCCCCCAGTTTGTCTTGTTTCCATTGAATATTCAACGAGCAATCCCAGAATGCCAGTCGGGTCGGGCCAATTTTGTTTGCAATTGCGTCTGTATCACTTCCCGGTGCGCCACCGAACAGCTTAAGCAAATCGCGTGCTTGTGGCGTGTTGATACCTTTTAAATGCTGGAATGAGAACGGCCTGCCACCAGTTATGATTGGATCAACCAGACCATACCGCCATTCAAGCAAGCTGCGCATCTTACCTTTGAGCGATGAGCCTGGAATATAAGGCAAGTCGGAAACTGGATTTTTGATCACTGTATTATCGATGCCGCCGATGCGCATTTCGCTGTCGCCGCCACCGATATGGAGGCCAGTTTTGAGTTCGATTGTGCCTTTGATTTGTTGGATACGGGTCAATTGCATTTTTCTGTCCTTTTTAAATGATATTTATCTACCCAAGCCCTTGAGAAAGCCAAGCACTGCCTCGAAATGCAGCTTGAAATGATGGAGCGTTTTGGCACTAGTGGTGGCCTTGACGCCCTCCTTGAGCCAGAGTTCAAACTTGTCCCCAACAAGTTTAGGCTTGCGCCCTTTTGCATAAGCAACTTTTGCATTCATCATGCGAAGGAAAGGTTCCCATTTCTTGAATGCTTCATCATCCTTGATACGCTGTTCCCAACTAACCAATTCATCATAAAAATGACGGATTTGGGTAGATTTGTTGCAACTTCCAGCTTTGCCTTCTTCTGCCAATTCATTTGCTACTTCTTCCGCCCAGGTATCGAAAAGCTCTCCCGGTACAGTATCAAATGCGGTTAAAAATTTTGATGAAATATCTTTGATTCTTGAGTCATTCAATCTTTGAGCACTATATTTTTCATAGGAAGCTTTGCCTTGAACTGAGTAGGACATGCTCGATCTCCTTAATTTTATTTGATGTTATTTTATTGATTTCTTTGGGAGCGTCTTGAGTGACAAGCTTGCCATTACTCCCGGTTGCTATAAAGCAGAATGGATAATGGCAAACGATAAGTACCGTGATGGATGCCGAACGCTTCGGTAAATTCCTGATTGATCGCTTCTAACAACTGTTTGCGCCGGTTGTTAGTATTGACGTCGCCGTTCGATTTGATCCGGTCACCGATGAAACGAGTAGTGCGATAGACAAGTTGTGAGCGCCATAGACTGTCTTCAGGATTTTTACCAAGCCTGGCCCGCTCCGCCTTATCTGCAAGTTGCAGCAAGTCATAGAGATAACTAGTCGAGAGTTTTGCACCATTTTTTTCAGCTTGGTCCAGCAACATTTCCAATTTATCAACGCGCTCGCTCAGCAGTACATGCCAATCTTGCCAGCTTACGGTTTGGTTCCACAGGGTGGCAGCGTTCTTAAGCAGATTACCTTCATTATCAATGATGTCTTTTTTACCTTTGTATGCTTTGGATTGTCCAAGTGCATTTTCTGCCGATCGTGCCAGATGCTTAGCCGGGATTTTGGGCTGAGTCATGCTCATACCAGCGGAGAAGGTAATGCCTGGGTTGACAACATAGCGTTCAAAATGCTTTTGCATTTCTCCAGCAAGTGCAATGGTCGAGCGCCATGGGCCGATCAGAAAGAAATCGTCCCCACCTGCGAATACGGTATAAGTATTGCGGTAGCGAGCGATATCCTTGTTGTCCTTGCCGTGTTCGCAGAACCAGGGCAGCCACAGCGCAAAAAACAAATTGATTTGACGTGAGAGTGAGGCCCATTTGGCGAAAGTTGGCTTTTCCAGCCCTTTCTGGAACAAGTCGCCAAGGTTATCTACATCGCCCTTGAGAGTGAGCAGCGCAATTTCACTGTGCCAGCGCCCGTTTCCATCAAGCTGCCGGTCTTCACAAGCCAAGTCATGCAGGGTTTTGATGGGATATTCGCGATCAAAATTCTCATCTTCTTGCCTGCGTCCATATTTTTCTGAGACAACTTTGTCGAGTTTATCGAACTGTGGCACATAGGTGTTGACGAACCTTTTGGCAAGGCCACCAAATATTTTGCCCTCTTCTTGTGGTAGGCTGAAATCCCAACAGCGGATCAGTTTGCGTTCTTTCGCTAATTGCCCATAGTGGCCAGATGCTTCCGCATCATCTACAAAGGTAATGCGCCAGCCAAAGTAATTTAATCCCAACGATTTTTGTTTTAACGAGTCAGCCTCGCGGGAAACCAGCACTCTGGCGCGCTTGGTAAGTGCTTTCCCAATTTCGATTTGATCTTTGGCTAGATGACTGATGGCATAACCGGGTGAATCCGATTCGGCAGGATAGCGTCCATTAATTTTACAAACACCAAGATTATTATTGAATTGATGCAGAAAACCGCTGAATATAGCCGGAGTATCTGCATTACAAAGATTGAAGCGTTGATGTTTGGCAATATCTAGCGCCTCGAATAAACGTTTTGTCAGATTACCGAAACGCTTCTGGGCAAAATCGTTGCAACTCGCAGGGGTAGCGGCAAGACCGATACCAATCTCACCGTAGGTATGTTGTAGACACCAGTCATAGAATGCTTTTTGTGTAGCTTTAATCGCTTCATGGGTTTTATCAGTATTAGGTGCGACAATGAGAAATTTACCAGCGGCATTGATGATTTGGCTGGTAGGAGGCAGCGATAAACTATCCAGCAGCGTGAGCGCAGCACATTCAGCCAGCAGGCTGACCTGAAATGAGCGGCCGCGCAGCAGCTTGTGCGCATGTTTATTAGTTTCGCCGCCTTCGGCAAAAATGAAATTCTGAATACCAAAGAAATCGCCCTGGATAAGTAGGAATTTTTTTTCATCCCAGCCATTTTTCAGATCGGCGACAGCTTGAGCTTGCTTATCTTGCGCGTGATGCCAACGCCACAGCGCAGCAGCGAGTGCGGCAGTGGCTTTGGAGTGGTCGTAAAGCGATACTTCTGGCTTGACACCAAAGGCGGTTGCGGCTGGAATTGCATGGCATACAGTTAACCATAGTGCATCGAAATGATCGAGCCATAATGATAGATTTTCGCAGTGAGATTTGGGTATCCGTTTCAAATCAGTGAGCAACTGTTCCCAAAGCCTGTGATATTCGGCGCGGGCAGCCGCATCATCGGAAGGTGTGCAATCGGTATGCGGAAATAGAGACTGGGGGGTAAGAGGCTCAAGCAGATAGCGCCAATTGAGATCGCCTTCTGTAATTTCACCTTTACCGATTTGCTCGAATAGAGTTAGCAAGCGGGCACGATAATGATTATCACGTTCCCGTGCATTGTTATATCGGATATCGAACTCATCACGCTCGAAGCCGGAGGCAACACGATCGGCTGTTGCTACTACCCATTGCAGGAAAGTGTCCGGTTTGTGGTGTGCGGCTGCTGCATTGACGGCCGAGTCTGGTAGATTGACGTCAGTATCAATTGATACAAACGGTGGGCAATTTCCCTTGAGATCGGGAAAATGGCCAGTCGCTTCTAACGCATCCCAGGCGATACCGGTGTAAGCGGCATGAACGTGGCTATGATAGCCGCCTTGATACTGCCATGGACAATAAAGAGTCTTATGAGCATCGAGTCGTCCTCCATGATCGATATTGGCACGCTCCGCTAGTTTAACTAAGTCATGCAAGTAGGCACTTAGCGCTACGCGTGTAGTGGCATCGAGTAAATCCATTCTACCTCCTTGTTAGTTATTTTCCCAAGGGAAACGACTGGGATATTAACCTGATCCTTATTTCTTTGTTCTCAGTCACTATTAAGCAAATAAGCTCTCTATAAAAAGTATTAATTCAAGAGTTATGCTATGACATGTAGATTAATTCAAAACAACAACAATAAGCAAGATTGGCAAGCTTGCCACTAAAATATGCTATGTGTGTAATAAACTGAGCAAAAGTTTGGAATGGGTTAGTACAGGATAATATTTATTTTGAAGAGCTTTTTCCTTGGCTTAATCCGGTTGCTGAATGCAATAGATATTCATGTATTGATAAAACATATTAGAAAAAGTAAAACAAGATTGTAGAGTTTGCCAACAGCTCAGCAATTCTCAACTTGGAAATGGCGAAAAACAGGGTGATCAGGTTGAAATTTGACTAGATTTGCCAGTGCAATTAACTGCACTGGATCGAAGGTCATGAAAAATTGGCTAATAATAAGTGGCGCTTGAGGAGAACAATCTGCTCCCAGTAATATAGATAAATGTGTGGCGGCATCCAGTATCAGAATCATAAAATCTACTTTCCTCAACCTAATGCCAAGCTGCCGGTATTGCTATGGCATGGTAGGGTAATCTGGGTGCTCTGGGGCAAGCGGGAAAATGAAGGGCCAGGAAAATTTCCTAATGGAGGTTGGGCAAGACTTAATTCAATCAAGGCAGGCAAATGGAAACCTTGGCATCCAAAGCCGGTATTAATTCCTGCTGATAGTTTTCTAGAAAAAGATCACGATAAGCAATCCCATTGGATAACACTCGAATCTGGGATGTTAATTCAGGCTCTACTTGCCGAGAGAAATGGTGAGCACAGAGTTTATATTGTCACCGAAGAAACACCACCTCAATATCACTGGATACATGACCGTTGGCCAAGGTTGGTAAGATTGTCAGATCATAATAAGACGGCAATGGAACACACCTGATGCATTTTCTTGTGCTCATTATGATGTTTTTTCTGCGATAGCTTGTTCGGCAGAAATCCAGAGTCAAATTCTGAAGGGGATGGAACCCAAAACCTTTACAAAAAAGTGGAATGGGATCATACAATGGAAAAGAAAGGGCCATATCTAGCAGAAATACTCACATAACAAGGGCAGAAGGTAAAAACTTCCCCTCAAATTTGATTGTTCCATTTCTTAATCAAAAATGACGCGAAAGCGAGCCGCAGACTGTATCAATAATACGGCAAGATAAAGCCGACAAAGTGAGGTCTGATCTAGAAATGGAAAAAGTAATCACGCTATGACGTATAGCATTACATGCAGCTTGGCGTTGAGATGAGGAAATACTTTTATTGTATAGATATTGAATCGCGATATACATAATTAGCAAATTCAAATTTGGAGAATTTAGTGGCTATAGCAAATACTAAAACACTATTATTTGTAATCTTCCTCTACCTTATTCTTTTACCGTTGCCTGCAACAGCCCAGGAATATATTGGTCGAGTAGTTGGTATATCGGATGGGGATACGCTAACACTCCTGGATAATCAAAAGCAGCAAATCAAAGATTTTGGACTGTTTTTACAAAATACTGTCGGGCCACTTGCTCGGCGTGTGCTGCTCGCTCTAGGCTTTGGCTATCTCATATTTGGTTCAATAACCACAGCAATTAATTCATTAATTGCCAGTGCTCAAGGATACTTTAACGGAATACCCTCATTTGCCTTAAATTTCCTGCAAATGGCAGGCCTCGGACAAGTCCTCACCATTATTGCAGGCGCCATACTTGTTCGTGTAGCGTTCGGCACCTCAAAAACTATCGGCATATTCTTTCACAATCATAAATTATGGCGATCAATCTAATATCAGCGGTTCCAGGCGGTGGAAAATCATCATACATATAGCATAACCAGATAATTTTGATTATAATATAAAAGATGGCATATTCACTGGATTTCCGCCGTAAAGTCCTGTCTGTCCGAGAGAAAGAAGG
>NZ_FOUB01000011.1 GCF_900114745.1 Nitrosomonas communis | reverse complement strand
CGCTATGAACAAATCATCCAAATGAGCAGCCATATGGACGCGACGCGCTCCCACAAACACCCCTTGCGTCGCCCAATTGATAAACTCGTAAGCCAATACTTTTGAATGTATGAGGAACGAAGCATGGGTAATGGTCGAGATCATTACTTCACGTAATGGCGTGGTCTGATTGGGCAGCTTGTATTGTACGATCGATACCAGCGCCTCTCCATTGGTGGTTTGCAGCAGTGGAATAACACTCGGGATAGTACCGTCGCGGGGACCAGCAGCATTATTGCGGGGAGTGGCTGCGAAGGCAAAGTCGGTAATCGGCAGCGGATTTGCCAGGTTTACAGATTCAAGTACTTCTTTTTGATAGGTAGCAGGTACTGACCACTGCGTATTATAGCTGAGCCCGCTCGATGAAAAAACCAGACCATAATCCAGGTAGATCCCGAATGGCGCATTGGAGTCAAAATAGGTGGCCGGCCATCCTGACAGGACCGCCTCACGCACCTTAAAATCCTTTTCGTAATTGTGCAGAATATCCCACTCTGCCGGGGTGAAGTTTGGAGTCAAATCGGAGAGGGTCAGGATAATACCGTTGTAGCTACCCACACAACCTGCATCGAGGGAGTTGCAGGCTACGCCATTCAAAGAGGCGAGCATATCTGCCGTTAAATCCTGAGTGTTAGCATTGAATACATCATAGAGCACGCCTATTTCATCCAGAACAGGCTTGATGTAGCTGAGCCCCAGATCCTGGGTTTCATCTCCTGCCGAAATGACCAATACCTTCAATTTGACAGCATTATCGGCAAATGTAGGCGGCGCTATCATTAATGCTAGCCACAGAGCCACGTTGACAAGCAGACCACCTGTTAATCTCCAATTCTTTTTCATAAACATTCTCCTATCAGCTTCATAGTTACCTCATAAAGTTAAATCATCTAGTTCTGCAATTCTTCTCATCTTCATCACCTTGTGAGATCACAAAAGCATAAACTGTATTAAATACAAAGCATGATTTATGCCAAATATATAATTTATTAATAATCATTATGTTACAAATAAGAAGGTATAAAACCGGCTTGAAGTGTAAATTCCTTCGACATAATTTTGCCGTCATCAGAAAGCCATCCCATTACAATCACATTATCGATTTGGCACAAAAAATCGATTTTTTGGATACTAAGTTAGTCCGGATCGGGAAGATAAAGAAGAGTAAGGAGGTGTGTATGGGTGCATTGGCTGCGCAGCGAAGAATACTGCTTAGTCAAGATGTAAAATTCTTCGACAGAATTCTATTCAAAACTCAAATAGATCATTCAATTACCGTACACTATTACCTTATATATATAAAAAATATTGGTAATAAATTGATTTAATAAAAATTTTTCTGTAACTAAACAGAGAGGCTTAATATCTACACAAAATAAAAATAGTTGATTACTAAAACTGGAATTACACCATCAAAGGAGAAAATAAATAACTAAAACACCAAGGCTTGACAAAGCAATGAGAAATCGTTGCCACCTTACTAGATAGTTTTGGCTATAAAAGCAACTTAGAAAGAAGCGGTCTCTAGAAAGAAATTCCATTTTAGTTCGAGAAGCCATAATGAACGCAAGAGGATATGCTGGTATCCCTAAGGGGTATTGATAGTGAGAGCTGTGATACCGAGAAAGTGCAACTCAGTTAAGAGTAACGCAGACATGGCTCGGGTTTATATAGAACCGGCATTTGGTGGAAAATGTCTTAGCAAGGCTGAAGTAATATCAAGCAGCAGCCGCACGATATCACAAGCTGAAGAGAAATTACGAAAGCATGATCGCCATGGCTTGTGGGTATCTGTGGTTACCTATGTAAAATGTCAGCCATCTCTTATATTTTATTTGCAACTGAATTGTTATAAAAAGGAGAAAAATGATACTTGTTCGAATGCGCGCTGCCTTCCAGTTATTGCTGCTGATTGTAGGTATCAGTAGTACGTTTCCAAGCTGGGCAGATAAAACCAATGGAATATTTTCAGCACAGCAATCATGCCCAGCCTATGTATCTAAAAATAAACTGACTAATCCAGGGCATGCCGAGCTTAAGGTGGGGGAGAATTACCACACAATTGAGGTTAATCGACCTGATCGTCCAGACTGGTATCGAATTATCGTCCCCAATGCTTATCCAAAAGAACGCTGGGTCAGTGCTGATTGTGGTCAGTTCCAGGCCGAACAGGGGGCAGAAACAGGGACAGGAGCGGGAAGTAAAGCTTGTAACACCGCTGGTCAAGCGGATAGTTATATACTCGCGCTCTCCTGGCAACCTGCCTTCTGCGAAACTAAACCGCAAAAATCAGAATGCCGGATTACCAATCCCACCTCTTATCAGGCACGCCATTTTACTTTGCATGGCTTATGGCCCAACCAGCAGTCATGTGGAGAGCGTTATGAATTTTGCGGTGAGGTCCGTGCTAAGAAAGAGAGGTTTTGCGATTACCCGGCAATCAAATTAGATTCAGATTCCCACACCGCCTTAGCAGAAGTCATGCCCAGTGTAACGGCGGGTTCTTGTTTGGAACGGCATGAGTGGCATAAGCACGGCACGTGCCAAGCCACTTGGTCTATGGAAGAATATTTTGATCTGTCAGTGGACTTAACCCGCCAGTTTAACGAAGCAGGCATGGCTTATTTCATGAATCGCAAACTCGGCCAGCAAGTGCGTACCGAGGATTTTCTTAATCGTCTCGCCGCAGTTCTGGGTCCAGCAGCACGCGAGCGGGTAAAACTGAACTGTGAACAGGGAATGTTGGTGGAAGTGCAGATCAGCCTGATTGCTGACCTGACGCCAGGCAAGGATCTCGATCAACTGATTGCACAGGCGCCAAAACAAGCGCATTCTTCCTGTAAAGAATCATTTTACGTTGATCCTATAGGTTTTCAACAATAAATAGCAAACCTATAGCAGAAGATGGGTGAATGAACAATAGCGTGAGTGGATGTAGAGTATCGTTTGCTAATAAATACTAGAAGCTATTCCATTTCCAAATCAAACAGATGCGAAGGCGAGCCGCAGACAGTATAAATAATAGGGCAAGGGGAAGCCGACAAAGTCGGTTTTGATTTAGAAATGGAATTAGACATTATGCATGGCTCTAGACTAGAAGAAATGATCTGTTAGTCTAGAGTCTATGTATTTATGCCAAGGATTTTTCATTGTCCGACTCGTATTGGCAAAAGGGCAATTCACCGATACATAAAATAGAGACCGCAGAAAATTTTTCTAATATTTTGCTCAATTATTAGAATCTCTGGCCGTTATATATGATATTCAGGAGAATACGCTAGATGAACATCTGTAATTATACCTAATTAATCTTACTGAAACAGATACAGCGGTAAATTTCGTATGACTTGTCGGTCAATGATTTTATAGGTCTTTAATGAGTAAAATTGCAAAAGTTTGATTCAGGCGGCAATGTAAATGAGTGCTTAAAGTAATATGACAAAGTGGAGAAATTGGCTCAGTACATTCGCAACAAGATCGTCATAAGAAAGCTAATAATGTCATATTTTATGCTTAATTTTTTAATTATAAAATGATATATTTATTGAATTTTCTTGCTTGCCTTCGCGAGCACTTTAACCCTTCGCAAACAAACCATAAAAATTTTGCAGAAACACTGTTGACAATCACGCAATATTCTAAAAATTGTAAAGAAAACCTAACGAATACCTACGAGAGCAGAGCAGACGGAATTCGGTTATGTAAAATAAGATGTACGAGTTTTGATGAGCCGACATATCACGTAGAGAAGCAAGAAGCGAGTGCCGGTCAATATAGCGATTGGAGTGTACAGTAAATTAATTAAACTTCGTTTTATCGAAACTCCGTTCAAAACCTCTCAGCGAAAGATATGATTAATCTTTAGTACTGAAAAATACCTATTGTAAAATTATGCAAACATACATTCATCCCATTATCCTTTCCGGTGGCAGTGGTACTCGGCTATGGCCACTTTCACGTGCTGCTTACCCTAAACAACTGCTGTCGCTGGTCGATAAGGAAACCATGCTGCAAGCCACGCTTGCCCGTGCAACCAGCTTACCCCGAACGCAAGCCCCCATATTAGTATGCAATTCAGAACACCGCTTTCTGATTAGAGAGCAATGTGAGGCGATAGACATTACCCCAGCGGCTATTTATCTTGAATCGATTGGACGAAATACTGCCCCAGCCATTGCACTGGCCGCATTTCATCTTGCGCAGACGGATGAAAACGCTATGATGCTCGTATTACCAGCTGATCACGTCATCGATGATCAAGCTGCCTTTGCTGAAGCTGTGAAGACGGCAGCGCATGCCGCCCAGGAAGATTACCTTGTCACCTTTGGCGTGGTACCGCACGCGCCGGAAACAGGTTATGGCTACATCAAGGCGGGAGAAGCGATCTCACTTGCGACACCGACCTCGCTTACGCCCTGTCGGGTTCAATCTTTTTATGAAAAACCCGACCGTGAAACCGCAGAGTCTTATTTGAAGGAAGGCGGCTACAGCTGGAATAGCGGCATGTTCGTTTTTACCGCTAAACGTTATCTGCAAGAACTGCGGCGGCACCGGCCGGATATATTCGCTGCCGTACACAAAGCCTGGCAGGAAAGAACAGCAGATATTGGCTTTATCCGCCCGTGTGAGAGCGCATTTTTTGCTTGCCCTTCGGATTCCATTGATTATGCTGTGATGCAAAACACCGAGCAAGCTGCAGTCGTGCCCGCACAATTCGGCTGGAGCGATGTCGGTTCCTGGGATTCTCTCTGGGGTATTGCGCCTAAGGATAAGAACGGCAACGTTACCAATGGTGATGTCTACCTTGCTGATACGAAAAATAGCTACATCCGCACCGAAAATCGCCTGGTTTCTGTAATAGGTCTTGAAGACGTTGTCGTCATCGAAACGGCTGATGCTGTGCTGGTTATGCATAAGAGTAAAGCCCAGCTCATCAAGAATGCTGTGCAGCACTGTAAAGCAAACGATCGGAAGGAACACCTGGAACATCCTCGTGTGCATCGTCCTTGGGGCTGGTACGAAGGCATCGATCAAGGAGAACGCTTTCAAGTCAAGCGCATCATGGTTAAGCCAGGAGAAAAACTCTCCCTGCAGATGCATCACCATCGAGCAGAACACTGGATCGTAGTTAGTGGCACCGCCAAGGTCACAGTCGATGGCAAGGAAATTCTGCTCACTGAAAATCAATCAACCTATATCTCGCTCGGTCACGTTCATCGGCTGGAAAATCCGGGAAAAATACCATTGCATTTAATTGAGGTTCAATCGGGCTCATATCTTGGAGAAGACGATATTGTGAGGTTTGAAGACAATTACGGCCGTACCACTTAATTCCATTTCAAAATCGAAAATAGCAAGATGGCGAGTCGCAGACAGGATGAACAATGCAGCTAGAGGAAACGGAAAAGTAAGTCTTAATTTAGAGTTGGAATACGTATTTAGAAAAGGTGTCTAGAGAGCAAATGAAAAGTATCTGTATTACCGGGGCAGTTCAATCCGAACTACAAAGAGTTGCCAATATTCTGCATCAAGCTGGCATGAAACAACCAGAACCAGGAAAGAATGACAATTCTGTCGACATAAGATTCTGGCATGAGCAAGTCATGACTCTGGCAATGGAAGATTTCGGCAGTGCCCAATCGATCGTTAATCCTGGCAGACTCTGGGAACAACTCGCGAGCGATATTTTTGTTGCCAATATCAAATCAAGAATCTGGGGTTGGTCTGAAACCTATAGCACTTGGCTGCTTGACTATTGGCTTGACTTCGAGCCTCACCTCAATTTTATCCTGGTTAGTATATCGCCACAGCAAATGCTTGCCGGTATAATGTCGTCTGAAACAGAGGCCATTTCTGTCGAGATGGTGATGAATACCTGGCAGTCATATCATCAGGAATTATTACGATTTCATCTCCGCAATCCACAACGCAGCCTGCTGGTTGATTTTAATGAGTGCGTCAGTTATCCGGGAAATTTAGTCAAATACTGCACTGAACAGTGGAAGCTTCCGCTCACCGCCTCATTCGATGCCATCCAGTTCGAAATAGCATATGATGCCTTAGCCATTTATCTGGCACATCAGTTGTGTCAGGACTATCCTCAAGTCACTAGTTTGCAACATGAACTTGCAGCTACGCTCACTCGTTTCAGCGAAATAGATCAAGTCAGCAAAACGATTGCCCTCAGCCCCGCACAAATTATTGCCGACTATCGCGTTCTACGTGATCGATCTGCTGAATTGCGGCAGATACAAGCCGCCGAAGAAGAGCTTGCAAATCTTAGGATCAGCTTTGATGAAGCTCGAGCGAGCTATACACAAAAGCAAAAGGATAACGAGAATGTATTTAGCGAGGCTACCCGAGAAATTGAACTCTTGCTGCAGAAGTTACGCCAGGCGCAGGATGAACTTGAGGCAGCTTCCGTAAAACATGAATCCCAGCAAGCGCAGATCGATTCCCTGTCTGAGACAAATATTGCCCTGAAAGCTGAACAAGAGACACTGCTGCAGGAAAAATCAGTGATAGTGGCACAACAGGAAGCGCTGAAACAAGAAGTGACAACACTTAGTAAGGCGCGCCATGAACAAAATACGCTTGCGAATCAGCGCCAGGCACAGATTGAAGTGCTGAAGCAGGAGCGTGTCAGCTATGCTAACCAAGTAGCGGAGCGGCAAGCACGGATCGACTCTTTGACTCAAGCGAATATTGCCCTGAAAGCTGAACAGGAGGCGCTGCTGCAGGAAAAATCAGTGATAGTGGCACAGCAGGAAGCGCTGAAACAAGAAGTGACAACACTTAGTAAGGCGCGCCATGAACAAAATACTCTTGCGAATCAGCGCCAGGCACAGATTGAAGTGCTGAAGCAGGAGCATGTCAGCTATGCTAACCAGGCAGCGGAGCGGCAAGCACGGATCGACTCTTTGACTCAAGCGAATATTGCCCTGAAAGCTGAACAGGAAGCGCTGCTGCAGGAAAAATCAGCGATAGTGGCACAGCAGGAAGCGTTGAAACAAGAAGTAGCAGCGCTGAGTAAGGTACGCGACGAGCAAAGTGCGTTGGCGAATCAACGCCAGGCACAGATTGAAGTGCTGAAGCAGGAGCGTGTCAGCTATGCTAACCAGGCAGCAGAACGGCAAGCACGGATCGACTCTTTGACTCAAGCGAATATTGCCCTGAAAGCTGAACAGGAAGCGCTGCTGCAGGAAAAATCGGCGATAGTGACTCAGCAGGAAGCGTTGAAACAAGAAGTGGCAGCGCTGAGTAAGGTACGTGACGAGCAAAGTACGTTGGCGAATCAACGCCAGGCACAGATTGAAGAACTGAAGCAGGAGCGTGCCGGCTATGCTAACCAAGCAGCGGAGCAGCAAGCACGGGTCGACTCTTTGACTCAAGCGAATGTTGCCCTGAAAGCTGAACAGGAAGCGCTGCTGCAGGAAAAATCGGCGACAGTGGCACAGCAGGAAGCGTTGAAACAAGAAGTGGCAGCGCTTAGTAAGATACGCGACGAGCAAAGTACGTTGGCGAATCAACGCCAGACACAGATTGAAGTACTGACTCAAGAGCACGCTAGACATACAGTAGAGAAACAAGCTCAGATCGACTCTTTGACCCAAGCAAATATTGTCCTGAAAACTGACAATGAACTGCTGTTACAGGAGAAATCAGTGTTAGCGGCACAACATGAAGCATTGAAACAAGAAGTAACAGCACTTAGCAAGCTACGCGACGAACAAACCCGTAATCTTGCCGAACACCAAGCTCAACTTGAGTTCCTTAACAAAACTCAGACAGAAAATAGTGAACTTTTATTGCTTGAACTTCATCAAGCTCACTTGGAAAGTGAGCAATATTTCCAACAACAAGAGGAAATATTTACCAGACTTCATGCAACGGAGGCACGTTGGCAACGCCTGCTGCAGCGAAATCCTACCTATCTTGACTACGAGACCATTGAAATCTTATCCGCTTCTCTCAGTGAAGGTGGCGCAATAACATGGCAACTGACTAATTTCAGTATTGCAGAGCGTCAACTTCCCATCCTTGAATTCAAAACACCGCTTGAACAAAGTATGGCAGGGATGATATTCACCCGTTTGACAGAAGATAATTCTCTTTTTACTCGCTGGCCTGCTTCAGCCAAACAACAAACTGAACTTATTCTCATGCCAATGGGGGAAAGAACGACTCCTCAAAAGTTTATCGAAACTTTATTTGAGCTTGCCACTAGCGACTGGAATTTTATCCAAACCCTTACTGCATTATTGATTGAAAAACTGGCATCCCCTGAGTTTCTTAAGAAACATGCTGATATTCAGGCTGAAGCGTTTCGTGGAGGGCTGGAAAAGTTCATGCAGATTCTTAAAAAGTTGCCAGCAACAGTGCGTTATGATCAAGTTCAGCTCAAGAGTGAGCAGGCCATACCTGGCTATGAACATCTGTGGCTACACTTCGATAATTTTTCTTTCAACGGCAAATGCTGGCCTGAATTTGAATTTCGTCTAGCTTGCGGGAATGTTCAAACAAATCAGTTTGGCACTCATCCCAGGCTCGAATTTCCAGAAGAAAGTGGTCAGGCTCCGTTCAAGACTTGGTTCGTAGAATCATATGATGATTTTGGAACCAAGCTCGAGTTGCGTTTTGCGCAGCCCGATTCCATGGATATGGCTATCTGGTGGCGCTTGACGGAACACGATCGCACTTTTCTTGCCGCGCTCATCAAACGCTTACCATTTATTCTTGAGGCAGTGCAAAGTTCGGGTGGGAGGCTTCAAAGGCCGTGGGCAGAATGGAATAAAATGGCCGCCGAAATACAGCGTATCTTTGCAATGCGTACTACTGTATCTCTGGTACCAACGCCATTACCAACCGTACCGACGCCTGTTGCTTCTGTCAAACCTGCGTTACCGTCAACGAGCGCTTCATTCTCGGAAGAACCCAAACAAACCCAGGAGCCGATTTCTGTAGTCAAGACCACCGGAAAATCATCAACCCAAACTGCATCAAAGACGAGTACTGCTAAATCTGCTTTGGGTTCAAAAAGGCGCAAAGTCCAAAAATGATATATTCACCCAATATCCAACAGCGACCAACTATCGTTAAAGAGCCACTGAGCTCACTTTGTGTGCTGCAGAAGCTTGCGCCACCGCAAGCGATCATCCACATCGGAGCAGGCGATGGCTATGGAGAAATGCATCAATGGAGACAATGGGATGTATCCCATGCGCTCATCATTGATGCAAACGAAGATCGTCTCGAGTGGGCACGACCATTAATTGCCAAGAATTCTGGTTGGTACGCTGTGAGTGCAGTTCTCTCCGAAAATGAAGGTGAAATTGACTACTACCAAGCGAGTAATCCCGAAGAAGACGGTCTCATTTCACCACAGCGCTTGAGTAATCTCTGGCCTAATCTACGTACAACAAATCAAAGTCTTCGTTCTTCTCGGCGTCTTGACCATCTCTTGGCTGAAGAGATCGGTAGCGCCTTTGAGCAAGCCGACCCGATCTGGGTATTTATCGATTGCCTTCCTGCTTTGCCTATTCTCAGAGGTGCAGGTGAATACATCGAGCATTGGAATGTGCTCAAACTTCGAGTACTACTTCATTCCGCTGCCGAGATCGAAGAAGACGCAGCGCTACAAAGTATCGAAGCCTACCTTCAACCGCTAGGTTTCCAGTGTATCGAAATCACGGAAAATAACCACCCTGCGATCGGTTACGCACTTTTCGCTAGGAACTGGAAAACGATATTGCATTCTCGGACTGAAACGCTTGGTAAGGCGAATGCTATTCTAACTGATGAAGTACTAGCACTGGTGAGACAGCAGGAGGCATTGAAACAGGATGTAGCAGCGCTTAGCAAGGCATATGAAGAGCAAGACGCGTTAACCAATCTACACCTAGTGCAAATCGAATCGTTGACACAAGAGCGCAACAGTTATGCCAGCCAGGCAGCAAAGTTGCATGCTCAGATCAATATCTTGACGCAAACTAATGTTATTTTAAAGGCTGAGGAGGAGAGAATAACTAAGGAAAAATCAGTGCTGGCGACTCAGCACGATGCTTTGAAGCAGGAGATGACTGTACTTAGCATGGCACACTATGAACAAAGTGTGTTAGCAGACCAACGGCAGTTGCAGATCAATACCTTGACACAAACTAATATTGCTCTGAATGCTGATAAGGAAGTACTAACACAGGAAAAATCAGCGTTAGTGGCGCAGCAGGAGGCGCAGAAACAAGAAGTGGCAGCACTTAGCAAAGCACGCGATGAACAAAGTGCCCTAGCCAATCAACGCAAGACACAAATCGAAGCGTTGGCGCAGGAGCGAGACAGTCATGTCAGACAAGCAACGCAACTAGAAGCTCAGATCAATAACTTGACACACTCCAATTTTGCCCTGAATGCTGATAAGGAAGCAATAGCTCAGGAGAAATCCGTGCTGATAAGACAGCAGGCAGCACTAAAACAAGAGATAGTAGCACTGATAAAGGCACGTGATGAACAATGTGCGTTAGCGAATCAACGCCAAGAGCAGATCGAAGCACTGGCACAGGAACGCAATAGTTATGCCAATCAAACGGCGGAGTGGCAGGTACATAATGACACTTTAACTCAAACTAATATAACCCTGAAAGCTGATAAAGAAGCCTTGATTAAGGAAAAATCAGCATTGACAACACAGAAAAAGGCGCTTAGACAAGAAGTAGCAATTATCAATAAGGCACGCAGCGAACAGCGCACGCTAGCGGATCAACGTAAGACACAAATTGACACGCTGACCCGGAATAATATTGCGCTAAAAGCTGATAAAGAAGCACTGACTCAGGAAAAATTAGCCTTATTGGACCGGTACGAGGTATTAAAACAGGAAGTGACAGAACTTAACAAGGTTTGTAAGGAGCAAAGCGTATTAGCTCATCAGCATTTGGCGCAGATCGACACTTTAACCCAAACACAAGTTGAACAAACAACAATGGTCACTCAATACAAGACCGAGCTCGAACAACTTAAATTAAAGTTACAGCAATCGAATGCATGTATTACCCAATTGGAGACGGAGTTAGCTGAAAACGATGCCCGTCAGCATCTTCTAAATGAAGAGATGATCAAGGCAGGAGCACAAATCGAGCTCATCAAAGATGTGTTGCTTAGAGAACCTGGACTGTAAATATGTCAAGACGTAACGCTAAGTCTGCCCTCAGTACTCGCTTAAAACAGTGGTTTGGTATGCCTGCAGCAGCAGAAACGATTGACACAACAGCAGTGAAAATTACACCTACGACAGAAGATAGGGGAGGGTCGCACATTATCCACTCAGCCACAAATGCTTCTGCCGTTCCTTATGATCCGGAACTTCTTGATCGTTCCCGTATGCAATGGCAATTTGGCGATTGGAAAAGCCTCACTGAAATTGATATGAATATCCTCGAACATCACCCAGAGCGAGCAAAACTGGCATTAGTCGTTGCCAGTGCCTGGCAACAGCTCAACGATCAAGCTGCCGCACGCCGCTATATTAAACTGGCCAAGGAGTGGGGCTGTGACAAGAAAATCATGGCGCAACTATTGATTGCCGGTGTATATAACACATTGGGACGCTGTGCTGCAATCGGGGGAGATGAATCAACAGCGCAAGCGCATTTTCGATTGGCTGTAAAAGGAGGCGGAGGCGATGAGCGACTTGCCGGTCATGCCAGAGCTACACATGAAATGGGTCGGCTTCAGTTAAAGAAGCACTTTCAAAATCATGTAACGGATGTGTTGATGACAACGCAATTACCCGCTCACTTGCAATCTGCTGATAACGAGAATGATATAGGCAAACCTTCTGACGATCCCTTCCGTCCTGGTATTGTTTCCTATGCGCAGAATTTTGAGGATGTGATGCTATGGCGAGCACTGAGGCACATTGACAAAGGTTTCTATATGGATATCGGCGCGCAAGATCCGATTGTCGACTCTGTCAGCAAAGCATTTTATGACCGAGGTTGGCGCGGCATACATGTTGAGGCTATACCGGCTTATGCAGAGGCACTGCGTAACAATCGCACGGACGAGATCGTAATCGAGGCAGCAGTTTCAGACCATAATGGGCAAATGATTTTCTACGAAATACCAGAAACTGGACTTTCTACCGGTGATGCTGATATAGCACATGGGCATGTCGAAAAGAATTTTGATGTGCGAGAAATTAAAGTGGCCTGCACAACTCTCGCTCAAATCTTTGCTTTAGCAGGAGATCAAGAAATCCATTGGATAAAAATTGACGTTGAAGGTATGGAGAAACAAGTATTGGCTGGCTGGGGAGAAGCTAAAGTTCGGCCATGGATTGTCGTAATTGAAAGTACGCTACCGAATACTCAAATTGAGGCTCATGAGCAATGGGAATATTTATTGCTGGAACGTGGATACTGTTATGCTTATTTTGATGGGCTCAATCGTTTTTATGTTTCCGAAAACCATGTAGAGCTTACTAAAGCTCTACAGTATGGTCCTAATGTATTTGATAACTTTACTCTTAGCGGTACAGCCTCTGCTTCATTTTGCTCACTAATTAATACGAAACTTAAACAGAAAGAGTAGGAATTTGCGTGATGAACTCCAAAAAATTACTTAACTGAGCAAGGTATAAAAGAAAACCCTAAGATAAAGCTGGCATTTATTTAACTGATTCTACTTTTGAATTATGAATTATCCTTCACTTCAAGAACAAAATTTAATTAATTTAGAACAATTACGCGCTTATCACACTGAGCGTTTTATTCGATTAGGTTACCATTGTATTTTGGGACGCGAAGTTGATGCTGATGGTTTGCATCATTATCTACAACTATTTCATCAAAAACTTGAACCAACAGAATTCTTGCTAACACTTCGGAATTCAGATGAATATAAGATGAAATTTTCTTCATTTAAAGAGAGCGCTAACCAAGCTGCTTTAGAAAATAATGCTGGCATTGTTGATGAGTTATTTTCCAGCGCTACCATGAGACGTGTTGCCAATTTTTTTAAGGCAAAAGCATGAGAATTGCTATTACGACCACTCAAGTTCCATTTATTAAGGGTGGAGCAGAAATTATGGTGGAAGGGCTGGAAAAAGCACTGATTAAGCATGGGCATGAAACTGAAATTATTTCTATTCCTTTCCGGTTCAATCGTAATGAAGTATGGAAAGCTATGGAAATGTGGGATGCTCAATCATTTGAAACATTTGAATGCGGCCGAATAGATAGAGTGATTTGTCTGAAATTTCCTTCTTTCTATTTAAAAAGTGAAAACAAATATGTTTGGCTTATGCATCAGCATCGTTCAGTTTATGAACTTTTTGGGACTCCTTATGGAGAGCCAAGTGATGATTCTATCGCCTTAACTTTAAAAAGTGAAATCACAAAAAGAGATACTATCTCTTTAAGTGAAGCAAAGAAGGTTTTTACTATCTCAAAACGAGTTTCAGATAGATTAAAACAATTCAATGGAGTAAATTCAATTCCATTGTATCAGCCCCCTAAGCTTGCGAATAGCTTAAGGACTGGAGACCAGTTACCTTATATTTATTTTCCCAGCAGACTTGAAACATTAAAAAGACAAGAATTATTAATTCGCTCCATCCAATATATGAAAAGCCCTTGCGTGATCGTTATTAGTGGGGATGGAGGTCAATGGCAATATTTGAATAGTTTGGTTACCGAGCTAGGAGTAAGTAGCCGAGTGAAAATGTTGGGTAGAGTCAATGATGATGAACTTATTCGGTGGTATTCAAATTCGCTAGGTATTTTTTTCGGCCCGTATGAGGAAGATTATGGCTTTATAACACTCGAAGCAATGCTCTCCGCAAAGCCTATAATAACGTGTAACGATTCTGGTGGGCCATTAGAATTTGTGATTGATGGTGAAACTGGCTATATAACTGAGCCTTTGGCTGAAGCCGTGGCAGAGGCAGTTGATAAATTATATTTCAATAGATCTAAAGCAAAGGAGATGGGATTTAATGGGCTACAGAGGTATCGAGATTTAAGAATTGATTGGGATAATGTAGTGGAACAACTATTAAGTAATCATTAAGTAGAGGTTAATTAATGAAAATTGCACTATTAGCTCCAAGCTCTGTTCCATTCGTTGTCGGTGGAGCGGAAAATCTTTACTGGGGGCTTCAATCTTATATTAATGAGCAAACACGTCATCAGTGCGAGTTAATTAAAGTACCTTCTCTTGAGGGTGATTTCTCAGAAATCATTCAAGCATATCGAAAATTTTCGATGCTGGATTTTAATCACTTCGATATGTTGATTTCAACAAAATATCCATCATGGATGACTTATCATAAAAATCATGTTTGTTATATGCTTCATACCCTGAGAGGATTATATGACACATATCATTTTATGAATGAGCCAGAGGATTTCAATTGGGAGGAGGCTGGGTTATCTGATCTTCAATACTGCATGCAACAAGCTCTCCTAGCACCTGAAAATGGAAATAGCCAATTGTCTGATTTTTTTGACCGACTATCGAGGGTGCAGGACAAAATAGACGATAAAAGTTTATTTCGGTTTCCAGGCCCTTTTATAAGACAGATTGTTCATTTTTTAGATTCTTATGGATTAGCCACACAAAGAGTTTGTAGGCATGCGGCAATATCTAAGACAGTAGCTAATCGACTAGATTATTTTCCTACAAACGCGAATGTATCAGTTCTTTATCCGCCACCAAGGCTCAGCGAATTTTATTGTGGATCGGATGATTATTTATTTACGGTTAGTCGTCTTGATAGTCCAAAACGAATTGACTTACTTATTGAAGCAATGCGTCATGTTAAAGCTGATATTCCTTTGTTAATTGGTGGAGTCGGACCTGAGCTGGAGCGGTTAAGATCCTTAGCAGGGGATGATCAGCGTATTAGATTCTTGGGGCATCTAACTAATAAAGAAATTATTGACCACTATGCTCACTCTCTAGCAGTACTTTTTGTTCCTTATGATGAAGATTATGGTTATATCACGATTGAGGCAATGAAAAGCAAAAAACCTGTGATCACTGTCACTGATGCAGGAGGGCCTAATGAATTTGTCATTAATGGAGAAACTGGTTTCTCTGTTAAGCCTGATGCACCGGCTATCGCTGAAAGTATCGAGTATCTTTGTGCAAATCGTCAAAAAGCATGTGAAATGGGAATTAATGCCAGCAAGCGGGTGGCTCCGATAAATTGGGAAACTGTAGTTAATGGACTGCTAGGCGATCAAATTCAAAATAAGATATTTAGTATGCCGACAAATACAAAAATAATAGACTTGCCTAAACGAAAAAAAATAGTTGTAGCAGTAAGCTTCCCCATTTACCCTCCACGTGGTGGTGGCCAGTCTAGGGTATATCATCTTTACAGAAACCTTGCTAAGTTTATCGATGTTGAAATTGTTAGTTTTTGTGGTGTCGGGGAACCAGTATTTAGACAAGAGATTTCGCCTGGATTGACTGAGACACGTATACCCAAATCATCTGATCATCAAGATATAGAGAATAAATTTAGTGAAACAGTAAATTGGGTTCCAGTTACTGACATCGTGATGTCAAATGCATTCACCGCCAGTTCTGTTTATGTTGAAGCGTTAAGAACCGCTTGCGAAGGTGCTAATGCAGTCATAGCAAGTCATCCATTTTTGATCAATGCAATTAAAACTGTTGCTCCAAATCTACAGTTATGGTTCGAAGCGCATAATGTGGAATATGAACTCAAGAAAAGAATTCTTCCTCATAACGAGAATGCAGAAATTCTGCTAGAAATGGTTAAGTCAGATGAGGGTTTGTGTTGGCGAGATGCAAAAGTAGTTTTTGCATGTACAAATGAAGATATTTTTACTCTTGAAAGAATATATGGCACAACTTCAGCAGTAAAAAATGAAGTTGTTAATGGAGTCTCTCTTGAAGACGTTAAATACCTTGGCATAAAAGAACGCTCATATCTTAAATTAAAGTTAGGGTTGGGGAAAAGTAAATTAGCTATTTTTATGGGAAGTTGGCATGGCCCTAATCTTGAGGCTGTTGAGAAGATTTTTGAATATGCATTAGCCTTTCCTGATGTTAAGTTCGCAATTATTGGCAGTGCTGGACTGGCTTTTAATAATGTTTCGATACCGAGTAATGTATTTATGGTTGGTGTTGTAGATGATGAAGAAAAGAATATTTTACTCGGCGCTGCCGATATTGCTTTGAACCCAATGATGTCTGGTTCTGGAAGTAATCTCAAGATGCTTGACTATTTTGCTGCTGGAGTTCCAGTAATTTCAACACCATTTGGTGCACGAGGTATAGAAGCACAACCTGGCACACACTATATTGCCGCTGAAGTCGATGGTTTCATTTTGGAGCTTTCTCTTTTCTTTTCTGATCCTAAGCGTTACGAATCCGTATCCCAAGAAGGTAGAAAACTGGTTGAGTCTTATTATAACTGGGATGGAATTGCCCATCGTTTCTATCAGTCATTGCAAGTGAGCAATGTCATTTAGCATATTTTCATAAGATAAATTCTTTAGAAATACAGGAGATCTATATAGTGAATGCAATTATTACTGGGATTACCGGCCAGGATGGTGCCTATCTTGCCGAGCTTTTATTAGATAAAGGTTACCAAGTCTATGGTACTTTTCGCCGTGTCAGCTCAGTTAATTTCTGGCGTATAAAAGAGTTGGGAATTGATAAACACCCAAATCTGCATTTGGTGGAATATGATCTTACAGATTTGTCTACCAGTATTCGACTATTACAGAATACAAAAGCAACAGAGGTATATAATTTGGCAGCACAGAGCTTTGTTGGAGTGTCCTTTGATCAGCCTGCCACGACTGCAGAGATTACAGGTATTGGCCCGTTAAACCTGCTGGAAGCAATTCGAATAGTGAATCCGAAAATTCGTTTTTATCAGGCAAGCACTTCGGAGATGTTTGGAAAGGTACAAGCAATTCCACAAGTCGAAAGCACGCCGTTTTATCCGCGCAGCCCCTATGGTGCTGCTAAATTGTATGCTCACTGGATGACGATAAATTACCGTGAATCTTATGGAATTTTTGGCTGTAGTGGAATCCTGTTTAACCATGAGTCACCGTTGCGTGGACTCGAGTTTGTTACCCGCAAGATTACCGACAGTATGGCAAAGATCAAGCTGGGAAAATTAGATGTACTCGAATTGGGCAATATGGATGCCAAAAGGGATTGGGGATATGCTAAAGAGTATGTCGAAGGCATGTGGCGCATGCTACAGGCAAAAAAACCGGACACCTATGTTTTAGCTACTAACCGTACCGAGGCGGTGCGTGATTTCGTTGGTATGGCAGGTAAAGCTGCTGGTTTCGATTTAGTCTTTGAAGGCAAAGGTGAAAACGAAATAGGTATCGAGCGTAAGACAGGCAAGGTCTTGGTAAAAGTCAATCCGAAGTTTTATCGCCCAGCGGAAGTAGATTTGCTGATTGGTAATCCGGAAAAAGCCAAGCAAGAACTAGACTGGACACCAAGAACAAAGTTAGAAGAGCTTTGTTGCATGATGGTAGAGGCCGATATTCGGCGGAATGAAGGAAGCGCATCGTTTTGAAAAAATATGGTTTAAGACTTTATTGACGTTAATTCTTATATTAAACACGACTTTTCTAGACATCTGCAAAAATCCTTATCTTTCAAGAGAGAGATTAGCTTTACAAGGAAAGGCTGTCATAGTATGAGTTATATGGGATGGAATGCAGCAAAATATTGTATTACTTTACAAAATTGCTAAGAAAAGAATTTCTAATCGATGATCTGCATATGTGTAATTATGTGTCAAAACATATGAATTATAATATTTTTTTAAAACTAATAATTTATTAATCATCAGAAGCAAATTTTAAAAACATGTTTATTACATATATGAACAAACCTTTCAAAACATGTTTATTACATATTGGCATGGAAAAAACGGGCACGACTACTGTCCAGCAGTTCCTTACTGCAAACCGTCAAGCTTTAATTCAGAATAACATCCTATATCCAATCACAGGAGGACATCAAGGTTCTCAATATGGGTTTATATTCTGTGCAAATACTAAAGCATGGATGTCAGATATTGGTAGGAGTCTACTTATATTCAATGAAGAAGACCGCAAACAATATGAAAAAAAAATTAAAAATGATCTTCAGAAAGAAATTGTTGCTAATTCCAATTGGGATACTTTATTAATATCTAGTGAACATTTTCATAGTCGTCTCACAAGTATTGATGAGATAGCAGCTCTCAGAGATTTTTTTTCTAACTATGCCGATGATTTTCGAATCGTGCTTTATCTCAGAAGGCAAGATCGTGTTGCGATTAGTCATTATTCTACTAAGCTAAAATTGGGGATGCCTTCACCAGAAATTTTTCCAACACATACGCCGATTTCTCTTGATTATTATTATGATTATGAAAAGATATATGATAATTGGGAGAAAGTTTTTGGTGCATCAGCAATAAATATCAGATTCTTTGATCGATCAAAATATGTTAATAATGATCTTCTGAGTGATTTTTGTGCTGCATGCAACATTGACTTGACAGGTAAAATTGTACCTCCAAATAAAAATGAGTCTGTAAATCAAGCAGGCGTGGATTTTCTTCTTGAACTAAATCGACAAGTACCTAGGGTTATAGATCAAAAAATCAATCCATTACATACTGGGATAGTATCTATTGTTTCAAATATTTGTAGAGGGAAAAATCAACCTTCTTCACGATCCAAAGCATATGAATTTTATTCATTCTATCGGTCTGGCAATGAACGTCTAAAATCACGCATCTTCCCAAAACAGGAATCACCTCTTTTTGATGAAGATTTCTCTGAATATCCAGAACATACAGAATGTTTGGGCCCACGATATGAAGAAGCTGTTCAAATATGTGTTCAAATTTATAAAACTTTGATAGAGCGCTACGAAAAGAAGTAATAAGACGATAGATTATAGATTAATACTGGAACGATCAGTTATATGAATCAGTATTAATTTTCTCAGTAATTACTAACTTTATCGGAAGAGTTAAAAGTAATGCATTAAATTTTGTTGAGATTAAATTTTCTTTGATATTTGCTTGAATGAGTCCAAAATTGGTGTTTATTCTTTCAATCAAAGCTATTAAAAATCCTTAATACTCGAGAACTGCTAAAGTAGTTCTTAGGAGAAATAGTATCACCTTGATTATTAATATTAATCTGGTGAATGATTTAAGGTACGTTAATAAGTAACGATGAAAGCGTGTATATGTTGAAGTATTTGCCGCGCATCAAGTTGAGTGGTTCGACATTAAAAGAGATAGAGCACTTTTGGCTCAACCCTCAAGCTGAGAGACAAGTTTATCATTTAGTGTTACGTTAACTTGTGATTGCGGTAGTGTCTAGTGTTATGGAGAAGTATTTTATAAATAAACAAGAATATTTTGAGGCATAAGTTTGAAAGCGCTGATTACAGGCATTGCTGGCTTTACTGGACGCTACTTGGCTTACGAGTTGGATCAAGCAGGATGCGAAGTATATGGTATTGCTCACAAGTTACCTGAGCTAATAGTAGCTGGCGCCAAGTCAGTATATGTTTGCGATCTAGCAAACACGAATGAATTGGCCCATGTGATTGAGAAAATTAAACCAGATGTGGTAGCGCATCTGGCAGCAATCGCCTTTGTTGCCCATGGGGATGTTGAGACGATTTATCACACCAATTTAGTCGGATCACGTAATCTGCTGACAGCTTTATCGCGCTCGAGTAAGCATCCGACTTCTGTATTAATCGCCAGCAGTGCCAATGTATATGGCAATACCTCAGAAGGTGTGTTGGATGAAGCTACTCCAACCACACCAGCAAATGATTACGCGGTAAGCAAACTAGCAATGGAATATATGGCACGGCTATATATGGAACACTTGCCAATCATCATTGCACGACCCTTCAATTACACAGGTATAGGGCAGTCAGAAAACTTTTTGCTCCCCAAGATTGTGAATCATGTACGCCGTCGTGCTCCAGTGATTGAATTAGGTAATCTGGATGTGGCACGAGACTTTTCAGATGTGCGCAACGTGGTGCGGTTTTATCGATATTTGCTGAGCACTCCTGCGGCCATAGGTGAGACCTTTAATGTTTGCTCCGGCCAGGCTTATACCTTGCGAGATGTTTTGCAAATGGTAAGAGAGATTTCAGGCCACGATTTTGAAGTGCGTGTAAATCCAGCTTTCGTCCGCAGCAATGAAGTGAAGATGCTTCTCGGTAGCCGAGCTAAATTGGATGCTACCATAATGGAGCAGGTGCCGCAGATTCCTTTGCGTGAAACATTGCGCTGGATGCTCAAGGAGGGTGATCGCTGATGATGAGTACACAAGTAGCGATCTTAATCTACAAACTCAACATAGGATGCTGATTTTGGGTAACAAAATTTATCTGGAAAATATTGCTAAAGATTCGGGGGTACGCTTTGGAACCAGTGGTGCACGGGGTCTAGTTTCAGACATGACGGATCGTGTGTGCTGGGCCTACACCACCGCGTTTCTGCAGGAAGTTATGCCTGGAGCGAAACGCGTTGTGTTGGGCCATGACCTGCGGCCGAGTAGCCCGGCTATTGTCCAAGCCTGTGCAACATCAATCCAGGCACAAGGTATGGATACTATATATGCTGGTGCGTTGCCAACTCCCGCATTGGCCTTTTATGCATTACAAGAGCAGATACCCGCCATTATGGTCACCGGCAGTCATATTCCTTTTGATCGTAACGGTATCAAGTTTTACACCGATGAGGGTGAAATCAGTAAGGATCACGAAGCAGCCATTACTCAGGCGATCATACCTGATGCAGATGTCTATAGCAGTGCCATGGAGTTACTCCCTGTTGCTGCTCCACTCGATGTGTATCGGGAGCGCTATCGAAAGTTCTTTCCGGAAGGCTTTCTCAGGGGTATGCGAATTGGTGTTTATGAACATTCCAGCGTGGCGCGGGATTTTTTAACGGATCTGCTCCGACAATTTGGTGCCGTGGTGGTATCTCTCGGCCGAACGAATAGTTTCGTGCCAATAGATACTGAGGCGGTGAGTGAGGAAGATCAGGCCCTTGGTCGAGAATGGGCGAAAGTGCATCGGTTGGATGCATTGTTATCGACAGATGGTGATGCAGATCGTCCCTTGATTGGCGACGAGACTGGTCGGTGGCTGCGTGGAGATGTGGTGGGCTTGCTTTGCGCCCAGTACCTGAATGCACACACGGTAGTGACGCCAGTCAGTAGCACCACGGCGATTGAGCGCCGTGGTGTATTTGCTCATGTCATGCGCACTAAAATAGGTTCGCCTTATGTGATTAGTGCTATGCAAACGGCAATAACTGCTGAGAAGGGTGGTGTAGTTGGATTCGAAGCCAATGGCGGTTTTCTGGTAGGCAATACTTTTGAGCGAAATGGCCGCATTCTGGAGTCTTTGCCGACCCGTGACGCTGTTTTGCCGATATTGGCGCTGCTTGCATTGGCGCGAGAACGAAGTGTGCCACTTTCTGCGCTGTCGGCATCGCTGCCTCAGCGTTTTACCGCAAGCGACCGGATCAAGGAATTCCCTACTGAGCGCAGTCAGGCGCTGATAGCCAATCTATCAAGCTCTCATCAAGCCATAATAGCAGTACTAGGGAATAGTTACGGCAATGTAGTGGGCCAGGATGAAACCGATGGTTTGCGGTTGACATTCGCTTCTAGTCAAATTATTCATTTGCGACCCTCGGGTAATGCGCCAGAGCTGAGATGTTACGCTGAAACAGATTCCGAAGAGCAAGCCAGAGAGTTGGTGAGGATGGTATTAGAACGAGTACGTGCCGCTAGTTAAATCTGATTATTTAGCATATCGCAAGAATATTCTACAATGAAAATCTTCGCTTCGATCTTGATATGACTAAGACTAATCCTTGAAATCCTTTATAAGGTTTTTCAGAGTTGTAAAACGCTTGCGGTAGCGAGCCCCGATGGCTGCCGGAGAGAATAATTCATTTACCTGTTGTCGTCGCTCAGTGGATATGCTTTTATTGGGGAAGTGTTGTCGTGTCCGGAGTATTTCACGCATCGCTTTAGCTGCGGAGGGAATATCCGGTTCTGCCCAGAAATTGTCCTGGCCCTCGATATAATCATTTGAATTCGTCGCTTTGAGGTGGCAAGGAATCAATTTTGCACCTACAGCACGGCAGAAATCGGTATTGCCGCCATAATCACTGGCGATCACTTCTAAACCCAATAGCAGTGCCTCAGCAATGCTGAGACCAAAGCCTTCGGCGCGGTGCAGTGAAATAAAGCAGTCACACGCACGATACAGTTCTAGTACCTCAATTTTGCTGAGTCTGGCATCAAGAATAATTAGTCTGCTATCGACTTTTGCAGCGGCAAGAATATTTTGCCAAAGCGGATTATGCATGTCGGGACGCATGCATTTGATGACAAGCGCGACAGATTCTTCGGTCAAAGGAAAAGCTTGGTGGAATGCCTCAACGATGGCTAGAGGATTTTTACGCTCAATAAAAGAATTGCCATCAAATGAAAATACAAACAATGTCTTGTTTTCCGGTAGACCAAAGCGGTGGCGTTGGGTTGGCGCTGTAAGATCGATATCTGGAAGTTTAACTGCCATTGGCATGTAAAGCACTGGTAAGCTAGTGGCGCGCTGAGCTGCCTGCTGAACATGTTGACTGAAAGCCCAGACCTCATCCACAAGATTGAAGCAGTGAATCCAATTGGCCGGCCAGTTTTGCAGCTCCCACGGCCAATAGCCGATGGTGTAGCGGCCACGAAAAAGCTGCACCCCGTGCGTAATATAAAGGCGAAGCTGTTCCGGTGCTGTCAGACAAACAAGATTAACAGGATAGCGAGGTTCGCTTGAAACCCACTGTTCAATGCTGTGGTCTTGCTGATGAGTATTATTGCCTGGTGGAAAGTCGATTACAGTGAAAGGAATGTCAGCAGCTTGAAATGCATGCGCTGCCATGCGGACAACTTCGCCAATACCGAGTTCCCCAAAGGCATAGCCTATCAGGTTAACGCCGAAATTATGATGGATGGTTGAAGGTATGCTGCTGATATTCGGCCATGCTTGCGGTTTGACTTGAGTGAGCAAGGGTAGGGCAGTTTCCTGCGGGGCATAATGCCTGAGCCAGTGACGGAACCCGCTGTAACCCTGTGTGGTACTAAGATCAAAAGCAGCTTGCAGATCAGGACGGTAGCGGTATATGAGACGAGCGAAACGCGTCTGGTCAATATCTTCATGATCGATCAAAAAGCGCTTTTGCCATGCAGGAATATCAGCTATTGCGAGATCGAGCTCACGCCAACCTCCAGCGCACCAGAACCAGCCGAGTGCTACAAGCTGATCATCAATGTCAGCCAGATTCGGGTTAATAACAAGATCCTCACGTTCAGCGATAACCAATTGCATGAAGCGTGAAATACCCCCAGACCATTCAGTGACGGATAATTCTGCAGGCAAGGATAAAGTTTGCCAAAATGGAGTAAATTCCCGCAATGCCCGATATTCTTTACGGCCATGAACGGCACACCATGCGAGGAAGTGGTAGCGACCATCAAACGTGGTGAGCGGATAAGTCTGCTGCAGATCTTTATCACGGAGCTGCCAGATCGCCAGAAGCAGACCATAAAAGGGGCTAATGCCAGGGACATCTAAGCTAGGAATAGGCTGCGCATAAAAATATTCTGCACCAGCCCGTTGTGGTAAGGTGGCGAATAGTGCTGCCAAAGAACTGGATGGAGTTATTTCTATATCGGGTTGCTTTAGTTTAACACTTTTTTTTATAGTTTTAGTGCGATAAGCTTTTGTCATTACAAGATTCTTATGCTTAGCTTCGATGGATAAAATTGGTTCTATGTGATTTGTAGTGGGTGAATAGTGTAAGTTTGAGTTTCTTTTCTACCTCATGATTTTATCTTCTTCTAGACATGTGATGCTTTGATTGTGGGTCAACGCGAGTAAATAACGTCTGCTTGTATTACTAATATTAATATTATTCATGAATATAGAATAGAATTCATGACTCAGATCAGCTTTCACAAACCTATGACATAATTCCCTAAGAACAATCTGTGGATATTTGGATGATACAGAAAACACAAAATGTAATCAGTCTTACCCACTATTTTTCACATAGAGCCATAAAATTACTACTGCTAATAGACTGTTTCAGCATTACGATGCGTGAAAAATGCCGCTAGGCCTGATGGTGTCGAAAGCTGATGTCAAGTGTTTAGAAATTCGACAAAATCACTGCGAACGGTTTGGCATGCTCATACAAGGATGCTCACGGTAAAACTTCTATTGGAACAATTTTTAAGACAATTTCTATATTAATTTCAGTATGTACTCCAAGTATATTTGAATCTGTCAGATCATGACTTAGCTTTTTTGATTTTCTGTTAGACAAAGTGTAGCAGAAGAGTCATCTCATATTGATATGTGATAAGAGGCTAGCAAAACTCTCAAAATATACTGCTTTATGCCAAAGAAAGCGATATTGAATTAGCTCTAATGTTTTGTCGGAGGGTGTCGTTTATTAACTCGTATAGATAATTTTATTATGTATACATCTACATTATAATAAAATAGTTGTCATAACGATCAATAGAAAAAACTTTTTAGAAATTAACTTTAAGAAGTATTGGAAGATTAGAAAATCTATGTCAGTCTGGCAGAACAACGATATATCAGAAGTGATGAGAAATGTTCGAACAGTAATAAATCGATATAATTTTACTTTAGTGATATGCATATTTCGTGGTGCTATGCATATTCATAGCCAACAATCTCTCGTTGAGGCTTGAGTCGATGAGGATTCAGCGCTTGTTTAAAAGGACATACGGCTATCTCTATCGTTAGCTCCCACTTGGAGCCCTAATAATTCAACTCAATTATTTGTATGAAGAAAAGTACTAACACAATTTGGCATCATGCTACTGTAACCCGTAGCCGTCGTGAACAACAAAATGGTCATCGTTCGGCAGTGCTTTGGTTTACCGGACTTTCTGGTGCAGGAAAATCGACATTGGCCCATGCTGTAGAGGAAGAATTGCACCGTCAAGGGTGTCGCACTTTCGTACTAGACGGCGACAATGTTCGTCATGGCCTCTGTTCGGACCTTGGTTTTTCAGCTGAAGATCGTTCGGAAAATATCCGACGCATCGCTGAAACAGCTAGACTCCTTACTGAAGCAGGGGTGATTGCGATGACTGCCTTCATTTCACCCTTTCGTAACGATCGTGAACGGGCACGCAGTTTATTTTCGAATGGCGACTTTATTGAGATTTATTGCCAAGCACCACTGGAACTCTGCGAACAACGGGATGTGAAAGGGCTTTACCGTCGAGCCAGGGCTGGCGAGGTGAAGGATTTTACAGGTATTTCTTCGCCTTATGAACCACCTTTCAACCCAGAATTGGTGGTTGCAACAGATAGTCTGCCTTTGGAAGACTGTGTAGCGCAAGTTCTTTCGCTGTTGCGCTTCAGGGGGGTAATAAATCAAGATAATAATGAGAGTCAATGTGACAGCAGACGCTATGTTTCTTGACATAGACGTATCCTACAGTGCCGATTTTTATTTAAAAAAGTAGGCGTAATCATGAAATGTTTAACTTGGATTATGTGTTTGAAGAATCCCATGTAAATGTACTATTCTAATGGAATTAGTGATGTAGCGTAAAAGAGGAATTCTTATTAAATTCCATTCTGATTTTTAAAGAGAGGTTTATACAATGACAAAAGGCATTCTACAAATATTTTTTGAAAAGATACGGGAAGTGTTCAGTGAGGAAAAAGCTTCTTTGGAATCTGTTTCTTCAAAAACCATTTCTCCAGCTACTTCTTCTATAGCTGCTCCTCATAAAACTACTTCTCCTGAAGTGATAAAAGAACCAGAAGAGCTGATAAGCCTAGTAGAGCAACTACGCGCTGAAATTGCTCGGGACGCTGCTTGCCTTTACGTTTTTGAAACGGGTGAGGCTACCACCATTCCGGCAGGAATGAGTTGTGTAAGTTATGCAAGTACGAATGGCGAGGTTGGGTATGTTACTCTTGTCAACGGTAATCCTAAAGCTCTTCCCAGTGGTGTCACGGGTGGTTACAGTATTCGTCTTCCTGATCAAGTGGAAACTGCAGCTAGCGGGCATCATATTACTGTGCATGCCATTGCCCGTGCCTCGGGTAGTAATCAATCGCACTTTTCCATAGCTTATTCAACCAACGATGTCGGTAATTCCGGTTGGCGCAAATTTATCGCAGGGCCAGAATGGTCAATTCATACCATGGAGTACGATGTACCTGTCATGAAGGAAGGCCGCGGCGATTTTATAGGCATATTGCCAGACAGCGAGGGTAACCCAGGAACTGAGTTGTGCTATTTAGCTATTAATATATCAGAAAGAAAGTAAAAATAATGTTGCGATGATAAGCAGATTGCTCGTTAATTGATTATTGTAGATTTTTCCAACATAATAATTATAGCAATGCTGTTCGGCCTGAGCGTGTCGAAGGCGAATATTATTGCTTAGCAGTTCGACTGCGCTCACCACGAGCAGTTCGGCAGGTCTAATGCAGGCAGTTCGGCAGGCTCACCTCGGGCGGGTAAAGGTTTTACTGGAACAAATCTCTAGTGGTCAGCTGATTCGTTTATCAATTTCCAGCAGAAAGATAGGGCGGATAAGCTTGTGCTATAGTATATCCCCTATAAACTGATTATAATTTACGAATGACCTATCCGATATCTTTTCGCCGTAAAGTATTATACGCTCGAGAGAAGGAGAACCTCACCATCGCGCAAGTGGCGCAGCGTTTTTGTGTAGGGGTCGCCAGCGTGGTGCGTTGGATCAAAACTCCCGATCCCAGGAAAACCCGTAACAAGCCTGCAACTAAGATCGACAGGAGATGTTGGCGCAGGACGTCAAGAATTATCCAGACGTGTATCAGTACGAGCGCGTCAAACGGCTGGGCGTCAGCACTTAAAGCGCATCAATCACGCTTTAAAGCGTCTGGGCGTGACTTATAAAAAAAAGCCTGCGTCACCTCAAAGCCAGCGAAGAAAAGCGGCGTATCTTCCAGGAAAAAATTGAAGGCTATGAGCGCGAAGGCCGCGTCATCGTTTACCTTGATGAAAGCGGCTTTGCGCACGACATGCCACGCACGTATGGCTATGCGCCTGTGGGGGAGCGTGCCCATGGCGTATAAAAGACTAGCATGCAACAGGCCGAACCAATGTCATTGGCGCCCTAATCGAAAAGACGCTCCTGACTATAAGCCTGTTCATCGCCAATATCAGTGCCGACATTTTCTATGCGTGGGTGACGCAGGACCTTTTGCCTAAACTTCTGCCCGCTTGCGTGATTGTCATGGACAACGCAACCTTCCATAAACGGCAGGATATCCAAACCGCCATTGCCAATGCCGGGCATAAACTTGAATACCTGCCATCTTATTCCCCGGACTTTAGCACATTGAACCCAAATGGGCTCAGGCCAAAGCCATCAGAAAAAGGGAAGGCTGTTCCATCGGGCAGCTCTTTGCCGCCTATGTATTTTGTTCATTTTATATGAGATAGACTATATAATTGGTTCTTTTTTGTTATTTAAATGTCATTGTAAATTAAGTGCGTCAAGGCATGCGTAGAGGATGCGAGTCTGAACCGTGGAGTTTGCGCAACTCGACTTTCCGGATGGTCAAACCAACGTTTGGTGCAGAGATGCGAAAATCTTGACCGTTGGCACGCCCTGAAAAATAGGCATCAGGAATTTGAATTCTAGCTGTTTTCCAAGTTTTGGTATTGGTCAGGTATGCGCTTATGATTGATTTAAACGCTCCATTGTGCGAAAGAGATGTAGCCGTGCTATCGTATTCAACGATGATCTTGCCGTTTCCTGAATCTAAGTATTCGAATTCTAGTTCGAGTGGTACTTTATCACGAAAGAAGAAGGAATTGTCAACATCGAAATAGAGATAATTTGGATCGCGCTTTTTCCAATCGGCTCGCCGAGCAGAAATACCAGATGTGATAACATTGAAAGTTTTTCCGTCAGGAACTGCAGGGGCTGTTCCAAGAGTTAAGCCAGCGTCAGTCGGAGTTTGCCCGAAGATAATCGAAACTTCCTGCGCAGTTGCGTAAGGGCCTTCTCGTTTAGTTTGTACACCGGTGCGCCAGAGATCGGCATACTTTCGGGTCAATTCCACATACATACGCCCATATTCTTTCGATGGCGCGATATCCGTGCCCTCGTGGAACTCGTTCCATGTTTCAACGATGGCGATTTTTGGTCTAGTTGCGGGATCGAGGGAAAGCGCTAAGTTCCAGGCGTTTCGGTAGAAATTGCCACTTTCCCGCTTGCGGATTTTGTGTGTTGCACGCGGAACGGCCGAATCGTCATATCCTGGTCCAACAGCAGCAACCCCTCTAATCTGGGGGCCTGAAGCGATGCCCCACTTATAGTCTAGATCTGCGCGACCTTGCCATGATACCTCTTTGACGATGAGAGGCTCAATACCAAAGTCTTTTAGGAATTGTGCTCTTAGATAATCGAAGATGGTAGGATCTTGGTGTTTTACGAATTCAGCTATATACAACCACACAACCGGTTTGCTATCAACTGAAGCTCGCAGATTAGGAGGTATCATAGAGTAGAAATCGCGCACCGTAAGATAGAACCACTCCTTGCCTTCTGGTTTTGTAAGATCAACATGATATTTCTTACTGTTGTTTCTCAAAGTAGTTGTATCGTAAAACATTCCAATGCGGGGTGGCCGAATACCTTCTTTCTCGAGTCTTTGAGCAGCCTCCACTAAAGGTGGTAGTCCTTCCAAACTCCAATGCGACCCGGAGTCTGGGTAACCCCAGTAAACTGGAAGGATGAAATCGATTCCAGCGGCAAGGATATCGCGTAATTGCTGTAGATGCCAAGCGGATGAACGATACGACATGTCGATGGAGTCGATAGGATGATCGGTGAGAGCATCGGTTCCGTCGGCATCCAAAATTTGTCCTTTGTAATTGGCATTGTACCAGTAGAAGTAGTAAGTACCGACGATCGGCTGATCGTGATTAAATGTCTCTTGTGTGTGAACAGGCAGTGACTCCTGCTTCAAGTAGTGCCCTGGCGGAGCAGGGCGAACTGGTACATCCTTTGGAGAAAATGCTGTAGCAGTTGTCGTAATTAGAAAACAGAAGAGAGCTAAGGCAAGTTGGTGCAGGACTTTGTGCATCAGAGTATTCCTCACAAGAAATAAATAACAACGGCCTGTTGGCATTTCACATATGTAGAGATAGATACACACACGCCATGGCTACCATACTCTCAAAATTCCGCTTCAGTTTGTCGTATCGTGTCGCTATTGCCCGATACTGCTTTAGCCGGGCAAAAGCTTTCTCCACCCAATGCCGGTATCTATATAAACCCCAATCCATATCTGTATGTCCCGTCAACGAGTTGCGCTTCCTCGGTATCACAGCCCGAGCCCCCTTCTTTGTTATCTGTTCTCGTATACTTCCGCTGTCATAGCCCTTGTCCGCAACCATCGCTTTTGCACTAGGCAACCTGGCAATCAAATCAGGTGCTGCAGAACAGTCATTGACTTCTCCGCCGGTGATTTCAAACTCAACTGGCAAGCCATAATCATCGGTCGCTAAATGGATCTCGGTGGTGTTGCCTGCACGGCTTTAGATCTTCAGCCTGCGATTCTTGACTCGCTGCTCCCGCACCATGCTGATGCGCTTTAATTCTAATTCTCAATAGAAAAATTAATTATATGATTACGTAATATCATGTAAATAAATATTTTTATGTAAAAAATTTTTGACCTTTTTATTGGGAATTGGAATAACATAGCTGCCATCCATAAATTCCTATTCCCAATCCGGATCAATAGCCAATTCTTTGAAAATATTCAACCCTTTCCTGCTCAATGACCATGCATTAGATCTTTAATAGATGGAATTCCAGCAGCCGAACGCCTTGGGTAGGTCTCGCCACGGACAGCCAACCCGCATTCGATACAGTATTTTTTCTATCGTCATGCGCATATTGCGCTTGTTATAAATCGCTTCTTGAAGCAGAATCTTCTCCAGTTTCGACTAGAACTCATCATTGAGCATCATTTGGGGCATCTCAAACTCGTTTTGCTTGTGTTATAGGAAACCCAATATTACGAGTTTATTTCTATCTATAAAATACTTATCTTAAAACGTCAACAGACCTTAGGCAATATTCACGGCAGATCTACGCTACTGTCTAACTTATTGAACCAAGGTTAGAGTTTCGAGTCATTTTTAGATAGTCAAAGACAACTCGGGTATTCAGCAAGAGTTTTTTCCTCATTTCAGGGATTGTTTCACTTTGCTTCTTGTTTTTGAGTAAGCCAATGGCAAATCGTCGTAGCCGGGTGATGTTTTCAGGCCCGAAACCCGATCGAATTTGACTACGGTCTTCGTCGTAATTCCAATCGATGATGTAGTGGCAGCTTTCTATACTTCAGTGGCCTCGGTTGTCTCGAAGGATCTGTTCTGGTGTTGCATGACTCGCGGGTACGCTCGTGATGCCATAAACGACTTCTCGACTGATCTCCCCGGTCTTTTTACGGATAGATTCTCTCTCGATCATAAAAGCCTGACGCACATAGGGGAAGTTAAGATAGTGATTGAGAGCTGACGTAACCCAGATTTTCCGCGTTTCAATTCGCCCGTGTTCGCCGTTGCCGGTATGGGTAAAATCGGCAGCTTATGGCGTGTGCTGGAAATAGAAAGAAAGATCTTCAAGCAGAGTTGGTTGATTCGCCTTTACCGTGAATGGTAGTTTGCATTCCGCTCTTCCACGAGGTATTGTGCCAATTCACGCTGCGTAAGCAGTGCATCCGCTGTGATGGTTCTGCCTTCAATCGCAATAGCATCCAGCATAGGTGCAGCCATCTTGATTACATTAGTTTGTTTTTCTTCTGACGGGTGCCCGGAATCACAATCCTTTAGCGGGAGTGCTCCCACTTTTTTTGGGTATAACAGTGACCACTTTCATGGCCAATGACGCTCATGATATGGGTTTGTCTGCCCTGGCCATCAAGTGCGTTGCACATGGTTTTTCCGTCAATGGCCAGACTTTCATCCAGATAGCCATATTGTGTATTCCAGGTATTCAGCGCCTGATTCAGTTGTTCAGGGTCAACCTTAACTAAGGCATTACGGATTACCGTGCGGCTTGGCACCTCATAGCGGCCATTTCGTTTCCTGCACCGAAAGCGGCTGCGTGCTTTATTACCCAGTGATTGCACCCACAGGGCAATATCTTTGTAGCCGCGCATCCCGTAAAGAATGGCCGCTGCTGATAGCGAGAGTATCGTGGGCAATTGATGCTTCTTTCCTTGCGTTCTACGAGGATCATCGATTGCCTTGAAGGTAATCATAAAGAGATAACATCTGATTGGCTGTCAGTTTCATTTTCGCTTTTCCTGTGAGATAACGGTCATTGAGTACAGGACGAGAAAGCAGTGCGCGCGCATTATGTTACAATGGCAGGATAAACACCCACTTGGATGATTGTGTTCGTTCATAACCCTCCCTTGTGCGTCGATACCCTTTGGTCGAGCCTGCTAGAATCCAGTTCGAGGCGCGGTAGATCGTGCCATGAAAGCGAGCAGGATCCACAAAAGTTTCCAGTAGCAGGGGGGGATAACCAAAACGTTCCAGCCAGTCTTGTTGAATTCGGCGTCTACAGTGCGATAAGACCTGGGAAGCAAGGTTTTTGTGATGGTGTTCCGGCAGAATAAGAAAACGTGAGTTATTCGCTACCAGATGGAGTCGGTCATACTGGTGGCGATAACTCCACCCAATCCACTTATCATGTGCAGAACACTTGAGGGAAGGTGCTGAAAAACTCAGTAACGCTAACCATTGATCTTTTGCTGTGGCAACGTACCAAATGGTATCTCCTATCTTGGGCAGTGCGCCAAGATAGTGATGTGCTTGCATGAGTGCTTGAAAATTGCGTTCTTGGGAGGAGGGAACGAGGGCTACCCAGAGGGGTGTATCAGACAATCTGCTCTCGGCCGTTGATTTAAAATTTACGTTTTACCCCATATCAAGCGGGTTGTCCAGAATCCAGGTCTATCTTTATGTTTTTGTAGGTGATATGGAGCTAGCGTAAATCCGCCATGAGGCAATATTTCTCAGTTGTTGTGGCAGCAATTTTATTGAATTCTCATCATTCTTCTTGGACGCTATGTTAGCGTATCAATCAACGCTAGGAGGAATGAGTGTATGAAAAATAAATATTCTTTCACAAAAAATTGAGTATATTTTCATCAATTGAACCCTCTTAATCGTTTAAGAATCTTGTCATGCGAATTAAATGAAATGACTCCCTATAACTGGACAACCTGAATGAAAGTTAAGCTCTGACCTGTGTAGTTAAACAGGTTCAGGCAACCTGATTGATTCTCTTTGGTGATGGTAGTAGACTTCATCAAGCATAAGGCTGTTAAGGCTTTGATGAATCCGCTCTTGATTGTACCCTTCAAACAATGTGAATAAATTCTGCTTTACCTCCTTCAAGTTATTAAATTCTCTAGTATATAAAAGCTCGTACTTAACTGTTCGCCATAATCGCTCAACAAAAATATTATCATAGTAACAACCTTACCATCCATGCTGATCTGGATAGGGTGATTCTTCAATACCGAAGTAAATACTTCGCTGATGAACTGGACGTCCTGGTCGGTATTCATGATCTGCGGAAAAACATATAATATTTTACGCGAATGCCAGCCTATGATGGTAACAAGATAGCCAAAGCCTTTCTCCATCGGGGCATATAGCTTATCTCATATAAAATGATACAAATTTCATAAGCGGCAAGAGCTGCTCGATGGCACAACCTTTCCTTTTTCTGATGGCTTTGGCCTGGGCCCATTTGGTTCAATGTTATTAAAGTCTGGGGAATAAGATGGCAGGTATTCAAGCGTATGCCCGGCATTGGCAAAGGCGGTTTGGATATCCTACCGTTTATGAAGCGTCGCGTTGTCCATGACAATCACGTAAGCGGGCAGAAGTTTAGGCAAAAGGTCCTGCGTCACCCACGCATAGATGTCAAGTCCCGTTTGATTATGCACAGGTTTCTGGAACAACTCAGGTCGTTATAGTGCCATTTTTCCAAAGCCTGAACAGGTGTGATATGTCCCAGTGCTTTTTGTGGTATGGATTGATTGTAGATAAAAACATAGCGCAGCAAGGTCTGTTCAAGATTCTGAGCGAAATCGAATTAGGTGTGATGCCTACATTAATCTGATTCAGACACCTTCCTGCATTCCAAGGCCGAGGGTAGCTACTGACTCCATGCTGAGCTCATGATCATTCAAGAAATAGCGTTGTTTGACGACAGACACAACAAAGACCTGCCCAAATGACGCCATCGCGCTTTGAAACTCGTTGGCGCAGTGATCCAACAAACACCCCTCGACCACAACATTATCGTGAAGTGAGATCAAACCCAGAATTTTGGTTGCCAGATACCTGAGCCATTCGTGAACAAAATCACGACCCAGATGGGTCATGGAGTGGTCGCGATTCTTTAGGATGGCGTGGTAGTGAGGACTGATGTAAAGATTCAGAGCGTCGAAGTACAGCATGGGGCAATGCGTTCTAACGAAATCAAGATACACCTCATCAACTGAGAGCGCAGCGAAAGAGTGTCCGAATGATAAAAACCTTGCCAAGTAACTTTTACCCTGGCCCGACCTACCGACTACGAGAATCAGCCGTTTCATGATGAATTATATGTATGGTGATTTTCCAGTGGACCTAATAGAGTTAAATCTTCTTAATGGCACGATAGATATGTCAAAAATAAGATTTAATACTGCCCGCTTTATACCACCTCTGTATGTTTTATGAAATTAAGTCAATTTAATTCATCATAACAAACTTTATTAGATTCATAAATATGATAAATAATTTTACAGTCTTTTTATCGAGAACGTGGCAAACCTTGGCTCAAGTGTTACAGCTATTGTATCGATTGCGAATTAAGAGCTGAAATAGAAGCCAGTTCATCAATAAGGTTAAACTATCAATGAAGATATCGCCCAACCTCAATAAATCAAAGTAATTCCATTTCCAAATCAAAACGGACTTTGTGGGCTTCACCTTGCCGTATTATTTGTCCTGTCTGCGGCTCGCCTTCGCGTCATTTTTAATTTAGAAATGGAGTTAGGATCAGAGAAGTACGACTTAAGTACGATACCCATGCATGCAAACAAATATAAAAATGGCTTAACCAAAATATTTGATTTGTTAACTCAAGAAAGTAAGCCACTTGTTATGCCATGAAACTCATGAAGCTCACCATATCAAGTTCCTGGCTTTACTAAGGCATTCGATTTTAATTACATAAGGGGAAAAGCATGTGGCATCGGTTAATAATAATTTTTATCTCAGCGTTTCTCCTGATGGCGGGATCTAATTTTGCATTAGGCCAAACTGCAGTTTTTGGACCTGAGGCGTATATTAGAGGAGCGGAAGGACCACAGAAAGTGACAAAAATCTTCTCTACCCGACATTATCAGGGAGAATTTACACTTGTAGTACAGAACGGAGAAGGGAAAAGAGGTAAGGTAAGTAGTGCGGTCGTTAGATTAAATGGAGTCGAAGTTGTTGGGCCGAATGAATTTAATAAGCAAGTCGACCTCATCACAAAGCCAGTTTCCCTTGGACCGCAAAATGAGCTAACAGTAGAAGTAAGAAGCCATCCGGGCTCATCAATCATCGTTACCATTCTCGGTACTGAATCACCTTCTCCTTCGCCAATAAGCGGCATCACGGTCAAGCCAGATGCGATTTTTGTTGACGAGCCTAGTTCTATCACGATCAAGGCAACGATCCCCTATGACTCCACCCAAGGCGTCCCTGTTGTGAACTTGCAGCGTGTGGATGCTGATGAGAACATCATCGCTATTGAAGGTACACTAACAGATGATGGAGATATAAATAATGCAGACCAAATTGCGGGTGATGGCGTATTTAGTCTCAAGGCGCCTTTCAGCTCACAAACTGAAGGGCGCATTCGCTTGCGCCTTGCGCTACAGCAAGGCGCGCTTACTGCAACTTCGAATATCTTTTATCTTGATGTATTTGATCATTTGACCGATGATCAGCTTAACATCATTCTCAATAGCCAGAAAACCGCATTACAGAGTTTCAATACCCTGGCAGGTTCCATTGGGAGAGAAGCTGCTAGAGATGCTGTACTCGCCCAGCTTCAGCAAGATCCCAACGTGCTGCAAGCAGGTGTGTCAGACAATGCAAATGGGATTTGGATGCTTTATTCTTTTGGTATTCTCGGAGGCCTCAATCTCAATCCTGATGGGACTCGTAGTGGCATTGGCTCGACTGAATTAACGACATCCCTAAATCCGTTAGTTTTTGAAGAAACACAGACTCAAAATACTAATGAAATTAAAAATAGCAAAGCCATCATATTGGCTCCGTTTCTCAATAAAGACATTGCCTTTTCGCCAGATGAAACGCCAAGTATTAATCAAATACTTACCAAATCAGTTTGTCCCGCTTATGAGGTCACTTACAAGACACTATCAGAGGTTACGGTGGATACGATCAAGACTCTTAATCAATATGGCCTGATCGTTCTGGCAACCCATGGTGATACTTATTACAAAGGGTTGCTCTCTCAATGGCGGGGAGTTTTGGGGTGGAGTGAGGATCTTGGTCAAGTGGTGTTTTTAACTGGCCAAACTGCCACAGTAGAAAATAAAGCCAGTTATGAGATCGATCTCATGAAAGGTCGATTAGCGATTACTTCCGGCTACTATGCCATCCTGCCGTCATTCATCCAGTATTACGGGGAAGACAAGTACCCCGATAGCATTGTATATATCGGAGCTTGTCGCTCCACGTTTAATAACACTATGGCTGACGCGTTCTTAAGCAAGGGAGCCAAAACTTATCTTGGTTATTCTGAGTATGTCGAGGGGACATTTGCTACCAATGTTGGCTCGACATTCTTCAAGCGGTTCATTGAAAACCCAAATGATGGTTTTGTCACCACTGGCCAATCCTATGTTTCCGGCCAGAGCGATAATAGTACCCCACCTGCATTTTTCCAGATAATTGGTAGTGCTGCCCTCGAAGCGCCTTCGGCGGAGCTAAAAAATGGCGATTTCGAATTCGGGAATTTAGGTGCGTGGAAAGCAAATGGGGATGGACGTGTTCTCTCGCAGCTCGGGCAGTTTAGCCCAGTCGAAGGATCCTTTCTCGGCCTTGTTTCAACTGGATTGGGAGTCACCACATCTTCTGGTTCTATTGAACAGCAGGTTTGTCTACCATCGAAGGCTCAACTAGAGTTTCAATGGAATTTTAACTCGGAAGAATTTATTGAATGGTGCAGTTCTGCCTATCAGGATACTTTTCGTGTGGATGTCATTACAAGCTCTGGAACACAAAATCTTTTCACCCGTAGAGTAAACGATCTATGCAGTGTGGTAAATCCTTCCAACCTGGTCTTTGATCGAAGTGGGGGAGCATGTACGCCTACACAAAAAAATGATTGTACTGTATGGTCCACAGGATGGCAGCCGTATACCATTGATATATCAGATATTGCGGCTGCTAATCAGGGTAAGGCGGTAAAAATCCGGTTCTCAGCTACAGATGTAGGAGATAGTATTTTTGATACTGCTATCTTATTGGATAGCATCAAGATTACTGAGCCCTAGTCAATGCTAGAGGGAGAGAGCTACACCAACTAGGTATCTCTCCCTCAATTCTGTCCGCCGATGAATGGATTGTAAAACATAGCCTTTTAACCTAAAAGCAGTTTTTTTAGGTTTATGGATTTTTAAAAAACAAAAAATTAATAACGTACTAAGTTTCTTATTCTATTTCTAAATCAAACTGGATTTTGTCAACTTCACCTTGCCGTATTATTTATACTGTCTATAATTTGCACTGATGTCATTTTTGATTTGGAAATGGAATTAGTTGTTGGACAGAAGTGCTGAATAAGCGTGATTGCATCAATTTGGGAGTCAGACCGGTTTTCCTTTCCTGTGAGTTGCTGGTTTTGTGCTAGTTTGGTTAGTGATAGACTTCTGTTTAGCCTCTTGCTCAAGTGCAGCCAGATTCTCGATAGCACCCTGATAACCAGGTTGGAGTTGGATAGCTTGTTCCAATTCTTTGCGCGCATTGACCAGATCCCCTTGAATGCGTAGCAGGTTACCAAGATTATTATGAGCAGCCGCTGAGTTAGGTTGGATAGCAATGGCTTGGCGATAGGCAGCTATGGCATCATCCAGTTTGCCTAGACGCTTGTACGCAACGCCAAGATTAATGTAGGCCGGGAAAAAGTCCGCCTTAATTTTAAGGGCGCGTTTGTGAAAGCTGATGGCCTTCTCGAACTCGCCACGTTCCTGGAAGAGTATCCCCAAGTCATTGTAGTAGTCAGGCCGATCGGGAGCCAGTACTATGGCTTGTTGAAGCAAGGGGAGCGCGCCATCCAGATCTTTCTGAGTGCTAAGTGTCAGTCCAAGGCCGTGGAGCGCTTCTGGGTGATCCGCATTGATCTGCAGAGCGGCATGATAAACCTTAACCGCTTCTTCGAGTTTGCCGGATCGGTGTAGCTGACTGGCGCGGATCAGCAGTTGCTCAATGGTATTGGGGTTTTCGATGACATTCTCCAGTTTCTGGATACGCTCGGTTAGCTCGGTAGAAGGCAGTAAAGCATTGGCTTGCCGAAAGATTTGTAATGCTTCCAGTGCACGGCCCAATTGTTGCTGCGCGAGGCCAATCTGAGCGAGGACAGCCGCTTTGGGTGCGACCGCTTTTTTCATTTTACTGCTGGAGATAGTTTTCCATACACCCTGCAGAATTTTGAGGGCTTCTTCTGGTTGTCCTGTGCGGTTATGGATCATGGCAATGCCCATGGCGGCGGCTGCATTGCCAGGTTGTAGCTTCATGGCTTCTTGATAGAGTGTTGAAGCGTTGGTGTAATCGCGTTTTTCAAGGAAAGCGCCGGCTTCTTTTAGGATATCAGTAAGTGTTTTAGTCATGGATTTTTACTACCATTCAAATTGTTTTATGAGCTGCTTGAATGCGGGGTAACAGATAGTATTAAAATCATAGCGAGCAACCACGGTTTGTCGCGCTTGGTTGCGTAATTCCCCATACTGCTCCGGGTTGGCTAATGCTTTGATTACATAGTTTGCCAGAGTGACCGGTTCATTGAATGGGAATAAAAGGCCATTTTCCCCATCATTTATCACTTCCTGTACCGGGGGAGTGGCGGACGCAATCATCAGGCAGCCGCTGGACATGGCTTCGAGCATGGACCAGGAAAGAATAAAGGGATAAGTCAGGTAAACATGCGCTCGAGATATTTGCAATACCTTGAGATAATCCTGATAGGGAAGGCGGCCAGTGAAATGAAGGCGTGACTGATCGATTCTATCGGCGATTTCACCCAGATAGCGTTGACGATAAGTCTGGCCGATGGGGGGCTGTTTGCCATAACTGACATCATCGCTGCCGACGATGATCACCTGACAATGGGGGCGCGCTTCCAGAATACGGGGCAGGGCGCGCATGAAAATATGGAATCCGCGATAGGGTTCAAGGCTACGGCTGACATAGGTGAGGATTTCTTCTCCAGCGCGATGAACGGAGCCATCGGGAAGCGTGATCGTTGCATTGGCGTCTGGGGCAACCGTATGGGTATCAATGCCGTCGTGGATCACGCTGAGTCGCTCCTGATAATGAGCAGGAAAGCAACTGCGCTGCCAGGCCGTTGGGCAATAGCCGCCATCACAGGATTCCAGGGCTAATAGCTGGGTGGCGTTGAGGCTGTGCACTCGAAAGAGATCATCGAAATTCATCGGGAATTCTGGATCAAACCCCACATCGGCGCCTCTTGCCCGATAATAGTATTCGAATAAGCCAATAACTCTGGCACCCGGAAAAATATCTTTCAGATAAAAAGCATCGCCCCAACCTGGATGAGCAATGATCAAATCAGGTTCCAGTCCCTGGCGTTTATGGGTCAGCAGTGTCTGCACGATTTGTTGTCCGCGCCTGACAGCGCTATCAAAGCTGCGTGCATAAGCATGGGTGCTGTTACCAGCAACCTCTGGTGTGGGATAGGCCATCACTGGAAGGCCGGATAAAGGGGCAGTGTCTTCCATCCACTTTGCATCACCGACAGCATGTATCCGCATTTCTGGTTCGCGCGCCAAAGCCGCCGCAAAACGGCGGAATTGCCCGGGAAAATTAGGATGAACAAAAAGAATTTCCAAGTTTTTTCTCTATTTCATTGCGTAACCATTCTGCTTGGGGCATTTGATTGATGATTTGCCATCCGGTCAGATGATCGCCGCTGTGTGTTGGCTTGAGGTATGGCGCCCAAAGGATATTCAAGGTATGAGGATAAGAGTGTGGTTCAATTTTCAAGGTTGATTTATTGAAACAATGGGCGAGGCGGACATCGGCCAGCCGCGCTGACTCCTCAGGCGTATCGAGCAGTTCATGCCAAACCACGGCCCCAGCTGCTTGCAGGGATTGTTGTAAGCTTTTGAGACGGGCCTGGTGCTGGGCTGGGATTTTGTGCGGGGTTAGCAGGGCAATACGCAGTGGCGGAGATTGGGGGCCGCATAACGGCCCAAGTGGGCATGTAGCAGTGGTTTGCACGATGGGACTGCTGATGGTGGACGCCAAATTTTTTATTATAGCAGGGCTAGCGGCAAGATACCCGTCAAAAAGAGACCACCAAGGCATGCGATGCCATAGAGCAGCCTCGTTTCTGATCCAGGCAAACGTGAGGAGATCTTCGCGCCGGAATATCATTTTGCCAATATCATATTCAGGATGGCCGACTATCAGGATGTGAATATTACGGACATTGTACCAACCACGGCTCGGGGGCAGAAAAACAACTCGTGCTGCAGGATAGCGATGTTGTACCTGCTTGGCCAGTTTGATTGCGTCAGTTCGTAGGCGAGTGGTTTCGCCATTGGTCATGCTTTCATCAATGATAAAGCCAATGGTCAGCTTATCAATTGTTAGGTGTTGATCACCAGTAAAGAGGCTTACCCAGTAGCGTTGCTTTAACCATAACCCGGCATGCGACTGCAAGACATCTGCATTACTGATCAGGCGGTCGAAAATATCTGTCGCCCGTCCTGAGAGGCGGGTATGGCCATGATGATGAAGCGCCAGCAGATCATTTCGACAGATGACTTTCTTGCCGAGTCTATTGCTTAGACGTAGACAAAACTCGACGTCTTCAAAACCATAAAAATAACTGGGATCAAACATGCCCGCATTAAAAAAATCTTCTTTGCGGCAAAACATGACAGCGCCGGTGACGACTGGAACAGACTGAGCGGAATATTCTGCTTCATTGATGTCATCCGCAGTCGCTTCATAGGGCCAGTAAGCTGCATTGGAAAGTTTAAAGCGCACGCCGAGATGCTGTACTACGGTCTGATTAAATGATTGTTCATGGCTGGTAGATTTGATCAATTTCAGGCCAAGTATGCCGATTTCCTGATCGGCTTCAAGGGTATCGACCATCGCTGGCAGTATATCCTGCAACCAGACGATATCGTTATTCAGGAACAGCAGGAATTTACCTTGTGCTTCCTCCGCTGCACGATTGCATGAGGCGGAAAAAGAATCGTTAAAGGGCAGGGGAATGATGTGCAACGGCAGTTGTGATTGCCAACGATTCAGCAATCTTAGACTCCCATCTTCAGAGGCGTGATCAACGATAATAAATTCGGTGTTGGTCAGGCTATTCTTTATTTTCCAGCTTTCAAACAGGGCAGTAAGGAGCTGTTCGCCATTACGATTGAGAATAATGACCGAAATAGTGGGTTGATTGGGCCGTGCAAGTTTTTTCGCTTGCCGTACTTTTTCTGGCTGGGAAGCGATTTCATTAAGAGTCAGGTAGTTTTTGGGTATTTTGATCAGTTGCCCGCTGCCACGTAATGGATGATTTTGCCCGGAAAATTCGACGCTGATACGGTGCTCTTTGCCATCAAACAGAATTTCGGGTGGCGTCAGTTGGAAACCAACAATACCCAGTTTGTCTTCTGGCAGCTTTAAATAATTTGCAATGTCGGGACGACGAATATTCGGGCGAAAATGCAGCACCATTTGGCCATCAATTTTTAGAGCCAGTTCAACTGGATTTGCGGGTTGATGCAGGTCAAAAGCCCAGCCATGAATGATTTGAGTATCGAATTTCTCCAGGTACCCAATCAGTTTTTTCGTCGGTTGACAGGGCGAGCCGCTTAGCTCTATGTCACCGCAGAAGAACCGTGATGGGATCGGTAAATCTCTCAGTGGAATACGAAACGTTGCGAGGTATTTATCGGGTTGTCCATTTTCCGTGGGTAGAGGAATCAATGGAATCTGCTTGCAGAAATGCTCTTCCTGATCACCTAAAATGAGTTGCGGTAGAGGATTCGGGCGATGGCTAAAAGCCACCCAGCCCTCAAAATGATCATCCATAAAACTGACTTGACCATGACGATCACCCTGCTGGAAGGCGAGTTTACTTTCTAGTAGCCCATGATGTGCCGAGCCGTTTGATTTAGCTTCAGCAGTATTTTGAGTGGGGTTGCATAGCCTGACAATCAGCTCATGGGGTGCCCCGTCAAATAGCCGGGCTGGCAAGGGAACAAGAAATCCTTTGCTCAGACCTGCTGGCCCACCTTCACCCAGTGAATGCTGATAACTATCTGCAAGAGGAAATTCGCACCATACTTTTGTCAGGATTTTACCATCTATATGGACAGCAACCTCAGCCGGTTCTGTGCCTGGAATAAAAGCACACCCCTTGAGCAATCCATTATCAATAATGATCGGTGATAAATAAGGTGCTAAAGTATTTTTTTTGCTTTTAGTCATAAAAAAGCCCGCATAATTCTAGCGGGCTTTCTAGAGCGTATGTTGTAAATTACGATAAGTTAAATATAACCATATCCGCTGTCACATCACTTGCAGGCATACCTACGAGCGTGATGGAGGCTTCACCATCCAGGAATTCGAAGGTAACGTCACCGTTCGCTTCGGAAACATTCGTGACAAAAGGTAGCAGATCTGCAACTGTCTGGATGCCATCGAACTGGAAGGCCAGTTTATCACCGTTGTCGATCTGGACATTGTAATGACCTAATGCATTGAAGCCTATGATGTCATCGCCACCGCCGCCGATCAAGGAATCATTACCGCCCCCGCCAACCAGCGTGTCGTTACCACTGCCGCCAGTGATTTTTTGAGCTCTATTGTCGCCTTGTAGATTGGCGTTAGTATTGTCACCCACTTTGACCGTACCAGAACCGACCAGTACGGCATGCTCGACACCGCTGAGTTCAAGTGTTTTCCCTTGCTGAATTTCACTCAAGAGCAAAGCAAACACCTCTTGATCTGCAGGATTAAGTGCCGTGAATTTTACCGTATTGCCCGCGTTTGGATCAACCGTAATCGCTGTTCCAGCTGCCGTTTCTGCCAGAGTTTCTGATAGTGAATTTGAAATATCAGCGAAACTGATAATACTCAAAACACTTTCGCCCACACCATTGGCATTCAAAGCGGTTATAAGATTATTCACTGCATTCGTTAAACTTGCATTAAGCGCCTGGATTCCAGGATCTGTACTGTTTGACGGTAATGCGGCTTCAATTTGCGCATTGAGAAAGTTTGCGATCTGGGTAGGCGTTGCTTTTTCGCTTAAACTTTCAAAGGCAATATTAACGCCGGCTGGCAACTGAATTGCAAAATGCATTACACCAGCATTAACTTCTGCGGCGATCGTAGCATCTTTCGTGACAATGGCCCCTTGTGTTTCACCATTGTGACCTTTACCAATCACCAATGTACTGCCATTACCTAAATCCGTTGTTTGAGAACTCCCACCGACCGTATCAGTTAAAAACTGATCCAACAACGCTCTCACGTCATCGTCTATTGGCCCTCTACTTCCCCCTAATAATGATTCTGCTGCCATAACTCAAATTACTCCTCTTTGATTCTTGTAAAAAATACCTTTTTACTGCGTCGCGAATATACGATATAAATTAATTCCAAGCAAGTATTATATGATATGTGATATGACGTTAGGGTTTGGTATCTAAAAAGCCATACAAATCATAATGTTATAATCTGTCAGTTAGGCAAACTTGCTGCATGCAAAGATAGTTAGCCTGGAACGGCCTATTACTATGTCTTAAAAGCGCATTAAAAAATGATAATTTACTTTTTAATGGAATTAATCAAATCTCCGCAGTTATAGTTATCGGCGGTTACTGCAGAAACTTTAATCAGATTTTTCTCAGATGACATCGGGCATGATGTTCGGGTTTTGACTTTCAAAAAACATATTGTCGTGGTCTGACAGCTCAGTGAATTTCTCGCAAATAAAAGTAACTGGGATTGAATGGTCTTGTGTGATTTTTTTAAAGTAGATGAAAGAAGGGTAATTTTTGCTTGAATAGAATTAATCAAAGCTCCGCGGTTTTGATATCGGCAATTATTGCAGAAACTTTAATTAAATTTTTCTAATTCCATTTCTAACCCGCGTAAGGCGCAATAACCATCGGGCATTGCGCCGTATGTGCTATTTCACCAGCTGGTGCTACCAGCTAAATCAAACATGACTTTGTCGGTCCTTCTTGCCGTATTATTTATATTGTCTGTAGCTCGCCTTCGCGTCATGTTTGGTTTAGAAGGGAATTCTTTTTGAATCTTCTTAACTGGCTAGGCTATATTTTCCGCTTGAATAGAATTAATCAAACTCCGTAGTTTTGATATCGGCAGTTACAGTAGAAACTTTAATCGATTTTGCTATCGAGCCCATTTTCAGCAATTTCTGCAGCACGTAAGATCGCTTTTGCTTTATTTTGCGTTTCGATCCATTCGCTCTGAGGGACTGAGTCAGCAACAATACCGGCGCCTGCCTGCACGTGTAATAGGCCATCCTTGATGATGCCGGTGCGGATTGCAATAGCCAGATCCATATCGCCATTGAAACCTAGGTAGCCAACTGCACCGGCGTAAATACCCCGTTTGGAGATTTCCAGTTCATCGATGATTTCCATCGCTCTCACTTTGGGTGCGCCGCTGACGGTTCCAGCCGGGAAAGTGGCGCGTAATACATCGATCGCATCCAAGCCTGGTTTGAGTTTGCCTTCTACGTTGGAAACAATATGCATGACATGGGAGTAGTGCTCGATTTGCATATTCTCGGTTACTTTGACTGTACCGGTTTGAGCGACACGGCCAATATCATTGCGCCCTAAATCCATTAGCATGACATGCTCGGCGCGTTCCTTGGGGTCGGCCAATAAATCAGCCGCTAACGTGGAATCTTCTTGCAGGTTTTTGCCTCGAGGGCGCGTGCCTGCGATCGGGCGAACGGTCACCATATTCTTCTCAAGCCGAACTAAAATTTCAGGAGAGGCGCCGACAATATGGAAATGATCAAGATGATAATAGAACATGTAGGGGGAGGGGTTGAGACTGCGTAGTGCGCGATAGAGCGCAAGGGGAGAGGCTGAATAGGGTTTGCTGGTTCGTTGTGAAAGGACCACCTGCATGATGTCACCTTCCACGATATAGTGTTTGGCTTTCTCTACTGCAGCGATGAAATCGGCTTCCTCAAACTCACTGACAGCAGCGCCAGGTTTACTTGGTTTTTCGATGGGAATGGATAGAGGTTGTCGCAGCCGGGTCAGGAGTTCTTTTAATCGATTTCTCCCTGCTTGATAAGCATTATCCGAATGGGGATTGACATAAATGATGAGATAGAGCTTTCCAGAAAGATTATCTACTACAGCCAATTCTTCAGACAGCAATAGTAAGATGTCCGGCGTATGCAAGTTATCGGGTCGAGTATGGCCTGTCAGTCTTGGCTCAATATAACGTATGGTGTCATAACCAAAATAGCCAACTAGCCCTCCGCAGAATCGGGGCAGGCCAGCGTAGGGGGCAATTTTAAAATCAGCCAGATAGGATTCGATAAAATCCAGAACATTGCCGGGATTGAATTTCTTGGTAGCGGAAGCGTCAATGATATCGACTTCATTGCCATACACTTCTATCCGCGTTTTTGCAGGTAAGCCGATAACGGAATAACGTCCAAAACGCTCACCCCCCAGCACCGATTCCAACAAGTAGGAATAGGGCTGATTGGCCAGTTTGAGATAAACTGAAAGGGGTGTATCAAGATCAGCAAAGGTTTCCAGTACCAAGGGAATGCGGTTGTAACCCTGTGCTGCGAGCTTGTTGAATTCACTTTGAATCACATACTTACCTTTTTAAAAACAGACATAATTGACGATTTGTTTCCTGCTGATACGTAAATATCGGGAAAGTGGGAAGGAAAAATACCGGAAGGGTAAGAATATTCATTGTGTTAGTATCGGCGTGAGCGTTCACGATCAGCTGAGGAATCTAGATTGAGCCAATGATAAATCATTTTTTGATTAATTTAGTTGCCTCAAGTAATGAAGAAACGATCGCATCACAATTTAATTCATGGACGTCCCGGCCCTCATTATAACCGTAAGGAACACAGAAGATATGGCACCCCGCCGCCCGTGCTGCCATCGTGTCATTGAGTGAATCACCAATCAACAGTAATTCACATGGTTTAATTTGAAAGTGGTGGCAGGCATGCAGCAAAGGCAGGGGATCGGGTTTCTTTTTAGGCAGCGTATCACCTGACAATACAATTTCAAAATAATGCAGCAGGTTAGTGGCACGTAACAGGGGCAAGGTGAATGCTTCAGCTTTATTGGTGATACAGGCTAACTTGAACCCATCCTTTTTGAGCGTATTTAATCCTTCAATGACTCCCGGGAAGGGGCGAGTGTGGGTATACAAATTCTCGTGATAATTTCGCTGATAAATAGGTAAAGCTTTATTGAATAATTCAGGATCGGGTTCCTCATCCAGACTATTTGTCAATGAGCGTTTTACCAGTCTCTGAATTCCTTTGCCTATAAAGGATTGAATGGTAGCGACTGGTAATTCCGATTTGCCGAGTTCCGCTAGCATCTTGTTCGCGGCAGAAGCAAGATCCATTGCGGTATCAAGCAGCGTACCATCCAGATCAATGACAACCGCCTTAATCTGGAGTGGAAACTGAATTTCTGTAGTACAACGGTTAGTGCGTTGCAAATTATCTGGATTCATTCGTTTTTATTTAGGTGATGGGAGAAGTGTCAAAGATAAATCATTACTCAACTAAACTTTTGCCAATTCTGCTCGCATTGCTGCAATAATCGTATCATAGCGATGGGGATCACTGTCTTTACCTGCACCATAAATAGCTGATCCCGCAACAAAAGTATCCGCACCTGCGCGTGCGATTTCAGCAATATTATCCGCTTTTACCCCACCATCAATTTCCAGCAGAATGTCTTTGCCACTGGCATCGATGCGTTTCCGCACTTCTGTTAATTTATTGAGTGCTTCCGGGATAAATTTCTGGCCGCCGAAACCAGGGTTGACTGACATAATTAACACTAAATCCAGCTTATCCAGAACATGGTCAAGGTAACTAAGCGGAGTGGCCGGGTTGAATACCAATCCTGCTTTGCATCCTTGTTCCTTGATGAGACCGATAGTGCGGTCGATGTGGTTGGAAGCTTCCGGATGGAAGGAAATAATATTGGCACCTGCCTTGGCAAAGTCAGGAACGATGCGATCGACTGGCTCAACCATCAAATGGACGTCAATCGTTGCTTTGGTTAAGGGACGTATCGCTTCACATACCAGTGGGCCGATCGTCAAATTGGGGACATAATGGTTATCCATGACATCAAAGTGAATGATATCTGCGCCTGAATCAAGGACGTTTGTGATCTCTTCTCCCAGTTTGGCAAAATTGGCAGATAGAATGCTTGGAGCGATGCGATACATATCATTAATCTCTTAAAAATTAAATCCTGCATTTTAACCATAAATGATCATTTCGCGGTAACGTTAATCATGTAGCCGACCCAAATCTTTGAAAAAATCATCCTGTTCTTCCATTTCCAAATCAAAACTGACTTTGTCGGCCTTTGTCGGCTTATCCTTGCCGTATTAGTGATACTGTCTGCGGCTCGCCTTCGCGTCATTTTTGATTTGGAAATGGAATGAGCACTATTTGTTGCGTCGTTATCGACCTATTTTTAAGTTTTATTCGCCTATTACCTATCACAAAGGCTGATTTCCTCAGCTGGTAGGGTGCAATAAGTGTAACGCATTGCACCAGATGGTAAGGTAGCGCATACGGCGCAATGCCCGATGGTTATTGCGCCTTACGCGGGTTGCGTCAACATCGACTATTTCAAGTTTTATTCGCCTATCACGGCTGCTGGTTTCCTCAGCCTCTGAAATTTCCTGCCGTATATAAAAACGATTTTGCTTATCTTTGCCATTCTCCTAAAGATGCTTTTTATGAGGATTACAGAAACCCAACGCACGCCTTTTATTATGGAATCAAAAAATTGCTGAGACAAATCTATTGCCTTGCCTTGGTATGCGGGGTGTGCTTATTACAGTTACAGGCTGAATTGCCTGAAATGCGATGGGGGGCAGTGTTATTTCCTGCCGCAGGAGGATTATTTTTTTATGCTTATTTTTACCCCAATATATTCCCTGCATTCCGAAAAATTCTGTCAATGGGTTTATTTTTCGGATTGGGTTTTTTCTGGGCGGCTATGCTTGCCCACTGGCGTATGGCGGATGCTTTACCCCATGAATGGGAAAGCCGTGACATCGAACTCATAGGCGTTATCGCGGAATTACCGCAAATAATGGATCGAAGTGTGCGTTTCCAGTTTGATGTCGAGCAAGTATTGACACCGGAAGCAACCGTGCCTGCACATATTTTGCTGACTTGGTACAAAATGGGGGGGAACTATGATGGAATTAATCCTGCTACGCTTCCTCAAATCAATGCCGGTCAACGCTGGCAGTTAACCGTACGGCTAAAACGCCCGCATGGCAATGCCAATCCACACGGTTCTGATTTCGAAGCCAAAGCCATAGAGCGCAATATACGTGCAATAGGTTATGTCCGTATATCAGCAAACAATGTGCGTCTGGATGCATGGGTTAATCATCCCCAATATCTGATTGAACAGGTTCGTCAGCAGATTCGCACACGCTTTAGTCAAAATTTGACAGACCATTCTTATGTGGGTATTCAAATTGCCCTGGCTATAGGGGATCAACAGGCTATTCCGCATGAGCAGTGGCAAATTTTCACGCGTACGGGCACGAATCATCTCATGTCTATCTCAGGGCTTCATGTCACGTTGGTATCCGGGATGGTTTTTGGATTTGTTTATTGGTTGTGGCGACGAAGTTTACGTTTATCTTATCGACTGCCGGCACGTAAAATAGCGGTTGTCGTAGGCGTCCTGGCAGCATTAGGTTATGCGTTATTGGCTGGTTTTTCAGTGCCAACCAGGCGTACTTTCGTGATGCTGGCAATCATCGCCATTGCACTTTGGAGTGATCGGAAGGTATCCCTGCCTGCTGTACTGGTGGGAGCGTTATTGATCGTCGTGGTATTCGATCCATGGGCAGTGATCTCACCTGGTTTCTGGCTCTCGTTTGGTGCGATTGCGTTGATTACGCTGGTAACATTTGGCCGAATCGGCCAGATGGGTGCCATCATCAGTTGGGCCCGTGTGCAATGGGTGATTACACTGGGATTGAGCCCTTTATTGCTAGTCATGTTCCAGCAAGTGTCAGTCATTTCACCGATAGCGAACGCTATCGCTATCCCGCTCGTGAGTTTGGCGGTCGTACCGCTGACATTACTGGCAGTGGTGCCATTATTTGATTTTCTACTCTTGCCAGCCCATGAGATATTAAGTACTGGGATGCAACTGCTGAAATGGCTAAGTGAAACCCCTCAGGCTGTTTGGCAGCAATCTGCTCCTCCGTTATGGGCATTCATTGCGGGCATCGCAGGCGTTATCTGGTTGTTCTTGCCCGGTAGCTCCGGTATGGGGATTTTTTCCGGTTTTCCTGCCAGGTGGCTCGGGATAGTGGCATTGCTGCCAATGTTTATAGTTTCTCCTCCCAAGCCAGCAGCGGGTGAACTGTGGTTGGCTATGCTGGATGTTGGGCAGGGGCTCGCTGTGGTGGTGCGTACCGAACATCATACGCTGTTATATGATACGGGGCCAAACTATGGAGAAACCGATAGTGGTGCGCGCATTATTGTGCCATTTTTACGTGGGGAAGGAATCAGGCAACTTGATCTCATGCTGGTATCCCATGCTGACTCGGATCATAGTGGTGGTGCCTTGTCTGTGCTGTCAGCCATCCCCGTGACATCATTATTATCCTCGCTCAATAATGATCATCCCATTCAGCAGGCCGCTACCAATAGTCAACCTTGTCGTGCGGGTGACTCATGGCAATGGGATGATGTTCACTTTGAGGTGCTGCACCCGGATTCTTTAACGCAAAGCGATCATCTTGCTAAGCGAAAAACCAATGAAATCAGTTGTGTGTTGAAAATGACTACCCGCTATGGCAGTGTGTTATTACCGGGCGATATCGGAAAAGATACGGAGCGGAGCTTGCTTGCTCGGATGAGCCAGCAGCTTTCCGCAACGGTTTTGATTGCACCCCATCATGGCAGCAAGACTTCTTCGACAGAGGCTTTTATACGTCAAATTAATCCATGGTTTACCCTATTTAGCGTGGGTTATCGTAATCACTTCGGGCACCCAAATGAGCAAGTAGTTGAGCGCTACCGTCATCTGGGTAGTCAAATGATGCGCAGCGATCGCGATGGCGCAGTCTTGCTACAGTTTAAAGAGAGTGGCATCACAGTAGGCAGTTGGCGAGAAATTAATCGTCGCTACTGGCATGACCGCTGAGGGTATAAATCATACTCCCATCTTCTTTGCGCCTAATGTCATTCCATTTCTAAATCAAAACTGATTTTGTCAGCCTTTGTCGGCTTATCCTTGCCGTATTATTGTTACTGTCTGCGGTTTCGCCTTCGCGTCATTTTTGATTTGGAATTGGAATAATTATCGGTTAGCGACCATCAATATCGGTTTAACCGCAATACGCTGTGCGATTTCATCAGCACTTTTTTTAGCGGAGAGCTCATTGGAGTAAGGACCTGTCCGGATCTTGTATAGCCCATCTTCATTGGTAATATCAGTTTGATGAGTGAGCGAGGGTAACTCCGATCGTATCTGTGAAAGAAAATTGTGCGCATTGCTGGCAGAACCAAATGCACCCAGCTGTAAATAGATTTGAGGATTCTGGGTACCAGGCGGTGAGATAGACGCGACTTTCTCGCTCTGAGGAGATGATGCCACTCCTGGAATAATCGTTTCAACTTTAACTTGAGCACTTCCTTTTGCGAGTACATCCAGTTTATACGCTGCAGTATAGGAAAGATCAATCACTCGATTAGCAAGAAAAGGCCCGCGATCATTAATGCGTACCACGACTGATTTGCCATTTTTGAGGTTGGTCACACGCGCATAGCTGGGAATGGGTAAAGTCGGATGGGCAGCTGTCATGGCAAACATGTCGTACACTTCTCCGGAAGCAGTTTGTTTGCCATGGTAACGACGTCCATACCACGAGGCAATACCTTGCTTAGTATAAGGCGTAAGGGATGTCATAGGGGTAAATGTTTGCCCCAAGGCATCATAAGGACGCATGTTGGCCGACCTTAGGGGTTCGAGGCGGGGGATAGCATCTGGAATAGCCTCAAGGTTGGCGGGTGGATTGTCAGGCGGACCGTCATCCAGATAATAGCCCCCTCCTTTGATCCTGGCAAAGAAAGTGGATGAACTAGCAGAGCTTTTATCTCGTGCCCCGGCATGTTGCGGCGCGTGGCTACAACCAGCCAGTATAATCAGGGCAATGATGAATATGAGCGTAGTAGAACCAGCTATCCAGCGATGAGAAAAAGAATGAAGTGTCCTTGTCAGCATAGGTATACCATCCTTATGTTTTTACCAGTTTAGGGTGGGTTTGTATACTCATCAAAATACCAAAACCCAATAACATCGTTACCAGCGAGGTGCCTCCATAGCTGATCAATGGAAGGGGTATTCCTACCACTGGCAGGATGCCACTGACCATTCCCATATTGACGAATACATAGGTAAAGAAAGTCAATGTGATCGAACCAGCCACGAGGCGGGTAAACTGTGTCGGTGCATTGGCTGTGATGATTAAACAACGCCCGATGATTACCAAGTATAGCAATAATAACAAACCATTCCCGATTAAACCAAATTCCTCTGAGAATACTGCGAAAATAAAATCGGTACTTTGCTCAGGTAAAAAGTCCAGCTGGGATTGTGTCCCGTTTTGCCACCCTTTGCCCGCTACTCCTCCGGAGCCAATAGCAATGCTGGACTGAATAATATGATAGCCAGCACCCAACGGATCTTGAGAAGGATCGAGCATGGTCAACACGCGCCTACGCTGATAGTCATGCATCGCAAATGACCAGAAGAGCGGCAGTATGCCGCCAGCGGTAACGAGCAAACCAGCCATGACTCGCCAGGATAAACCCGCAAAATAGAGCACATAAAAGCCACTTGCTGTAATCAGTAAGGCAGTGCCCAAATCAGGTTGACGGGCAATCAGAAGCACGGGTAATAATAAAATTAAAGCAGCACCCGCATAATCACGTAAGCGTAGGGTTATTTCCGTTTTATCAAAATACCAGGCCATCATGAGAGGGACAGCAATCTTTAACATTTCGGAAGGCTGTATCCGAGTGATTCCCAAGTTTAGCCAGCGCCGTGCTCCATTTTGGATCTCACCAAAGAATGCCACGCCAATCAAGAGAATGATCCCTACTATGTACAAGGGTAAGGCAAGGCGCATTATCTGCTGAAGCGGAATATTGGCTACTAACCACATAATTATCAGCGCCACGACCATATTTAATATCTGGCCGCTAACCCGGCCGAAATTTCCACCACTCGCGCTATAGAGCACGACCAATCCGACCAGCATCAATAGGAAGAGGCCGGCTAGCAGAAAATTATCGATGTAGCGTGTGAAATAATGCCATAAACGCTTGAATTCAATCATTATGCTAAAAACCGTAGTTGGACGGGGCTGAGTGTGTGGTAATCCAGATACAAGGCCAGGCACGATGAGGGGCAGGGCTGGCCCCTGTAACGGAGAGCAACGTTGCATTTACACCCAAAGCGCCATACGATGCATCTTGTAGCGACCTAACTATTCTAGTGTATAAGAAAAGTTCGAGAATGGTTCTGTAGGTCATGAATTTAGTTTACCCGTCAACTGATCAACTACGGTTTTTAATTCCATTTCTAAATTAAAACTCACTTTATCGGCTTCACCTTTGATTTGGGAATGGAATGGATCGTTGGTTACTTTGTTAATGCGCTCGATTATTTGCTTTTTCAGCAAGCATCGGTTCAGGTGTTTTTCCGAGAAGGAAATAATCCAAAACCTCTCGTGCAATGGGGGCCGCAGTTGAACCACCCGAGCCGCCATTTTCCACCAATACCGTCAGCGCAATTTGGGGATCTTCTGCTGGTGCGTAAGCGATAAAGAGTGCATGATCACGATGGCGTTCCTGTATCTTGCTGGCAACGTAACGTTCGCCTTGCTTAATATTGATCACTTGTGAAGTGCCTGTTTTGCCGGCAAAAGTATAATCTGCATTCGCTCCTGCTTTTGCTGCCGTTCCACCCGGGCGAGTGACATCGACCAGTGCATTTCTGACGCGTGCCACATTCTCTTTTTTTAATTTAAGCGTATACATCTGACTGGGTTTATTCTCATGCAAGTGGCCCACCTTATTATCTTGAATCTGTTTAACAAAATGTGGACGATAGGCTATGCCATTGTTGGCGAGAAGCATGGTGGCGAAAGTCAGTTGAACCGGGGTAGCTAAATTATAGCCTTGGCCGATTCCAACGGAAATCGTGTCGCCAGGAAACCAGTTTTGGTTAAAACGTTTCTTCTTCCAATCGGAAGAGGGGAGTAAGCCAGTAACTTCACCTGGAATATCGATTTCGGTTTTCCTGCCAAATCCAAATTGACCGATAAAATTGAAAATATTATTGATTCCCAGATCATTTGCCAGGGTGTAATAGTAGGTATCGCAGGAAATCACCAGCGATTTGTGTAAATTGACTCTGCCATGCCCGTTCGGCCTCCAATCCCTAAATCGATGGGAACTGCCAGGCAGGCTAAAATAACCTGGATCATTAATCGAATAATCGGCTGTACGCTTGCCTAATTCTAAGCCAGCCAGGGCCATGAAAGGCTTAAAGGTGGAGCCAGGGGGATAAACGCCTCTGAGTGCACGATTATTGAGCGGTTTGTCTATGGATTCATTGAGTAGGCGCCAGTTCACATGATCAATCCCATCAATAAACAGATTGGGATCAAAGCCTGGTTTACTGACAAAGGCGAGGATTTCACCATTCCTCGGATCCATCGCTACCAAGGCACCCCGATAATCACCAAACGCGCTTTCTGCTGCTTGCTGTAATTTAAGATCAAGGGAAAGGGTTAAATCATTCCCGGCCACGGGAGGAGTGCGGGATAAGGTTCGTACGTGCCGACCCGCTGCATCGGTTTCGACTTGCTCAAATCCGGTTATTCCGTGTAATTCTTTCTCATAGCTTTGCTCAATGCCTATTCTCCCAATATGCAGGGAGCCACGATAGTTTTCAAGCGCATTATTGTTTTCGAGCTGTTCAAGATCTTTATCACTGATACGGCCAATGTAGCCTATCACATGGGATAACAGTTCAGCGTGAGGATAATGGCGAAGTAGTCGTGCTTTGATTTCCATTCCAGGAAACCGGTAACGATTTGCGGCAAAGCTGGCTACTTCAACATCTGATAAACGCATTCGAATGGGTAAACTACTAAAGCGCGTGCTTTCGCGCCTTAGTTTGTTAAATCGTCGGCGATCTTCCGGTGAAATTTCAATCACCGTTGCCAATTCATCTAGGGTCGATTCCAGATTGGGAACTTGATTGGGTATAATTTCCAAGGCATAAGTCGTATGATTCTGTGCGAGTATTTCCCCATTGCGATCAAAGATAAGCCCCCTGTTGGGAACAATCGGCATGATGGAGATGCGATTGGCTTCTGCCAGGGTGGTGTAATGCTCGCTTCGGAGTACCTGCAGATAAAAGAAACGAGTAAGCAGTAGGCAAAATAACAGCATGACAAAACCCGCAGTGATCGCAAGTCTGATGTGGAAATCTCGTAATTCAAGCAAGTGATTACGAAGCTCTACGACATAATTCATAGTTCGTTAGGATCCCTCTTCGGTTTTTGAGGAATGCCCAGCAAGAATGAAATAACCGGCCACAATAATGCACCGGTAGCGCTAGGAAAAAAGTAATACCAGTCTGGGAAATAAGTTCCTCCCAGCAAGCCCGTCAGAAATATAGCAAATTGAGCGATGAGCAATATCCAGAAAATTTGCGGGGCTTGTTGAAAGCTATTGAATAATCGCAGACGCCGATGCAATATCATGCCAAAGAATGTGATCACGCAATAAGCCAAGGCATGCTGACCTAGAATGCTGCTATTGCTTACATCCATTACTAAACCCGCCATAAAAGCCAGAGTCATTCCGATGCGCTGCGGGTAATGAATGCTCCAATAGAGTAACGTCATCGCAACAAAATCGGGTTGAAGCAGCAGGATAAATCCTTGGAGGGGTAACAGATTGAACAAGAGCGCAAGCAACAGGCTGAGAAAAATGAAGCTGCTTTTTGCCTCTAGGGGAAGCTCCTGATCAAAGTAATCATCGGGCACGGCTTCTCCTTTCTTGTTGAGTGGTATGCTTGGGTTCTTCTTCAGGATGCTCTGGTATAGGCGCTGTCAAGGAAAGAATTAATACATGTCTGTTTCTATTCACGCCTGCAATAGGTGTGCACATAATGACTGCAAAATCTTGTGAACGATCATGCTCAATATTTTCTACGCGTGCGACAGGCAAGCCCGGTGGATAGACGCCTCCGATGCCAGAGGTGACAAGCAGGTCGCCTTTTTCGATATCTGCGTTAACCGATAAATAGCGTAGCTCTAACTCATTATTTTTCCCGGCACCCGAAATGACTGAGCGCAAGCCGTTACGGGCAACTTGTACCGGAACAGAATGACCTTTATCCGTGATCAGCGTGACTTCGGATAAAAAAGGGTGAACCTGCGTGATTTGCCCGATCACTCCTTGATCATCGACTACAACTTGGCCTGCTTTTATTTCACTCGAGTTTCCCTTGTTAAGGGTGACTTTGCGGTTAAAGGGGTCGCGTGGTACATACAAAATTTCCGCCATAATCGCTTTGATTTCTGTTTGCTGAGCTGCGCCCAGCAATTTCCGCAATTGGGCATTTTCTTCTTCCAGCATCTGTAAGCGGAAGAGTTTTTGTTGATGTAAGAAATATTGCTCTCTGAGATTAGCAATTTCTTTCGTGAGGTGAAAATCATTGATTAGCTCTTCTGCCTGGTCTAATAAAGTCGCGGGAATATAGGCGAGCCGTTGCAGAGGATAAATGATCATGCCCACAGTCTGGCGCATGCCAGAAAAGGAACTAAAGCGAGCATCCATTACCATCAAGAGAATGGATAACAATGCAAAAAAAAATAAGCGTACTTGCGGACTCGGGCCAGCCCTGAAAAATTGTGGAACCGTCTCCATCAGATTTTAAATTGTAGAACTTCAATGCTGGATTATCTATTCAATAACCCATGATAAGAAATTGAAACAAGATTAAAATTCGCGCGCGAAAATTCCTATGGAGCGATCGATATTTCCAAGTGCAATGCCAGCGCCCCGTACGACACAGGTGAGCGGATCATCTGCAATAATGACGGATAACCCCGTTTCTTCCATCAAAAGACGATCAATATCACGCAATAATGCTCCGCCTCCTGTCATAACCATCCCCATTTCAGCAATGTCAGCGCCTAACTCCGGTGGCGTATGCTCCAGGGCAGTTTTAACTGCACTGACAATATTATTCAATGGTTCAGCCAATGCTTCCAGAATCTCATTACTGGAAATCGTAAAACTGCGTGGAATACCTTCTGCCAGATTACGTCCTTTGACTTCGATTTCGCGAACTTCTGATCCTGGATAAGCTGAACCAATCTGTGTCTTGACGATCTCGGCAGTGGCTTCACCTATCATCATGCCGTAATTACGGCGAATATAATTGATGATGGCTTCATCAAATTTATCACCTCCGACACGGACTGAGTTTGAATAAACAATTCCTCCCAGAGAAATCACTGCAACTTCAGTGGTACCGCCGCCTATGTCAACCACCATGGAACCTGTGGGTGTTTCAACGGGTAGATCGGCTCCAATTGCCGCAGCCATCGGTTCTTCTATGAGCTCCACTTTACGTGCGCCTGCGCCAAAAGCAGCCTCACGAATGGCGCGTCGCTCTACTTGAGTTGAACCACAGGGAACAGAAATAACAATGCGTGGATTAGCAGAAAACAGGCGAGGAGGATTTACCTTTCTAATGAACTGTTTCAGCATCTGTTCCGTTACGGTGAAATCAGCAATAACACCGTCCTTCATTGGGCGAATGGCAGTAATGTTGCCAGGAGTTCGCCCAAGCATTTGCTTGGCGGCAAGTCCAACTTGTTGGATTACTTTCTTGCCGCTGGATCCTTCTTGTCTAATGGCCACAACGGAGGGTTCATTTAATACGATACCATGACCGCGAACATGGATCAGTGTATTGGCTGTGCCTAGATCAACTGCCATATCCGTAGAGAAATAGTTTCCAAGAAAGTTATTGTTCAGGAGGTTAAACATGATGGCGAAATTCCATTAATGATGACAAATTCAGAAAAAGAAGTGGTTTAAGCAATGTGGATGTACAAAAAGTATGTGCTCATCAGGCGTGTCATGATACTCTATTACCTGTTTGAACATAAAGCTCATGACAGCAAATGACCTTATCAGTAGATGATGTAAAACGTGTAGCCAATCTTGCTCGTATTGAAATTAGTGAAGAAGAATCACAACAAGTACTTATACAATTATCGGGTATTTTTAGCTTGATCGAACAGATGCAGGCTGTCGATACATCTCATATTGAACCAATGAGTCATGCGCAGGATATGATACAACGGTTGCGTGAAGATGTCGTTACAGAATCGGATCAACACATTCTATTTCAATCGATTGCACCACAGGTAGAAGCCAGTCTTTATTTGGTTCCTAAAGTAATCGAGTAAAAATTTAAGCATGTTATCTCTCTTCAATTAATTTTTGTGATTCTCCTTCCTGAATTCCTATGTTGAATGCTAGTCTCAAGCAGCTCGCCGCACAGCTTTTGGAAAAAAAGATTTCTAGCGTCGAGCTGACTGAAGTGTTTCTTAAACACATTAAGACACTTAATCCAGAATTAAATGCTTTTATTACCATTAATGAAGAGATGAGCTTTGCTCAGGCGCAAGTTGCAGACAAAATGATTGCATCAGGTCAGACTCACCCTCTCACAGGGATTCCTGTTGCACAAAAAGATATTTTCTGTGCCAAAGGGTGGTTGACGACTTGTGGGTCGAAAATGCTCTCTAATTTTATTTCTCCCTATGATGCGACGGTTATCGAGCGCTTCAATCAAGTCGGCGCAGTCAATATCGGCAAGACCAATATGGACGAATTCGCGATGGGATCAAGTAATGAAACCTCCTATTATGGGCCGGTCAAAAATCCGTGGGATCCCCTGGCCGTACCTGGCGGTAGTTCTGGCGGATCTGCATGCGCAGTAGCCGCGCGTATGGCTCCTGCCGCGACGGCGACGGATACGGGTGGCTCCATACGCCAACCAGCAGCATTATGCGGTATCTCGGGTATCAAACCCACCTATGGATTAGTTTCCCGCTATGGCATGATCGCATTTGCTTCCAGTTTGGATCAGGGTGGGCCGATGGCTAAATCGGCTGAAGATCTGGCACTGTTGTTGAATGTAATGATAGGGTTCGATGCGCGTGATTCGACCAGTCTGCAGCGTGAACCCGAAGATTATGCGCGTGACTTGGACAAGCCACTTGAGCAGCTACGTATCGGATTACCCAAGGAGTACTTTGCTCAAGGCGTGAGTCAGGATGTGGCAAATGCGGTAGAAGCCGCTATTGCGGAGTTTCGTAAACTAGGGGCTACGACAGTTGAGATTTCTCTGCCTAATACCCAGCTTTCCATTCCAGTTTATTATGTTTTGGCGCCGGCCGAGGCATCCAGTAATCTTTCTCGCTTTGATGGAGTACGTTATGGTTATCGGGCTTCCGACTATACTGATCTCGAGGATATGTATAAGAAAACTCGGGCCCAAGGTTTTGGCGCAGAAGTCAAACGCCGTATCCTGATTGGTACTTACGTGCTTTCTCATGGTTATTACGATGCCTATTATCTACAGGCACAAAAACTGCGACGTTTGATTGCAAGTGATTTTACTGAAGCGTTTAAGCAATGTGATGTCATCATGGGACCGACTTCGCCCGCTGTGGCATTCAATCTTGGAGAAAAAAGCGGCGATCCATTACAAATGTATTTATCGGATATTTACACCAGTGCCGCAAATTTGGCCGGCTTACCCGCTATGTCAATTCCTGTCGGGTTGGGAGATAAGAACAGACCAGTGGGGCTGCATATCGTGGGTAATTATTTCAGAGAAGCTCAGATGTTAAACATTGCGCACCAATATCAGCAAGTGACAGACTGGCATTTGCGCGCACCTGCCCGCCTGCCTGAAGCATAATTAATTATTATTCATGATTTACCGGCTTTTCCAAAAATAAGAGAAAAAAAGGTTTTTAGAACATGCAATGGGAAATTGTTATCGGCCTTGAGATACACGCTCAACTCTCGACACGATCGAAAATATTCTCAGGCGCTTCCACCGCCTATGGAGCACAACCTAATACCCAGGCATGTGGCATCGATATCGCATTGCCGGGTGTATTACCCGTATTGAATTATAGTGCAGTCGAGCGCGCGATTAAATTCGGCCTGGCGGTTGGGGCAACGATTAATTCACCTTCCATTTTTGCGCGTAAAAACTATTTTTATCCGGATTTACCCAAAGGCTATCAAATCAGCCAATTTGAGCTGCCTGTAGTACAGGGTGGGCATATCAATATCCAAGTGGAAGATATTGAAAAAACCATACGGTTGACCCGTGCACACCTGGAAGAAGATGCTGGAAAATCCTTGCATGAAGATTTTCATGGGATGAGTGGGATTGATCTGAATCGTGCCGGTACCCCCTTGCTGGAAATTGTTTCTGAACCGGATATGCGTAGTAGTGCAGAAGCAGCTGCGTATGCAAAAGCATTGCATACGCTGGTGCGCTGGATCGGGATTTGTGATGGCAACATGCAGGAGGGATCATTTCGTTGTGACGCTAACGTCTCTGTCCGGCCGCATGGCACAGAAAAGCTCGGTACCCGCTGTGAAATTAAGAATCTCAATTCGTTTCGTTTCCTCGAAAAAGCAATTGATTTTGAAGCCAGGCGGCAGATTGAAATCCTGGAGGATGGCGGCAACATCAGACAAGAAACACGACTGTATGATGCTAATCGGGATGAAACCCGAACCATGCGCAGCAAGGAAGAAGCGCATGATTATCGTTATTTTCCTGATCCTGACTTATTACCGTTGAATATTTCCAAAGAATGGATTGAGCAGGTCAAGGCAATGCTGCCAGAGTTGCCAGAAGCGAGACATAATCGATATATCGAGGATTTTGGGCTTTCCGGCTATGATGCGAACGTGCTGACTGCAACGAGAGAAATCGCTGATTATTTTGAAAATACGGTCAAGCAATTGCCCGCCCAGGCTAAACTTTGTGCCAACTGGATCATGGGTGAAGTCAGTGGCAGACTCAATAAAGAGAATATCGAGATAACGCATTGTCCGGTTAGCCCAGCGCAACTGGCGGAATTACTTGCACGTATCAGTGATGGCACCATCTCTGGCAAGAGCGCCAAGGATGTCTTCGATAGTATGTGGCAGGGTGAGCATGGGAGCAGCGCTGATGCCATCATTGCTGCCAAAGGACTTAAGCAGATTTCCGATGATAATGAAATCGAAAAGCTGATCGATGAGGTGCTTGCGGCTAATCCACAACAAGTGGCAGATTATCGTAGTGGTAAAGAGAAAGCTTTTAACTCGCTTGTTGGGCAAGTCATGAAAGTAACCAAGGGGAAAGCGAATCCTGCTCAGGTTAATACGATACTCAAGAAAAAGTTGCTGGAGTAAATTTCACGATTACGTCGTTCCATTTCTCCTCAACTCTGACTTTGCTGGCTTTTCCTTGCCGTATGATTAATTCTGTCTGCGGCTCGCCTTCGCGTCATTTTTGATTTGAAAATGGAATGAGAGATGAATAGGACAAGGCGGTAAATTCCATTTCGTTTATTTGATCCTTATCCCATTCAGTGGTTACCATGGGATCAGTTGTCCATCATAGGCAAAGAATTTCCCTGAATCTGCCATTGTCATTTCCTTCAGTACCCGGCGCATGCCTGTCACGCTTTGTTCCGTTGAAATGAGTGCATCGGGTCCGCCCATATCGGTTTTTACCCACCCCGGGTGTAATAGTACTGAAATGATGTTACGAGCTTTCAAATCTATGGCAAGACTCTTGGCAACCATATTGATTGCTGCTTTGCTCGAGCGATAGATATAGCTCCCGCCACGTTGATTGTCAGCAATGCTTCCCATTTTACTGGTAATGGTAGCAATGGTTTTTAGCTTACTGTTGCTTATTTGATTGATAAAAGCTTCTGCCATTTTGAGTGGTGCCAGGGTATTGATGTGGAAGGTTTTAATCCATGCCGTGTAGTCGATACTACCGAATCCGCCATCATCAGAAGGTGGATAAACTCCGGCATTATTGATTAGTAGATCAATGGTTTCGTTAGCTAACTTGGTGGATAATTGATCAATTTGCTGATGATCTGCCACATCAAGGGCATAAATTCTGATGTGATCCGGGTATTGGATGGCAAGTCGATTAAGATTTTCCGCTTTTGCCGGCTGGCGGCAACAGGCTATGACCTGCCAGCCATCCTGTGCATATTGACGGACATATTCTAATCCAATTCCGCGATTTGTACCGGTAATCAGGGTGGTGGCCATATTGTGATTACTCCTTCATCTTGTAAATAAATATTCTAGGGCACTTCTAAAAATCCATATTTCGTTACAATACGTCGTTGTTCACAAAAAAATGTTTCCTTACCTATCAATTATAGGCTGCGTCAACATTTTTTGCTCTCGCCTCGTCTTATTTAAAACTCTGAATTTTTAGAGGTGCCCTCTACTTGATTCAAAATTGCGATAGTGCAGCAGGCTATGAATCATTTTACAAAATTAAGCAGTGCAAAATAAATTGTTAAGAGTGAATTCCAAGTAGTCACTACAATCGAATGATAATGTTATACTTATTTTTTAACAGTACTTTTGGAGATAATTATGAAGAAAATACTGACACTTCTGACTTTAGCCATGTTTACTTTTACCTTGCTCCCTTTTGGCGACGCTGAGGCGGCAAAGCGGATGGGTGGCGGTAAAAGTATCGGGCAACAACGCGATTCCATCAATCAACAGGCTACTCCAAAACCAGCGCAATCTCAATCAGCAGCACCGGCCTCTGCTGGTGCAGCAGGTGGCGCCAGCAAATGGGGCGGAGCATTAGCCGGGTTAGCTGCGGGTGGTTTATTGGCAGCTCTGTTCATGGGGGGAGCTTTTGAGAATATCAATATGGCGGATATCTTGGTGCTGCTGGTACTGGCTGCGGTGATATTCTTTATTATCCGCATGATGCGTAAACCTAAAGCTAATCAGGAGTCTCGTCCAATGCAGTTTTCAGGTGCCGGGACAGATCGCGCTGGCAGTATGTTCACCCCGACTCCCTCAACCTCGGTGCCACCTTCAGCTACGGGGCAAACGGATTCGGCTACTACAAATAGCACCGGTGTGACAAATAGTATTCCTGCAGATTTCGAAGTAGAGCCGTTCTTGCGTAATGCTAAACTTTCGTTTATTCACTTGCAGGAAGCCTATGGGGCACATAATTTGGATGAAATTCGGGAATATACTACACCTGAAATGCTTGCTGAGCTTGGTGCGCAAATTAAAGAAAGTGGTGACAAGCCTCATAAAACAGAAGTGCTCTTCATTGAGGCCAACTTACTGGATGTAACAGTGACCAATGATGATATGGCTATTGCCAGCGTGCGCTTTAATGGACAAATGCGTGAATCACCCGATGCACTACCAGAAGCATTTGATGAAATTTGGCACGTGCAGAAAGATCTCAAGGGTCAGCATTCAGCCTGGTTATTGACGGGCATTCAACAACCTTCGTAAAAGGTCGTAAATGAATTGGCTGCCCATCCCGATAGCTGTGTGCTGGCCGGGACCTGGACAGTTCATACCTCGCCTATCTCATGTTAGAGTAGGCGAGGTTGTTCATTGTAGATAACGTTAACCTCTTAAGATTGACGTTATCTACATTATTTAAGCGGAGGCTTGCTATGAGAATCGCTGTTGTATCAGATATCCATGGTAATTTACCCGCACTGGAAGCGGTGGTTGCTCATTTCAAACAGAGCGGAGTCGATGCCGTAATCAATCTCGGTGACAACTTGTCAGGCCCGTTGCTGCCATTGGAAACAGCACAATATTTAATGGCGCAGGATTGGATACATATCTCAGGCAACCATGATCGCCAACTTCTCGCATATGGAACTGAGCAATGCACCGATGTGGATGAATTAGCCTATTACCAATTAACGACGAAAGAGCTTACCTGGCTCAAATCCCTTCCGCCTAAAGCAGATTTCGATACAGATGTTTTGCTGTGTCACGGTACACCCGCGAGTGATTTGACCTATTTTCTAGAAACTGTCGAGGCCCATGGCGCACGTATGGCAACGCGTAAAGAAGTAGACGTACGTCTTGGAACAACGCTGGCAAAGCTGGTTTTGTGTGGGCATACTCACAAGCCGCGGGCAATTCGGGCTTCCTCTGGCCAGCTCGTCGTTAATCCGGGTAGTGTTGGTTTGCCAGCTTATGATGATGCCACGCCTTATTTTCATGTGATTGAAACGGGCTCACCAGATGCGCATTACGCCATTCTGGAGCGCATTAAGAGCCGCTGGATAGCGTCCCTTATCACGGTGCCTTATGATTATGACGCTATGGTCAAATTGGCACATTCACGCCGCTATGATGATTGGGCACAGGCGCTTGCAACAGGCTATATGTCCTAAATAATTCCATTTCTAAATTAAAACTGACATTGTCGGCCTTTGTCGGTTTATCCTTGCCGTATGATTGATACGATATGCGGCTCGCCTTCGCGTCATGTTTGATTTGGAAATAGAATAAATAAGCGCGTCTGTGGACCGATACATTGGCCTGAGAATCCTGATCGCAAATAGATTGATATTGCTTTTAAATAAAGTTAACCTCATTCATCTATGTCTGCTTTATAATCTCAGCTTTTATCATTTTGCTTCATGAGTGCTAACCAGCCACTAACGTGGCATCCTGTTCCTGTCAATGCGGCAGTTAACATTCGTTGGTGGTTATTGCATCGAGATTCACTGACACAGTTGATACAGCAACGTTGTAGCAGGTTTTTGGTTGATCCGGTCTTTCAATCGCTTGCGCCTGCTTGCATCGATGAATTGGCTATGATGAATTTGCGTAACAGTGAATTGGCTTTAGTGCGTGAAGTGTATCTTTACTGTAACGATACCCCTGTAGTATTTGCCCATTCAGTGGTAGCGAGAAAACACCTGAATGGTGCATGGCGTGGGTTGAGTCGCTTGGGTAATCGATCTTTAGGCACCTTGTTATTTACCAATCCGATGATCAAACGCGCTGAATTTGGTTATAAACAACTGAATACTCATCATCCACTTTTTAAACGAGCCTGCCAGCGTTTGCAGACTCCACCGCCTAGTTTATGGGCGCGACGTTCCTTATTTTTATTACAGGAGCAACCCATACTGGTAACTGAAGTCTTTTTGCCAGCTATTCTGAGATTAAAAATATGATGAATAAAGAGCGGCTTATTGCCTACGCAAAACTGATAAGACTGGATAAGCCCATCGGCATCTTGTTGCTATTATGGCCTACCTTGTGGGGGTTGTGGCTGGCGGCCGAAGGTCTGCCTGATCTGATGATTCTGGTTATTTTCGTTATGGGTACTATCTTGATGCGCTCAGCCGGTTGTGCGATCAATGACTTCGCTGATCGTCGTATTGATCCTCATGTTGAGCGTACCAAAAACCGCCCTCTGGCGGCCGGCATGGTTACCCCTAAAGAGGCCGTGTTGCTGGCTGCAGGGTTGAGTTCTTGCGCATTTTTACTGGTATTGCCACTGAATCAATTGACATTGCTGCTTTCCGTAGGAGCATTGTTTCTGGCTGGAACTTATCCTTTTACCAAACGCTTCTTTATCATGCCGCAAGCGTATTTGGGTATTGCCTTCAGTTTTGGCATACCCATGGCATTTGCTGCGCAAACGGGTGAACTGCCTGCCATCATCTGGCTATTATTATTTGCCAACTTATGCTGGGTCATTGCCTATGATACCGAATATGCCATGGTCGACAGAATGGATGATCTCAAAATTGGCATCAAAACATCCGCAATTACGCTCGGGCGTTTTGATATAACGGGTATCATGCTGTGTCATGCCATCTTTCTGGGTATGATGGTTTATGTAGGTTGGCTGTTGCAACGAGGTGTTCCTTATTATCTCTCATTGGCAGCGGTATTGGGCTTGGTGGTGTATCAGTACTTTCTGATTCGTAAACGCAACCCTGCTAATTGTTTCAAGGCTTTTCTGCATAATAACTGGGTGGGTGCGACGGTATTTGCTGGGATTACACTGGATTCCTTGCTCATCTGATTTTTAAATTCAACTTGACTTTGTCGGCTTCACCTTGCCGTATGATGGATACTGCCTGCGGCTCGCCTGCGCGTTATTTTTGATTTGGAAATGGAATAACAGAAAACTTTCAAGGTTTTGATATCGATGAAATACAAAGATCTGCGTGATTTTCTCGCACAATTGGAAACCCGAGGAGAACTGAAACGAGTAAGGGCCGAGGTTGACCCTTTTCTTGAAATGACCGAAATTTGTGACCGGTTACTCAAAAAAGCGGGTCCTGCCGTGCTGTTCGAGAAACCGAAAGGGCAGAGTATTCCAGTATTGGGCAACTTGTTTGGCACGCCTGAGCGTGTCGCTTTGGGAATGGGGCAGGAATCGGTTACGGCGTTGCGGGAAGTGGGCAAATTGTTGGCTTATCTTAAAGAGCCTGATCCCCCCAAAGGTCTGAGGGATGCGTGGGAAAAGTTGCCAGTACTGAAGCAGGTACTCAACATGACACCCAAGGTGGTGTCCAGTGCCGTATGCCAGGAGGTCATCTGGGAAGGGCAGGCAATTGATTTGGCTAAATTACCCATCCAGACATGCTGGCCAGGAGATATCGCTCCATTGATTACCTGGGGACTTACCGTGACGCGCGGCCCGCATAAAGCGCGGCAAAATCTTGGTATTTACCGGCAACAAGTTATTGCACCCAATAAAGTCATCATGCGCTGGCTTGCTCACCGGGGGGGAGCGCTGGATTATCGTGATTTTTGTATGGTCAATCCCGGCCAACCCTATCCTGTGGCAGTCGCCCTGGGGGCTGATCCAGCAACCATCCTTGGAGCCGTTACTCCCGTGCCTGATAGTCTCAGTGAATATCAATTTGCTGGATTATTGCGTGGTGCCAAAACGGAAGTCGTCAAATGCTTAAGCCATGATTTGCAAGTGCCAGCCAGCGCAGAAATTGTGCTGGAAGGGTTTATTTATCCTGATGAGACCGCGATTGAAGGGCCCTATGGCGACCACACCGGTTATTATAATGAGCAGGAAACTTTTCCGGTTTTCACCATCGAACGCATTACCATGCGCCGCAATCCGATTTATCATTCCACCTATACTGGCAAGCCGCCTGATGAGCCGGCTATTCTGGGTGTCGCGCTAAACGAGGTGTTTGTGCCTTTGCTGCAGAAGCAATTTACTGAAATTGTTGATTTTTATTTGCCGCCAGAGGGTTGTTCCTATCGCATGGCGGTAGTCAGCATGAAAAAACAATACCCCGGACACGCCAAACGGGTAATGTTTGGGGTATGGAGTTTCTTGCGGCAGTTCATGTATACCAAGTTCATTATTGTCACGGATGACGATATCGATATCCGTGATTGGAAAGAAGTCATCTGGGCGATTACGACACGCGTTGATCCCGCGCGGGATACCTTGATTGTGGAAAATACCCCGATCGATTATCTGGATTTTGCTAGCCCCGTCTCTGGTCTGGGTGGTAAGATGGGATTGGATGCCACTAACAAATGGGCGGGAGAGACGACACGCGAATGGGGCAGACCGATCGAAATGGATGCTGCGGTCAAAATGCGTATTGATCAGCTCTGGAGTGAGTTGCCTTTTTGAAATAATTCCTTTTTTAAATCAAAACTGCCTTTGCCGGCTTTACCTTATCGTATTATTAATAATGTCTGCGGCTTGTCTTCGCGTGATTTTTGATTTGGAAATGATATGAGTTTTTCAGTGGATAAAGAAACGAACCCAATCAAAGTTTATTACAACTCAGCCTGTCCGGTGTGCAAGGCTGGCATAGAAAATCAGAAAAGCAAGATGGAAGGATGCTCGGTCGAATGGAAAGACATCCATTCGAATCCTGGATTCGCCACTGAAATCTATTCAGAGATTGAGCAAGTGCGCGAGCGATTGCATGTCGTTGATGAACAGGGTCAAACTTATATCGGATTCGATGCATTTCTCATCATTTGGCAGCATTCTCCTGGTGAGAAATGGAAGGCAGCGCTATTGGGTTTGCCTATTATCAAACAGCTAGGGCGGATTGCTTACAATCAATTTGCTGCCATGTTGTATAAATGGAACAAGGCGAAGAAGCATTGGTAGCATAGTAACCATTGGTAGCGTTTGACGAGCCACAAAAGGCAATGGGCAACTTTTGTGTTGACTGGCCTTACACTATCGTATTCCATTTCCAAATCAAAAAAGACGCGAAGGCGAGCCGCAGACAGTATGCATAATACGGCAAGGATAAGCCGACAAAGGCCGACCCAGTCAGTTTTGATTTAGAAGTGGGATTAGAAAATTTCAGCCAAAAAATTGCTAATCGACTGATAAGCCCGTTTTGCTGCTATTTCCTTGTAGACGGTTCCAAAAGAGGGATTATTAGCAACAGGATTAGTAAAAGCATGCATGGTCCCCCCATAAATATGCATCTGCCAGTCTACCCCTGCTTCGGTCATCTCCTGCTCAAAAGCTAACACTTGCTCGGGCGGTACCATGGGATCATCATGACCATGTAAACAGAGAACTTTAGCGTTCATTTTTTCATTGGCCACCTTCCCACGTGTAAAAATACCATGAATGCTGATGACACCTTTCACATCAGCGCCAGATCGAGCCAATTCCAACACACACATTCCACCAAAACAATAGCCCATTGCCGCGACCTTTGTCGCATCGACTTGTGGGAGTTGTCGCACTGCCTGTAATGCTGCGTTAATTCTTTGTCTCAATAGGGCTCTATCATTTGCGTAAGGATTCATGAGTGCCGCGTTACCCTCGATATCCCCATCGCGGCCAAATATACCTTTGCCATACATATCCAGCGCAAAACCTACATAACCCAATGAGGCGATTCTTTCTGCTGCCTTACAGGCAAATTCGCGCCGACCACTCCAGTCATGCGCAACTAGCACAGCCGATTTGGGGGTCTCTGTTTCGTGATAGACCATATAACCTTCCAGTTCGGTATCGCCATCCTGATAATCAATATATTCTGTAAGCATATTTATTCAATCCTTATTAGTTGATATAGAAGAAATATTCATTATCATATGCTAACTTGATCAGCCAGACCTCAAAGTAATTTTTGAATCACCCAATAATGCATGAACAATTGAATACCTGCAATGATCAAGAAATAGTTGCATTGTTACCTAACAAAATACATCACTTGATGTCATTATAAAACCCATATCCAGTATTTATGATTTGAAAGGTTTAAGCATTTTAAACGCTCTAATTCCATTTCTAAATCAAAACTGACTTAGTCGGCCTTTGTCGGCTTATCCTTGCCGTATTATTCACACTGTCTGCGGCTCGCCTTCGCGTCATTTTTGATTTGGAATTGGAATAACTACACAATGAAGACAGATAAACAATATTCTGCTATGGTATTTATTACAGAAAATATATTGTAATTGGCTCGATATTGAAAGCAGACTATCGCCAAAAAATTATCTGATAATTTTTTGTCGGTATTAACGAGGAGAGAGGAGCATTGATCCGTATCCGTCTCACTTTAGTCTTATGGATTACAGTCAGCATCATACTCTATGGCTGCAGCAGCCATAGAAAGGAGGCTATTCCTACCTTGAACTGGTATGTTGCCGGGGAACCATCGGGCGCATTTTTCATGGCAGCCAAGCGCTGTTCTGAAGATTCCGGACAAGCGTATAAAATAGAACAGGTCCCATTGCCTGCCGATACCGATCAACAACGTGAGCAATTGGTGCGCAGGCTGGCCGCAGGCGATAACGCGATCGATATCATAGGGATGGATGTCATTTGGACTGCAGAATTTGCGCAGGCGGGTTGGATTCTTCCCTGGACTGGCAAAACAGCTGAGCAAGCCAAAGCAGGTCGACTGGATGCTCCATTGCAGAGCGCAATCTATCAAAATCAATTATGGGCTGCGCCCTTCACTACGAATATCCAATTATTATGGTATCGCACAGACAGAGTCAATACAGCGCCTGCGACCTGGGATGAAATGATCCTTCTGGCTGAATCATTGGGTGAAATAGGGACCATACAGGCACAAGGCGAACGTTATGAAGGATTAACGGCATTTTTTGTTTCATTGCTGGCCTCGAATGGCGGATCAGTGCTGGATGTCAGTGGCAAGCATATCTCTCTGGCGCAACAACCGACTTTGCAGACGCTTTCTACAATGGCACGCTTTGCCAATTCAAGTGCCGCTGATTGGGCTTTGGCGACTGCACGGGAAGATCAAGCGCGCCTTGCCTTTGAATCAGGTCACTCCAGCTTCATGGTTAACTATCCCTTTGTCTGGCCCAGTGCACAGAGAAATGCTCCTGAAATTGCTAAACACCTAGGATGGGCTCGCTGGCCTGCGACAATAGAAGGCAAACCCAGCCGCTTTGTGATTGGTGGCCTTAATTTAGGTGTCAGCGCATATACACCCTATCCTCAGTTGGCGTTCCATGCCGCTGCCTGTCTTACTGCAGCAAAGCATCAACGTATGGCTGCTGAGCTGGGAGGGCTGCTACCGACTATCGCTGCATTGTATGATGAGCCAGAAATTCGCGTGACCTATCCCTTTGCAGATGTGTTGCGCAGTTCGTTAAGCGATGCGGTACAACGCCCACAAACGCCGCTATATAATGATATTTCTCTGGCAATCAGTCGTACTTTGCACCCTATGCGCGATATTGAACCTCAGAAAGATTTTATCAGGCTACGTCGCGCCATTGAGCGCGCACTCAATTCAGAGGGTTTGCTTTGAATCAAAAGCAAAGCAACGAGCGGCGTTTGGGCTGGTTATTGTGTGCGCCGGCAGTAACTGCCTTGCTTGTGGTAACTGCTTACCCTATCTTATACGCACTATGGTTATCATTATTTCGCTACGATTTGCGTTTTCCTGATCAGCGCGCTTTTATCGGTCTCGATAATTATGTCAGTATTCTTACCTCAGAGGTATGGTGGCATGCGCTGGGTAATACGTTAATTCTGACAATTATCTCCGTATCCCTGGAATTGCTATTAGGGTTTCCTCTTGCATTAATCATGCACCATACTTTGTTCTGGCGCCGTGCGGTGCGCGCCACCACGTTAATTCCTTATGCGATAATCACTGTTGTTGCGGCATTGGCCTGGAAATTTGCTTTTGATCCCACTATCGGTTTTGTTAATGCCTTACTGGGTACGGAACAGGCATGGTTGACCCAGCGCTGGTCAGCGTTTTTAGTGATTATTCTGACCGAAATTTGGAAAACCACGCCATTTATGGCATTGTTGCTAATGGCAGGGCTTACCCTGGTACCGCATGACTTAATTCAAGCCGCGCGGGTCGATGGTGCGAATGCCTGGCAACGTTTCATAAAAATTATCGTTCCGATCATGAAACCTGCCATCCTGGTGGCAGTATTGTTTCGCACACTGGATGCGTTTCGTATTTTTGATACGGTTTTTATACAAACCCGCGGCGCACAGGGGACCGAAACAGTCTCCCTGCTGGGCTATAACACATTCATTGTCAGCCTCAATTTAGGCTTGGGTTCGGCAGTTTCAGTATTGATTTTTATCGGTGTACTTATAATCTCGGTCTTGTTTATTAAAGGCTTTGGGGCATCGCTGACTAAAGGAGGAAACGCCGAATGATGATGAGAAATGACCTCATGGGACGAATTTTCTGGGGTATGGGTAACCTCATCGTGATGGCTTATGCCTTATTACCTGTGTTATGGATTGTATCCCTGTCGCTGAAGCAGAGTAGCCATTTGAATGACCAGCGTTTTTTTCCGCAAACTATCAGCTTTGAGAATTACCGGATTATTTTCTCTGACATGCAGTTTCCAGCGGCATTGTGGAATTCCATTGGTATTGCTGTGATATCGACTCTACTGGCGGTTACGCTGGGAATGTTCGCTGCGTACGCCATAGTCAGGTTGGAGTTCCCCGGCAGACGCTTGATCCTTGCCGGCGCATTGGCCACCGCCATGTTCCCCTCGGTGGTTATTATCGGGCCGATTTTCAATATGTGGCGCACAGTAGGGTTATTCGATACTTGGTTGGGCCTCATCCTCCCTTATATGACGTTTGCTCTGCCGCTGGCCATTTGGATCTTATCTGCTTTTTTTCGTGAAATGCCTTGGGATTTGGATAAAGCAGCTCGTGTCGATGGTGCCACCCCGTTGCAAGCCTTTATTTGGGTGATTGTGCCACTGGCCGCGCCCGCAGTATTTACTGCTGCGATCCTGGTATTTATTTTTGCCTGGAATGATTTTTTATTTGCTATCTCGCTCACTTCCACCAATAATGCCCGCACGGTGCCTGCGGTGATTGCCTTTTTTACAGGCAGCTCCCGTTTTGAATTACCTACTGGCTTGATTGCAGCGGCCTCAGTGGTCATTACTGTGCCAGTCATGATCATAGTATTAATTTTTCAGCGACTTATCGTTGCTGGCCTCACATCGGGCGCTGTTAAAGGTTGATGTGATCGAATTGGCTATATGGCAAAAATTGAACTAAGCAATGTGACCAAACAATTTCCTGATGGGACGGTAGCGGTCAGTGCGACCAGTTTTGTCATTAATGATGGCGAATTTTTTATTCTCGTCGGACCCTCCGGCTGCGGTAAATCAACGTTGCTACATATGATTGTCGGCCTGGAAGAGGTCAGTAGCGGCGAGATTCGACTTGACGGGAAAATAATTAACCACCTGGATCCGAAGGATCGCAACATGGCGATGGTTTTTCAGAGCTACGCCCTCTATCCACATATGAATGTGCGGCAAAATATCGCGTTCCCACTCGTCATGGCGAAAGTACCCAAAGAAGAAATAAATAAACGTGTGGAAGAAACAGCGGCTGTTCTGGAATTGAGTCATTTACTCGACAGTAAGCCACGAAATTTATCGGGGGGTCAGCGTCAGCGTGTTGCGATGGGCAGGGCGATTGTGCGCAATCCACAAGCTTTTTTACTTGATGAGCCATTGTCCAATCTTGATGCCAGGCTGCGCAATCAAATGCGTACCGAGCTCGCTCGACTGCAAAGGCGGCTAGGCACCACGACCATTTACGTGACCCATGATCAAACCGAAGCCATGACGCTTGGTGACCAGGTAGCGGTATTAAATAAAGGCGTGGTGCAGCAAATCGGAACCCCTTATGAATTATATCGACAACCGGGCAATTTATTTGTAGCTGGATTTGTTGGTTCCCCAGCCATGAATTTTTTTCCGGTGCAAATCAGAGAGGGCCGGCTGTTCTTTTTCTTACTCGATTTAGAGATAAATTATCCTGAGAGCATTGCTCTTCCAAGCCAGCATGACCACGCCATTGCGGGTATCCGTCCCGAAGATTTTGACGTATTATTTAATGAAAGCGAACAGAATCAAAAACAAGCCGCCTTTAATACGCAAGTAGATGTTGTTGAGTGGTTAGGTGCTGAAGTGCTCATTTACTTTCAGATCAAAATTAACCAGTGGCCCGACATGCCGGCATTAACACGGGATCTTAACCTGGACAAGAAGTCAGGTGATAAATTGCAGGTTACCGCTAAGTTAGATACTAGCCATACCTTCAAGGAAGGGGACAGGATAAAACTTACTTTCGATATGGATAAATTACATTTATTTGACCCGAAAACAGGCAAACGTTTGACATCAAAATAAGGTTGAGGCACTGTAATTAGTCCGAGAAGCTGCAGCTAGATGCGGTGGAGCTTGCGATAAACTAAATGCGAAGCAGGGGTGCGAGAAGGACGCAAGGATGTCCCCTGCAACCAATCGCAACACCAGAGTCATACCTACAGTGGCATCACCAACTAAAGGTACCCTGAAAAATCCTGGAAATTCCTCTCAGGATTTTTATTCTCTGGCGTGCCAATGCATCTACACAAGATTTTAATCAGCTAGATACTAACAAAAGCGTAATAATTAATCGCTTATTCGTCCTAACAGTGTGGCATGGGTGTGCTCAGCTTTGTCGGCAATCAATTGAGTAGCTGCCTCAATCTGCCCCCATGTATTCCACAGCAGTACACCCCGTACCCGCTTATTTCGCAAATAGTAGATCACGCCTTTGTGAAAGGGTTCTTTCCAATCTTCAACGATATCAAGGCTAGCATCAAGCTCGCCTATGGCCTCATATCCCAAATCAAATAGGTCAGAGTAGAAATAAGGTTGATAATGATAAGGATTTGATTGGCCAGCCATATTTTTGCCAGCCATTTTCCCCATGACATTTGCGTTGTCTTCATGCTCTACCCGTATTCGTTTTTCCAGGAGAGGGCTATAGAAATTTGCTACATCACCTGCAGCATAAATATCAGGATTACTCGTGCGCAGCCATTCGTCCACTACAATCCCATTATCTATTGTAAGTCCAGCTTGACTGGCAAGATCAATGTTAGGTTGAATTCCAAGTCCAGCTATGATTCCATCAGCGGCTATTTCCATACCATTTTCTGGAATCACACTTATTCTGGTACCTTCTTTTTGAATGGTTTTAACCGTGCCGCCTGCATGGATGGTAACGCCTTTTCCCCGATAATAGCTATTCAAATATTGTGAGAGTGCTTGGGGATAAACACGTGCGCCAATACTCTTTTCAGGAAAAATCATGGTGACGTGTTTATTGTTCAGGGCAAGTGCAGCAGCAATTTCTGAACCGATGAAACCACCACCGATGACAACAAAATTTGAGCCTTGCTCGCATAGTTCGCGTAACTTCTGGTAATCATCTACCGTTCTAAAGTAGATGATATTCTCATCTAAATAGGGTAATCGTCTGACTGATCCGCCAGTGGCGAGTAAAAGCTTTTCATAGGTATAAATGTTTCCGGCATTATCAGTTGCGGTCTTTTGGGCTGGATCAAGATTGACTATTTTTTTGCCTATATGGATAGCGATATTCAGATCATGTTGGCTACGCCAGATTGATTCAAATGTTGCACCTTTCCATAATGACTTGGACAATGGGGGGCGATCATAGGGTGAGTGTAATTCTTCACAGATCATGGCGATGGTACCATTTGGGTCAACTTGACGAATGCCGTGAAGTGCTGAATCGGCAGTCATTCCGCCACCGACAATAAGGTATTTGTGATGTTTCATGGGGGCTCCTTATAAGAGAGATGCACACTAAAAACTTATCATCTGTGTTTATTCAAGCAGCTTGAAATATATTACCTCGAAAGTTTCATCTTCATTGATCTTTTATTCGCTTGGGATAGGTAAATCTCCCATAATGGTTCCGTATCAATTGAAGACAAGCGCGTTCTTCTCTGGTTGTTTATTTAATCAAACAAAGCAACGACATAGCTTGACGATATGGCTTACTATTGGCATAGTATTCAAAACTTGGCAAGTGGAAGTGAGGATCTTTTTGTTTTCAAATCAAACAAGCGAGGTGCTTTGATGAAGATAATGTGTTTGAAAGGTCTCATGACCATAATCATAGCTTTGCTAGTCACTGGCTGCGCTCAACATACCACACGGATGGCGAAAGAGCCTCCCTTTTTCAATCTATCCAAACCAGAAACAGTATTAATTTATAATTTTGCAGTTAACCCAGAAGACATTAAACAAAATTCTGCTCTGTTTGCAAGGATTGGCAGGAGCTTGGCAGGGAATAATCAATCAGCGGAACAAATTCAGATAGGGCGAGAAGTGGCCGATGCTTTGACTGCAGAGCTGATGGTGAAAATAGCGGCTATGGGCTTGAATCCTGTGCGTGCTACAGCCAATACCCCGATTAGCAAAGATGCGATTATAATTACAGGGGAATTTATTGACATAAACGAAGGTAATCGCCTGCGTCGTACCGTGATTGGTTTAGGTGCGGGCAAATCTTCGCTTGATAGCCATGTACGGGTTTTGGCACAGAAAGAGTCTGTCATTGAGGAGCTGATTGCTTTTGATGCCCATTCGGAAAGCGGCAGTATGCCGGGGGCAGCTGTCTTGGGCCCGGCCGGTGTTGCGGCAGGAGCGGGTACAGCGGCAGTGGTTTCCACCAATGTAGCACTGGGCGCCGGTAAAGCTTACCAATCGGCTTCTGCACACCAAGCCAAGAGTATGGCTGATAAGATAGCGGTAGAACTAGAAAAATACTTCGCCAGACAAGGCTGGATAGATTCCTCCTTGGTAGAGTAATTCCATTTCTAAATCAAAACTGACTTTGTCGGCTAAACCTTTTTTGTGGCCTTGCGGTATGATTGATACTGTCTGCGGCTCGCCTTCGCGTCATTTTTGATTTGGAAATGGAATAAAAGAGTGCCTTGCCTTGTATCTGGATCACCACACGCTCTATTTCGTCCAGCTGGAGTTTTAGGATTATTTATTTTCAGTTAGAGAGTTTTCCATTCAGAAACTCCAGCATTTCACCTGTTTCTGTGTGCCGAATGCGGGTAATTCCGCCGTGATTAACTTTAATTCGATAGAAGCCAGCCGGTGGTGCATGGATTGTTCGTGCGATGACTGCACGAATCACTCCTGCATGTGCAACGATGAGATAATGCTTACTTTGAGAGTGCTCTACAATTTCGTCATAGGCTGAGCTGACTCGATTAATAAAATCGTCAAGTACTTCTGCACCTTGAGGTCGATGTGTCGCCGGATTTCTCAGGAAAGACTGAAACTCATCAGGTCGACTTGTTTTAATTTCATTGTGGCTAAGCCCTTCCCACGAACCTAATCCCACCTCTTTAAATCGAGACTCAACAGTAACCTCTATTCCGTGACGTTCCCCTAATGCGCGTGCAAATGCCTGGCAGCGTTGTAGCGGAGAAGTGATAATCTGCTCCCATGCATTATATTCACCCACTGCATTCCACATTTGGGACCAGCCTTTTTCACTGAGCGGATCGTCAATGTTGTGACCTCGATAACGTTGCCCGCCAACAGGCTCGCCATGACGAATCAAATCAATAACAGTTTCTGTCATAAGAAAAACTTTAATGGTAGTATTTTTTGATGGTGTAGTTTATCTGAATTGGTCTGATACAAGAACAAAAGTTGCAAAGAGCTGAAGTGAGTATCGATACCATAGGGGATATCGTCAGCTCAAAAAATACTGCTGTCCGAGATTGAAAGACGCTGCATAATTTCAAGAAATTGGATAAATATTTTATGTGGATACAAAAACAACTTTATCTTAGAGCCCGCGTACGCGGCTTTCACTTGGTGACTGATGAAATATTGCAACAGCTACCGGAATTAAGGCAGGTCAGGGTAGGGATCATGACTATCTTGCTTCAACATACTTCTGCATCGTTAACCCTTAATGAAAATGCAGATCCTGCCGTGCGCCAGGATTTTGAAGATTACTTCAATCATATCGTACCTGAGGAAGCACCCTATTACAGACATAGGGACGAAGGAAGCGATGATCTTCCAGCACATTTAAAATCCAGCTTGTTAGGTTGCAGCTTGATCATTCCCGTCACCAATGGCCGACTCAATTTAGGCACATGGCAGGGAATTTACCTTTGCGAACACCGCAATCACGGGGGAAGCAGAACCCTCATTATTACCATTAATGGTGAATAATGCTACCGATAATGTTAAAAACTACCTTTAGAATCATTTAATTTTAAGAAGATCTTTGCCAGATCCACCTTGCCGTATGATTGATACTGTCTGCGGCTCACCTTCGCGTCATGTTTGATTTAGAAATGGAATGACATATCAGTTATATGCTGCGTAACATTTTTCGTTTTTGCCTTGTCTTGCTTAGAACTCTGAATTTTTAGAGACGCCTTAATTAACGCGAGTTTGATATAAGAAAAGCTGCAAAAGGGACCTGAATTCGTTAAATTCCTTTTGATGAAGTGATTTCAAAAAAAGTTTCATTATTAGATGAATCATATTCCTTTTGCTGCTTTTCTTATTCCGAGCTCACGTGAGTTAGCCCTTGATCCACGTTTTAAGGGATTTCAACTGAGAAAAATAGGATAATAGGATAGGTGAATTAAAACAAACTTGATAAGTAGCGATGAATAAAAAAACCTAATACCAGTAGTGCTATGCCGATACCGTAACAAAGCCAGAAATTCCCACCCAGCCTGTCTGCAAAAAAGAACGGTATGAAGAAAAGCCATGAGACGGGAACACCTATTAAAATATTTTTGGCGAAGGTAATGGAGGCAGCGGCGTCCTTATACTCAATATAAGAAAACGCCAGCGCCAACAAGGAAGCAATAGGAAGCGCAATAATGAAGCCCGCCAGTTCAGGTTTTTTACCTGATAGCCATGAAGCAAACCAGATCACGGTGGCCGCAATACCTATTTTCAGGAATACCATTATATTTACTTCCACCCTGTCATAGAGTCATAGCATTGCAAAGGGTTGTGCTTTACCTATACTTAGTTTTTCAAGCCGTCAAACTTGCCCGAATAATTGGCATCGTAGATTTCACCTGTATCGGACATGAGCACATAAAGCGCCTTGTTAGATACTTTATTATCAAAGCTTACGATGTAATAACCTTTCCCTTTCTTGCTGATTTTCTTACCCTCCTCAGGCGTATTACCCCATGCCTCATCTAATAACTCACCTTCCACTGGCTGCTTCTGTTCGATGATGGCTGCCACCCCTTCGCTGGCAGCAGCCAGAGCGCCTTTATCGTTCAGTTTCTTAGTTTGTGATCCATGACTATGTGTATGAGTATTATCTCCGTGACTATGGCTATGACCATGATCATGATCGGATCCAGCGAAAGCCAGTGGTATAGTGATAATTGTCAGTGCAAAAGCAAGAGCAAGCGTTTGAATGTTCATAGAATCTCCTGTGTATTTATGATTTTTGGTTTAGTGAGCATGTGGTTCGCCGTCACCATGTGAATGTATGTTCGGCTGCAATTGTATTTTCTTTTGGTATCCTTCCAGCGCCGACGGGGCTAGGGCCGCTTCCATCTCCATATGGATATGGTAGTGGTCATCTTTATTCAGCGGGAAATCATCGGAATAAATGAAATGATGATAATTATGTAGCTGCATCAACAGCAGCATGAAACCAGAAAAAATCAAACCAGCATTCGCAGCCTTACTGAATTTCTGGAATGATAGTGTTTTACGCCAACCGGAAAGCACGAGAAGCATAAGGGTCAGTGCAATGATCTGACCTGCTTCCACACCCACATTAAAAGAAAGGATGCCCATCACCAAACCTTCTTCCGGCAAGGGTAATTGTTGCAGGCGAGTGGAAAGACCAAAACCGTGAATTAATCCAAAGGCAAATACCATCCACAGTATGTTGGGTGCATTTACATCCAGATATTTCCTGAATCCATCCAGGTTATCAAAGGCCTTATAGCAGACAGTAAGCGCAATCACTGCGTCAATCAGATAAAAATTTGCCTGAATGCCGTAGATAGTGGCAAAAATAAGGGTAATAGAATGCCCGATGGTAAAGGCTGTGATGAACTTAACAATATCTTTAAACCTGGTTAAAAAGAAAATGACACCGAACAGGAATAGTAAATGGTCGTAGCCGGTAAGCATATGCGTTGCACCCAGCTCGATATATTCCCAATATCCAGCTTCCAGAAGTTTTGCTTTGTCTTCCTCTGACATACCGTGCGCAAAGACTTGGCTAGCAAATAAGATACTGAATATAAAAATAATAGCTTTCATGGATATTCCTATAAGACACAATTAATACATCAAAAAAGTCAGTATTGTCCGGATGCTGATCAATGAGATAAGTTATGTCGCGCTCCTTTAAATAAATTTGAATGGTTAATTACTGAGCAATGTTATTAAGTACAGTTGACAGATAAGCCAGCCATTTCAACTTCGCTACTGCTTATAAAAGATTAGGAGAAAGTGCTTTTCCTGATTGCTGAAGAAGTAAGCAAGCCTATCCTGTCCAAGCTGCCCATTATAAAATACCTTGCTACATATTGAGAATGATTTTTATTTGCATCAACATCAATGACCTCTTTGCCAGTGTCAATGACCATGTCTTCGATGTCCATGCCCTCTATGGCCCCCGCCTCGGTGTGCGTTGTCAAAATGTCTATGTCCACCATGGATATGCTTATGTCCTCCAAAGTGCCTTTGATTAAAGTAGATTGATGGTCGATATCCGTATCCCGATGAAATTCCTCCATAAAATCCCGATCCACTATAATAGCCTGAACCTGCATAATAGCCTGCTGCTCCAGAATATCCCGTTCCGCCGTAATAAGAAGGAGCTACACACCCACCAAGAAGAAAAAATGAAATCACGACTAAAAGGGGGAGAATTTTTCTTGTATTCATGATGCCCTCCTAATAAATATTTCAGATGAAATTCATCAACAAATTTGATGTGATTAAAATTTCATTTGTTATAAATATGGTAGGGTTTTAGAGCTGAATGGAAACTGAACACAAATCCAACGCTCTGCCCGCTTTACTATTTGCAGAAACTGGCCTTTGGCGGCAAGATAGCCAACCAGAATTTTGGCACCGCCACCACTACGGCATCCCGTATCAATTTGCTGCGCCTAGAGGAAGAGTTAAGCTAGGTGCATCTGCGGCTTTCGCAAACGTATATTGAGCACCTGGCATGGCAGGAATGTGTGCGCAAGTACGACCGGGAGCACACCTTGTTTCACTGTAATCCGCCATATTGGGGTACCGCAGCCTATGGTGTGGATTTTGGGCTGGAGCAGTATGCTCAGATAGCCGAGCTCGCGAAAACGATCAAAGGAAAAATGATTATGTCCGTCAACGATATTTCGGAAATGCATGAGGTATTCAAAGGGTTGGCGATGCATCGTTTGCGATCAACTATACCGTAGGCGGGCTGCAAGGACGCAGACAACGCACCGAGCTGGTGATCCGTAATTTTTAACGATGGAGTAATTCGCGGGCTTTCTCAAACCCAACCCACTTAACGGATAAATCTAAACCA
>NZ_FOUB01000035.1 GCF_900114745.1 Nitrosomonas communis | reverse complement strand
AGCGCCAGAAAAATAGCGTTTTGCGCCACACCCAAACGTTTTGCCCGCTCGTACTGATAAGCATCAGGATAATCGCGAATATCCTGCCGCAACACATCAAGATCAATCTTGCGTTGGCGAAACCCTTGAGGTTTACGATGGATGTTCTTAACCCAACGCGTCACGCTCGCCACGCCAACATCAAACCGGGCCGCCACCTCGGCTATCGTAAGTCCTTTTTTCTCTCTAACAGACAGGACTTTACGGCGGAAATCCAGTGAATAGGCCATCTCTAAATTATAATCAAAATTATCTGGTTGTGCTATAAAAAACATCCTATACGCGCGTGTGTGCGTATGCGTGCGCGCGCGGTGAGGTGTGGAAGGTGTGGAAGGTGTGGAAGAAGCCCATCACATGCGCCTTTTGAGGTTCCACACCTTTCATAGAGGTATGGATGAGGTATGGAACTTATGATGTCAAAAGTCGATGCCATGACCGCCTCTCTCTTCATCACTACGCCCTGGCTGTCGACCGTGTCCCATTTCTGTGGGGGACTTGTACCAAAACCTGGTTGTTGCGTGCGTCCGTTTCTCAATGCGCCTGCAGCCTAATTGCCGCAGTGCGCTCCCTATCCTCGTCTGAATATCCCGACTCAACCGTGCTGCATCAATTTTCAAACACTCGACTGCTACATCTGCTATGCAGAATTCTTTTTCCCTGTATTGTTTTGCCACCCAGCTCTCGATCATATCGACATAGCTGTCTGAGGTGCCGAGCTTGAATTGTTCCGGGTTGAATATCTGCCGCTGCTCATGGCCATCAGGCCAGAAACGCTCGCCGCTCAGATACACCTGGTAAGCTTCAGCGAAGAGCTGATCACGTGTGGCCGACAGTCCATTCACATCCACATCACCTTCACACTCAACCGGCCAGAATCGACGACCACCGGTCGGGTCCTTGTTCCATTCCCATTCATTGGTCGTCCCCCCGAACACAAGCTGGCGCGGGCAGCGTATTTCTCGCTTGCCATAAGCAGGGCGGTATTCATCAACCTGCCTGGAAAAAAAAGACTTTTGCCGGGTTGCTTCAGACCGCGCCAACGATCCCAGCTCGGCAATTTCATACAACCACTTGCCACGCAGCGCAGACATGGAATCCTTGTTATGCAAATCAAGGTCAGTATCACCGAACCATTCCCCACCCAGCACGCGCAGCGCAGACGATTTTTGCCGCCCCTGCTCCCCTTCCAACACCAGGCAATAATCAAACTTAATCCCAGGCTTCATGGCACGGGCCACCATGCCCACTAAAAACCAGCGTGACACGCGCCATACGTATTCCGTCTTGCGCGCACCCAGAAAATCTGCGATCCAATCATTCAAGCGTTCCACGCCATCCCATTTGAGCGAACGCAGATAATCCTGTACCGGGTTATAGCCATGGAACTTGGCCAAGGTTTCTACCGCGAGCCCTGTCAAACTTTCGCTGGGTGCAAAACCATACTTGCGCGTAATCCACATGGCTGTTTGCACGTCATCATCACCCGTCCATTCGCCTTCTTTTCCTCCGACAAAGGGCGGAGCTTTCAGCTTCATGGTGCGGTAGGCAAATTCATCGTAGCCAAGCACCCCCTGCCACTGCTTGTCATGCTCAAGGATGTCGTAAACATTGGATAAACAACTGGCTGGCTTTTTGCCATCCCACACCAGATCACGTGGCGACCATGGCGGGCCGCCGTCATCACCGCCTGATGAGGAATATTGGCTTTGTCTGACTGGTGCTTGCTCTACGGGTCGCGTATGGAGGATAAATTTAGTCAGTTCCTCTGCACCCATGCCGTCTTGAATGGCATCGGCGGTATCCCAGCCATCCGGCTTATCACCAGGCTGAGGAATATCGACGATATGGAAATTATCAGGATTGCCGAGTATGCTGCATATCTTGAGCATGGCCGACATGCCAGGCTGTTGCGATTCAGGTAGAAGATGATTGCCGGTTTTATCGTACTGTGCGTCACTATCCGCCCAAACATAAATCACACGCCCACGCAATGGCGACCAATCGATCTTTCCGATTGCCTTAGCGCCACCAGGCCAGGTAATGACCACGAACTGACCTTTGAGCAATTTATGCCCGGCATCCGCGCATTTCTCGCCCTCTACTATCAGTACCGGCAAATCTGGATACTGAGCCAGCTCGTACAGACCATATAGCGGTCTAGGCTCAGGAAAAGCCATCCAGCGCCACTCACGTTTCTTATTTTGGGTATGTTCAGCGAAACAGCACGGCAACACTTCCTTGCCGCCGTCTGAGGTGGTAAACCGGCAAATAATGCCCAGTAAATTCCCTTGCGCATTGAAATACTCATAGGTTGCCTGCGGACGACCGCGCACAGGATGGGCCAATGGATATTGGCCAGCATCATCCGGTGCCGGCAAAATAGGACGCCATAACGTACGCTTGCTGGTTGCTTCCTGCTCTGGTACCGCATCTGGCTGCTTGATGGGTATAACATTGCTGCGCGGGCCCGTCTTTGGTTCAGCATCATCAATTGAAATGCCCATCTGAGCCGCTACTTCTTTGGCAGCATCGATCTGAGATAAACCGTTAATGTAGGCATACAGGCTGATCAAATCGCCACCCGATTCACCCGCGGCAAAGTCAGACCAAACACCTGATCTCAGATTGATAGAGAACGATCCTTTGGAACGATCACCACGGGTAGGATTAAGTGCTTTGTATTCACCCCCGGACACATCACCACCTGGCAACCATTGCGCTACCAGTATATGAGCACGATTCAGCGCGGCTGAGGCTATTGCTTTAAAGTCAAGTTTGGCTGATTTTTTCATACCCATACTTAGCCTCTACCCCCACGGCTTTTCTTATCAAGCTCATGCTGTTTTATCACAGCCCTATAGCTCGGCTCGTCAATACCGTAATCTGGATGACATCCACGAAGCGCGCGGATTACTCCGAGCAAATCCATGAATTGTTTGCTAAATGGGTGAAACATTTCCCAAACCCTATGCAGGCGATCAAGGATTTCTTTTTGTTGATGTTCTGGTAGTAAGCAATCTTGACTTGGCAGAGCTCTTTGAAGATGTTTGCTGACCTGCTTGGCGATCTGCTCAGCCTGGGTGGATTCTGGTTTTACTTGCTCTAAGAAAATTCTGATTACTTTCAGATGGAACGCTGCACTGATCCATGCAGCGTAAGCGATTACCAATTCTTTGCAAGCGTATGTGCCTTGTTCCTTGCCGCGGCCTGTGATTTTCTTGACTGGTATGATGCGCAGATCTGCGCAGCTTAATTCTGCAATTAGTTCCTGCGTTTGTTCAAGGCGAATAAATTGATTTGGTCTGTGTTTATCTTCGCCACCAGCAGCTTTATGTAAATCATTAAGGGAATATAGTCCGTCGAGTTGACGGATTTTGGTCGTAAGAACGGTAAGTTCTGACATGATCTTATGCTCCTTTGAGTGGAGTTGACCATCAGCAATATGCGGGTGATCGGGCGCCTCAAACCGGCATAAGTCGGCGGGCATATTCGCAGTCGCAACTGCTGTTTTATTAGCCGCACGCCCGACCATAGAAAAACTATGGACGTAAAAAAACCGCTTGTCTGTCGGGTGCGGTATCCGCTTATGCTTAAGTCTTGGTGTTTGAGTCACCTGAGCAAAAGGATAAGCCCGAGAGGTTAGCGGTGTCAAGCATTCATCTTCAACGCATAACAGTTTGTTTACTATTATGTTGGAGTAAACAAAACTTAAAACATGCTTATAATAGGCATAAAAACTATCATGAAATTTACGTGGGATGAATCCAAGCGGCAGGCCAACTTGAAAAAATATTGAATGCTTCTTGCTATGGATATCTACTATGAACTGAATGGCGATATGTTCGTTTGGAATGCGGGCAAGGCAGATAGAAATCTGCGCAAACATGGTGTCCGCTTCGAGGAAGCTGCTACGGTTTTCTCCGACCCATTGTTTGTATTGGTTAACGCTTCCCGTTCTGATGAAAAACGCCATGCCGCCATAGGCTTTGATTTGACCGGACGATTGCTCTACGTGGTTCACGTTGAGATAGAAGAATCCTGTATCCGCATTATTTCTGCGCGTCGTGCTGAACCTGAGGAGGAATCCGATTATGCTTACTGAACGTTTAAAAAAGCGCTTGCAAAAAGACCGTCCCATGACATCTATCACGCTAAGTATCCCTACTGACGTGATAGATTCCTTAAAGGAAATCGCGTCACTCAAAGGATTTTCCGAGTACCAGACATTGCTGAAGTCATACATCAGCGAAGGATTACGCAAAGATGAAGAACGGTATTCCGGTATGTCAACATCGCGCTTGATCGAAGCTCTAAAAAAACATGGTGTATCGGAAGCCGTAATCGAAGAAGCTACACGGGATTTAGCCGAATCCTGAGCGTAGGGGTAAGCCCGGCTTGATGCATTTGTCGATAATTTGAATTTGTTATAGGCTGCCGAATTAATTTTTAAAGGGAATTCAGTTATGTCACGTAAAGATTTCAGAGCCGTGTATTTGCCGTATTGCATTGATCGCATGAAAGATGGCAAATACGTTGTATTGAATCGTACATATAAACCGCTCGGATTCATTACGTCTGACATTCTCGAATACCAGGCATATCCCATATCAGCAGAAATCCAAGGCATCACACCAACAGTAGCAGCCAAGCTGTCATGGAAAGGTGATTCTAACGTCGAGAGGATATATCTATACAATGATGGCTGTATTCCTACTGAGAGCGATGCCAACATGGATGCTTACCTTGATCGCCTGAAAATATTAGCCAAACTTAAGCTGAAGCCTCAGATTGCATAGCTAGCATCACATCATCATAATTAAGCGCACCTTCCATGCCAGGCACATGAGTTAATGCCAGAGTATCTTCTGGCAATTCCTGTCCTGGCCCAAATTCATCCAGAATGTTGGATAAACCTAAGTGTTTTGCTAATTTCTCAGCGTTTGTTGTTTTGCCACACCCTTGCGGACCGTAAATAATTACGCTCATTTAATTGCTCCTTATTAAAATGCTTTGATCTTTCATAAAAGTACTTATATGATTTTGTTTATGACCATATTTCTGGTGAAGAACAATGACAACCCTTACATTTGATACGCTTAAATTCGCGAATACCTTAAAGGAAGCAGGCGTTCCATCTGCGCAGGCTGAAGCTGAGGCTAGAGCGTTAGCTGATGTGCTTGAAGTCAATCTAAAAGACTTGGCCACCAAACAAGATTTATTGGCCACAGAAGAGAAGCTACGCTGGGGAATAGAAGACTTGCGACGCGAAATGGATTCGCGTCTCATCCAGCTGGAGCAACGTCTCATCATCAAGCTTGGTGCCTTGATGACAATCGCAGTCAGCATTGTTGCTGCTTTGGTCAAGTTGCTTTGATCAATTGAGCTATGAGCACATCTTTCTTTATTGTAAAAGTGAGCCACGACTACGAATCCGGCATGTGGATTGCCGTATGCGACGAAATTGGACTGGCTACCGAATCCGAAACATATGAAGGTCTGACTGAGCGCGTGTGGGAAATCGCCCCTGAGATTGCCGCAGAGAATGATATTGATGTAAGCATTGACTCCATGATCATCAGCTTTCAGCAAAATCAAACAGTCAAAGACCGGATTCCCTTGTAACTTATGGGCAACAGCATTTATCCCAGATTGAGAAGTATTTTGCTGGAAAATGGGTGCGTGTTCGTCAGACAGGGAAAAGGAAGTCATGAGATATGGGAAAATCCATTCTTCGGTAAGCGATTTACCGTACCCGTGAATATCATTTCCAAAAATCTCGCTAATGCCATCCTTAAACAAGCCAGAATCAAGCAGAGCATTTAGTCTCTGCTGAGTAGCGCTATGCTGGCTGATAAACGATGTCAAAAGCATCATAATTAGCGGTTTCTCCAATGCTGATAGAATAGAGAGTTCCAACAAGCTATTAACAACAAAGGAGAAGCTATGGAACTAAGTAATGATAAAAAATCTGTAAGCCTATCAATCAATGAAACATTATCTGCACAAGAGCTAACTACGCTAATAGCCGAACTGGCAATTGTCAGAGCAAATATGCTTCCTGAAGTACCTAAAAATCCGCCAGTTAAAAGTGATGAAGGCATGTCTGTGCAAGATGATCCGCAGCTAGCTGTTGTAAAGCTCAAAGATGAGAGAATCAGGTTCGGGTTTAGGAATGCAGGTCTTGGCTGGCTTGTCTTTAACATTCCCAGCAACAAAGCTTGCTCCATCCGCGACTACCTCATTGCAAATACTCAACCGGATGCCAGTGATCTCTTCAGAAATAAGGACGGAAGCGGGAGCACTCTTCAATGACCTGGGGGATTTAGAGCCTTCAATAAAAAGTATCTTTTTATCTGTCATCTTTATTTACCCTTCAGAAAAATCCCCGTAACGCCACACTGAGGGATAGTCAGCAAGAAGGAAGTGGCGTCACGGGGATTCGTCATGGCTATTACTCGGAAAATCTTTTATAAAGGCTTGCGGTTACCTGATTCAATTCAAGCAACAGTGGCGCAAGTTCTTTGCGCTCTGACGCATCGAATCGGCCATCTTTCAAATGCTCAGAGCCCGTATTAAGGCAGGCCGATGCTGATGCAACCAAAGAGAGGAAATGTTTAACCTGACTTTCTTCGTTCAGGTCTGCGCTGCCCATGTCGATATCCATCGGCGTTTGATTCACCAGCTGGCATATCTCAAACACGGCACGTTTTTCTTGAGTCAGCTCGATGACTTGCAGCACGATAGATAGTGACGGAGGCTGAGCGTCATGGTTAGGATCAAGACAATTCGCCAGCCCTTCCGGTGATTTGTTTAACACTCTAGCCAATCCAGCAATGCCGCCCGGGTACTTTTTAGCATCGGACTGCAACGCTAAAAACACTTGTCTATATTCCTGTTTTGCCGGTCTGCTCATAATCTATTTACCTGTTTTTTTTAATCTATTTAGCTGTCGTTAATTTCCTGATAATGCATTCATCATTTAATTAGGAGCCGTCATGAAATTCTTGCCGCCAGTTAAAACGCCACCAGAGCCGCTTGATGTGCATTCGGCATCTGCATGGGCTGTACTCATTGAAGCTACGTTGCAGGCTGAGCGCATTAGGACTGGTAATGATGTGGTGCATGCGTCATGCATTAGTGACTCATTGAAACCTATCGATTCATCTTTTAGATGACATTTCGCATGTATACATTTGCTGTATTTCTGCGTTATGTGCACCAAAGTACAATTCATCATGCTTGATCCCGTAGTTAAGATGTAGTCCATTCTATGTAGCTGTAATTAATTTCTTAATAAAGCATTTATCAGTTAATTAGGAGCCGTAGTGGAAAAATTCTTACCGCCGGTAAAAACACCACCACCAGAACGGCTTGATGTGCATTCAGCATCAGTTTTAGCCGCCTTCATTGAAGCTGTCATCCAAGCTGAACGCATCAGGACCGGCAAGGCTGAGGTGCATGCGTTTCTCATCAGCGATTCCATAGCTCCAATTGAACGATCTGATGTAAATTAATAAGAACCATGTCAACTTTGACGACGATCAAATACGCGCCTATATTCCTTGCGTCTGTAATTTTTACGCCTATCTACTTGACGGCGTTGGTAAATACGGCGTTCCGGAAGCTCGCCAGCAATAATTTGCTCGCTAGTAGCAGGTTTTCTAACGTACAAATCAGGTCTCAATTCTTCACGAGGTATGCCGGTGACTTTTTCAACGTCCAGTATTCTTTCAGCTGGAATCACTTCCCATTGAGACACGGCCGCTCTGCTTAAACCAAGCTTCTTTGATAGCGCAACTACCCCGCCGACCCTTTTTGCTATATTTTTGATATGTTCTTTACTCATGAAAGAAAGTTTAGTGGTACTTAACAACAAATGTCAAGTATTACTTGATCACAAAAGTATAGTTTTGCTATACGATTAAATATATGGAAATTGGAACTAAACTATTAAAGCTAAGAAAAAGCCTTGGATTAAACCAAGAGCAATTTGCCGAATATGCCGGTATTTCTAAATCCGCCGTGTCTCAATGGGAAAATGGCGCGACCACACCAGGACTAGAACAACTGTTAAGGTTGAGAGAAAACCTATCTTTTTCTTTTGATGAATTACTTTGCGATGAATGCAAAGAACCAGCATGTCTCAAGTTGACGACAAAAAAAGAAAGCGGCAAAATCCTGCCTTTTGAGAAAAATGTAGTGAATATTCCCGTGTTTTCAGCTAAAGGCTCAATGGGTTTGGGTGAGCCGCAATCTGGCTACGAAACTATTGCTGGCGATATCAAAGTTAGCAAGGAGTGGGTTGAGGAAAATTTAAAAGGTATTACTCATATACGAAATCTTGCGGCAATGACCGGTAGAGGAAACTCTATGTCACCAACATACAAGGATGGAGATATTCTTATTGTTGATACCGGGGTGAAAACAGTAGATGTTGACGGCGTATATGTTTTTACTACCAATGGCAATTTGTTCGTTAAGCGAATAAGAAAAAGACTTGACGGGAAGCTTGAGGTGTCAAGCGATAACCCTATCGTAAAATCTTACGATATCTGTGACGAAAAAGATCAGCTAAACATACTTGGCCTGGTAAGGTTAGCGTGGAATTGCAATAAGATTTGATTGACTATCAGCATCATTGCAAGATTACCAAGCGCGGCTGTTTGCAGGGCTGATACTGGATCAATTTAAAAAAATTAATACCTGCATGGTTTTATTGTCCCTCATTTTATACGTCTGCATTTGACTACAACTATATATAAGAAGAAAATCCCCTCTTTTTGTTAACCACCCCAAAGGTAAGACGGCAGATGATCTAATAGATCAACTCAAGAATCACTCAATGAGAGTAGATAAAATAAAAGATACGATTCAACTTCTAGCTTTTCTCATAATTTTATGGCTGCCTTCTGTTGAAGCTTACGCATTTAATGCGATCACTAAAGGTGGGTATGTCGCTTGCACAAAGAAAGAATGGCTAGAAGACATGTTTAGTTTTAGTGCAGAAAAAGATATAAATAGTCTTCAATCTTACTTGGACTCCAAAAAGTGCATCATTATCAAAGAAGGGCTTCTAGTTACGATAAAAGAATTTCCTGGTTTGAGTAACATTGTTGTGTTTGTTTATCGCGGGGTGATAATGTGGGCCCATATAAATGCATTGGATTATGGAGATTAAAAATACTCACATTTATTCATCTTATTGCGGCAAGGCTACCCAAGTGCTGCTATTTGTAATGCTGATATGGGGATGGTGTAATGTAATGGCATCCACAGAGAGCATCAGGTTTATTGAATAACTTATAAAACCACATAATTATTTTATGAATAACACAGAATTAACGGAACAAGAGATAAATAATATAGCAAAGTCAGTTTCCTCAGATTTGATGCTTATTAGCGGGGACATTGACTATGATACCCAGGAAGCCGTTCTGAAGACTTTAAAATCTAGAAAAAATAAACACGAAAATCTTATTTTCATTCTTGCAACCCCTGGTGGTTTTCCTGATTGCGCTTACAGAATGTCAAGAGAGATTCAGCATAAGTATAAAAAATCTACGGCTCTTATCGCGGGATGGTGCAAGAGCGCTGGAACTCTATGCGTAATTGGAGCATCAGAATTAGTAATGGCGGACGAAGCTGAATTAGGGCCACTTGATGTCCAATTACTTCGTCGTGATGAGCTTGGTGAACTTGATTCTGGCTTGGTAATTAGTGAGGCTTTAAATAATTTAGAATATCATGCCTTCTCTTTATTCGAGAGCTTCTTCTTAAAAATAAAAGAAAAAAGTAAGGGTTCTGTTACTTTTAAAACATCAACTGAAATTGCCGCGAGTATAACTAAAGGTCTTTTTGAGGAGCTTTACAAACAGATAGATCCACAAAAAATTGGTGAAGTTGCTAGATCGTTAGCTATAGCAAAAGCTTATGGAGTAAGATTAAATTTGTGGGCAAAAAACATGAAAGATCATGCTTTAGATAATCTAACTTTGGGTTATCCTTCGCATGGGTTCGTTATAGACCGAAGAGAAGCGAGCGGATTATTCCACAGAGTTCGTAGTCCAAGTAATGATGAATCGCGTATAATTGAAATAATTGGGGACATGGCTATAGAACCAGCTAGATCAACAACTGTTTTTTATTTAAACGCTGAGGAGAATATTCATGAGACACCTAACGATAAAGAAAGAAGCAAGGAAGTTGAAGAAATCAAACAAAGCAATGGAAGACCAGTTAAAGCAGCTAAATGAGGCAGAAAGCCTTGAACAAATCTTACTGTGTGAGCGCACAAATCCAAAAATAGTTATTGGATCAAAACTCAATTTTATTAGTAAAGAAGAATATACCTTAATTTGAAAGCAAATTATTAGAAAGCTTTTGTAATTTCCAAAAGCCCGCCCAGTGCGGGTTTTTTGTTAATATAGAAGTAAATGTATAGGCTAAGCCAGCTCAGGGAGAAGAATCGATGTCTAACTTTATAGATAAATGCCTTATCGAAGAAATTCTTCTTGATGATCTAGATGATTACGTTAGTGAATGGCATGACACAAAACCCAGCATGTCGTTGTATCAGTTCCTCGGCATGATTAGATCTGAATAATAATTATGGGTTGCAGATCCATGTATTCTTCCATTCATCGTTAATGCTCATCGCCAGAATAAAGATGTATCTGAAGTTTTAGATGAAGTTAACGCTAAAATCATCTCTAGAGATAAATAGATACTTGGCAACAATATAACGCACGACCTAACGCATAACGCTAGGTCGTGCTGATATCAGTTAAATAAAACTAACTGCCGAGGATAAGAGCGCCAGTGCTGGCATACGTTTTCCATCCGGCCAAACCTGAACCGGACATACGCTCGCACATACACACTCCTTTCTTTGAAAAAAGGCATGTCTTTCTCCTAAGAAGGAGAGAGCAATAGAATTGTTGCCTATAACTTATGAACAGGAGTATTATTCACATGTCTTCGATGGACAATGTTATAGGTGACAGAGGGGTGCTCTCAACCACCATGTCAACAAAAAAGCAGATAGCGTTCGCATCGCTATCTGCTTTTTATATCTCCTCTTTCTTTAAGCTGTCTAAGTCTTTTTTCTGCCGCACGAGCAGATACACCAAACCTTTCCTGAATCATTCTTGGAGCAAATAAACGCTCACTTATTATTGTTTTCAGTGGCATAAGAGTCTCAGCAGCAAATTGATCTGCTTGCCATTCTGAGTCAAGGTAATGTTTTGGCTTTATTTTTTGAAAATTATTATCACGATGAAATTTACGATTATGCATTAAGAAAAAATGTCCAAGCTCATGAAAAATAGTGAATCTAGACCTTGGATCGTTTTCGCATGATCTCTCGTATGTTTCGTTAGTAAGATAAATAGTTCTTCTTTCAGGAATGCAGCATGCCTCCGAATGAGACAAAAGACCTGGCATATCTAATTCATCAATAATATCAATTACAATATCAAATCTTACAAGCGATTCCAAAAAATCACCCATGTCTACAGGCTTTTCTGTAAGTCGCAGTATATCTCTAGCATGTGTTGCGACTTCTCTGATTTTATTAACACCGAGGGGATTAACTAAATAACCTCTAAGTTTATATTCTGTCACCAAATATTTACTCCTAATTTTATTTTTTGTATTTTTGCCCCACAATCTTTGCTAATTCATTAACTTTCGCCAGTGTTTCGGCATCGAGATCAGATCTCAAGAATCCAGCAATCAAAATTTGTGTATCTGGATCACAGCCATCAATTGAGACACTCTTGTTTGAAATATCAGCATACACTCTCAATTTTTCTACATCGATTCCACGCTCATTGAAAAATAGACAAATTTTATTAACCCATTCTTCTGATATTTTTTTTCTGCCGGTTTCCATCGCACTCAGAAAAGCCGCTGATACATTCAGGCTTTTTGCCATTGTTAATAATGTTTCCCCAGCATCAAGCCGTGCCTTCCTGACTGTTTTACCAAAGTCAGTTAGCGCCATGACGATTACCTCCTTGTCTGTTAATACTTTCTATTAATAATATGCTCGACTATTACTATAGCATATGAAGTTTAAATATTCAACTAAAAAAGTTAAATTATGCCACTTATATAGATAAATAATTGTACTGTATATGGTAAAGTTTTATACACATAACTCGTAACCTCTCAATATCATCCTGTATCAATTTCAAAGCTGTACCGCTTTTATGACATTTTGATTCAACCGCTGAAAATGCAGAGAGAGAATTGATTCCAGAATCTTCCCTTCCATCCACCCCACCACTTCTTAAATAAGTTCATAGCAGCTCCTTGAGTTAACCATAAGTAAATTTTATCAGCTTATGTTAAGTTGCACTTGACTTAATAAGTTAAGCTATTCTAAACTTATCCTATCAATACAACAAAAAATTATTCCTGATGCACCAGCTGGAGTATCTGGAGCTGGACAGATTTAAGGAGCGGCTATGAGAAAAGAATTAATCAATTATCGAATAACGGTCTTCTATGTTGGTGAGATCGTGCACAGATATTCAATGATGTTTTTTCGTTTCATAGATGCATTCAATCATGCGAGCTATGGCGATGATGTTTGCAGAGTGGATATTAAGCGTGAGCCTGAAGAACAAGGGGTTTGCTTATGAATATTAGCTCAGGAATGAAAGTGAGATTCCACCCGATCATAGGGGGTAGACACGATGGGAACCTCTACGAGATTAGATGCATTGGGAAATTGTATGGCCGTGATTTTGCCTGGCTTGAAGGCAAAGCTGATCCGGTTGATATGCGTGCTTTGAGTGAGCCGCAGCCAGGACAAGACAATTATGGGCTGAGTTTGAGCCCGCAGGTTTAACAACAAGGGAGGTGTGATGAGCAACAACATATTAGAAACCTGCCGCACCATTGGCGGCGGTAGATTTATTGATGAAGCCAGCGACAAACTGGCGGAATTAATCCGCGCAGTCAACGAAACCGGGCGCACTGGCAAGGTGGAACTGGCGATCAGCGTCAAGAAAGCCACACGCGGTGGCGCTATGCACGTTACCGGCAAAGTCAAGCTAACCAGACCTCAGGAAGAGCCAATGGAAGCCATGCTCTTTGCCGACGAAGATGGCCGCCTGCTGACCGAAGACCCCAGTCAGGCAAAACTCGATCTGCGAGTGGTGCAGGAACCAAGCAGCAACCTTAAAACCATTACCAATTAATAAGGACCCAGTATGGAACAAAATGTAATTACAGAGGTAGTCAATACGATTGTGGCTGCATTACAAAAGCCGGTAGAGGTTATCTCTGACATGGACGATCACGACATCAAACGTGTGGCCCTGCCACCAGGCTGGATATTGCAGGAGCGTGACGACATCAAACTCAAAGCCATCCCACAGCGCAAAACAGGTCAAGTCATCCTGAATGATGCGGAAAGCTTTATCGACTACATCAACCGCCACAAACTCGATAACTCAACCACTCTATATTGCCAGACAAATTATGAAAAAGGCGATGTAAATTTTATCGTTGTGTTCAATGATCATATTGGGATGGCTACCGGTCAGCAATGGCGCGATCACCTGGCATCGTTTGAACCGGGTAAATCCATCGAATGGGAGCGCTGGGCAAAGAACGACCGGGAGGTCATGACTCAAAGAGAATTCGCGCTGTTCATAGAAGATAACCTGCGCGATATTGCCACGGTAGAAGGCATGCCCACCGGCCAGCAGCTGCTCGAAATGGCCCTGTCTTTTGAAGCCAATCAGGACATGCGCTTCAAATCCGCCATCCGCTTACAAAACGGCGGCGTACAGATGAGCTTCGTGCAGGATGATGATTCCGCCACCCTCGCCAAGATGCAGCTATTTGACAAGATCAGCATCGGCATCCCGGTCTTCTGGAATGGCGACGCCTACCGCATTGATGCACGGCTACGCTACCGCGCACGTGATAGCAAGCTCGTATTCTGGTATGAACTGATCCGCCCAGACAAAGTAATTGAAGACGCTACCAAGGTATTGATCAACACAATCAAGGAAAAAACCGAGGTGTTTTTCTACTTTGGTGATCCCAGTCTTTAAGCATTAACTCAGGAGCAATCATGCGCTACAGCGGCTATAGACACTACAGAACACACCAGGTTAAATAGCCTGTAGCGCATTTGTACATCGATTAAATGAAATCTTTATTTGATTTTGATGCTCTCGTTATTCCAGCTCAAGAGCAACCTAAAAAACGGAGCATGAATAATCAACATAAACCTGGACTGTGCGGGAAAGATGGTTGTACTCAGCCTCGTCATATCACTCAATCAGGCAGGGTGACAACGTATTGCAAGGATCATAACAATGCTAAATGGCGTGACTATTACGCAAAGAAAAAAGCGGAAATTGAGCTTAATGAGTTAAAGAAAAAGATTCCTGTGCACAAGCCTGGGAAATGCCCTAAGTGCGAATCACCCAGACATATCACTAAAACAGGCGTGGTTACGACATTCTGCAGGGAATTGAATAACGAGAGATGGCGCAAGCGCTACTCGCCGAACAAAGAATCAAAAATTTAATTTAGATAGGGAAAGTAATGGCATCAGTAAATAAAGTCATTTCTACACGCAACCATTGGATGATGATTCTCGATCCGTTTGATGTGGCACAAATGATTAATGCTAAAAATGCCTCATCTCATCGATCTGATGACGCAGAGGATGATGTTGACAATGAAGACCTTCAAGTGCAAATCGAGGCAATCATCTCAAATGACACACCGAAAGCCAGAAAGATAGTAGCACTGTTTGATGCCGGGGTAGCTTACGAAGACATACCGGATGTTTTCAACGTCTCATCACGTTACTGCAGAAAAATTTTAAAACTAAGGAAACGAATTTAAGGAAAGGAAAAATCATGAGTATTATTAATAAAGCAACCGACGTGAGGTTGACATGACACAACCTGTATTTAAATGCTACGGCGTCGTCGATAAAAACGATGAACTGTTTCTCGAAAAGGATGCCTTCTCAGACCTCGCATCGACTGTTGCCGGTACCGCAGAAATGCTCAATATCACAGCGCGGCTCACTGGCAATGACGAACGCGCACCCTATCAACCTGTAGAAATCTACATCAAAAAGATAAATTAAATGCGAGCCTATAATCAAGCCATCAAATTACCTGAACCCGCTATGGCCACCATTATCGGCGGTCATCCAGCTGCTGGTCCAGTCATTACAGAGGGCGTGTTAATTGGCACCTTGGATGATAGCCAAAACAAGAGAGAGATAAGTCACCAGCTAATCAACAAGCTGTTTGACAACATTATTTTATAACCACCCATGGCACATGGGGGCAACGGTACGTAATTCGCCGTTGCGGTATATCAGAAGCCTGACCCACGGCAGGTTTGAATGTGCCAATACCGACGGGAAGCCCCTGGTGCTTGAGGGCATCAGGGATACAAGGATAGATAACAACAATAAAAAGAGGGGAGCACGATGTTTAAGGACACAAGAAGTTTTTTTATTTATGCATGCGCATACATGATCATAGGAGGGTTTGTGAGTTTTGGAATGATAGGGATGCAATTGATTTTACCCAATCCAAAGCATGAACTTAAAGTGGTTATCTGCTACGTAGATGAAATTGATACGGTTGATTTGTTAAATGGGTGCATGATGAGTGGCAGGTAATAGAGGTATAACTGGAAATGATAGTGAACTACGTAACCATAGATAAGTTCTGTCAAGAAACAGGCTACACGCCAGAGGCTATCAGGGCTAAGATTTCACGCGGTGACTGGACTATGGGTCATCAGTATACTAAAGCACCTGATAACAGAATTCTAATTAACGTGGAGGGATATCATTCATGGGTGGAAACAAGTATCCAGGCGTCAGAGAGTCAAGCGACTCGTCAATCGAGATCGACTTCTACTACAAGGGCCAGCGTTGCCGCGAGCGTCTCCCACTCAAGCCCTCGCCCGTTAACTTAAAGAAAGCATCGCAGCATAGGGCGGCAATACTTAATGCTATTGATGCTGGCACATTTGATTACTCATATACATTCCCTGAGTCGAAGAATGCGCTTAAATTTGCTTCGTCTCAGTACACAGTCAAAACCTATTTAACGGAATGGCTAACTAACAAGCAGCCTATTCTAAAAGCCAGCACTTATAACGAATACAAGAAAATAATAGAGCATGAAATTATTCCTAAATTTGGGGATAAGCTATTAGCATCCCTAAGCCGTGCTGACGTTAGAACGTGGGTTGCTAGTATGAATTGGACGAATAGTCGTATATCCAATATCCTCAGCCCACTAAGAACCGCATTGAAAGAAGCGACGCACGATGATCTTATCCAATCCAATCCATTACTCGGATGGTCGTATCGTCGCAACGAAGCACCTGAAAAAGAAGATCACGTTGATCCATTCACCCAGGAAGAACAGCAGGCTATCATTAATGCCGCAACCGGGCAAATTAGAAATCAGTGCATTGTGTTTTTCTGGACTGGGATGAGAACATCAGAACTGGTTGCGTTGGAGTGGGCGGATATAGACTGGGCTAGAAAAAAAATCAAAATCAATAAAGCAAAAACAGAATACGCTGATTCAGATGAGAAGACAAAAACAGTCAAAGGTCGTCGTGAAATAGACATGCTACCGCCCGTAGAGCAAGCCTTGATTAACCAGAAGCAATACACCTTACTGTGCAACAATAAAGTATTTCACGATCCAAATTACAATGAGCCGTGGAAAGGCGATAAAGCAATACGCATCAGAATATGGGTTCCATTATTAAAAAAAGCTGGCGTCAGGTATCGCAACCCATACCAGACTCGCCACACTTTTGCATCAATGATGTTATCAGCAGGGGAAAATCTTGCCTGGTTATCTGCTCAGATGGGGCATTCAAATGTACTTATCACCGCCAAAATTTACGCCAGATGGATTCCGATGGATGGAAAGCAAGGAAGCAAGGCGCTAGAGTTGTATGGTCAGCATTTAGTCAACACTAAAAAATAAACATAATAAATACATGTACTTATTTGAATTAAGCGCAACGATACTAATTGCGCTAATTAGTTTTTATATTTTTTTCCGCAACTGGAAGCAGTTACGCTTCATTGAAGATACTCTTACTGCTAAATTATGTTCTGCACATCAAGGTTATATTGAATTAGAAGGAAAGGGATATCCGATTCACGATCAACTTATTTATGCTCCATTATCTAACAACCAATGCATTTGGTATCACAGTCTTATCGAATACCAGGAAACTTTTTTACATAAGGGTCGTTCACAAGCGCGATGGAATATCATTTATCAAAATGTAAGTAATCAACAATTTATGTTGAGCGATGGAACGAATAGTTGTCTTGTTGATCCAGATGGTGCAAAAATTCAGAGTGATATAAAACTAGTATGGTATGGGAACACTGAATGGCCAACGACGACCCAGATTCTGGAAAGTCAATCTATGTTGAATATAGGCTCAAAGCATTATCGCTACCAGGAGAGACTCATAATACCTCGCCAATCACTTTATATTATAGGTCAATTTAAGACCCTACCCTCTCATACCAATCAATCAGTTAGAGAAATGATGCGTGATCTCATTGATAATTGGAAAAAAGATAAGCTACAACTATTGACGCGTTTTGACACAAATAAAGATGGTGAAATTGATCAGGAAGAGTGGGAATCAGCACGTCTAGCAGCCCAATTACAAGCTCAACAAATCTACCTTGAGCGACCAGTGGAACAAGATGTCAGCATTATTACAAAACCAGATATCTCACAGCGCCCTTTTATCATATCTGTTTATCCCCAGAAGCTACTGATCAAAAAATATCGCCAAGTTGCTTTTTCTGCTTTCGCTCTTTGCCTGATGGTAATGGGCTACATTGTCTGGTTAATGCGGACATATCACTGACATAAAACACGTATTGGCATAGTCTATTAAACCTTTACCAATACCACGCGGTTGTGAATTTATTTTAGAAATGTTAATTTAAAAAATAAGGTATCGATAAAATTATCATCAAATATTGAGTTATGGGGTGATTATCATTTATGAAAATACCAAGACTGATCAATAGCTTTTATATTCTTTTGAGTTTAATGCTATTTTTATTGGGGTTGATTGCCTTTTTATCTCCAGCTAGGGATAAGTTTGTTTATGGCTATATCGAGCCTGTTATTCTCTACCCTGATGAAATTCCATTAGCTGCTAAACTAGATACGGGCGCTGTGACATCTTCGCTTTCTGCAGAAGATATTTATATATACAAAAAAATGGTAAAGACTATGTGAAATTTAAGGTTTCTCATCCCGATATCAAAGAAACACCAGAATATGATCTACCCATTACTCGAATTGTCAAGATCAAGAATCGCGCAAATAAGGAAATATCGAAAAAATATAATTCGCGACCAGTTGTAAAAATGCCCATCTATTTTGATGGAAAACTTTACAATATTATGGTCAATCTTATTGATCGTTCCCATTTCTCAACACCGATGCTGTTAGGTAGGGAAGCACTGGATAAGATAAATGCTATTGTGGATAGCACAGCCGTAAACACTATTCGATGATATTGAGTAAAACAGGCTACTCAATTTTTCAGCATTTTTTATGGCGTATTTCACGGTATTTCTGGTCTCTCCTGTATGGCTATTTTTTTCAGGCCGTATTGCAATATATGAAAATATTTAATCGTGCTGCTGGAGTATGAAGAAACTGCCGGTAGCTTTATTCCTTTAAGAGATAGATAAATTACGGTGAGCGACGAATCTGATAACATTCTACAAGATGGATCAAATTCCAATGCTGTATTTGATAAAGTCGCCAAATTTCCTCATAATCCGGGCAGAGGAGAATCGGATTCGTCTATGGTCGTTAATGTACCTATTTCTTTTAACTACTAGAAACAATTCTAGAATTTCTTCCAAGTTATTCTCATACATGTACAGGTAATTGCCTATGAGAATTGCTATAATCGGCGCAGGCTGTTCAGGCCTTACCACCATAAAAAATTTGGTTGAAGCTGGCCTGGAAGATATTACTTGCTTCGAGAAAAATGACCAGATTGGCGGCAATTGGGTATTTACGGCCAACAAGAGTCATAGCAGTATTTGCGAAACAACGCATATTATTTCTAGCAAATCAATGTCGCAGTTCAGCGACTTCCCGATGCCCGACAGTTATCCTGATTATCCAAGTCATCAGCAGGTACTTGCATATTTTCAAGTCTATACCAAGCATTTTCATCTGGAGAAATATATTCGATTTAATGCTACGGTGCTACATATAGAAAAAACCGAAAAAGAGGGCTGGCGGCTGTTTCTGAACGATGGCACCTGGGCAGATTTTGATTATCTATTGATAGCCAATGGTCATCATTCGGCACCACGTCACCCTTCTTGGAAAAATGACTTTACGGGAGAATATCTGCATAGCCATGATTACAAGTCCAATCAGGGGTTCGAAGGCAAACAAGTATTGGTAGTGGGTGCGGGCAATTCTGGCTGTGATTGTGCTGTTGAAACCAGCCGTGTTGCTGCGCGAGTGGATATCAGTCTCCGTTCTCCGCAGTATATTATTCCTAAGTTTGTTATGGGGCAACCTACCGATGCTTTTGCTGCTTCATTTCAATGGTTACCCCAAAATATCCGTGATAGGTTCCAGAAGATTTCTCTCCGTCTCCAGATTGGACGCTACCGTGATTACCAATTACTCGAGCCAGATTTTTCACCAACCAGAGCCCATCCTACCATCAATTCTGAACTATTAGACAAAATACGACATGGGAAAATACATCCTCGTCAGGGGATCAAAGAAATTTCAGGCCAAAACGTATTTTTTGAGGATGGCTCTTCTGCTAGATACGACGTGATCATCGCTGCCACAGGTTATAAGATTAGTTTTCCTTTTTTTGATTCATCTTTCATTAACTGGGAAAATATCACTAGTATTCCGCTCTATCTTCGCATGTTCCACCCAGAACACTCCACTCTGATTTTTATCGGATTAATACAGCCTCAAGGGTGTATCTGGCCACTTTCTGAAATCCAGGCCAGGCTGGCTGCTCAACTGATTGCTGACAAAATACATCTTCCAATTAACTGGCGTGAACAAGCATACATTGAAGGTAAATGCTTAGAACAACAATTTATCCGACATCCGCGCCATTCCATTGAAGTGCATTATTTTCCGTATTTAAAGCAATTGTACCGAGTACTCCGGCAGTAACAGGGAGTAGCTTAATGGGTTTCTATTCTTTACGTTTTGCACTTGTCAAATAAAGTGCAAAACCAGTAAAAACCATTCCTCCTGGGATATTACCCAAAATGACTGGAAATCCGTTCCAAAGCCACCATTCGGCAATGGTAATATTTTCTCCTAATCACATCCCTGCTGGGATGACGAATATATTTACCATGGCATACTCATAACCCAATACAAAAAAGGTCATGATCGGTAACTATACGGCAGCAATTTTGCCAACCATCGTAGTGGAAGTGAATGCCATGACAACAACTTCCTCAAGCTTTATATAAGCCACTAAATTTACTTTCGCTGGTTATTCTTCTCCAGAATAATAAAATTTGATGGTTAAGAATAATTTAAATTTATCATTCAACTAGATACAATCCCTACGCTTTTCTGGTAAAAAAATCTGCAATAAATCATTTAAAAAACGTCTACCTGTTAGCGTTGGCATGATGCGATGATGATCCCAGCTGATTAAATTTCGTTGCTCTGCTTCTTCCAATTGTTGCTGAATAGTGGTAATAGGCATACCCGTCCGCGCCTGAAAGCTATCGACCTGAAAGCCACTGGTTAAACGAAGCGCATTCATCATGAATTCAAATGCGCGGTCTTCCGCCTGAATTTCGTGTTCAGATTGTACTGGATCATCCAAGGGGCTGCCCTTCGTTAACATCTTTGCAAGATACTGCTTGGGTTGCTTATAGCGCATTTGTCGTATTATCTTATGTTGGAAGCTGATTTTACTGTGCGCCCCCGCACCGATCCCCAAATAATCGCCAAATTGCCAGTAATTTAAATTGTGACGCGATTGATAATTAGGCTTGGCAAATGCCGAAATCTCGTAGTTGGAATAACCCGAACTTGATACTGTCTGTTCAATCATCAATTGCATCTCAGCAGCAAGATCATCATCTGGTAACGAAGGAGGAAAGCGATAAAATAGTGTATTAGGTTCCAGTGTCAGATGGTAAGCTGAAATATGCGGAGCCCCTGAGGCGCATGCAAGCGCAATATCATGACTGACTTCTTCCAGGGTTTGATCTGGTAATGCATACATCAGATCTAGGTTCACGTTATCAAAATTTTTTAATGCAATTTCGATTGCATGATGCGCTTCCTTATCATCATGTATTCGCCCCAATGCTTGCAAGTGTTTGGGATTGAAGCTTTGAATACCGATGGACAGGCGATTGATCCCCGCAGTGCGGAAATCTGCAAATTTTTGTGCTTCGAATGTGCCAGGGTTGGCTTCCAGCGTAATTTCAGCAGAAAGTTCCAGTGGCAAGAGCATTCTGACATGGGTGAGCATTTCGTCAACTGCTTGAGCACTTAGCAAACTGGGCGTTCCACCACCCAGAAACACGCTAGTGACAGGTCGTCCCCAGATTTGAGGTAACGCCATTTCCAAATCACGGATAAGCGCCGAGACATACTCATCTTCGGGCAATGCACTCCCCTTTTTGCCAATTTCATGTGAATTAAAATCACAATACGGACATTTTTTTACACACCATGGTATGTGAATATAAAGGCTCAATGGCGGTAAAGTTGAAAGCTTGGGCGATTGCGTACTAAATATAGATGAAACGGAAATAGCCGTTACCATGATCAATCAAATACCTGTGTTCGATGCAAAAATAATTAGAGTTTGATAACCGCAAGAAACTCGCTTAGCTTCTTGAGGGCTTTTCCACGATGACTGATCTGGTTCTTTTGCTCCATCGGAAGTTGCGCCGCTGTTTTATTCAAGTCAGGCAAGAAAAAATACGGATCATATCCAAATCCCCCTGTCCCGCGGGGTTCCAACATGATCTCACCATGCCAGCTATCATCGGCAATAATGGGCTGTGGATCGTCAGCATGCCTTACCAACACGATAATACAGTAGTAATAGGCACTGCGATCGGGTTGATTTTTCAATATACCGATTAGTTTCTGGTTGTTGCGCTCATCTGACTTAGGCTCGCCTGCATAGCGGGCAGACAATACACCGGGCGCACCGCCCAGAATATTGACACAAACACCGGAATCATCTGCAAGTGCAGGTAAACCAGTAACTCGGCTAGCGTGGCGTGCTTTGGCAAGCGCATTCTCAACAAAGGTGCCATAAGGCTCTTCGATTTCAGTCACCGCTAAATTTGATTGCGCTATAGCCTCGATTCCAAGCGGTGCAAGTAGTTGTTGTATTTCTCGCAGCTTGCCTGAGTTATTACTCGCAATGACGAGCTCTTGCATAGTTTTATTGATCCGCTGCAAATGCTTTTTTTTGCAAGGAAATCAGTTCCATTATTCCCTGCTGAGCCAAATCTAACATAGCATCTAACTCTTTCCGGGTGAATGCTGCACCTTCGGCAGTTCCTTGCACTTCCACCAAATCAAGACCTCCTGTCATCACAACATTCATATCAGTATCGCAAGTAGAATCTTCGGAATAATCCAGATCAATCAAAGGTGAACCATCATGTATACCCACAGAGATAGCTGCAACGTGATCCCGTATTGGATTACTTACGATCAAGCGCTGTGCCAATAGAGACTCGACTGCATCGTATAGTGCAACAAATGCACCCGTAATACTTGCCGTCCTGGTTCCTCCATCCGCCTGGATGACATCACAGTCAATTTGAATGGTTCGTTCTCCTAAAATTTCCAAATTAATGATTGAGCGTAATGCTCGCCCTATCAAGCGTTGAATTTCCATAGTACGCCCGGATTGCTTACCTTTTGCAGCCTCTCGCTGCATACGCTCATTCGTTGAACAGGGCAGCATACCATACTCAGCAGTTAACCATCCCTGCCCTGCTCCCTTAAGAAAGGGAGGAACTTTGTCGGCAACACTGGCCGTACATATAACTTTAGTATCGCCACATTCAATGAGTACAGCTCCTTCAGCATACTTGGTATAACGACGTGTAATCTTGACTGGGCGAATTTGGCTAGCAGCGCGATTGTTATGACGGAACATTATTGCAGTCCGTTATCAAAAATTTTCATCTAAAATATTAGAGCAAGTATTTAGGTAGCAAAACGATAAGAAGTCGGTTTGGGTGGAGAACCTGTTGATATTGTTAATATTTCATAACCATTCTCAGTAACTAGCACAGTATGCTCCCATTGGGCTGATAAGCTGCGATCTTTCGTTATCACTGTCCAACCATCTGGCAGCGCACGGATAGCAGCTTTCCCCGCATTGATCATAGGTTCAACGGTAAAAATCATGCCGGCTGTAAGCATCAGCCCTGTACCGGGACGCCCATAATGAAGAACCTGGGGATCTTCATGAAATTTTGCACCAATACCATGACCACAAAATTCTCTTACTACACTATAACCTGCACCTTCAGCCATGCGTTGAATGGCATAACCAATATCACCTAAATGTTTACCAGGTCTGATTTCTTCTATTCCTCGCCACATCGATTCAAAAGTCACCTCACATAAGCGCTTTGCCTGTATCGAAGGCTGCCCAACATAATACATGCGACTGGTATCACCATGATATCCATTATAAATTACCGTCACATCAATATTGACGATATCTCCCTCTTTCAATTTTTTATCTCCTGGAATGCCATGACAAACCTGGTGGTTAATTGAAGTACAGATTGATTTTGGAAAAGGGCTATATCCAGGGGGAGCATAATTAAGTGGTGCAGGTGTAGTTTTTTGAACATTAACCATGTAGTCATGGCAAAGCTTATCAAGCTCGCCAGTCGTAATGCCCGTAACAACATAAGGTGTAATGTAATCAAGAACCTCGGACGCCAGTCTCCCGGCTATCCGCATTTTTTCAATTTCCTCAGGGGTTTTTATCTGAACCGTCACAATATTTCTCAATAATTCAACCATTACATAATAAAATTCTTCACTTTTTGTATTTTAGAGCTTGTTGTTGCTATTAGAGCATCCTATGCTGTTATTTCCAGTTTGCTTATCAAAAATTGCTGGATAAGGATAAGGGTTTTGTTGTCCACTTCTTTCGGGTGATTAAAAATGATGAATTTTACTAGCTCAAAATTCAACTTACTAATAATTTACAATTTATATTTACACTTGAAATACAAATACCTTTTCTTTTTACTTTCTCTATCAATTGCATTGCTACGAACACTGCTCACGTAACATGCTGGATGAAATAGTGCTATGCCACGGACTTTACTCATTACCTTAACATGTCGTTAAAGTATATTAAATTGCTGCAGCTCATTAATTACTTTTAAATCTCGCATTACTCTATTTATATAATATCTGCTCTGGTTCGATAGAACTCAATACCAAATATAATTATATTTTGCATGCTACTCCTGAAGATAACAATTTTATTTTTCTGGATATCTTTATCTTTTGTGTCATGCGCTCTTTTTATTTAATTCAATCCTAGCTGAACAATCTTCCAAAATCTCTATTAACCAGCGCTAATATAAGAAAAAAATATTTTTATTCTGATGGATTATCAGCTATAACCGTTTACTGTTATGAATAAACCTTGTTAGAATGCGGGGCTAATTCAGCGCTTTTCTTTTTATGCAAACCTTAAAACCATCTATTCTTCAAAATATGAAAGTCATTAAAAATACTGCTATTATTTTTGCATTTATATTTTCAAATCAGATTTTAGCCGATACGCCTAGTACTCATGGTGATTCCGAAAAAGGCAAAGAAATTGCTACGGGTGTTTGCTCTGGTTGCCATAATGCCGATGGCAATAGCGTTATCCCAAGCAACCCGACTCTTGCTGGCCAGCATGCGGAGTATATTACCAAGCAATTAATGGATTTTAAGGCAGAAGGTGATTCACCTGCAAAACGCGATAGTCAGGTGATGGCCTCTATGGTTGCAGCACTCTCTGCAGATGATATGAAGAATATCGCTGCTTACTATGCTCAACAAAAAACTACACCTGCTATGACGAGTAATAGTGATCAATCGTTACTAGAAATAGGTAGAAAAATATATAATGGTGGTAATTTAGAAAATAATGTGCCAGCTTGTTCCAGCTGTCATTCCCTTAACGGAGCAGGTATCCCTCCTCATTATCCTAAACTCGCAGGTCAGCACCCAACCTATACAATTTCTCAATTAGATGCATTTTATCGGGGAAATCGTGCTAATGACATCAATAGCTCTATGCAAAAAGTCGTACTACGCATGAGTACTCAGGAAATAAAAGCTGTAGCTGAATATATCGCAACGTTACAGTAGAGTAAGATTCTGCTATTAAAAGAGGCCTAATCTTTTATTAAAAATTGCAAATTACCACCGATGCTATCGGTGGTAATTTAATATTTCTATACCCAGGAACTAAAAATACGTTCAGCTGCAAGCAACGTATTGTCAATATCTTGGCTATTATGCATAGCAGAAACGAAACCTGCCTCATATGCAGATGGCGCAAAATAAATTCCTTCTTGTAGCATTGCATGAAAAAAGCGGTTAAATGCTGCTTTATCACACGCCATTACATCTGCAAAACTTTTTGGTGATTCTTTACTAAAATATAAACCAAACATGCCACCAACAGACTCGGCGCAAAAACTTACACCACATTTGTTTGCAACAGCTGTCAAACCCTGAGTCAGCTGTTGAGTTTTAGCTGAAAGTGTTTCATAAAAACCGGGCGCTTGTACTTCGAGAAGCGTTGCTAGTCCAGCTGCAACCGCAACAGGATTACCAGATAAGGTACCTGCTTGATATACCGCGCCCAGTGGAGCCAGGCACTGCATAATTTCCCGTCGTCCCCCAAATGCAGCCAGAGGCATACCTCCCCCTATCACTTTACCTAGTATCGTAAGATCAGGTTTAATCTGATAAAGTCCCTGAGCACATTCCAGACCAACGCGAAACCCTGTCATGACTTCGTCAAAAATCAGAACGCTACCATATTGTGTGCATAGCCTTCTTAAAGCTAATAAAAAATCTGGCTCTGCTTTCACCAGATTCATGTTCCCTGCGACTGGCTCAACGATAGCGGCAGCAATTTCCTTGCCAAATTCATGAAAGGTTCTTTCCAAACCAGCAATATCGTTATAGCTTAGTACGATAGTATGTGCTGCAGTTTCAGCTGGAACACCTGCTGAGCTAGGATGACCAAATGTCAGTGCACCAGAACCCGCTTTTACTAATAAGGCATCATCATGACCGTGATAACACCCCTCAAATTTAATAATATGACTTCTACCGGTATAGCCACGTGCTAAGCGAATAGCACTCATCCCGGCTTCAGTACCTGAACTCACCAACCGCACTTGTTCTATCGAAGGAAGCAATTTACAAAGCAGCTCAGCAATTTCTAGTTCTGTTTCGGTAGGAGCGCCAAAGGATAATCCATTCTGTGCGGCTTCTTGAACTGCTTTGACCACGTTGGGATGAGCATGACCAAGAATAAGCGGTCCCCATGAACCGACATAATCTATGTAAGATTTTTCATCCGCATCCCAAAAATAAGCCCCTTTACCACGTTTGAAAAAAATAGGCGTACCACCAACAGATTTAAAAGCGCGTACAGGCGAGTTAACACCTCCAGGAATATACTTCTGAGATGATTCATATAATTGTTGATTAAGTGAGGTCATTTACTTACTCGTCATTAAGATGATGAAGAAAAAGTCTGTTCAGTCCTAAAAAATAACTGGTTAAATTTTTTTACAACAAAATGAATATTCTGAGCACCAAATAGCTCATGACATACAGCAATAGAATCGCTTCCACGATTGATTAATGAAACAGCATTAGCCAAAGTAATGCCACCAATTGCAACGAGGGGAATATTCAATTTCTTCTTTGCTTCAGACAATAAGTCAATGGATGCGCTTACCGTATTCATTTTAGTTTTTGAGTAAAAAAAGGCGCCAAATGCAACATAATCAGCACCCATTCTTTCTGCCTCAAGAGCTAACTCCAGCTGATTATAACAGGACACGCCGATAATTTTGTTTTGCCCTAGATAGTCTCTAGCATCAGTAATAGTAATATCTTCTTTTCCTATATGTATTCCATCAGCATCAACTTCTATAACTAAATCATAATGATCATTAATAATTAAAATGGCACCATATTGTTTACAAAGCTTGGATAATGCTTTTGCCTGAGTCAGACGCAATCTGTAATCGGCGATTTTATTTCGATATTGAACATATTGAACGCCAGCTGCAAGCGCCTGACGCGTCATCTCACACAGCTGTGTTGTACCCGTAATATCAGGTGTAATGGCATATAAGCCATTAATTTCGTGAGTTATCATTAAAAGCAGCTATTTTCTTTCTTCTAAATCATTCTCATCAGACGCCCAGAAGAATCTATCTGGTAAATATTGACCCATCCCAGGACGGAACCCTGATTTAAGTGCATGCCAGGTATAGTCTTGTGCTTCATAAACACTTTCAGCAATAGGCAATCCATGTGCGAGAGAGGCAGCAATCGCTGACGAGAGCGTGCACCCTGATCCATGATAAGACCCGGGCAAACGCTGCCATTCATCAGAACGGATAACACCGTTAGTATCATATAGTGTATTAATTACCTTAACTGTATTTTCATGAGTACCCGTGATTAAGGCATATTCGCACCCTATCTGTAATAACCGATCTGCACTTTGTTTTAAATCAATAATTTCTAATTCGTCCTCATTCTCAAGTACCAGCCGTCTTGCTTCTAAACTATTTGGCGTAATAATGGTAGTTTGTGGAATTAATAAATCACGTATGGCTGTAATTATCTGTTCATTAGCAAGTGGATCACCACGGCCAGAAGCAAGCACTGGATCAAGAACCACTGGAATATTTGGATAATCAGCAATTATTTCCGCAATGACAACGACAGTTTCTACACTGCCGAGTAGGCCTATTTTAAAAGCATCTACTGGCATATCTTCTAACACGATACGAGCTTGATCAGCAATCCACTCAGAATCCAGTGCCATTATATTCTCAATGCCAACAGTATCCTGGATGGTTACCGCGGTAATAACTGAAAGTGGATGACAACCTATACTTGCTAATGTGAGAATATCAGCCTGTATACCTGCTCCACCGCTTGGATCGCTCGCAGCAAATGATAATACTTTGGGGGGTAGTTGTGACATGCAATAATACCGTAAAATATAATTTTAACTTAAAAGGACGTTTCGATCTATCATGCATACCGATGAAAATCAGATTTATCACCGATACATGTGTTTGATCTGTGGTTATATCTATGATGAAGCCGAAGGTGCACCCCAAGAAGGAATTCCCCCCGGAACGCGATGGGAAGATGTGCCAATTAATTGGACTTGCCCTGAATGTGGCGCACGTAAAGAAGATTTTGAGATGGTAAAAATATAATGCGCATACTTCACACGATGCTGAGAGTAGGAAATCTCGAAAAATCTATTCATTTCTATACCAAAATTATGGGTATGAAAGTTTTGCGCCAGAAAGAATATCCAGATGGAAAATTCACGCTTGCATTTGTAGGCTATCAGAATGAATCAGAAAATGCTGTTTTAGAATTAACTTACAATTGGGGTGTAGAAAAATATGAACTTGGAACAGCATTTGGCCATATTGCAATAGAAGTAGACGATGCTTACGAAATGTGTGAAAAAGTAAAAAATTTAGGAGGAAAAGTAACGCGTGAGGCTGGTCCAATGAAACACGGTTCTACTGTTATTGCATTTATTGAAGATCCTGATGGGTATAAAATCGAGTTTATTCAAAGAAAAGATAAATAGATCAATATCAATATACTGATAGATTTTATCAAGAAAATGCTGTTACCAGGATTAAGAGTAATATAAATAATGTTTAATCTATACCGATAATTAGCTGATTTATAAAAAGATGGTAACAGCAGTATTCATTCTCGTCAGCTGGCAAGAGAAAAGAGAATCCTTCAAATTATCTGTGTAATAAAAAAACCGTGGGTCTCTTAGCGATTTGGGGTAAATAGCTTCTCCATTCCTTGATTTTTTTTGTAGCAATATATTCATCTTTTAAAGTAAGATTACTGGCAATACATAAATCGGTTTCATCATTGCAGTTCTGGATGAGCAGCTCCAGCAATTTTTGATTCCGATACGGTGTTTCTATAAAAATTTGAGTTTGATTAGATCGTGCTGATTCTTCCTCTAATTGGAAAATTGTTTTGAGACGCAGTTCGTTCTTTATGGGTAAATAACCATGAAAATGAAAGTTTTGACCATTCAATCCAGATGCCATCAGCGCCAATAAAATGGATGATGGTCCCACAAGCGGAACAACAGGCACATGCTTTTGATGTGCAACTCGTACGAGATTTGCCCCTGGATCAGCAACGGCTGGACAACCTGCTTCAGATAACAGCCCTATATCATTTCCTGCAAGTAATGGCTCAAGTAGTCGGTCTAGCTCATTAAATCGGGTATGCTCATTTAATACCTGCATCTCAATTTCTTGTAAAGGCCGCATCCGTTCAATTTGCTTCAGGAAATATCGAGCAGTCTTTGGATGCTCAACAATAAAATATTTGAGACAAGTAATACGCTGCTGTACATTTGCAGGAATGATATCAGCAAACTCTGCTTCTCCTAATGGGGCCGGTATAAGGAATAGTGTGCCAGGATGCATATACAGACAATCCGCAACTAATTTCGCTGTCAAATTATAGAAGCTATTAGGAATGATCTAAACAGCATCTTTGAAAAAAAGATTAATCGTAGAAGTCTAGGGGTCAATGTGATTTGTTAAATATTTAATGAAGTACTCTCGGAACACTCAAAATGAATTCAGGAATATCTACGGTAAAATGAAAGCCATCCTCAGCAACCATTTGATAACTTCCCTTCATTGTGCCAGCTAGAGAAGGAATCGTTGTACCGCTGGTATATTCGAAAGTATCACCAGGTTTAATAAGTGGTTGTTCTCCTACCACACCTAAACCTCGTACCTCATGAATATTATCATCACCACTCGTAATGATCCAATGGCGACTTATTAATTGCGACGCCACATTTCCTGTATTGGAAATTGTAATAGTATAAGAAAATACATGGCGATCCGCCTCTTCGTCTGATTGCTCTGGCAAGTATGTTGTACGGACCGATATATTGATATCGTATTTTTTTTCGTTATTCATAGTTTATGTATAGCGCACTATCTTCCAATTTACACCAAGTTACCAGCCTAATTTAGGTATTTCTAAAAGATCATAACTAAAAATACCTACCCGGCTGTAAGTTTATGGGATGTGTCAAAAGTTAAAATATTAAGAATCAGGTTAGACAAGTATCGTTCTCATAGCTATTCAATTTTTCAAGCTAAGATTAATTTCATCTATAAATCAAAGCTATCGCTAAAGCTACCCAAATAATCTTCAAAAGGAGTTACATTAAAAAGATGGCTAATCTCATAAATTACCAAAAATAATGGGTAGTTAAAAATAAATGGCAGTTGCCTGAATAATATATGTTCAAGGATAGCATTTTGAAAAATGCGTAGATACACAACACTACGATGTGAACTCAAAGCGAGGCAACAAGTGATTCTATTTGAAATTCTCTAAGTATATATAAATCTTGTAAATTATTACCTAAATTGGCAATATACTCATCATTCCTGTAATGATACTATATGCAAAACTTACTTATATGTATATTTTTAACATAATATTACCAAAATATTGACATAGTAGTGAATAATCTATTTTTTCCAGAAGGCAGCCGTAAATACGATTAGAAAAGTATAGAATTCTAGTCTTCCCAGTAACATAGCAAAGCTACAGAGCGAGATCTGGAAATCTGTCAAAGAAGCATAGGTTGTCGCTGGTCCGATTTGATTAAGCCCGGGCCCCAGATTATTGATGTTTGCGACTGCAGCCGAGAAGGCTGTTATTTCATCCAGACCACTTAACGTCAGCACCAAAGTCAAGAGAATCATACTTGCTAAATAAACAAATAAAAATACGAATACAGCAAAGATAATTCGATTGGCGACTATATTTTTCCCTAACTTAACAGGCGAAACTGCTTGCGGATGCATAATTGTGATCAATTCACGAAAAAACTGCTGATATAAAATCCTCACACGGATCATTTTAATTCCCCCTCCAGTTGATCCAGAGGAAGTACAAAAACCGGATAAAAATAGCATCCATAGCGGAGCAAATATCGGCCACAAGTTATAATCAGTATTGCTGTAACCGGTAGTAGTCGCAACGGAAACAACATTAAAGGAAGCATAGCGCAGCGCTGTTAACGGATCAGTATAGACTCCTGTTAACCACAAATAGCCAGTAAGCCCTATACAGCTTGCTAATACAATAATAAAATAAGGTTTGATCTCAGGATCAAGATAATAAGATAAAAAGCTTTTAGCTCGCCAGACCATAAAGTGAGTTGCAAAATTTATTCCGCTTATCAACATAAATAGGATCGCAACCAATTCAATTATTGGTGAGTTCCAATATCCATAACTTGCATCGTGAGAAGAAAATCCCCCTAATCCCAAAGTTGTGAACGCATGCATGACTGCATCGAACCAGCTCATTCCCGCCAGTTTGTATGCAATCACACAAATCAAGGTGAGCAATACATACACTAACCATAATCCTTTCGCGGTCTCAGCAATACGAGGTGTCAATTTAGACTCTTTCATGGGGCCGGGTATCTCTGCTTTAAATAACTGCCTACCCCCTACCCCGAGCATAGGCAGAATGGCAACAGCTAATACAATCAATCCCATGCCTCCCAACCATACCATTTCACCACGCCACAAATTAATCGAATGAGGGAGTAGATCGAGACCGGTTAAGACTGTTCCTCCAGAGGCAGTTAGACCAGATGTTGCCTCATAGTATGCTTTAGCAAAACTGATGTCAGGAAAAAAACGTAATAAAGGCAACATGCCAAAAAGTGGAAGCAGGAGCCAAACTAGAACAACCAATAAAAAACCATCGCGAATCTGTAGTTCACGCTTGTAACGGCGGGTCATTAATCCGATAATTGCGCCACAACTCATTGTCATCAGAATAGCCTCACCAAAAACAACTGATGAGCCATCTTCTGACCAGTATGCGACACCGTAAGGTACCAGCATCGTAAACCCGAATACGAGTATAATCTTGCTCAGTACATTGGTAACCGACAAAAATTGATTCATGGATCGGCCAATTATAAAAAGGATGCGCTAACCTGAAATAACCTTTCAATTTGTCCAATCATCTTTTTATTGATGACAAACAGGATTACATGATCTTCTGACTCGATGACTGTATCGTGGTGAGCAATAATGACGCGCGCTTTATCCCAAACCTTGACATTATTACTTTCGTCAATAACGCCTATACTCAACCATCGCTTATTGTGGGATGGTAAGCCACGCACGATGGCACCGATCGTCGCACCTTTAGGTAATTTGATATCCTCGATTTTGCGTCCTACTATATTGGATGATTTGGTGTCACCGTGCGCGACCAACTCAAGCGCCTCAGCTGCTCCACGGCGCAAACTATGGACTGCAGCGACGTCTCCCTGCCGGACATAGGCAAGTAATGAGCCAATCGTCACTTGTGCAGGTGAAATTGCGATATCAATTCCACTGCTTTGAACTAAATCCACATATACACTTCTGTTAATTAAAGCAATTACCTTTCGTGCACCCAGACGCTTAGCTAACAGCGATGCCATGATGTTATTTTCATCGTCATTGGTTAATGCGCAAAATACATCCATTTCAGCTACATTCTCATCCTCCAGTAATTCTTCATCCGTGATATCTCCATGCAGTACCAGCGCATGATGTAGTTCCTGAGACAGAAGCTCGCATACCTTGCCATCACGTTCGATGATTCTGACTTGATATTCTTTTTCCAGGGCTTCCGCCAGACGCCTGCCAATTTTACCGCCTCCCCCAATCATGACCCGTTTGACCGGCTTATCCATGCTGCGGAGCTCACTCATCACAACACGGATATCCTTAGTAGCTGCTATGAAAAAAACTTCATCGCCCTCCTCGATGGTGGTACTTCCTTCGGGAATAATAGGGCGATCTTTGCGAAATATCGCTGCAACTCGGGTATCGATATTAGGGATATGCTTTCGCAATGTCTGTAGTTGATGTCCTACCAATGGCCTACCTTGTAGTGCCCTCACAGCGACCAGACTCACTTTACCAGAAGCAAAATCAAGTACCTGTAATGCTTCTGGAAATTCGATTAATTTCTCGATATATTCAGTTAATATTTGCTCTGGATAGATGGCATAATCGACACAAAAATTTTTTTGTGAAAAGATATCTGAATGCTCTAAAAAATCACTCGCACGAATTCGGGCAATTTTAGTAGGAATATTGAATAAGCTGGCGGCAATCTTGCACGCTACAAGATTGATTTCATCACTTTCGGTGACAGCCAATACCATATCAGTATCTTCAGCCCCTGCTCGTTTAAGTACTGAAGGATGAGAAGCATTCCCGGCAACTGTTCTTAAATCAAAGCGATCCTGCAGTAAGGCTAACTGATTTGCGGCAATATCGACCACTGTGATATCGTTTGCCTCACTTACCAGGCTCTCGGCAACAGTAGAACCCACTCGCCCGGCTCCCAGAATAAGAATTTTCATAGAGGCAATCTGTTCTTTTTGAGTTTTTGATAGCTACAAAGCATCCTACACTGCAGAAATCCCATCATTCTGATATTGTGCTCTTACCCAATCACGCCATTGCCTAAATAATGCAGGATCAAGCGCAGCAATTACTGAGCGTTGCCAGGGTGATCCTGCCCAATAATCATCCTGCTCAAAGCTGCACATAGAGCCACCTGATTCTTCCAGAATCAGACAGCCGGCAGCGTAATCCCAAGGTTTTTGGCCACCGTGGAGATACAAATCAAAGTAACCCGCAGCGGTATAACACCATTCTAGAGCACATGCACCAAAATTACGCTGTGACGCATAGGGAGGATATGCAGCTATCTTCTCAGCCAGCTTACGATCAAGGCGTTTAAGATCGACATTAGCTATTGCATTTCGCAAATGAGTCTCACGATTTCTTAACGGCAATGGAATTCCATTAAGATAAGCACCTTTACCTTTCTCTGCGTAAAACAATTCTTTTGTGACAGGGTTGTAGACCACACCCAAAATACTTCGTCCTTTGCGCATCAATGCGACGGAAACTCCAAAATAGGGAAGGCCATTAAAAAAGTTGGAGGTACCGTCAATTGGATCAACGCTCCAGAGCCCGGCATCTCCCGCTTCCCACTGCGCATGTTGTTGCTGTATGGACATTTCTTCACCCATTACTGCAGCAGGATGAATTTTCTGGAGTTTATCCAGCAAAACTTCCTGTGCGGCTAAATCAGCTTCAGTATAAAAGCTACCATCCGCTTTACGCTGGCGCATTACTTGCATATATCGAGGCATAATCTCCTCTTGTGCTACGTCTTTTACGACCGCAATGAGTTGTTCCAGCATATTTAATCAGCTCGCCATTTAATCGAGCAGCCGATACTCGGTATCTGATCTTTAGGTCCCTGCCCTGTTTGAGCAATTTGCACCATTGCCTCGAATAAGTCACGGCGCGCATCATTAGGCGCTGCCTCTTTGCGAGAGGCATCTAGCCGTCCACGATACTGTAGTTCCAGGCGATTATTAAAACCAAAAAAATCCGGGGTACAAACTGCTCCATAGGCTTTGGCAATTTCCTGGGTTTCATCCCATACGTAAGGAAAAGGATAGGCATACTCTTTAGCCACTTTAACCATGTTATCAAAAGAATCTTCAGGATAATCCTTAGGATCATTCGACATGATAGCGATTGCACCTATACCATATCCCGCCAACTCTTTTACGTCCCGTATGATACGATCGCGTACTGCTTTGACATAAGGGCAATGATTGCAAATAAACATCACCAGTAATCCATTCTCACCTTTTGCAGCAACCAAGTTATAACGTTTGCCATCTACTCCAGGCAAATCAAAATCAATTGCTTTCCAGCCAAAATCACAAACAGGTGTTTCAAGACTTGCCATATTTTTTCTCCTTATCGTAGGTCTTGTTTGTCTTTGCTATATTATCATGGAATCATAACTCACCTGCTCTCAGGCCCTTATTCATTATGACTGCACGCTTTTATTACCCTGGCCCTATGATACCGGGTCAAATCATTACTTTGCCTACAAATACAGGCCATCATGCCACGCGCGTGCTACGCCTTAAGCAAGGCGACAAAGTGATTTTATTCAATGGAGAAGGGGGTGAATTCTCTGGATCAATCCATCATCTTGATAAATCGGCCAGCACAGTGATTCTCTCAGAATTTCACGCAATCGAACGTGAATCGCCCCTTTCTATCAGTTTGATACAAGCTGTTTGCTCTAATGAGAAAATGGATTGGATCATACAAAAATCAGTAGAACTCGGTGTTAACTGTATCCAACCTGTTACGGCAAATCGTAGTGTTGTACGGCTTTCAGAAGAACGTGCAAATAAACGGGTATTGCATTGGCAACAAGTCATCATTGCTGCCTGTGAACAATGCGGTAGAAATCGTATTCCAAAACTATACCCATTACTAACGCTATCGGATTGGTTCAATCAAGAATTTGAAAGTAAACGAAATAATATAGAGAATCAATCCATTTATAAACTTCTGCTTTCACTTACAGCAAACAGGCGCTTATCCAAATTCTCGTTGCCAAACATTGATACCCCCCTGTCACTGCTTGTTGGGCCGGAGGGGGGCTTTACCACAGAAGAAGAAAAAGCGGCCCATGCGATGGGTTTTGTTCCAATTTGCCTAGGCCAGCGCACATTACGAACTGAGACTGCGGCACTCACTGCGATAGCAACCATGCAGGCTTTATGGGGAGATTATTGAATAAATTTTGCATCCATAGACAAAAGCTTTTTATACTCACCTCACTTCAAAATTTGGCATCAATACTTTCTCCCGCCGGGAGAAAGCTGGATGAGGGATTATAAAAACCGGATTTTGAAGTGCGGTGAGTATAGTTTCAAAATACATGAGATTGCTTTTCTTCTAATAAAATATCGCTGATCAGCATGCTCTCATGAAAAAGCTCTAAGTGATCATTAAACTCATAACAACATTACTTAAACATGGCACAAAATGCTGATTTTGTCACTTGGTTACGTTCCGTTGCGCCTTATATTAACGTATTTCGTAGTAAAACTTTTGTGGTCGCATTTGGGGGCGAAATTGTAGCTGATGGAAATTTTGTTGAACTGGTTCACGATTTCAACCTGCTAGCAAGCCTGGGAATCCAGTTAATTCTGGTACATGGCGCGCGACCACAAATTGAATCCCGATTACAAAAGCATAATTTGGAAGCAATGTATGTAAATGGAATACGCGTGACAGATAATCCCACGCTTCAATGTGTTAAAGAAGCAGTCGGGAAAGTGCGTGTTGAAATCGAAGCTTTGATGTCTATGGGATTACCCAATTCACCCATGGCTAATGCTGCCATTCATGTTGCTAGCGGTAATTTTGTTATAGCCCGCCCCATCGGCATACTTGAAGGTATTGATCTTATGTATAGCGGGGAAGTACGGAAAATTAACACCTCAGTTATCCGTTCACGTTTGGTAAATGGAGAAATCGTTTTACTCTCACCCCTCGGCTACTCACCTAGTGGCGAAATCTTCAATCTCACACTGGAAAATGTTGCCACCGAAGTAGCTATTGCGCTTCAGGCAGAAAAACTTATATTTTTAATGAACCCGCTTGGCGTCATGCACGAATCTACGGACCAGAGGAGCAATTTATGGCGTGAACTGACAGTTGCGGAAGCAAAATCAGTAATAAAAAAATTCATCACGCCCATCGATTCAACAGATGACATTCAGTTATATCTCCCCTGCGCAATACATGCTTGTGAAAATGGTGTTGCGCGAGTTCATCTGATTAGCCGTCATATAGAAGGTGCTTTGTTGCAGGAATTATTTACCCATGAGGGTATTGGCAGCATGATCACGCGAGGGCCTCTGCAGACCATACGCAAAGCTGAAATAGACGATATAGGTGGCATTTTGCAATTAATTGAGCCATTAGAAAATGAAGGCGTGCTGGTTAGACGCAATCGCGAATTATTAGAGATTGAGATTGATCACTTTACCGTTCTGGAACACGATAATATGATCATTGCCTGTGCTGCACTTTACCCTTTCCTGAACGAAGGCGCTTGCGAGCTGGCTTGCCTAGCTGTTCATCCGCACTATCGCAGGACTGGCTGTGCCAGTACGTTAATTAAACATATCGAACAGCAAGCCTTAGCGCAAGGTTATCTCCAGCTATTCGTCTTAACCACGCGCACAGCCCACTGGTTCATTGAAAGGGGTTTCACAGAGACGACACTCGATAAGCTGCCTAGGAGCAAGCAGAATCTTTACAATTATCAGCGTCGCTCAAAAGTATTTATGAAGGAAATATAAGTTTGAGGGAGTAGCAAGCAGTGCTGGCGCGGTGATTTAATCTGGACACACCTAGCCTGACTACCTAATCTCATCTAGCTTCAACTTTGCCTTCCCCTATGCAAAAACACTTCACTTTACCTATTTAAATAAATAAGGTAATCCCCCGGCTATGCCGGGGGACTATTAAAGGTTTGACCGTGTGATACGGTCACCGTGATTCTTTTAGCTTGATCAAGAGCTAGGAGAATCAAATGAGAGATTATCAGAGTTTGACGC
>NZ_FOUB01000065.1 GCF_900114745.1 Nitrosomonas communis | reverse complement strand
TCAGGCCAAAGCCATCAGAAAAAGAGAAGGGTGTTCCATTGAGCAGCTCTTTACCGCTTATGAAATTTAAATCATTTTATATGGGATATGCTATAGCTCATTTTTTCTCTCTTCCCCCATTTTTCTCTCCAGCGTAGCTATCAAAAATGTGTAAAGTCCCCAAAGGGCTAAGATAACATTGCTAAACATCCATAAGTTACAAGCGGACTAATCAACAAGTTTTTTCTTAGCATTGGCAGGCGAAGGAAGCAGCTTGCTCGCAGAAAATAGCGATCATTAATAAATTAATAATTTTTATTATTGTCTGATAAATTACTGATTTATTAATACCTGGGCGCAACCGGGCGCTCTCATTATGGAAATTGCGCTACTTTTTGGGCTTATTATTCTTAACGGCATTTTTGCCATGTCTGAAATTGCGCTTGTCATGGCTCGCAAGGCCCGCCTGCAAAAACTCATCAATGCAGGTGATCATGCGGCCAAGGCTGCTTTGGAACTGAGCAATAACCCTACTAAGTTTCTATCCACCGTACAAATCGGTATTACCTCGATTGGCGTCATGAACGGTATTGTCGGTGAAGCAGCATTAGCCGGGCCTTTGAGTACCGGCCTCACTACGCTAGGTATCCCCCCGCCTCATGCCGGCTATCTGGCCACCGGTTTCGTGATCGTGACCATCACCTACTTTTCTATCGTGCTGGGCGAGCTCGTTCCTAAGCGTTTAGGACAAATTAATCCCGAACCGCTTGCACGGCTGGTGGCTCGCCCCATGACGTTACTTGCGACCTTGGCGAAGCCCTTTGTATTTCTACTTTCGGCTTCAACGCAACTTTTATTGCGCCTATTCGGTATTAAAGATATTGGCCGGCAACCGCTGACCGCAGAAGAACTGTATCTGATACTGGAAGAAGGCTCGCAAACGGGTATTATCGAGCAGCAAGAGCACCAAATGGTAAAAAACGTATTCCGCCTGGATGACCGCCAGATCGCGTCGTTTATGGTGCCGCGCAGTGAAGTCATCCATTTTGATGCCGATGAAAGCCTGGAAGAAAATCTGCAACGTTTTGAGATGAGCCCACATTCGCGCTTCCCCGTGGTGCGCGGCAACTGGAATGATATCTTGGGGATAGCGAACGCGCGTCAAATGCTGGCGCAAACCCTGCGTGGCGAGCAGCCGAATCTCATCAAAGATTTGCAGCCGGCCATCTTCGTTCCGGAATCACTCACGGGTATGGAGCTGTTGGAGGAATTCAAGAATTCCGGTGTGCAAATGATCATCGTAGTGGATGAATATGGCGAGGTACAGGGTATCGTGACGTTGCAAGATGTATTGGAATCGATTACCGGTGAATTCGTGCCGCACAAAATTGAAGAATCCTGGGCAGTCTCCCGCGATGATGGCTCGTGGCTACTTGATGGCCTGATCCCGATTCCTGAACTTAAAGATCGGCTCAAGATAAATGCAGTACCGGAAGAAGAGCGCGGGCGTTATCACACGTTAAGTGGCATGGTGATGCTGCTTTTGGGAAGAATCCCACAAACGGGTGATCGGTGTGAGTGGGAAAACTGGATCTTTGAAATCGTTGATCTCGATGGATTGCGCATCGATAAAGTGCTGGCAGTGCCTAAAACCACTATTGATGAAAAAAAGTAATGCTAATGCGAATGAAGACAAAACAAGGCGCCCTGAATGGTAATTTAACTTTTGTCATTCACATACCCATGCATTCCAGAAAAAATGATTAAGCGGTTCGCAAGGTAGTCTGAATAGCCGCTCTCTAACGCGTCCATATCCTCTACCGTAATTCTTCTTTTTTACAGGAATCACATCCCCTCTCTACTTCTTTCAAGAGGTAAACTCCACCCAAATGCTTTATTTAAAGAGCGCAAATTCAACAACGTCTACTCTGCACCCTCCAGCAGTCTGCGATAGCCCGCGACGGTGGCGTCAACCGAAAACTCAGCAGCACGTGCTCGTAGATATTCCGCATTCGGCGGAGCTGCCAAGGTCGCAAGCATCGCGCTCGCCATTGCTTGAGGATCTCCGATTGGCACCAGCGTACCATATGTTCCATCCTGCAGGATCTCACGTGGGCCATTCGGACAATCGGTACTGATGACGGGGCAACCGCTTGCTAACGCTTCGAGCAGCACGAGCGCAAAGCCTTCCCATGCCGAGGACAAGACAAATAGCGAGGCGTGGCTCATCCAAGCAAAAGGATTGTCGACAAAGCCAGGCATGAGAACGTGGTCCTGCATGCCAAGCTGATGAGATAGTGTTTCCAGCATTTTGCGCTCGCTTCCCTCACCCACAATTACCAGTCGCAAATCGCGTTCCTTGCGCGCAATAGCAAAGGCACGGATAAGCGTTGGAAAATCCTTTTGGCGGTGCAGACGCCCCACGCCGAGAATGAGCGGGCGCGAGCGGTCAGTGAGCCAGGGATGCTCGACCGATATCTGGCCGGCGCGAACAACCATTTCGGCATCGACAGGGTTATAGACCAGCGTAATTAGTTCCTCGGGAAGGTGCGCTGTATGGGCCAAGTCCTGTGCCACCCCACGGGATACGGCAGCAATCGCGTCCGCTTCCGGGTAGAAGCGCTGAACGAGCTGAGGGTAGGCACGTCGGAACAGTCCGTGGCCGCGGTGCGCCACGATGGATAGCGTATTGTGCTCGCTGACTACCAGCCTAGCAAGAAGGCCGGCAGCAGCGCGCGCCATGATAGCCGCGAGATTGGATTGGGTTCCTGCCGCTAGAACGGCATCAGGCCTTTCAGTTCGCATATACTCTATCAATGCGGGTAAGCGCCAGAACATATCCGGCTTCAGCGGTGTCAAGAGAGGCAACAATCGGAGCACATCATGAGGGCGCGCCTGGAGCAATGCAAGGCTACTGATGAGTGCATTGCTGCGGGGCAGACACCGAATGCGCACGCCTGACAATAGCTTGCATGTTTCTCCAGCACCATGGCCTGTTACGACCTCCACCTGAATGCCACTCTTCGCAAAGGCTTCGGCCAACTGCAGAACGATGCGCTGCATTCCACCCCCTTCGAGTGCGCGCACAATCAAAGCGAGCGAGCGAATCGGTAGTGCCGCCACGGTATCAATCCACTGGATCAACAGTTAGCTGCTTGGGCAGCAGCGTACAGTGCGTGTGCACTCCCTTCTTTAAGGTACCGTTCACCGTATCCTCCAGTTGTTAGGTATGCAATGACAAAGTATGAATCAATTGGCGCACGAAAATTGAACGTCAATTCAATGTTACCTTGAAATCGATATAAATTATCAGGGTAAGTGCAAACGGTATGCTGATCAGACTGTTTGTCATGAAAGCAACGAGAGTTACAGCATCCGGTGTCGCTCGCCACGTCTCGACGCAGAGAAGACATAGGCACTCTTTCTTGCCATGAATGGAGAGTTACCCTTGCAATTAGGTTGTCTCAGAGTGGTATAAGCGCTCACGTTTAAATCAAATGGTTATTAAAAGGAGGCTGCTCTGGAATAAACTATACTCCCAGTAAAACCAGATGTCGATATTACGTGGCACCATGGTTCAGCATTGAACAGAGCGGCCGAGTAACACATTCGAAATAGGCGGCTTTTTGATGAATGGGATAAAGGCGGCAACTTTGCTGCAGGTCATGTGCCCCCTTTCCCGATACGACGGAGTCGATGCCAGAGTAAATATAGTGGCGTCCCAGCTAAGATGGTCGCAATTCCAACCCCCCCTTCTAACGGTCGTTCATAGAGCACGCTCCCAACTATGACGATTGACACCAGCACATAGAATGCTGGGATAACCGGATAAAGAGGCGTGCGATAAGGGCGGGGCAAATCCGGTTCCCGTCGACGCAGAATCAATACTGCACCGGCTGCGAGTGCGCTGAAAATTACCAATGCGAAACCGCTATAAATCACCAGCTGCTCAAAGCTCCCCGATACAATCAGGGCTGAGGCCCAGAGGCTTTGCAGCAGAATGGCGTTGAACGGAGTGCATTGCTTGCCAGAGGTATGCGCAAAGACGGAGGGAATCAGCCCATCTTGTGCCATGGCATAGTAGACGCGCGATCCGACCCATACCATGGCGCTCATGGCTCCTGCAATCGAGAGGCACAAGATGACAGTTACGAATCGGCCGGCTTCGAGGCCCAGCATGGCTCGCGCAACTTTATCCGCAACGGGCAAAAGCGGTGGCGTAGCAAGCTCCGTCACCGGCAGAGCGTAGAAATAGAATCCATTCAGCATGAGATAAAGCAATGCCACGAAAAGCGTCCCGCCAATCATCGTCCGAGGAATAGTACGGGCAGGGTCAGTGATCTCTCCCGCCAGATATGCTGCGGCATTCCAGCCAGAATAGGCATAAAGGGCAAAAACTAACGACACGACATAGGATCCAATGCTAAGGACAGGCTGAGTGTCAGTGGTAACAAGATGTGCCCAGTTGCCCGTCCCGAACATCAGTCCCATTACCATGAATAAGAGAATAGCGCCCACCTTCAGCACCGTCAGGCTGCGCTGGAGAGCGCCTCCTGCTCCACCGCCTGCCAGGTGGAAGCCTGTAATGGACCAGAGGAGGGCTAAGGCTAAGACTGTAGATAGAAATCTTCCCTCGTCATCAAGCGAAAGGAGTTGGAGAAAGTAGGCGACAAAGCTCATGGCACTTGCTGCAATGGCGGCGCTGAAGCCGATGGTGAAAGACGTCCATCCACTAAGAAATCCAACAAATGGCCCATAGGCGCGGCGCAGGTATGTATATTCTCCGCCGGCGACCGGAAAAGCCGCGCCCAGCTCACTATAGGAGAGGGCCCCTGCGAGTGCGATCAGCGCCCCTACCAGCCAAACTGAGAGGATCAAACCAGGATGGCCGAGGTCGCGGGCCATGAAGCCGGTGGTGGTAAAAATGCCAGTTCCGACAACACTACTGACAAGGACGCAGCTAGCCGTAAACCAACCGATGTGCCGGGGAAGTGTAGACGAATCTTGCTTAGATTTCTCTATCTGCACGATCTACTCTTGTTGTCTCTCGCGCACGAGCGGGACAAACCGCACGAGCGTAATGATTTTGCGCTCAAAGCCTTTAGCAGTTCGGTAATGGAGCTCCAGGGTCTGGTAGTCGCGGCCAACTGGCAGAATCAAACGTCCCCCAACAGCGAGCTGATCAAGGAGCGGTTGCGGTACATGATCGGGTGCGGCGGTTACAATAATGGCGTCGAAAGGCGCTTCTTCAGGCCAGCCTCGATAACCGTCACCAACGCGCGCGTGGATGTTGCGGTAACCTAGTTCCGCCAGTGTATGCGCGGCCTTTGTCGCCAAGGGCTCGACGATTTCTATGGTGAAGACCTCCGGCACAATCTCAGCCAGAACCGCAGACTGGTATCCTGAACCGGTTCCTATCTCAAGCACCCTCTTGGCTCCTTCCAATGCCAGGGCTTCGGTCATAAGCGCAACAAGAGAAGGTTGCGAGATCGTCTGGCCGTGGCCGATCGGGAGAGGAATGTCATAATAGGCTAGATCAGAGTAATCGGAAGGAACGAACTTATGGCGAGGAACATGACGCACTGCAGCCAGGATCTTCGGGTCCTTGATGCCCTGGGGAATGATCTCTTCATCCACCATTCTATCGCGTTCGGCTTGGCGCGCAGGATCTTTTAGCAGCGAATCCTCTCGTGAAACTCCGCTGCATCCGGCAAGGACGATCAAACTGTGGATAAACAAGATTCTAATTATCCATAACGTAATCAAAGATATCAACGCGCGAGCTGATGAGTTCATAAGAAATACGGCATTCAAATTATGAAATCTGGGAAAATGGGCAAGCCTATGTCGAGAAAAATAAAAGTCATTCTCTATTAAAGTAAGAAATATATAAAGCCAAATATAGCAAAACCAGCTAAAAATGATTCAAAGAGTATTCTCATTGTCTCATCTAGCACAAAAGGGCATACGCCAAAGCACTGCGTAAACAACAAAACCAAACCGTTCAGATGCTCTTCAAATTCTATATATTCTGAATCATTCTTAACTAGTTACGCTATATTTTGAGTACGCTTTCTGTTAAACGATCCAAAAATCTCTCATCTTGCATTAAGCAGTCTGGAATGAGCAGAATGATTCAATCTTTGCCGATTGCTGGAGTCGATTGACAACATATCACCGACAGAGTTGAAGGGTATATTATTATCACCAGAAGAAATCCGGCACTGCAGCTCGGCTCAAACTATTGATCCATTGAAAAACCCAGGGGATTCAATTAACAATTCTTCTCTTTATGTAAATCCAACAATTTAATTTTTTTGGGAAACAATCATAGGATTCGGGAAAGTAGCGCAATAGCGCTTACAATAATGACTAATTCCATGAGCCAAGTGTGTATGCCTGCCGGAATATGCTCTAGCAGTATACGATCAACCAATACAGCCGGAGTCGTGCAAAGGCCAATGAGAAGACCCATTAGAGCCAACTCTAGATTGAGCATGGCGAAACTGCCAAAAAGAATAATTTTCACTGTACTCAGTGTGACAGAAATAGACGCATCAGCAGCAACTAGAGCATTCACCGCAACCCCAACGGACATTAGTATAGAAATGAGAATAACACCCGTGCCCGGCATCCCACCATCGATGAATCCAATACAGTATCTGCTCCAAGTTCAGTAATAGTTGAAAATCTGAACTGTGCTTTGTAAAACTCTGAGGAATACAACACTGGCCAGCAGACGCATGCTGAGCTATGTGGAGTGAAAGGGCATGCAGCAGAGCAAGAATCATAAAAGCGCTATGGACTAATGCTTCTCCAAGCGACTGGAATCAAGGATCGGGTAGCCTTCGCGTTAAACGAGGGAATCACTATAGTGCTGCAGTAACTTTGCAATCAGTAATCTAAGCTCATTTCAATTTAAAAAATCGCTGAGTATTTGTACGCCCCATACCGAGGCGGCATCCCGAATCGGGAGTTCTCATGGACGAAAACATCGGTCTGGGGAAAGTATAGATACTCAAGCATTCCGGTATTCGGATTGACCATACCCCTATATCATCGGTATGCAAGCTGTAAACGCTGCTCTAACAACTCTGCTGTTTTCACGGTTGTTTATCCTTATTCCATTTCCAAATCAAAAATGACGCGAAGGCGAGCCGCAGACATTATAAATAATACGGCAAGGTGAAGCCGACAGAGTCAGTTTTGATTTAGAAATGGAATTATAACCATTTAACCGAGACTATCCATTAAAGATGAAGAAGCGCTTCTCTCCCCTTTCCTGCTTTAGATTTCTTATATAAGCCTATATGGATATGGATTTCATCATCATAGGGAATAATATGACCCCAGTCTTTAGCGAATCTCTCCGGATTGCCAGCGCAGTCCAAGAGCTCAAATAACTGATAGATCCAGCCCTGCTCGAAACCGAATCGATAACCATCGTCGATAGAATTGAAGATCATGCGCTTGCGGATTTCGACAGAATCAATTTCCTCAAATCCGAAATCGGTCAGCTTGCTCCTCAATTCTTGAGAGCTCTTAGGTATGTAATGCTTAGCAGAGCTGGGACTTAATCCCAATGGAATTCCGAGTTTTTGCCCTTTAGGCCATGAACTGAGAAGAGACGATGCTATTGAAATATACCCCTCTGGCTTAAGCAGTTCTGAGACTAGTGGCAGAAGTTTATCTATGGATACATATGACAAGAGAAAGTGAATAAAAACCACATCAGCTTTATGATGTATGAAATTCGACATGGTAAGTGCGCTCGCTTGGACAATCTGCATAGCAGGATACTTTTCTTTAGCAATTTCCAGCATCTTACGGGAAATATCGATTCCGTATACTTCATTCAAGCATCCGAAAACATTTTCTGCCATTAAAATATTTTCACCCGTGCCAGTCCCCACATCGATAATCGAAGGAGAACCCAAAGGCAACTGTGAGAGTTGAATTTCAATCTCATGTTTGACGCGCTTAAAAATCCTACCGTAATCATTGTCATAACCTGCTGCTATCTGGTCATAAATTTGACTGTTCGCCGTTTCGTCTTCTTTTCTCTGGTATATACTGCTCGTCGCCATCTTAGCGAAATTTGTGATCGTAGTAGGTCTAATTCTCATTATGAATTCCCTTTTAACAATCAAGAGATGGAAAATCGCTCCCCAGAGCAGGGGAGCACCACGAAATTAGGAGCGACAAAAACTCAGCAACGCTCCTTTTATATCTTTAATATCTTTCTTGAGATTACCGAAGGTCACTTGAAACTTAACAACGTTCTTTTGAATATTACATTCAATCTTCGACTTTTATCGTTCAGTATTATGTCGATAACTTCTTTGACCTTATTTTTGATTCTTTTATAGGGTCTTTGTTCAGAAGATCGCTTGATTATTAATTTAGCCATTACCAGAAGGTAAATTGGCAAATTAAACTATTACGTCCAAACTAAATTTAGCCAGCGCAGCGCTTTAACGAATAGCGAGGCACTAATTCCATTTCCAAATCAAAATTGACACGAGGGCGAGCCGCAGACAGTATAAATAATACGGCCAGGTGAAGCCGACAAAATCAGTTTTGATTTAGAAATGGAATAAGACGCACGTAGGTGATGCCCGTTGCCTGACGACGCTGGCGCGCGCTGGCCTACAGCGAGGATCATTTATACCGCCGGCGAGATTACGCGAGTTGCGTCTGATTGCCCGTCAGCGACAGAAACTGGTCAGTCAGTTGGCTCCAGAAGAACCATCTGCACAAAATGCTGACTGAGGTAGTATGCGTCTTGGCGTAGTAATCAGCGATCTGCATGGTCAAGCTGCCCGGGCCATGGTCAAGGCGATCATCGCTGGACAATCGCCACATGAGGTACTCAAATTCGCCAGTCGGCGGCTCAAGGCCAGCCGTGAGGAAATCTTCGACGCCCTGCAGGAGGAGCTGACAGCAAGCCACTACTTTGTGCTCAACGAACTTATAGAACAACATCGAGGAGATCGAAGAACGTATTGCCCGTTTCGATGCCAGGCTTCTGGATGAACTTAAGGATGAACAAATACGCTGGCACTATTGCAAACCTTGCCTGGCGTCGATCTCATGGGTGCAGCCAGGCTGTTCGTCGAAATGGGCACCGATATGAATGCCTTCGGCAGCGCCGATCGTCTGGCATCAAAGGTCGGCATCTGTCCCGGCAACCATGAATCCGCTGGCAAACGTAAATCTGGGTGTGCCCGCAAGGGCAACCCTTATGTCCGACGGTTACTTTGCGAGTTCGCTCATGCCGCCAGTCGTACCCGATCGGTGTTCAAATCGAAGTTCCAGTCTCTCGTCGTCCGGCGCGGCTATAAACGCGCAATCGTGGCTATCGGCCACAAAATACTACGCACTGTTTTCTTCATGCTCAAACGGCACGAACATTACCGGGATTCAGCCACTGACTATGAAGCACTTTCCGTTCAACGTAATGCTCCGCGTTGGATTAAAGCTCTGATCAAGTTCGGCATTATCACACCAGCCAAAACTTGATAATGATTTATCGTATCATCGCCTTCACTGGCCAGAGGTTTGCTCGCCTTCAGCATGGGCTCTTTCACGCTAATCTTTAAACTAGCTGCATGTGAGTCAAAACATTGAAAGTCAAAGTCTCAGGCGGATTCAAGTTTAAAGTTGTAGTTTTTTGCTTTTTATTTTAAAGAAACTGATTGAAGTGACAATCTATCCGTTATTTAGAAATCGAGACTGGAGAAAGATATGTCAGGAAAAAAGAATGCCTAACCAATAGGTTCCGAATAACTAGCCTAACTCATCCGCAACTTTTGAAATAATTTATATATACTCGGAATAAAAAGAAATAGCTTTTTCAGCGAACTGATAAAAACATTGTGCATGTGTTCACACTCTAGAAATAACAAAGGAGCCAATAATCTCCTTGTTATTTCTGTTGTAGATGGGAAAAATTACTTGGCCCGGCTGCGGTATTCCAGTGTACGGGTATCAATTTCGATTTTGTCGCCGATTTCGCAGAACAACGGTACCGGCAATTCAAAGCCGGTAGCAATTTTAGCAGGCTTCATTACCTTGCCGGAGGTATCACCCTTGACGGCGGGTTCGGTATAAGTGATTTCGCGTACTACCGAGTTGGGTAGTTCGACCGAAATGGCTTTATCATTGTAAAATACCACTTCGCAAGGCATGCCATCTTCCAGGAAATTGAGCGCATCGCTCATGGTTTCCGCTTCAACTTCATATTGGTTATATTCAGCATCCATGAAAACATACATGGGTTCGGCAAAGTAAGAATAGTTGACCTCCTTTTTATCCAGCACAACAATGTCGAATTTGTCATCTGCCTTGTACACTGCTTCACTGGGTGATTCGGTGAGCAGATTCTTGAATTTCATTTTTACTACGGAAGAGTTGCGGCCGGATTTGGTAAATTCTGTTTTCAGCACAACCATAGGGCTGTTGCCAACCATAAACACGTTACCTACACGAAGTTCCTGGGCTGTTTTCATCTAATAATTCTAGGGGTGATAAATATTGTTATTATACTCCGAGCACTTTTAAAAATTCAATTGCCTTTACTATGCCAACAATGTTTTCAGATAATTGTTGATTATATATCAAATACATAGATCATAAAAATTTTTCGCTTACTTCTTATTCCGCTTAAAAATTTAAATTCTTAGAAGACATTTTATTCTCGCAGAAACTTACCAAGTTAGATGCAAGGTCGATAAGCTGCGCGAGCTGCCCGGCCCAAGCTACGGCATGGCTTTGTAACACCGCACGATGCTGCCAGAAATTATTCCAATCCAAGCACTCACCGCTGTTCCAGTTGTGGTGAAAAGTACACAATGCGGCAGCGGCCTCTTCTGCTAATCCTTGGCAATAGCGATCAAGGAAAGCATTGAGTTTGATCTGATGCACGTTATCCTGTTGCGGATAAATTTGCCAAATCAGAGGCCGCGCTGCCCACTGCGCTCGCACGAAGGAGTCCTCGCCGCGTACGAAATTGCAGTCGCACGCCCACAACAGAAGATCATAATGCTCCTGCGGTAAGAAAGGGATGACATGCAAGACCAAATTACCGCGCTGCACGCTATCACCTACTGCCAGGCTTGTTCGTCCAGCCCAGCTCGCTGCCTGTTCCAATGCCTTGCCCTCTGGCAACAGACAACGTATCGCTGTGATTGAAGCCACCCAAGCATCCAGTAGGTTGCTTAGCGGCGCACTGTCATAGCAAAACAGCGAAATTGTGGTTTCGGAGGAAATAGGCAAAGGCAAGTCAAGCTGACACCACAATTCTGCCAGATTGTGTTGCAACCCATCCCGTTGCATTAGCAGTCCTTTTTCTCGTAGCAACCCACCAGTCAGGGGAGTAAAACCGGGAAAGAAGAAATACTTGATCATCGGTAGGCACGGATGTGGCGAAGGTAGACCATGACAACCTTCTACCCACTGCTCTGCCGACAAGTATTCCAGATTAATCCATACGCGCTTTATCTTCCCTCTCCCTGCAGAATAAAGCCTGCTCTGAGCTTGGTCTGTGGAATTAAATACGGTGGGTACCATCGCCTTCACATAATTATCAGGCAACTCGCACCCAAATGTCTCAATCACTACTTCAGCCGGTGCTAAGTCTGGAAATGGCTCAACCCAGTGCCGCACTTCTACTCCTCGACAATTTTGTACTTCTCGGGTTGCATCGACGTTCGGGCAAATGCGCTGCAGGCTAGCTACATTATCTACCCACAGCCGCACTGCGATGCCATGCTCTGTTACTAATTGCCGTGCCAATCGCCAACATACACCGATGTCGCCGTAGTTATCTATAACACGACAAAAAATATCGCAGCGCATCATCAACTTTGTAGTTGATAAAGGGTTTTTTGCAGCATTTTGTATTGCTCTACTCTATCTGCTGTTTTAGATTGAAACAGCACCTTTCCTCTTTTACTATCAGCACGTACATTAGCGGTAATTCCTTTTCTAAATCAAAAATGACGCGAAGGCGAGCCTTAGACAGTACAAATAATACAGCAAGGTGAAGCCGACAAAATCAGTTTTGATGTAGAAATGGAATAAGATCTAGCTGTTGCAGCTTGTGGATAAAGCTAGTTCGTCCTGGTCGAAGATGCAATAAGGGCGGGTGTGCTTAGTATAATAGTCAGATAGATATTTTTTCAACCCGTGGGTTCAAATTCGAAGTAAAACTTTTGATGACTGTTTGGTATAAACTTACCGGCACGCCGAAGAACACCTCATGCGGCATTCTAAATCCGGGTACTTTGCGTGGTCGGTAATCAAGACGATCAACTGCCCGCTGCTCTTGTTCTTCGGAAACACCAGTCAATTTCATATTCCTGGGGAAATATAGCAAAACCAGATAGAAATGATTCAAAGAGTATTCTCATTGTCTCATCTAGCACAAATGGGCATACGCCAAAATACTGCGTAAACAACAAACCCAAACCGTTGAGATGCTCTTCAAATTCTATATATTCTGAATCATTCTTAACTGGTTACGCTATACTGTCGTAGTATACCATTGCTGTTTTCATTCAATCCTCGCTCCCACGAATGATAGGAAGGTGCAAGGTAGAGGATTGCTTCCAGCTCTGAGGCGATAGTTTCATATCCTGCAAATTCCTTGCCATTGTCAAATATACAGTGTGACATTTGTGCTGGGGTGGAGAGATAGCTGATTATTGATCCTTTTCTGTTACCCCTTCAGCATGTTTGGCTGGTAGTCGGCCCGCCAGGATATGGCGCGATTTTAGCTCTGCCAGGGTAGCCAGTATCCCTTCAAGAAGCTCGGATGTTATCTCAGCTTGCCTCTTGTTAACTTTATAAAAGTTGCACTTCAAACTTGGATCCGCCACAACATGAAATTATCGATAACTTTATATATATCAAATCCCCCATGAATGGCTTAAAAAAGATCTTTTCTAATTAAGATAGCAAGGCTATTTGGATGATTTTACTATGGAGAAATCTTCATTCCAACAATAAATTACTTGAAATACCCTTGGGGACGCTTAAATCCAGCCACCCCTAAAATACAATACCCGTGCCCTTTCAGTTGTAGGCTTGGCACAAGTTATGTAGCTTTTTAGTTATACGCTAACCCAACGCACAAAGGAGAATTTCATGAACGCTATCTACATTATAAAAAGGATGACCAAAAAAGAGTTGGATTTCGCGATTGAATTAGCTGCATCTGAAGGTTGGAATCCTGGTTTAGAGGGTAGCGATTGTTCTTACGCAGCCAATAAGAGCGGTTTTTTTAGGCTTACTTAACAATGAACCTATTGTCTGTTTATCTGCTGTTAAATACAGTGATTCCTTTGGTTTTGTTGGACTTTATATTGTTAAAAAATCATATTGCGGCAAGGGTTATGGCAGCAAGATTATGCATGCAGGACTTGAGTATCTTAAAGGTTGCAATATCGAGTTAGATGGCGTACTCGCCTAGTTAGATTATAAAAAACCAGTTTCAAGTTAGGTTAGTTTATATTATCTACCACCTCAGTAATCTAATCTTTGACATGGTATACTTAACTATGGTAATCCAGTCAGTAGTTTCGTTTCTCCTATTCCATTTTCACATTAATTGGGATTCCTGTCATCCAGCCATGAATGTAAGTGATATTTATGGTAGTGCAAGGCAAAATAACAGAGATTATCTTTTCTGCCCCCAACCCTTCTTTGGTTAAAAATCAGGCGCAGTGATTTATTCAGAGCTGCCTCATGATTTTTGGTTGCTATTTAGTTGCTCAAGTTTAGCGGAGAATTCGGCCAATGCAGTCCTTAGCCTTCGTTGATCTTGAAACTACTGGTACTATCGCCTCTGTCGACCGGATCACCGAGATTGGCATTATCTTGGTTGATGGCTCTCAGGTTGAAGAATGGAGTTGCCTGATCAATCCGGAAACAAGAATCTCTACATTTATCGAGAAATTAACCGGGATTACAAACAAAATGGTGGCAAATGCTCCAACCTTTGCAGAAATTGCCCATCAAGTATTCCGCATGATAGAAGGCCGTCTTTTCATTGCGCACAATGCCCGGTTCGATTACGGATTTCTAAAACAATCATTTAAGCGCGAAGGTTATGACTTTCGGGCAACGACAATTTGTACCGTCAAACTTTCCAGACGGCTATTCCCCGGATGTCCTAAGCACAATCTGGATAGTCTAATTGAGCGGCATGGCTTGCAGGTAAAAGGCCGTCACCGAGCACTGGCAGATGCGCAACTTATCCATCAGTTTTGGCAAAAAATCCAGCAACAGATACCTGCCGTCGAAGTTGCGGCTGCGATCAAAGCCTTGTCTGGACGCCCAAGCATGCCGACATATTTGAACGAGCAGATGCTGGATAGCCTGCCTATAGGTCCTGGCGTTTATTTATTCTATGGAGAGAGCGAACTACCACTGTATGTTGGCAAGTCAAAGCATCTTCGTCAAAGGGTTCTTTCTCATTTCACCGGCGACGTTTCGTCAGCAAAAGAAATGAGCCTTTCGCAACAGGTACGGAGCATTGACTATATCGAGACAGGAGGCGAGATCGGTGCACTGCTCAAGGAAGTCGAGCTGGTGAAAAAGCTTCAACCTATGCATAACCGCAAACTTCGGCGCAATAACGAGCTCTGTTCGATCTCGCTCAAGGAAACCGAAGCAGGACTGCATATTGATATAGCTTATGCGCATGATTTAAATTTTGGGGAACAATCGAATCTCTATGGCCTATTTAAAAGTCTGCGCGCAGCCAACAATGCACTGTCCGATCTGGCAAACGAACATGGGCTTTGCAAGGCCATCATTGGGCTGGAAAAGGTTAAAGCTGGCAACCCATGCTTTGCTAGACAGCTCAAAAAATGCCGCGGTGCGTGTGTTGGCGAAGAACCGTTGCTTATGCATTCACTACGCCTCAAGGAAGTGCTATCTCAACTGCGTATCCATACCTGGCCTTTTACGGGCCCGGCCTACCTAAAGGAAAATGATGATTTGATCATAGTCGATAACTGGGCTTATCTTGGCACCATCAAAACAAAAGAGGAACTTTGCCAACTTCTGGACTCACCCAGACCTCAATTCGACAAAGACTCCTACCGGATATTACTGAAGGCTATAAAGTTATTGCAGCCTATTGTATTGTTGATTTAAGGGAATAAGTCATCGCTTGATCTCGGTTAATAGCATTGTCCGATTCAAGTGGCTAGATGCATGCAGCCCATAAACCCACCACGAACAGCCAAAACAATAAGGTTGTGATGACATAAATATATTTCATTAACGGAAATCAAACTGCTCAAAATGAATTTGCCTCCGGGGTACACCTTGTTTCTGTAACCAACTGGTGACTAGCGCTATTAACTACGGTGGTCCACAGAGGTATATTTGCGGCTCTTTTAATCTGCTGATACCGCCAACCACTTGAAAAAACGTGGAATCATTTTCCATTGCTAAAGAATGAAAATGTAAAAGCTCTTGACTGGCAGCATAGGTTTGTAGTTTTTTTCAAAGGGTACATTTTCTTTCTCGTGGTGAAGGTAAATCAGATCTGTTTTTCAGTTACTTTGTAACTGCGTAACAAAGGCAGAAAAGGGGTAATGCCAATACCGGCAGCAATCCATATCTCTGGTGAGGATGGTCGCTCAAGTAAAAAAATGCCGTCATTCCATTTCTAAATCAAAAATGCCGCGAAGGCAAGCCACAGACAGTATAAATAATACGGCAAGGTGAAGCCGACAAAGTAAGTTTTGATTTAGAAATGGAATAAAAGCTGCAATTGGACGGGGTGGAGCGTGAACCCCTTCCAATAGGAAGCTGAAAGAGCAAAACTTAAAAAGAGCGCTTTATTGGGGTGTTACAAAATACTTAAACAGGTCAACCATCCCAGCATCGACCAAGCAACTCCTTAACTACTTGAGCGACCGTCCTTAAAGTTAAACTCTTTTTTTGACAATACATAGAATCAAGCACATTTAGGCGTATACCTGGTTTCAAGTAAACTGTTCAACTGAGAGCTAATCCATATACGTGCGGGTATTTCCAGCAAACGATGACTCCAAATTGCGATCGGAATGACCAGGATGATCATACAAGCAACGAATACTAGTGATCCGGCAGCACTACTGTTCAAAGTCAGGCCAGTATAATATTCCCAATCCTCCAGTGCGGCGAACTTAATAAGATAATGCCACATATAAATAGAGAACGAAAATACCCCCATAGTATATATCGGGCGCATAGCGAGCCACTTGCATAAGAAACCACGATCTTCCCAAGTAATTAAAACTATCAAAGCCATCAAACCAATCGAAACAACATCAGTGATACCAAAGTGTAGTGCCAGCAAAAGCATACTACCAGCTGCAATCTGAATAAACGTTAACCATCTGTCAGAGACAGTAGACATCACCCTACGCCTTAAGAATAGCATGATTCCAATCAGAAAAGCTGATGCAGCACGTATGATAGACAAGCGAAAGTTTTCATCTACATCACTACTAGTAGCAAGATAAAAACAATAGAAAAACATGGCAGTGCATGACCACGCAAGTAAAACGAGTTTTCGGCCTCGGCCTTCCATAGCGAGAAGAGAAGCAAAGCCCAGATAGCAAAAAAACTCCACACTGAGAGACCATGATGGGCGATTCCATGTCTCCCAATCAAACATACCCCAAGCATGAATAAGGAACAGGTTAGCCATTAGTGATTCGGGACTTCGCAAGTCATCCTCGAATACACAGCAAAATCCTCCCCCCCAACCCCAATTAATTAGAGCTCCCGTGATAAAGAACAAAAAAACAGCTATAAACGATATGAAATGTAAGGGGTATATTCGAGCAAAACGAGCAATCAGATAGCGAGTAACCTCAGGAAAAGTACGACGCTCAGGACGTTCGATACCATAGACATAAGACAAAACGAAACCGCTGAGGATAAAGAAAAAATCTACCCAAAGGTACCCCTTTGCAAAGAAAAATGTTACCTCATCCGGATCAATCGATGGATGCAAAAAGGACCGGAAGTGAACGAGCACTACCATTAATGCTGCCCAGCCTCGTAGAGCAGTATGGGAACGAATCTCATCTTTTTTTAGAGTGTGAATCATAAAAAATCCTTTCCAGTAACGATACCTCTTATTGCTATGAAGTGAGGTTTTGATCTGCTTTAAAATGTATTAATTACGATTTGATTTGACAGTTACCAAGTTGAGCGGCTATCTGCCGGATTGAATCTAATTTCAGTATTTTTATGTGAAATTATAGTGAAAAAATAAGGTTTTTAAGCTTATAGCCAAGTGGATAAGCACTCTACCAAAGTGGTTGTACTATGATATAACCAATGGCTGTCTTACTATATCGCTTCTATGATCATCAATATCAAGTTCCTCGAAAGTGCTTACGCCAATTTTAAAGCCATATTCAAAAAGAAGGCATCAGCACTGCTAATGATGCAATAGCCTTACCACAATCGCCATCCATGTGATCTGCAGCTTTGTATCCATTGATCGAGCGATAATCGCTCACATAAGCAGAATCACTTATTCCTCTAATACAACTATAAAGAAAGCGGGTGGTGCTCCCGATACGGGCATGCGAATTGTTACTCATCCATAAAGTATTATGGCTAACTTTAGCGTGATCATTAATCAAACAAGAAGTACAAAAATGTTCTGTGATCAATTGACTTACCTCCTTTTAAAATAAAGGTAATATAACTATTTAATTCTCAGCATAGAGTTATTGAAAAGTCGGATTCGGATAAATTAATACATATTTAATCACATGATAATGTGACAAATATTAGTGCATTCACCTCTATCCATTTGGGATATACTTACACTAACTTTATAAATGATTGATAGGAAGATTTCGACTTGGAGAGTAAGCGCTTATTAAAACTATGTTAATTTTCCGAGAAAATTACCGTAATAGAATTTTCGCGATGCTTAAAATGATTTAACTTCCTTCACAGTAAAGAACAATTTAATTATCTTATATTTTTTCTAATGTAATTAGCTCCTCCACTTACACAAATAATAAGCTCATCAATAAAGGAGACAAATGAGACCACGATGAGTTCCCCTTAACGAAAATCTTTTTCATCATCAGAACTAATTACACTATTATCATCTTTTTTCTGCTGATCAGTCGTCTTTGGACGCTCCGAGCGCATGCGATCGGGCATTATGTTAAGTAATGGATTAAAGTTCGTACTATCCCCAACGTTTACAGCGTTGTCAGCATCACTGCCAAATGATTGTGGAGATCTGTGATCGATAGCGTCTTGAGTCGGAAAGGAAAGAGAAGTTTGCTGGGATGTTGTTTGATTGCTGTTTTGAGAAAATAGAATGCTAAGCGCCATACCGGTTATGCTAAGTACAAATAAATAATTAATACCTTTCTGTAGCTGCTGTTTTGATTTACGGCTGTTCTGATTATTGACTGAAAGCATCTTGAACAAGCTAACCGCCATGACCAGAATCAATCCAGTCAATATCCAATTATAGCCTAACCAGTTAAGAATGATTCAGAATGTATAGGATTTAAAAAGCATCTCAACGGTCTGGTTTTGTTGTTTACGCAGTGCTTTGGCCTGTGCCCATTTATGTTCGATGGGATTAAGATCAGGAGAATAAGCGGGTAAGTATTCAAGGGTGTGCCCAGCGTTTTGTATGGCCTCTTGCGTATCCTGCCTCTTATGGAAGGTAGCATTGTCCATCACAACGACCGCATGTGACGGCAATTTAGGCAACAGGTCCTGCATCGCCCATCCATGAAATACATCGGCGCTGATATTGACTGCAAACAGGCTGACGGTTATCAATAGCTTTCCGATCAGGGCGCCAATCGCGTTGATACGACCTTGCGCATGCCAGTCATGCGTGCCATGACATCTCTGGCCAGCGGGTGCATAACCGTGCGTGCGCGGCGCATCCTGTGCAAACCCACTTTCATCAATA
>NZ_FOUB01000177.1 GCF_900114745.1 Nitrosomonas communis | reverse complement strand
AATTCCTTTGTATAGTGTTTCCTAGGTTCCATTTCATCCTCCAATTAAGACTATTTTCTCTTAACTGGAGTGTCCGGGTCTATTAGACCATATCAATTGCTGCAGCGAACATGGGGCACGCCACAAGTGCGCTGTAGACGCACAACGAACGCAAAATTATTTGCGTAAAGCTTGAGCTTAAGCTCTATAGATGATGGAGGAATCGACCCTCCGATATCGGCGTTCAGGTGCTGGTATCAAACCACTTCAAGCGGCTGCTGTAAAAGGCGGTGGTCGTGAGCGTTGAAGAAAGTCAGAGGATAAAAGCTGGCGAGGTATGGACTAGAGAGACGAATAAAACTGAATCTCTGTTGAAGCATCGTAAAGCCCTTATGACATCAAAACCGCAGCTATTTGTGGGGCGGCGGGATAAATCCACAAGCAACCTGATTACTGGGTTGGGGCTGTCCGGTGTGCAGGAGACGTGAGTCTAGTTCAGGCATTTATAGGAACTACAGGAAGCAGTCGCTTGGATGAAAAGGGAGAAATTCAAGGAAGTGACATTCCAAGAATGAGAGTACCAAGGCCAAGAACTGTGGCGGGGCTACTCGTAGTAGTGATGAAGTTTCTGTAATGGAAATGGAGCGAAGGGGTAGTGTTAAACAAGCTTAATTTATTATTCAACTTGTAGAAGGATCAAATAATGAAGGCAGCAAAACCATTTAATATTCCCAAGACATTAGTGTGGGAAGCGTTCAAATTAGTCAAAGCCAATCAAGGATCTGCTGGTATAGACCAGAAGTCACTTGAGGATTTTGAACAGAACTTATCGGGAAACTTATATAAACTTTGGAATAGATTATCATCAGGTACTTACTTTCCTCCAGCCGTTCAGGGGGTAGCGATACCCAAGAAACAAGGAGGAGAAAGAGTGTTAGGCATTCCAACAGTTTCGGATCGAATAGCCCAAATGACAATTAAACTGGCGTTTGAGCCATGCGTTGAACCTCACTTTTTGGACGACTCCTACGGATATAGACCAAATAAGTCTGCACTAGACGCGGTGGGAATCACGCGGCAAAGATGTTGGCAGTACAATTGGTTATTGGAGTTTGATATCAAAGGTCTGTTTGACCATATCGACCATGAGTTATTGATGAAGGCGGTGAGGAAACACACCAATAATCGGTGGATAATATTTTATATAAAACGGTGGTTGAAAGCCCCTATGCAAATGTCAGATGGAAAGCTCGTCAAGCGGACGCTAGGTACGCCTCAGGGCGGTGTGATAAGCCCCGTGTTAAATGTGAATTAAGAGCTAACTCGTAAAAAATTCCAGAAAAACAGAGCCGCAGCCAGTTTTCCTAATACATGCACCATAAGCCCCTTATAAGAAC
>NZ_FOUB01000058.1 GCF_900114745.1 Nitrosomonas communis | reverse complement strand
AATGAGATTTACTCAGCTGTTCTTGAACAACGTGGGAACTCTATGAACTGGGAATTAAAATCTTCACCATTTCTGAACGATAGAGCTAAAGGTCTTAAACACGAGGATTAATCCAGATAAGCTATTCAATTATTTTGTAGACTCTAATTGAATTCTATTTAAAAAGAACGAATAGAAACTATAAAAAGGGTAGTCAGGATTCAGTGTAAAGTAGCATATCATTGATGTGACTACCTTTTTTGTGCCTTAAATAATACAGTAGCAAAATTAGGCTCGATTAGATTTGCATATTTTAAACAAAGGTGAGGCGGTAAACATACTTCTCTCATGTTTGGTTGAGCATTATCTCATCCTGCAATGATCATTTAATCTAGTAATTCTTAAAGCGATTGTTGAGGCACCTTACTGATAATTCTGAATTGAATAAGGCTGAATGCTCTACTGGCTTTAGCTTACTGGGCGGACTCATCTCTATATTGGTATAAAAGATTTTTTAAGCTAATTCAATTGACATTGAAATAGTTTAAAACTCTATATTTTCTTAAAGAAAATTTCGGCACCTAATGAAGAATAGGCTAAGTAGCTTTAACCCCCCTCTACCCCTCCTAAGTAAGACTTATAGCAGAGATAGGTATTCATGCATGCAGCTTGCTGCAAGTTTAAAAAGTCGGAAAACAGATTTAACAGAGTAATGAGGAAATTGAAGCACTAGAAATTAGGGCAGATTTTTATAGGCAGCAGGTAATTCTGAAAGCCGTTTTGGGATGATGTTACAAGATAGTTTCTATTAAACTATTGATCAGAGCAATGTCGTTATTTTGCGACACTTATAATTTTTCCTGCATTTTTTTGTTGAATTATAGAAAAAAATACTTATCCTAGTTATAACGCACTTATATTCAAAATTTTCATTTGATAGTTAATAGATAAATCTTACCTAAAATGAAAAAAAGGAGAATAAATGGCTTGGTTAAATGCTGTCATTGTGAGTTGCTGTGGTATTGTTGCGGCGGGTGTTGCCAGTATAGCTTATCGCAACAGTAATAATAACAATCATTTTTATTATATTATATTCATAATAACGATGATCTTATCTTTCGGAGCATCACAGGCATTCATTCTTCCAATTATTAACGCCGAATCCTCCACAGCAATTACCTCTGATGAGAAACTTTTAGACTATTCTGCGTTTACATTAATGAAATGGTACGACCCAGAAAGCTATAACAAAATAAAAAGTGAATTCTATCAAGTGATAAAAGGAGGTCAGAGCAAAGAAGAGGCTACGGCGGCTGTCCATAACATGATTTCAACATTAGTTCAGAAACATCTGCCACATGCATCTGACGAAGCAGCGATAAAATATGCAGAAGTCAAAGTACAGGAACTGACAGAATTAATGCAGAATGGAGAGAATTTATGTTACCCATTTTTCTTTTCACAGATGGGGCAAACATTAAACTCAACCAAATATATTTCTCATACTACTAGGGAAGCTGGTCTTGCAGCCTTAAATGATATTGTCAGAACTTCATTTGTGTTATCTCAAGATATTCCGAGTGTGGAGGAGGTATCTACTATTCTTGAACCCGTTATCTACATAGAATTAAATAAATATGGACAAGATCTCGCTTTGATACAAGAACCAGTCATGAATAAAACCGATAAAATTAAAGTATGCGAAATCACAATGAATATGTACAAAAGCCTCCTCCAATTACCATCAATAAATGGAAGTAAGGTTATACGGTATTTAGCGGCACAGAAATCACCAAAACTATAAAAGTGGAAAATGCTATTAACACTAAAAAGTTTATTTTCGATGTGAGACTCAATACAATTCGGTTCGGTCAACGACTGGCACTCGCTGCCCCCTCATCCCTTCTTATTCATATTGAATATTTCTCAGTACAGCTGGTAACAACTCTTAGGGTCAGGCCTTACAATTGACATCATAACCCTAATACTTTAATCTTCAACAAGTTTAAATCTACATAAGATGCGAAGATAGCAAGATTGCTACGCATTGAGTTTGCCGGGGCACTGTATCATGAATCATGTAACAGCACGCGGCAACGCACGGGAAGATATCTATCAGGATGATATTGATTGTCAACAGTTTTTGCTGTTGCTACAGAACACGGTCAATCGTTATGACTGGTATTGTCATGCCTATTGTCTCATGGACAATCACTACCATTTATTGATTGAAACCAATTCTCCCACCCTATCCAAGGGAAGAAGTATCTCAACGGCACTTACACGCAATATTTCAATCGGCAGCATCAGCGTGTTGGCTACGTGCTTCAAGGTCGTTTCAAAGCCATCCTGGTGCAGAAAGATGCCTATTTGCTGGAATTGGCGCGTTATATTGCCTTGAACCCGGTGCGGACACAGATGGTGCGAAGTGCCAAAGCGTGGCGCTGGAGCAGTTATCGCGCAGCAATGCTATCGGGCTTTTGTTAAAGCCGGTAAAGAATAACCCTCCCCTGGCAATGATTGAAGAACAAGATTTATTTGGATGATGACTTTGTCAATGATATGCAGCGTAAACTTGGCCCTGAACAATCACTCAAAGACATACCCAGAAAGCAAAAACAAGCTCCCATTAAACCATTAAGCTACTTTGCTGATCGCTATAAAAGCCGTGACGAAGGTATGGCTCAGGCGTTTTTAAGCGGACACCATACGCTCGCTCAAGTAAGAGAGTATTTTGGTATAAGTTATGCTATCGTGAGTCGGGCTGTGAAGCAGGCGAAAAAAACAGGGATGTCAAATGCAAGCTCTGACCCTAAGATATTACACAAGCTCTTCCAATCATGATGTGATGATTCTTATGTCGAACTCACGTTAAGATAAGATTTTGTCCAGCCAACTCTATTGTGAAATATCGCTTGCTGGCCGCTCGGTAGTAATTTTATTCGCTCAGCAGGTGTTAGTTGAAAGTGATTTGCAAGCGAATCAATAGCCTTACGCATTAAATACTCTTTTCCGTCTTCTATATATTTCAGGAGTGGTAGCATGCAGGTTTGATAATCAGGGATCGTCATGAATGATTGCTGGATGCAAATTAATAATTCTACATCCTGAATTTCTTGAATAAGATAATAGATAACTCCTTTATCTTAAGAATGAGCAATGGTTATCCGGTGTGTACTATTATTAAAAATATATAAGAAAAAGGAAAGTTAAATGCCTGGTTTTAAGGAAATGTCCAATGGATCTAATGAAAGATGTTGTGCAAATTCCAGGATCTCGATCGAGCATGCGACGGAACATGTGCGGCGCCTTGACGATACACCGAGCGCATCAATGGTATAAGTATCGCATGAATATTTTGCATGCATTTGCGTAAGGGGTCATTGCACGATGCCGCGCGCATCGCCGCGCTGGTAAATTCTGCTTACCGCGGGGATAGCAGCCGTCACGGCTGGACGACTGAAGCAGACTTTATTGACGGCCAGCGCACAGACACATCCGAGATTGAGGAAATCTTGTCCGCTGATAATCAATGCATTCTCCTCGCCGAGCGCAATGAGGAAATTATTGGCTGCGTCCATCTAGAAAAACGCGATGCCAATGTCTGCTATTTCGGTATGTTTGTCGTGAAACCGAAGTTGCAGGCGCAGGGCCTCGGGAAACGCCTTATTATGGAAGCTGAGCGATTCGCATCACACCAGTTCGCCTGTACCATTATGCAAATGCACGTCATCTCAATTCGAAACGAGCTAATCGCTTGGTACGAGCGCCGTGTATATCGTCGAACCGACGAACGTCGTCCGTTCCCATATGGCAACGAACGCTTCGGTATTCCACTTCGAGATGATCTCGAATTCATCGTCTTTGTGAAAGAATTAAAGGTTAATTAGCCCATGTACAAATAATAAGGCGCGGAGCATCCAACTGGAGTGGAATATTAAAGTGCGCGGTTGTAGCCACAGTAGGAAATCTGCAAAGGATATTGCATCGCAAGACTTGACACCTTTTTGAGAGTGTGCTGACCAACATGCAGCCACTATCCAAACCCTGTTCGGTACCGCCTTACTCAATGAACTGGACCCATCTGCATGGCTTAAAGATATGCTAATTAAACTCCCGCCTGGCCCAATAATTGTATCGATGAACTACTGCCGTTAACACAAGAACTCATTCAATCACTAAGCCAGAGAAAATGACATGTGGTGTTGTTGAGCGCTTATACATAATCACCGTTCGGCCTGAGCTTGTTGAAGGCCGATGTCAGTTTCTTAGCAGCCCGACAAGTTCACCGTGAACAGGAAAGAGTTTGGTGCAATCATCCACTCGGTTTAATTAAAATTTTCCAAAAGGCCGCGGAAAGAAACGACTAGCTCTAAATACCGTGCAAGGTAGTTACAGGCTGTAGACGGTCAATAACAAAAGGGTAGATCAATTTGTTATGCAAAAGCTGTCGAAAAAGAGTTGTTTGCTCGAACTATTAATCTATCTTGTGGACAAGATAAGATAACACTTTGACAGGAAATATTGCCTTAGCTTCTGCAAGTTTAGAGCGGATTTTGCATGCTTATCAGCCCGATCAGAGATAAGCAGCTATAAATTAAATCAGAAAAATTCAGCTGGTTTTTTCAAATCTGTTACAACAGAAAATATTTAAATGGGTGGATCAAATTTAACTTGTAGATATTAGCTCAAAGTGAGCCATTTTTTAGGCTGCTTGCTGTTGGCAAGCGGTTGTACTGCACAAGATAAAGGAATACATCAAGAACATGGGTGCACGTTTAGTAAATTTTCTAGAGCGGCTAGAAAATTGGCTTTTACGGTTTCCTAAGACACTGATTTTTCTCATGCTTATGCTATGTGTAGTCAGTGTCTACTATGCTGTGCACAATTTAAGAATCGATACAGATACGACTAAGATCCTCTCTAATAAATTACCTTTCCTTCAAGATCGAGAGCGCTTTCTTAAAGCTTTTCCGCAGGATAACGAAGCTATTTTGGTTGTCATAGATGCGCCGATACCTGAAAGAACGAGCGAGGCGCTCAACTACCTCAAAAATAAATTCTCTCAAGACACACAAAACATCCAGTCAATTTTCATTCCTGGAGAAGGGAAATTTTTCGAACGTCATGGTCTGCTTTACCTTGATCTCGAAAAACTTCATGAATTGGTCAATACCTTGGCAGAAGCCCAGCCCTTTATTGGTACTCTGGCTGATGACAATAGTCTGAGCAGCCTATTTTCTATTATAGAGCGAGCTATCACAACAACCACCGAAGATCGGAAGTTACCAGTGGATCTGAATCCGCTGCTCGAAAAAATCAGCAATGCGATACAGGCAGTTATAAAAGATGAAAATTATCATCTTTCCTGGCAGCAATTGATATTTGGAGAGAATGAAGCGTTGCTGACTACGCAGCGTTATATGCTACTCAAACCGAAACTAGATTTCACCGCTGTACAACCTTCAGAAGTGGCGCTGAATAGTATCCGCGCCATCGTCGAAACAGCAAAAACACAATTTCCCGATGTACGGGTCAGGCTTACCGGGGAAGTGGTGCTAGAAAATGATGAGCTGGAAAGTATAGAGCAGAGTACGCTGATGGCCTCGTCGATTTCTTTGCTCCTGGTCTGCCTTTTATTATTGATTGGCCTTAAGTCTGTGAGGTTAGTGTTGATAACTTTCACGTTGCTGGTCATAGGTCTAGCGCTCACCGCAGGCTTCGCTACGCTCGCTGTGGGTCATCTCAATCTGATTTCTATTTCTTTTACTGTTTTGTACATTGGTATCAGCGACGATTTCACCGTTCAGATTTTGTTACGCTATCGGGAATTGCAACAGCAGAATCTTACCCAAGCCCAGGCACTAGCAGAAGCCATTCGTAAAATTGGGCCCTCGATCACACTTTGTGCTATTACCACATCAGCGGGCTTCTTTTCTTTTATACCCACTGCTTACGTCGGTGTTTCCGAACTTGGTGTAATTGCTGGGGGAGGAATAGTTATTGCCTTAATCGTTTCTTTGATAATGTTGCCGGCATTACTAATCCTGTTTCCGCTAAATCCAGCCAAGGTACAAGCAGAGCAAACTATCTTTCCTCAATGGGTCTATCATTTTCCGATTCAACATCGGATAGCTATCAAGTGGAGTGCATTAGTACTCACCTTGGCCGGTGCTACGTTATTGACTCAAGTACGGTTCGATTTTAATCCCCTTAATCTACGAGATCCCGAAAGCGAATCCCTCTCTACTTTTAGGGAGTTGCTGGAAACAAAGAACTCATCTCCTTTAACACTGACAACGCTGGCTAACAGCAAGCAGGAAGTTCTTAATACTGTACAGAAGTTGGAGGCACTAGATTCTGTCGAAAGCGTTGTTACCATATTCAGTTTTTTGCCAAATGACCAAGAAGAAAAACTGACAATCATGCAGGATCTCTCTTTAATATTGGGCCTGTATATAACCTCTTTCCCTCCATTGATAGAAGATAGCTTAGAAAGAAATGAACAGGCATTGAGAAATTTTCTTGCCAGTATTGATAGAAGTTTGGCTGCAAATCCATCAAAACCACGAGCAGAAAATTTGTATCGACTTCTTGGTGACTTGCAGCGTTTGATGGAGGTTGTAGAAAAACTGCCTTTAGAGGAGCAGGCGGCAAGGTTAACGCAGTTGCAATGGAATTTATTGGGTACACTGAATGAATCTATGAACAGGCTATTGATGGGTCTTCAAGCAGACATCGTCACACTGAGTAAATTACCCGGGGATTTGGCAGAACGCTGGTTGAACCCTGAGGGAATTTACCGAAACCAAATATTTCCCAAGAAAAATCTCAACGATCAAGAAAATCTCAAAGAATTCATCGCCGATGTAAGAACGGTAGCACCTCATGCCACGGATTTGCCCGTAATTTACCTGGAATCTGGTAATGCCGTAGTATCAGCCTTTCAAGAGGCGCTAATTTATGCACTGACCACCATTTTTCTGGCTGTGTTGGTCATACATCGTAGCCTCAAAGATACAGTTCTTATTCTGCTGCCGTTGCTGATAATGGCGATATTTATAGGCGCATCAACAGTCCTGCTGGATATTGCGTTCAATTTTGCCAATATTATCGTCATTCCCTTGTTATTGGGGTTGGGTGTGAACAGCGGTATTTATATTATGCACCGACTTCATTCTATGCCAAATAAGGAACAGGATGTACTAAAAACGAGTACGGCAAGAGGTGTGATTTTAGGCAATTTGACTACACTTTGCAGTTTTGTCAGCATGGCATTCTCACCTCATTTAGGATTGGCCAGTATGGGGTTGCTATTGTCCATCGGGCTTACTTTGATCATCTTGATTTCCTTGTTAGTGCTTCCAGCCTTCGCCTGCAAACCTGCAAACCATTAGGGTCAGGCCTTACAATTGACATCACTATCCTGATATTTTAATCTTCAACAAGCTTAAAGTTACATAGGATGCGCAGATGGCAAGACCTTTCTGCATTGAATTTGCTGGAGCGCTGTATCATGTGCCAGCACATGGCAACGCGCGAGAAGATATCTATCACAATGACATTGATCGTCAACAGTTTTTGCTGTTGCTACAGAACATAGTCAATCGTTATGACTGGTATTGCCATGCCTATTGTCTCATGGACAATCACTACCATTTATTGATTGAAACCAATTCTCCCACCCTGTCCAACGGAATGAAGTATCTCAACGGCACTTACCCGCCATATTTCAATCGGCAGCATCAGCGTGTTGGCCATGTGTTTCAAGGTCGTTTCAAAGCCATCCTGGTGCAGAAAAATGCCTATCTGCTTAAACTGGCGCGTTACATTGCCTTGAATCCGGTGCGGGCACAGATGGTGCGAAGCGCCAAAGCAACCATTAGGGTCAAGCCTTACAATTTACATCACTACCCTAATATTTTAATCTTCAACAAGCTTAAATTCACATAGAATGCACAGATGGCAAGACCTTTACGCATTGAGTTTGCTGGGGCGCTGTATCATGTGACAGCACGCGGCAACGCACGCGAAGATATCTATAATGAGGATATTGATCGTCAACAGTTTTAGCTGTTGCTACAGAATACGGTCAATCGATATGACTGGTACTGTCATGCCTATTGTCTCATGGACAATCACTATCATTTATTGATTGAAACTAATTCTCCCATCCTGTCCAAAGAAATGAAGTATCTCAACGGCACTTACACGCAATATTTCAATCGGCAGCATCAGCGTGTTGCCCGCGTGTTTCAAGGTCGTTTCAAAGCCATATTGGTGCAGAAAGATGCTTATCTGCTGGAATTGGCGCGTTACATTGCCTTGAACCCGGTGCGGGCACAGATAGTGCGAAGTGCCAAAGAATGGTGTTGGAGCAGTTATCGCGCAACAGCTGGATACGAAGAAAACGCTGCCTGTTTAACCACTGAATGGATCCTCGCTGGATTTGACAAAATAAAGAGCGTCGCGCAGCAACACTATCGAGATTTTGTTAAAGCTGGTAAAGAACAACCCTCCCCTTGGCAAGGGTTGAAGAACCAGATTTATTTGGGTGATGATGACTTTGTCAATGATATGCAGCGTAAACTCAATCCTGAACAATCACTCAAAGACATACCCAGAAAGCAAAAACAGGCCATCATCAAACCATTAAGCTACCTTGTTGATCGCTATAAAAACCGTGATGAAGGTATGGCTCAGGCATATTTAAGCGGACACTATACGCTCGCTCAAGTGGGTGAGCATTTTGGCGTGGTTATGCCACCGTAAGTTGGGCTGTGAGCAGGCGGAAAAGAGAAAGCGAGAATATCAAATGTAAAGCCTGACCCTAAGATGTTTCCAAAGTAGGTAACGAAGAAATCTCCGCCATTCGGCAGGACATTGATAAATGAACTTTATTCCCAAAGATCACACCGTCCATTTATGCGTTGATATGCAACGGTTGTTTGCTGAAAATACTGAATGGCAAACACCATGGGCATATAAGATACTGCCTCAAGTTTTAGCCCTCACGGAACGTGCTTCAGAACAAACAGTCTTTACACGATTCATCCCGGCTGAAAAATCTGGTCAGGGTCATGGTATGTGGAAAAAATACTATGAGCACTGGAATTGCATGACGCTTGAAAAACTCGATAAAGGTTTGGTTGAGCTTATTCCGGAATTAGTGAAGTTCGTACCGCCAGCCGAAGTGATCGATAAACCCGTCTATGGGCCATGGGTCGCAACAGATCTCCATCAACGACTTCAAAAGCGAGGTATTAATACTCTCGTTGTATCCGGTGGAGAAATTGACATGTGCGTTTTAGCAACCGTTTTAGGCGCAGTCGATTTTGGTTATCGGGGGTGATTGTGGCTTCAGACGCTTTATGTAGCTCCGACGATAAGTGTTATGACTCCATTTTGAATTTACTTAAACGACGGTTTTCAATACAAATTGAGGTCGAAGAAACTGAGAAAATTCTATCCAACTGGCATTAATTAACCGGAGCCATAAGGGCAATTCCCAGGTTGGTTATAGATAAAATATTTTAAGGATAAAGTCATGCCACAGCGCACTTACTGGAAAGGACATATCAGTTTGATGAGGAAGGGCTGGTGAAATTGACTATGGAATGGCTATTGAGGCACCGCCAAACGAAAGGGGCGGAAACAGATAAGCAACTCCTAATGGCGATTGAAAGCCAGTCCTTTACTCTACCTTACAATTGACATCACTACCCTAATATTTTAATCTTTAACAAGCTTAAATTTACATAAGATGCGCAGATGGCAAGACCTTTACGCATTGAGCAGAACAGAAAACGCACCGTATTTCCCTTGCACAAAACCCTGGAAGAATTCGATTACCGCATCCAGACCACCATCAGCAAGCAGGAGATCAACAACCTGCTGGACTTTGGCTTTATCGACAACCGTGAGAATGTTGTCTTTATCGGCCCACCAGGCGCAGGCAAAACACATCTGGCTATCGGTATCGGCTTAAAAACTATTGATGCAGGATATAAAGTTTATTTCAACACCGCGTTAGGATTGATTGAAGCACTCGAACTTGCTGAGCTCGAGGGTGAATTAAAAAAAGAAAATCCATCAACTGATCAAGTTCGACGTCCTGATCATTGATGAGCTTGGTTATTTTCCCATGAATAAACACGGCATGCACAACCTGTTTCAATTGGTCAATGCGCTATACGAATATCGTTCCATCATCCTGACGACTAATAATTCCAATTTTTAATATAAACAGCAATTAAATATAATGTAACTATCTGTAAATAAATAATATTATTATATAAATTATTTACTTTTCTATTAGGATTTTGAATAAGGAATTTACCAACTGAAACGAATTCTTTATCGATGACAACGTGGCCGTACCTATCGTTGACCGGCTCATCCATCATTCTCATATTTTCATGCTCGGAGGTGAAAGCTATCGGTTAAAAACTAAATTGAATAGGTGTGGTTAAGCACCGGAAAAGTGGCTCAATTTTGTTGGCCATTGCAAGTTACAATATTTCTTCCCAACTTCATAAGATGAAACTTAAAGTTAGCCCTCAAGATGCAGCCAATTGCGAATTAGTAATTTATGAGATCTTGATTCCTTTTCTTTTTCTGCTTCCACTTAAGGGTACCAAACGTGCCCAAATAAGTTCCTATAAAGGCAGCTGCTATATAAATATTGTCCTCTACATAATTAGTAATTGTAAATGCATTGGCCAGTATAATCATTGCCGACCAGAATGCAGCAGTATTTGCTTTTTTCTTTTCTAAATTAATAAAATAGAGAGCCCCGCACGCATTTGCGAATGCCATTGCTAATACAATTAATACAAACTTAACTAATAGAAACTCCATGCAACTACCTAACCAGAATTGCTCATAAAAATGAATTAATCTCGCTTGATCAATTGATATTGATAGAACTTCTGCCAATAAGGCATTGTATGAATCTTAGATGAGATTACCTCCAAATGATTCTATTTCGAGCCAACTTTTATATCGTTTTTATTGAAGGCTAGCGGTCCAAAGCTGGCATAGGGTAGTAAATAAATACTAGTAAGCTGATCTTCTGAAAGGTTGTGAATAAATCTACTGCGCACTCCAATCGCTGCGTTGGGCGATACTCGTTTCCTGCTATCCGATGGTAGACCCTAAAATATTGCGCGACAGTCCCTTCATATAATCACGTGCTTTATTTAGAATTATCTACACGAATGATGCAGGATTGGGCAAATTATTTGCAAGTTGTTAAAACTGGATCGGCGGTATTACCTTTTAAAGTCGCATAGCGAGGGATTGCATTCGCAAGCAGGAAACCGACAAAAATTGAAAAGTCGATTGATATGATTCTTTCATGGGAACCTTACCCCGAAATAAATGGTCCTGAATCATATAATCAACTCTAGGTTTCATTTTATGTGACCTTTATTTTTGGAGGATTAGATGAATAATATAGAAATTGCGACCTTATTAAATGGACTTGTCGAGATTTCGCGCGACGGCGCAGAGGGTTTTAGAACATGTGCAGACAATGCGAGTGACCCAGCCTTGAAAGCATATTTTAATGATCGTGCGCAAAGTTGTGAAGAAGCCGTTAGAACTTTAAGTGTCGAAGTAATGCATTATGGCGGTAATCCAGATACGAGTGGAACAACTGCAGGGGGCTTGCATCGTACTTGGATTAACCTTAAGACGGCGCTTACCGAAAAAGATAATCTCGCGGTACTGGAAGAGTGCGAAATGGGTGAAGCTGCAGCAGTTATAGCCTACGAAAATGCGCTGAGGCAAGAAATGCCTGACAGTCTTCGTGCGCTTCTAGAACGACTATACGGAGGAGTGAAAAAAAATCACGAGCGTGTGCGCCAACTAAGAGACGAAGCCAGAAATAATCCCAATCTTGCTTGAGCCTTGTTCCGATTCTTTATTTAGGCATCTTTCGATTAAAAAAGTAAACCATTTTGCTGAACTTTCTTTGTATCACCAAGAATAAATACAAAGCCATTAGCACTACAGGGGATAAATCTCTGCACTTTCAGAAACTGATACCGATGAGTATCTAATTCCATTTCCAAATCAAAAATGACGCGAAGACGAGCCGCAGATAGTATAAATAATACGGCAAGGTGAAGCAGACAAAGTCAATTGTGAGTTAGAAATGGAATAAATTCTTGCACTACCAATTAAGAAAAACGGTTTTTTTGACAAAATATCCATGATAAAAAACAGCCCTAGACTGGCCGGGGAAAATTTCTATAACTTTGATCTGCAATACCGCATTTTGTCTTTCGTTTCATAAAAACGTCGATAAAAACTTTTAGTTTCCCCAAGAATACCTAGCCCTTAGTGGGCCTGTAAGAAAATTCAAAAAACTGCTTGAAACAAAAAATCCAGCACCCTACTTAAGAAACAGGCCTAGAATAAGGAATTTGTATTCTGGCTTTAATATCTCTATTTTTCTTTTCTTCATTCGCGGTCTGACCCGGAGATGAGCCAACTACATTTTTTTAAACCCGTTCCAGAGCGCTCTTGCTATCTGGACCAAGCTCACTCCACTTGGAAAAGTACGCATATACCATTTGCCACTTGGGAAACTCACTCCGCAGCATCTGCCACGGGCACTCGCTTTTCAGCAAATGCAGCACGCCGCAACATACTTCATATAACTCAATCATCCTTGGCTTCGTCTGCTTGCGCACGCTCTCCAACACAGACCGGACATCTTCAAATGTCTCCAGGCTAATGTCGCTTGGGTATTTCTTCTTCCATCCCAGAATCTACGACATTCACATGATCGTGAACAGGCTCTCAGAAAATATAAATGGATGTCTTGAAAATTGTCTTTTTCAGACGCGACTAAATTATCCAATCCAATCAGGAGATGTATCGATTGTATGGTGCTGTGGTGCTGCTACTCGCTAATCAAGTGTAGACAGTTGTTTCAGCTTAGAAATAATATTACCAAGATTGAATTCAACACTACCTGAACTTATTTGGCTAAGTTGCTGTTTGTTCATATCATGATATTCATCATGCAAACCCAGCCGTCCGATAATAATTCTTAAATCTGGGAAGCGCGATTGAACACGTTTGCAAACATGGCGTATATGCGTTATTCCTCCAGGAGGAATAGAAATTATAGTCAGAACATCAGGTGACTTTTTTTCTATTAATTCTACTACTTCAGATACCATGACGCCGGGTGTAATCACATATACGTCCAAACAGTCGGGATCGACCAGTTTAGCTAGCGTTTGGACGGCGATTGCGTCGATATCATCCCTAGCAGCCATTAAAAGCACCTTTTTCCTACTTTTCATCGCTGAAGAAATACTTTTCTCGGTTAAGTCCTTCGTTACTTCACTAAGGTCGTTTACGATCTTATTATTCAGATCGACTAGCTCCTTATGTGCATTTTTATCTAGCTTGCTAGAGTATAAATCAGCGCGCGCTAGTGCCAGTGCTGGAGCGACAATCTCGTCAAATGTTGATGCTAGCGATCCTTGGTTATTTGCAAGATGGGACTCTAGCACATCAAATGCTTCGTCTTCGTCATTTGCCAATAACCTCTGGTAATATCGATGAACTGGCGATAAGGCTGGACGATCGCTTAGTAAAGTATCAATAAATTTTAAATTCGGAATGTACCGACTCATCACAACCAAACACACAGTCAGTGGTGAGGCAAGTATCAAACCGACCGGGCCCCATAACCATGTCCAAAAAGCCACAGCAATAAGTAATACTGTCTGGGACACGCCTATGCCGCGTCCATAAAGCAGAGGCTCAAGAATCATGTTAGTAATAAGTTCCAGAGCTACGAACAGTGATATTACCTTTAAGGTAATACTCCACTCCGGTGAAATCAGCAAACTAAGTGAAATCGGTAGTATGGCTGCCAGCCACGCTCCCAAATAGGGGATATAGCGTAACAGTGCCGCAAAAAATCCCCATAAAAGGGGATAGGGTACCTCGAAGAACCACAACCCAATACTAACAACTAGACCATAAGCGCAATTAATCAGTAGCTGTATTAGCAAATAGCGACTGACCCTATATCCAGCGTCTTCCAATGCGCGTGTTGTATCAGTCAGCTGGCTTGTGCCTATTAACGAGATTAATCGATCGCGCATATCTTCTCTGTTAATTAGCATGAAAATAACCAATACCAATACAAAGCCCAAATTCGCAATCGGCTCGAGCAATGGTCCGGCGAAAGACCATAGTTTTGACATACTAAAAGGGCCTTCCTCTACAATTTTGACAGGTTGTGGAACTACAACCTCTTTATCTCTTGCGATCTCAGGTGCTGAGTTGCCTTTTTTTTGTGCGAGCTCCAGTTGATTTTCAATGCGCTCGGTAACAGTCTGAAACTTCTCTATCATTCCGTTACGGCCAAGTTCCTGGTATTCAAAGATTTTCGCAGTAATATTTTCTTCATATTCTGGATATGAATCAATTAGACTGGTTATTTGTTGGGTCACTCCAAAGGTAGTCACTAATAGCAATCCCAGCAGAATCCCGGTTGCAATTATCACTGCAGGAATGCGTGGAATAAAGTGATTCTCTAGCCAATTAACTGGAGATATGAGAAGAAAAGTAAACAGTATTGCAAGCGCTACTGGAATAATGATAACTTTAGCCCAGTACATCAAGGCTAATACTATCATAGCAGAAATGAGCATCGATACTCTGTCATATGGACTCTTGATTTTGATAAGATCTGAATTCATTTATGCATCCTCCTCGATAACTCAGCTAAAAACATACTACCTGAATCCTGTAATTTTGTTGCAAACCAATTGGTATCAGAGTCAAATCGCGAATAAATAAAAAATAAAGAGGGAAAGCTAGAATATAAGCTCTTTATTCTAGAACTGAACATCCCGTTGAAATTTTTAAGTATATTGTTGATTTTAGTGCGCATCTCATAGGCACGATTTTGTTTCATCATTCTGAATATAATGCGGTAAAGCTGTCGGCCAAGTGCTCGAATTGCTTGATTATGCGATTTTTCCTCAGCTCGTTTTTTTCTCATAGTAATAGTGTGATTCAAGTACGCATTTTCGATGCTTGTCGACAGCGACCATTATCGCGCTTGTTGACATGTTTTGGTGCTTTTGAGCATCTAAACTTCCCTGAGCTGTAATCAAGATTAGCTGTCCTTAAATAAAGATAAAGCGCCAGACTACAATCGCTGGTAAATCGACCAATGTTGCTAACCTCACCCGCTAATTCCGAGGTACAGATAACATCAAGCCTAGGAATACTATCAATCAACTGCGCGGCTTGGGATTTTTGCAAAAAAATTTTGTAACGCAATTCCAACGCCTTAATATTATTTTTAAACGTAGGATGCGCCGGGCATCTTCAATGATTATTTCCCGAACCGTTCCACTTCATGGCTAAATGAGGCATGGGATTACCATTCGACAATATTATCAGCGTACCTGCACCCTACTTAAGGGATAGGTCTAGAATAAAGAATTTGTATCCTATCTTTCCTATCTCTATTCTTTATTTATTGGCGGCCTGACCCCCGAGATGCGGATACAACACCGACTGCGAGAACTTTAGTGCCATCATCAGATTCAATGAAATTTTTTAATTGGTGCTTGAGCAATTGAAAAATGTCTTTATTCCATTTCTAAATCAAAACTGATTTTGTCGGCTTCACCTTGTCGTATTATTTATACTGTCTGCGGCTCGCCTTCGCGTCATTTTTGATTTGGAAATGGAATTATTATATTTACGCGACTGAAGTAATTATAAGTGATAGCGTAACCAGTTAAGAATGATTCAGAATATATAGAATTTGAAGAGCATCTCAACGGTTTGGTTTTGTTGTTTACGCAGTACTTTGGCGTATGCCCATTTGTGCTAGATGAGACAATGAGAATACTCTTTGAATCATTTCTAGCTGGTTTTGCTATAAAGAACCTGTTGCGCTGGATGTAGCGGTTAAGACTGATAAGGAAAGGAATCCTCTTCTATACTTTAGCCTAGCAGAAAATCCTACAGAAGCTCAAAATTTTACGAAGTAAAATAGTTTACGGTTTAAAGGAGATGAGTTTCCCTGGCGGGTCGAACCTGTTCTGTAGCTTTACTCTGATTCTGATCCAAATTCATCTCTGTACTACAATCACAATCGGATTTAGATTTTTAGTTACTTGTTATGTAATCAAAAAAAGCATAAGTGTTATCAGCTGCGGTAAATTTCTGAAGAAGCATCCCACTCAATGTCCGAGACAATAAATGGCTTTAGTGGCAGTAAGATCCCAAGCAGAAAATTAATAAGTTACCTAATTTCGCTTATCTAATTCGAGAAAGAATGTAGTACTTATCTTTAGATTTTATCTGTGTAAGAAATCACGCTATCAAAAGAGATAACTTACTTAGACTCATAATTTTTACAGCATTTATTAAACATCATGAACAATAATAAACATCTAGTTTGCTGTTTTCTTATTTGCTATATGGTAAATGCTTTTTCTTCAGATATACAAGCCAAGGATAATATACCAAGAAATACCATTAACCAACAATCACATAATTATAATGATCCAGCCGCTATTGTATTAAATGACATTATAAAAAAAATTAGAACGTATAAAAAAGAACTTGACAAACAATCAAAGCTATTAACAAAAGCACGCACTGATCAAGAAAAAGAAAAGATTCAATCTAAGATAGACACTATCGAACAAACAATAGCCGATCAGGAAGATTCATTTGAAATGATTCTCACCGCTGGTATAGATCTAGGTACCGATGAGACTACTGCTAAGAAAGATTTTGATTGGCAGCAAGATTTAATCGAAATTATACAGCCCTTCTTAAGAGAGTTACATGAACTCACAGAAAATAAGAGGAAGCTGGATAATCTTCATTTTAGGATTACCTTCTACCAACAACAAATTGCGAAAATAAATGAGGTGTTAAAACATATCTCAAAAATCAATCAAGAAAACTTGCAAACAGAAGCATTAGCTGAATTTGAGCGAATTAACCAGAAATGGCAAGACCAACTCGATGAAAGTAAGCATTTATTTGAGGTTGCTCAGTTGCAGCGCGATGAAATGATTCAGTTTAAGACCGAACAAGAACGTTCATTTTTTAATTATATACAAGAATTTTCTGAAGGTCGTGGAGCAACATTATTTTTAGCTCTAACCGCATTTATTAGCGTTTATTTCATGATGTTATTGATCTTAAAATTTTTTAGTTTATTGTTAAATCATAGAGATAAAAAAAGAAATTATTTTCAGAGAGTTATTTTAGTTCTATATTATTTTTTGACGGGAATATTAGCATTAACTGCTTTTTTTTATGTTCTGGAAGCACGAGATGATGCAGTGATGACTGGTATAACGATTGTGATTCTGATCAGCATTGCTTGGGTATTAAAAAACTCAATTCCTGCTTTTTTTGAAGAATTGAGGTTATTACTTAATACAGGTTCTGCTCGAGAAGGCGAGTGCATTTCTTATAATGGGATCACAATGCAAATAGGAAGCTTACATTACTATACTAATCTAACAAACCCATTACTCCCCGAGTTAAAGTTGAGGTTGACATTATCAGAATTAGCTAAGTATGTTTCACGCCCTGTCTCCAAAGATGAGCCTTGGTTTCCCTGTAAAGTAGGAGATTATGTGATGCTTTATGGAGATATTTATGGAAAGGTGAAAAATATTACCCTTGAGAATATTGTTTTATCATTACCAAATGGAACAATGCCCATTACATACACCATTGAAGATTTCTTATATTCTACTCCAAGAAATTTTTCATTAGGTTTTGTGGTTACAACCAAATTCAGAATTGATTTAAACAATCTTGAAATTAGTACTGTTGAGATACCTAAAATTTTGACAGAAGGAATTCATCAAGGAATATTGAAGGAGAGTTTTGGTGTTTCTTTAATAGACTTATCCGTTCATTTTGCTAAAGCTGATTCTTCTGTCTTAGAGTACGAAATTATTGCTAACTTTGATGGTGCTGCAGCTAATGAATTTTATTCCATAATACGCGCTTTACAACGTTATGCAGTACAAATATGCAATCAACAGCAATGGATATCAATAACTGAGTAGAAATTAGTCAGTTCTAGCTACTTTTCGGAATTTAAACTATTTTATCGTGGTATTGGAGCCAAGTCGCGCACAAAGAAAAATAGAGATATGAAAGCTAGCATATAAGCTCTTTATTCTAGACCCGAGCATCTCATTAAAATTTTTAAGTATTTTGTTGATTTTTATACGCATCTCATAGGCACGGTTTTGTTTCAGCATTTTGAATATAATGCGGCAAAACTGTCGGCCAAGCGCTCGAATTACGTGATTATGCGGTTTTCTTTAAACTCGTTTTTCTCATAGTAATACTATGATTCAGGTACGACGCATTTTCGACGCTTGTCGACAGCGGCCATATCTCACTTGTGCGGCTAAAAAGCCAGAAGCCTAAGCCAGTCAGTAAGCCATCGGGGCTTGAAAGTGATCAGCGGGCAAGCCCAAAGAGGGACTATGAAATAGCTTGAAAAGCGCAGTAAGACAGTCAGGTCCGAGATTCATGAGTTGATTGATGTGCCTTGTGCAAGGTGGTGTTCCTCCGAACAGTCGATTTCAGGAATTCCAGGAAGATGGTGAGGTGTTTCGTTGAGCTCATGCATGACATTCAACCACAGTCGGATTGCTTTATACTTAAGGGACAGGTCTAGAATAAAGAATTTGTATTCTAGCTTTAGTGTTTCTATTTTTTTTATTCGCGACCTGGCACGAAGATGTAAGTGAATAAAATTTAGATTTTCTCAGTTGAAGAAATAAATAGTTGTAAATTAATTAAACTTCTTATTGCCAGCACTCTCAATGTTGACCAGGCTTATTTCTCATACTGAAAAAATTAAAGGATCAGTGAAAATTATTTATGAATATTTTTCAGAAAATAACGATAACTCCAATTGTGGCGATCTTCCTTCAGGTATCGGCCTTATCAAAGAATGTCTTATCAGCAGAACTTCTGCAAAAGCCACTTATTACGGGGGCAAGTGTAAGTGCAGATTGGGGAACATTAAGCCCTGGTAAGACCCTTGCTTTACGGTATACTGAAAAATCGAATATTAAAACCATCGCTTTCGGCGGCCAGCCTGGTCAAGAAGTGATCAAAGAAATTCAGTCTAATGATTTCAAAGATCGAAGCATTATTATTGCGGTTGATTTCTTTTTCTGGGATTCAACTTTGCCCGAAATCAATAATAGTATTAAGGCATTGGAAAAAATGATAAGTCAGGCATCAAATCTGAATTTGCCTATCGTTTTAGGTGAAATTCCCGAACTCCTGCCAGGAAGACAAATTAACCGTATACGGTTAAACCAGGAAATTGCTACAAAATGCGCTTCTTATAAACAATGTTTTCTAATGCCGTTTGATCAATTGCACCGTCAAGTATTAAAAGAAGGTTTTCTTGAGATTAAAGGGCGCAAATATTCAATGAGAGAACTTGTACCTGATGGTTTGCACCTAAGTCAACCAACGACCGAATATCTTGCCGATATCATGTTTGCTATTCTAAATAATAAAAATATCTGGAATAGTGGAAGGATTCAATTGCTTTAAGCACAGTGCGCTCATTTTAAAAAATAGAAGGGAAAGTTAGGATTTTTTCTTTAACACAGTAATTTGTCCATCAGATTCCATGTATGCCTTTTCAATTTCTTTTAGATCGGTAATTTCATGCTCACGCAATTTAGAAAGTAACTCTGATTCTGACATATATTCTTTTCGCATGTTGCGCCAAAGAATCTGGCCTTTATCTATAAGTGAGAGAGGAGCGGGTTCTAAAACTGATCTAAGTGGGGGCACACGATAAGAAAGCCAATCAATAAACTGATTCCAGCAAATAATAGTGCTGATAAGGATAAATGCTTCACTTACTGAGCGATAATCACCAGCCATACCATTTTGAGCCGCATCTGCAACAATCACAAGTATAAGAATATCGGCCATTCCGATTGAACCGACTCGCCGTTTAATCACCACCCGGAAAATAATAAAAAGAAAAATGTACATGGCAGTGCCGCGTACCACAAGCTCTAACGGAGAAACGGTAATGCTAAAAATTTCACTCCAGTTAAGGTTCATATTGATGAGACTTATATCATCCTATTAATTTAGGTAGTATTTACATAAAATAATTTGGGGGTATATGAGTAAATCTCTTCTATTGAAGGCACAAAGACCGATAACTAAAAGTTACGCATATTACATCCGGAACAATCAAGGGAAATTACCTCGATTATCCTTACGCATTTTCTCGGTGCGATGGTCTTCTCCTACCTTTAAGTCTTCGCGGTTAAGCTTTTGTTGCTTTGGATCTACCCGAGCATCGCCTAGCTTTTTTCCTGTTTACGGTGTATCTACTGATAGATTTTTAGAATTATCTTTTTTATCAATTTTTGTATCGTTGTTAGCATTTGGCATACATCCTCTTTTGATAAACAATCGGATAAGTTATATTTATTGAGGATTTAGCCTTATGAAAGTTCAAACAGCTTGATGAAAATGAATTTATCCCATCGCACATGAAATTTCGGCACTCAGGTGCTACCGATGATTTGGAAATTATCAGTTAATAATGTGCGTAACTCTGCTTCGTAATGATCCGATGCTGTGAAAACGAAGTTTCGCCAAAAAAGCTTCGCAAGCCCTTTTGAAAAGTGAAAAAGTTTCATATAGCCTAACCAGTTAAGAATGATTCAGAATGTATAGGATTTAAAAAGCATCTCAACGGTCTGGTTTTGTTGTTTACGCAGTGCTTTGGCCTGTGCCCATTTATGTTCGATGGGATTAAGATCAGGAGAATAAGCGGGTAAGTATTCAAGGGTGTGCCCAGCGTTTTGTATGGCCTCTTGCGTATCCTGCCTCTTATGGAAGGTAGCATTGTCCATCACAACGACCGCATGTGACGGCAATTTAGGCAACAGGTCCTGCATCGCCCATCCATGAAATACATCGGCGCTGATATTGACTGCAAACAGGCTGACGGTTATCAATAGCTTTCCGATCAGGGCGCCAATCGCGTTGATACGACCTTGCGCATGCCAGTCATGCGTGCCATGACATCTCTGGCCAGCGGGTGCATAACCGTGCGTGCGCGGCGCATCCTGTGCAAACCCACTTTCATCAATA
>NZ_FOUB01000017.1 GCF_900114745.1 Nitrosomonas communis | reverse complement strand
ACAGGCCAAAGCACTGCGCAGACAACAAAACCAGGCCGTTGAGATGCTCTTTAAATCCTATACATTCTGAATCATTCTTAACTGGTTAGGCTATATTTATGAAGAGGATAATGATCGGCTAAGGTATTCAAAAATCCTTGGGGCGGTTGTTGGATATAAAGGTGTCAATCATTACATGATACATGGATGCATTTATCAGAACAGGGCAGGGGACAGATTACGGTTCTCGGTTGTATGAGAAACAACTACTGGATTCTGATTCTGCAACTTTATACGACCGCTCAGATTTGTCGTGCGCTGCTCTTCGTCCCAAAGTCGCTAATACTTGTGTTACGCAGCGTTTATTGTCTAATGCATTGGCATTGCGTTACTCGTCGCTTACCTGATTTTTAGTTCTCCCTGGTGCTCTGGTAACCTTGTGCCTACGTGGACAGTGGTCGCGCTGCGCGTTGCCGCTATGGCAAGTCTGTGGGCTGGCTGGTTATGTTGCCGTGGGATAGGATGCAGCGAAAAGCGCTCCAAGGAAGCAGCAAGCCTGCGCATTTCCACAAGCCGACTGTCATTGCGCTGTTCGCACCACAGTTGGATCAGGCCGTAGTTATCGCAATAAACCCGTAGCTGTCGCTGATCGTGTTTTAGCGCGGTCTTCATGATTGCAACCACTGCAATGAGTTCTGCGCTAAAGCTATCCTTGGCGCCAATGGCCTGACTGATCCGTGCCACAATCTCACCGCGTTCATCTATCAGGATAGCGCCGATTCCGGCATGCTGTTGCGCGTTAACCTTGATGCAGCTACCATCGCACCAGGCGCAGGCCCAGCCGCGTGGCGCGGCGGCAGCATACAGGGCAAGAATCAGGGCATCACGTGCTTCCAGTATCGGCTCTCTCTGACGAGGCTGCTGTTTTGCCAGAATTGTAGCTCGCATACGTAACCGCTCGGCAAGTTTTTTAACTTGATGCGTTGTAATAAGTTGCTGAATCTGGTATCGGTACGAGGAAGTTAGACTGAGCAGAGCCTGATCCAGCATCGCATTGAGCTGTTGCGCCTGTTGGCGTCGGGTCACATGGGGACGTATTATCATGCTGTGGCTAATGTTTTCACTGTTATTCCATTTTTAAATCAAGCTTGATTTGAAAATGGAATAAGCCAATGGAGTATTTGTTCCGGCAGTTTGTTCCGATTAGCGTGGGTGGCTTCCCACAGCAAGGCATCGGGACGACGTTTCACCTGTTCAATGAAGCCGCTACCCTTTTTGCCGATGGTGGCCACCAGCGGCTTCCCACAGTCAAACAGTTTCTCCATGGCCGCAATAAAGCTTGCAGACAGGCACTCCATCTTGCCAATTTCGTCGACCAGATACAGATCGACATTTGCCTTCAGCGCCAGTGCAGAGGTGACTGCTGCATCAATACCGGCAATATCCACACCATACTTGCCCACCCGATGCACATGAGGAAAGTCGATATGGGCAATGGTTTTTTGGAGTCCGGCAAAGGTTTTCAGCAGAAATCCGCAACGCTCCCCATCCTTGCGTATCTCCTGGGTATAAAAGCCGCCAATGCGTCTGTCGTGCAACTGCTCGGCGACTTTGCAGAGGATTGTGGTCTTGCCCACGCCCGGCATTCCTGTAATTAATAGCATAAGGTTTTGGATAAAGGATTGAATGAAGATGCCTCATTTATTCCGAGCTAAATCCGGAAAGAAATCTTTGCTGATTAACCCATTAACTTGGTTGTTGCTCTGCGTTCTATCTCTTTCGACTGGGCAGATCGTTGCAAAGTTTAGCGCTTTATATCTGTGTGTTCGAGAATGAAATTCTTTGCCCTCATGCCATGTGCTGGCCTCGAATAGGATCGGCAGGTAAAATGACTCTAACTTATTCCATTTCTAAATTAAACTTGACTTTGTTAGCTTCACCTTGCCGCATTATTTATACTGTCTGTGGCTCGCCTTCACGTCATTTTTGCTTGAGAGATGGAATCAGGAAGAGGGAAAAAACCGAATTGCGGCTTCTGGATAAAACATTTTTTTGCCAAATCAATGCCTGCCGTTATAATCTTAATATTGAAAGCTCCTATTGTAGGATTCCATTTAAATCAAAACTGACTTGGTCGGCTTCACCCTGCCGTATTATTTATACTGTCTGCGGCTCGCCTTCGCGTCATTTTTGATTTGGAAATGGAATAAGGAGTCACTACATTATTTCTCTGGTACTTTTATGCTGTTGAGCGTAGTGGCATACCATTACTTCATTTCTAAGGCGGTACTAATACAGGCAGCATTTCATAATGGAAAATCTTATTGGAGCAAAGAATGAGCAATGGCTATGGTAATTTGTCACCCCTCCGAGCGGAAATGACGTGAAATACGATATATACCCATGCTAACCGAACAGCAAAAAGCTTTGTGGGAACAATTGCGGCATACGCTAAGCCGGGATCAAGCGATCTGGTTTGCAGGCTATGTGCAAGGGATAGTGCAGCCCGAGGGCATGGCTGCCACTGCCACTGTCACTGCGCAAAAGAAGCTACGTGTGTTTTTTGCCACTGAAACTGGCAATTCGAAAATGGTGGCGCAGCAAGTAGCCAAACAGGCCAAAGATCATGGCTGGAACGCCTCGCCACAGTCGGTAAAAAAAATTAAGCAAGCCGAAGAATTGCAGAGTGATGAGCCAATTATTTTTATCACTGCGACCCATGGCGAAGGTGAACCGCCGGAGACAGCGCTGGCTTTTTTTGAGATGCTTCAGCAATCAGATGTATCACTTAAAGGGGTGAAGTACGCCGTGCTCGGCCTTGGCGACAGCAGCTATCCCCAATACAACCAAGCTGCCCGCGACCTGGATGCCTATATGGAGAAGCTGGGGGCGGAACGCATTTATGAGCGCGGTGAACTGGATGTGGATTTCGCCAGCCATTATCCGCAATGGATAGCAGGAGTATTGTCAGCGCTACCTTCCGCACAGCTAGCCAGTGTGCTGCCAGTTACCATCGAGACAGCGATGCCTGCTGGCAAGGGATATTCCCGGTTGGAACCGATAGTGGGGCGGGTGAGGGAAATGATCAACCTCAACGATCGCGGCTCGGCCAAGGAAACCTATCATATCGAAATCGAACACGATGAGCCATTGGCTTACGCACCGGGCGATGTGGCGGGCATCATCCTGCCCCATTTCGCTGAAGGAGTGGACCACCTGACGCCACGTCTTTATTCCATCGCATCGTCACCTTTGGCGCATGCCGGCAGCATTCACCTGACGGTGGCGCTGGCGTGGCATCAAGACGAAGATGGTGAGATTGGTTACGGGTTGTGTTCGCGTTATTTGGCCGATTTGAAAGTGGGTGATGAAGTGAAATTTTTTATCCAGCGGAACAGCCTGTTCAAATTACCGGAGGATGAGCGTGACATTATCATGATCGGCCCTGGCACAGGCATAGCACCGTTTCGCAGTTTTGTCTGGGAACGGGCAGAGCGTGGGGCGAGCGGGCGCAACTGGCTGTTCTTCGGAGAGCAGCATCAGCACTGTGATTTTCTCTATCAGGCTGAGTGGATCGACTTTGTGGAAACGGGAGTGCTGCACAAAATTGACCTTGCCTTCTCCCGCGATCAGGAGCACAAAGTCTATGTCCAGCATTGCCTGAAAGAAAAAGCGAGTGAATTGCTAAAATGGGTAGACGGTGGCGCGGCGATTTATGTCTGTGGAGCGAAAGATCCCATGAGCAAAGACGTGGAGCAAACTTTGCTGGAAATCTTTGCCACTCAGAAAGGCGGCTCCGAAGCTGCACAAGAATTCCTCGACCAATTGCATGATGATAACCGTTATGTGAAAGATGTTTATTGATGCAGCCGTTATTCAGATCCTTTTTGGTATAACATAACAAGTAATAGAAGCGATTATGACTGAACAAAACCTTTCACCTGTTGAAGATCTCAAGGTTCGTAGCAAGGGGTTGCGCGGTACACTGGCTGAAGGATTGAAGAATCAGCTTACCGGGCAGCTTTCGGTGGATGATCAGCAGCTCGTCAAGCATCACGGCATCTACCAGCAAGACGACCGCGATCGCCGTAACGAACGCGAGGCAAAAAAACTGGAACCGGCTTATTCCTTCATGATTCGCCTGCGCCTGCCAGGTGGCAATATTACACCGCAGCAATGGCTGGGGTTGCAACCGTTGCTGCATGAGAACACTACCGGTGTCCTCAAAATTACTACGCGCCAGACTATTCAGGTGCATGGTGTCGTTAAGTCAAAGCTCAAACCCACTTTACAATGGTTTGATAAATATGGATTGGATACCATCGCCACTTGTGGTGATGTCAATCGCAACGTCATGGCGGGCTCGCATCCCTCCACTTCTTCGTTCCACGAAGAAGTTCATGCGTTTGCAGTTAAAATCAGCGAATACTTGTTACCCAAAACCAAGGCTTATGCGGAGATATGGTTGGATGGGGAGCGTCTGGACAGTAATGCTGAACCAGAACCCGATCCGCTTTACCAGAATCGCTATCTGCCGCGCAAATTCAAGGTGGGTGTTGCCATTCCGCCACATAACGAGATTGATATTTTTACGCAGGATGTAGGCTTAATTGCCATCGAACAAAACGGTAGGTTGGCAGGATTCAACGTGACTGTGGGCGGCGGGCTGGGTTGCACTCATGGTAACGCGGCGACCTATCCGCGGCTGGCCGATATGCTGGGCTTCATCAAGCCAGATCAAGTGCTGGATACGGTGTGGCAGATCGCAGCCGTGCAGCGTGACAACGGCAACCGCACCGACCGCAAACAAGCACGTTTGAAATACACTATTGATCATATGGGGCTGGAAGTATTCAAAGCCGATCTGGAAAGCCGCTTGGAATTTACACTGGCTGAGCCACGTAGCTTTGCTTTCAACAGCCGTGCCGACTATTATGGCTGGCTGCAAGACCACAGAAACCGCTGGCATTACACGCTGTTTATCGAAAATGGGCGTGTGGTGGATAATCCGGAGTATCGTGCCAAATCAGCATTGGATGTTATTGCAAAAAGCCATTTATGCAACTTCCGCTTGACCGGCAACCAAAACATCATGCTGCTGAATGTGGCAGCTGAGGATAAGGCAGCGATAGATGGGATTCTGGAAGCGCATGGCATTATTAAAACGCAAGCTGCACTCATGCCCATTCGCACCCATGCCATTGCCTGTGTGGCGCTGCCTACCTGCCCGCTGGCTCTGGCAGAAGGGCAACGCTATCTCCCAGAACTGCTTGCTAAGGTGGAGGCGCTGCTGGAAAAATACGCACTCGCGCAAGACGAGATTAGTATTCGCATGACAGGTTGCCCGAATGGTTGTGGTCGCCCCTATGTAGCCGAGATTGGACTGGTGGGGCGCTCAGTGGGGCATTACGATTTGCGCCTGGGCGGCGATCGCCTGGGCTATCGCCTCAATACTCTCTACAAGGAAGGGCTGGACGAATCCAAAATCTTGAGCGCACTCGACAGCTTATTGGCAGATTATGCCCGCGAACGCATGGAGGGCGAAACCTTTGGTGATTATTGTCAGCGACAACTATTTGGCTAGGCAAGTGAAGCCTGATCAATGTGTGTGCAAAAGCGTTGCCAAGATAGCCCATAAGGAGTTTATATTTAGAAAGCCCCTCAGGTGCCAGCTATCTCTTTTATTCTCCGATCGAGGAGTACGCAATAAACGTAATGATGATAATAAAAAGATCAATCCCTGCTGGTGCGTCGTTTAGCTAGTTAATTAAGTTGCCCTCTAAAAGCATTTTAACTTGTCTTTTTAGAGAGCATGTTCGACCGAAATGCTGTAGTTCCTCGTCATATTTAAGATCATTACTTTTGCCTGCACTCAATGATTGCGAGCAGAATATCTGTTTGATGTAAGGGTCCATTTTGGAAATCTATTAAAGATAAGGCAGAGGGAGAAGGAGTTTCATCCTGAGACATCAAGCGCGGTTGCCCTTTCACTTATCGCTCTTGGTCAATTTCTGTCTCGAAGATATTTTTCAACCAACCTGAGAAAACCAAACTGGTTTGGGATGTCGTTTGTTCGGAGCCAATTTTTGCTAGCCATGACAGTGCAGTAGATTTTAGGTGGTTACTAGCAATGTTATGCTTTGTTAAGTGATCTAGAAAAAATAACTTGAACACATCATGTTATATTCACGGATACTCGAGGCTTAATTTTGTAATTTCATTCATCGTGATGTTCAAGTTATTTTTTTTAGACTCTTAAGCGTGCATGAAGTGCTTGGTTTCGGTCACGATCAAGGTACCTCCCGCCGATGCCCTTTTTATAGTGGGCGTTAGATAAGAAACTTCATCTTCACGCAAAAGATTCTTGCGCCGTCGTCCACTACGGCTAAGCTTGTCTGTATCTAGTATACCGCCACTGCGGATAAAACGTATTCTAAATTGGCCCCTTAGCCTCTTGAAACAACTATTGTTGCAGCTGTCAGCTTCTTGATAAGCCAAATCCCAAAGACAGCAACCCACCCTGCGCCTGTGGTAATTCTTCTATTGCTCTTGAATTTACCAATAAATCCTTGCTTGTTCTAACTGCTCTTTACCGCTCGCTATACCTGTTAGCACCACACTACCTTTTATAAGCTGCATCTTTACTTTCACTTATGAAGTAGAAATGAAGTGGAGTTATTTTTACTTTTATTTACTTGAGTTTTACTTTTATTTTTTAATTTATCCGATTTTTAACTTTTATTTTATTTAATAAAAAAATGAAATGGTTAATATGGAACCGTTTCGAACAAATAGATAAGAAAGGAGGAATGAATATGAAGAAAAAATGTTTACCTGCGATTTTTGCATTATATATGGCTTCACCATTGATTATGGCAAATGATCAACAACCGATCACTGAATTAACTTCAGCGCAAATGGATTACGTTACTGCGGGCACACAAGTAAATGCTGATGCAGCAGCTGCTGCGCAAGCAGCGGGAATTATCGCAGCATCGTTTGCTAGCACACTAACATTGGCTGGCGCAACCTCTGAAAGTGGCGGTGTTGCGGCTGCGGGAGCTAGCGGAACATCGGTGGGGACTGATGCAGCTACTACTGGAGCGGGTGTACAAACCTCGGCAAATGGCACACTGCCTTCCCAGACCTTCGGGGGGTCCAATAACTTCGATGGTCCAATATCAAGCCATTCTGCGGCAGTGGAAATAACTGTCATTCCTACTTTGCCGACATTCGGCCCAAATTAAGTAATAAAAAAGTTTTGTTATTTCATAACCTTGTTTTATGAAATACAAAAGGGGCTATTACCTTTTTTGAAGATTGAAAATGAAAGGGTGATGGCGTTGTATTTAAATAAAAAAGACATAAGGAGTAATTAATTATGAAAATGTTACACGTTTTAATCGCTGCTGCCTTTATAGCAGTATCAAGTGCTGCTTTAGCAACCGAACCCGAACCTATTGCGCTCAACGATGCTCAACTCGATGGCCTCACTGCAGGCGCACAAGTATTATTAGTTGTAGGTGGAACCGCACAAGCTAGTGCTGCTTCAGTTGGCCCATTGGCAGTATCGGCAGCTACGACTGGAACTGGCGCTACAGCGACAGCAGTTGATACTGGTCTATTCACCCACGTCGCGGGTGGTGGCTCAGCTGCTACGGCTACCTCTCTTTCTGCGAATTAATAACTGTTATAAAAAATGAGGTGATAAAAATGAATATGAAAAAAATAGGTGCAATAATTACAATAGCATTATTGGCTGGTGCAGTCAACGCTCAAGATACGAATGAACTGACATCTGCACAAATGGATCAGGTGACAGCTGGAACTGCTGCTGCTGGATCAGCTGCTGCGGGTTTATTTGCATCAGCTGGCGTTTCTACGATTGCTTCATCAATTAGTGGCGCAACGGCTAATACTTTGGATGCAGGACCTGTATCTACTGGTACCGCCACCGCAGGAAATGTAACCGCCGTAGCCACCTTTGGTGGAGGCAATGCCGCAGCTTCTGGTGCAACTTCTGCCGTTACAATAACACCTTAAAAAGGTGTAAATCATGTCTCGACTGAAAAGTTGGGGCATGATTTATCATTTGCTTTCATGACAACCGGAAAATATAACACCACCGTTAATCAATTATGACCGGAATCTTATAAAAAGCTTTAAAGTAGACAACCCATGGCTCTCAACTTTAGGGTATTTTTTTATGCATACGCTTTGTTTAACGATCGGGCAAGGTTTTACCGTTTTTAGGGCAATGAATTTGGCAATTCAACAAGTAGTTTATTTAATAAGAGAATTACATCATTGACAAAATGACAAATATAACAAAAAAAATAACTGCTTTCTCTGCCTTTATGCTTGCTTTTATACTTTTTTTCTGGCTTAACGATACTCAAGCTCGGCAAGTAAAATCCCTGTTAGAAATGCGGCAGAAAAATGTTGTGGTGCAAAAGTATGACTTAAGCTGTGGAGCGGCCGTATTAGCAACTCTTTTCAATTACCATCATGATGATCCCATCACTGAAAGGGATATTGCGATAGGCCTCATGAATCGAGCTGAGTATATAAAAAATCCATTAATAGTGAGAATTCGGGAGGGCTTTTCTTTATTGGACCTTAAACGTTTCGCAGATGCCAGAGGTTACCAAGGGATCGGTTATGGTAAACTTTCACTTGAGCATTTGGTGGAAAAAGCGCCGATTATTGTGCCCATTAATACAAAGGGTTATAACCATTTTGTAATTTTCCGGGGAATGTATGGTAACCGGGTATTGCTGGCTGACCCTGCCTGGGGCAACCGTACTATGCTGATTAAAACGTTTGTGGAGAGCTGGATTGAATCCCCACAGCTGGGTAGAGTTGGTTTTGTTGTCAACAGTCATGACGGGGCTGTCCGTCCCAATCATAATTTAACACCTAATTTGGATGAATTCGTCATGCTGCAATAAAATTGTCCTTAATTATTGAAGTTTTGCGCTTTTGATTTTGTGCTAATATTACACGCAGGCTTTAAACCGTTGAAAAATTTTATCCTTTTTTCATAAAGAAAATGCTTGCAAGCAGGAGTAATTTTATGAGTATATGCGATCGATAGCATAAACCGCATTAAAGTTATTTCCATCCCGTCACTACCTACCCTGGTGAACTTAAAACGGTGAAACTTCGGTTAACTAATATAAAAGAAGGGGAGAATAGTTGAATAAAGCAGCAAATTGCTCTAGCAACACCAAGTTGCTGGCAGTATCTAACTTATGTCTAATGGGTCTAATTTTTTTATTGTCAATTGTTCGGCCAGTTCACGCCCAGAATTCAGCAGCGACGAATCCAGATATTCAATTATTGCTGCAAAAAATTAAAGAGCGGGATGAAGTTATTGAAGACTTGAATCGGCGGGTGAAGTTACTAGAGAGTCAGCAAGGAACATCAAAGCTCCAGCAGCAATCTCCATCCACTGCCGTGGCACCTGCACGCCAGGCGCAATCTCCCGAATCCACAAATCATACACAATCTCCCGCTAGCCCCCCCGCAGCGGAAAAACCTGTGCAGCAGACGCAAGCTGATACCAAACCTCAGAGCCAGGAAAAAGAAAAACAATCTGCAGGAGAGTTTGAAGTAGATGCACTGGCTGCTGAACGTGCATTGGATCGTAGCTTGATTCAAGCCGGAGCGCTGTTACTGCCATTTCGTCAGATGGAATTACAGCCTTTTGTTAACTATTTTCGAAGAGACGATAGTTTTCCGTTGCTGGTCACTAATGATCTCGGTCAACTCATAGGGGTCAGGACTGCGGATGTTAAGCGCAATGAGTTTGATACTGGCTTTATATTTCGCGCCGGTTTGCCCTTTGAGTCGCAATTGGAATTACGTTTACCTGCTAGAGTTGTCAACCAAACCACAAACATTCCTGAAGGTGTAACTAACGTAAATGATATTACTCGTACAGGCGCAGCACTTGGTGATATCAGTGTTGGAATTGCCAAGACGCTATTCCGTGAAAGTGATTGGATACCTGATCTTATTGGCCGTTTTACCTGGGATTCGGCTAGTGGTAAGCTCACTAGCAATGATGTTCCTATGGGGACAGGATTCGACGACTTTCGGGCTTCTCTGGTAGCGCTTAAACGTCAAGACCCTTTGGCTTTTACTACCAGCTTTGATTATCAAACAACACTGAGAAAAAATGGCATCGATCCAGGAGATCAATATATTCTTTCATTAGGCGCTTCATTAGCTGCCAGTCCATATACCTCCTTAACCATGGGTTTGCAGCAGATCTGGAGGCAAAAGACAAAAACCTCTAATACCGATGTGCCAGGGTCTGATGATGTTATAAGTATTGCAACCTTTGGGATAACGTCGATGGTGACCCGCAAACTCTTCTTGACTGTCACCGGGGGAATAGGCTTGACGAATGTTTCGCCAGATTATTTTGTGAATATATCGCTTCCTTACAGGATTGCGCGTTAAATTATTCCAATGCTAGTAATTGTGCATCGAATTCAGTGTTGACTTCTCCTCAACTCTGCTGTTTTCTAAAAGAAGGCGGCGTTTCAGTACCGAAATTTAATGCGCGAATACTTTATTTATGCCAACTTCCTACGAGAAGGAAAAGAGATAGCCAAACCCTTTCTGATTAAGAATGAGAGATGGATTGGAAGGATCCTTTTCAATTTTTTTTCTGAGCATATAAATATATTGTTTTACATCTTCTTTAGATGCTCGCTCTTGTGACGTCCAAATATGTGAGAGAATATAATTTGCAGAAACAATCTGATTTCTGTTTTGAATGAGTAATAAAAATAGTTTATATTCCTTTGGAGTAAGTTTTAAATTGTTTTCATTGCGGTAAACACGTTTTTCTTGATAATTGACAATAAACGGGCCGATATGTATATATTCTTCCTTCTTGCTTCCAATGTCTTCTATTTCCTTTTCATTTTCAGCAGCTTCTAAGTGATTAAATCTATCATACCACCGTCTGCCTCCTTGTAATGCTCGCCTATCGTGACAGTTTCGCCGTTCTTTTGCTGAATTCATTATTTTTTTGCAAATCCCAATCTGGGCGAGCGTTGATCGAAAATGTACTTGCAAATGTAATAAATCAAATGGTTTTACCAGATAAGCATTAATTCCAAAAGCTTGTCCCTTCTTCATTAAATGACATTGTTTTGTCTCCACTAATCCAATAATTGGCATTAAGTACTCTTTTATTTCTTTTAGAAAATACCAATTGTTAGCATGAGCCAATTTGAGAGAAATTAACGTAAGATGGGGATTGTTAATTTGTATAATATCTAAAGCTTCATCTATACTTAAAGTGAAAAAAATCTCGCCACTAAAGGGTTGAAAAAATTCAGTAACGGGTTTTACATTGTTGGCATCGTCATCTAAAAACAGAATTTTTAATGCCTTAATCATATTATTATCCTCTATTTTTTTGCTAAACTAAAAAAACAATAGGTCATTCAGTATTTATTATGACTAGCTAAACAAGATGAGGAAGCTTAATAGATTTTGTAAATCTTTTATATCATATTCAGTTGTTTACTGAATGTCGAGTATTCATTTGCAGTAAAGCAAATCATCAAAGGCTGTTCTAACTCTCCGTAAAAACCAGGTATCTTTTAGTCCACAAATGCTTGACTCCAAATTGCAGTGGCTTAACGATATTTATTTTATTTTCATAAATTTGGTAAAAACCACCGTCTTCAAACGGTGACTTTGACTTTAAATATGTTGACTCATGCATGTTTAGCTTGAGGTGGATAGACGACTTTAGTCGTCTGCACACAAGTTGCTCTAACTTACCCACTTTTAGTAAATGGTAGTTTGTTTTAATGATTTTCTTTATTTTAAAGATTTTCTTTATATAAAATTAAGTTTTTTGCTGATTTTCTATTATTATTTACCATAATAAAATACATTTATTTAATCTAATAAAGGGTTAGGTTAAAAATATATTGATGAACTCTGGATGTTTCTATAGCTATAGCGAAGGATTTTCGCCATATAGATTTATGTCGAACTCACGTTATTTTAACAACCAAACCCAAACCGAGCATCTTAATTTTAAGGGTCAATCATGCAACCTAAAAAAGATGTAATTATTGGAGAAACAAAAGGGATTCTGAAAGTTCAGGCTACTTCTCAGGCCGTTGCTGAAACAATTTTAAATATCTCAGGTGATTCTAAAGGGACTGCAATCTCTATAGGCTTTGCTTCGTCATTTAGCACTGGTTCACTTACACTCATTGGTTATGAGAATCAGGGAATAATTGAAACTGGCCAGCAGAAGGATGCCCTCAAAGGCATAGCATCGGGCGGGGCGAGTGCTATGGCTGTAGCATCTGCCACGGCTACAGCGATCGCCATTGCCAATGATACAGCTAGCGCTACTGCCATAAGTAGTGCAACGGCCGTTGCTCAAGCTATAGCTGATATCACTGTTGTGGGAATAAACAATCTGGGCAAAATTGACACTGGCGAAGGAAAGGATATTATAACTGGTGAAGCTAGTGCCTTTGCAGTTGCTGAAACGTTTACACAATCCTTAGCGTTAGCCTTCGCATCAACAAATAACAATGGCGAGGCTACTGCGTTGGCAAATGCAGTAGCCGCTGCTACAGCTCAAGCAACTGCTACAACCATCGGAATAAGAGATGGAGAATTCAGTCTAGGATCTGGTGATGACATAGTCAATGCCATTGCCACAGGTGATGGCGTCAATATAGGTATTCGAGATGCTGTGGTCTACGGTGGAAAAGGGGATGATTCTGTAAATGTGGTTGCCACTGGTGGCGGCGTTAACATTGGTATTCAAGATGTCTTGATCTATGGTGATCAAGGTAATGACACCTTTAACCTGCAAAACGGAATTGGCAATATTTTAGGTGGTAAAGGTGAAGATCTGCTGGTCCTGGAAGGCCATTTCGTTGATTATAAGTTCTATAGCACAGATCTTAAATTTGGCGTTCATATCACAAATACTGATAACGGTACCGATCTATTTATCAGTGAAGTTGAGAATTTCCAATTTATTGGAGAACCCAGCATAACTTATGCTTATACGAATCTGCACATTATTGGATAAAGTTAGTATGCCTCCTTTAAACCAGAGACGAAAAAATCCCCAGATGTGTCATGATCAGTGTCTTATATCTGACATGCAGGCAGCAAAAGTCAACATAAGTAAATAGGAAACCGCTCACAAGCGTGCCAGCATGTCCAGTATTGATTTTTGGCACAATCAGTCTCGGGAAGATTTTTAGTGCTTCGTTAATTTTGATTCATTTTTGCAGAGAACAGAGTTACTGGAATAATTATCGATCACTGACTAATTATAAAAATATATTTACTTCAATACCCTTAAAAAAGATGTTATAGCGGTCACGAACGGCACAAGCAATAACATAGTGTAATTGCCTGATCTCCACACATATAGGTTAGGTTGGCCCGAATTGCCATACTAAGGTTGTAAAAAATATCATCAATCCTGTACACAGTAAGATCAACCATAAATTAATGAAATTTTCTATAACTACGATTGATTCGTTGGCGAATTGATTACAACCCTGGAAGTGCGGGAGTGCCTGTAAGCCAATCTGGCTATTGCTTTCATGATACACAATATCGAGCATGCTTTTTTTGGCCAGCTAACTGTATCGCTCACAGATCAGCAAGTAATTGCATGGATCCTCTGGGCACGATCCTGCATAACTATATTCGTATGTCGAACAACCCAAGATTATCGAGCCGGAATAATTGCGACTTATGGGTTTACCCCAAACAACACTGCAGCGCACATGAAATGTGGCAGCACCTTATAACAACAATGATATGAAATCAAAGGATAAAATTCTAGCAAGAGGCATTAACCACAAGCTTGGAATAATGCCCCCTGGCACGTCATATTTTGTAAGCAGTCAATCAGGATTTTAGCCGAACACGATTACAGCCATTTTACTCGAAACTCAGTAATTACTTGGATGAAGAATGACTATTTCAGGGAATCTGTTAAAGGCAAGACTGGGGAGTAAAATTGGCTTCAACAACTCATTTTGTCATTAGCTGTGAACATGGTGGTAATCGTATCCCAACTCAGTACCGGCATCTATTTCATGGGTTTGAGGTTTTATTGCATAGTCATGGGGGCTATGATCGTGGGGCATTGCGCATGGCGAAGGATCTGGCTCAGTTATTGAACGCTTCCTTGTTTGTATCGACTACTAGTCGTTTGTTGATAGATCTTAATCGCTCTATTGGCCATCCGCAATTATTTTCCGCTGCGACCAAATCTATATCGGCTAGTATTCGGCAAGAGATTCTGACGCGTTATTATCTGCCTTATCGTAATCAGGTCGAGCAAACTATCGCTGAAGTAATAAATAGAAAAGACGGCCAAGTCATTCATATTTCTTCACATAGTTTCACGCCTATGCTTGATGAAGTGGTGCGTCATGCCGATATCGGCCTTCTTTATGATCCATCGAGACTGGGAGAACGTGATTTATGCTATCGTTGGCAGGCACGTCTCAAAGCAAAGGCACCCGATTTAATCATTCGACGCAATTATCCTTATGCTGGTAAAGCGGATGGCTTGACTGCTTACTTGCGTCGTCAATTTCCAGCGGAAGTGTATGTAGGGATCGAGTTGGAAATCAACCAGAAACATGCTGCCAACGGTAGACAGCACTGGCAGGCGCTGCGTCATTTAGTGCTGGAAACTCTCCATGATGTGGTGGGATGAAACATTGATTACTTACTGTCTCTTATTCCATTGCTAAATCAAAGCTGACTTTGTCGGCTTTACCTTGCCGTATTACTGATACTGTCTGCGGCTCGCCTTCGCGTCGTTTTGATTTGGAAATGGAATTAGAAGAATTGAAGCATAAAATGATATTTTTATCTGTTTTCTTAAGGTTGACTCTTTCTTCCGGACATCTTGAACCTAAAAGAAAAAAATGTTTCTAATTCTGTAATTTTTTGTGCTGATCGTGCTGGAATTAAGTGCTTTTCTTGATTACTTCTTTAATATGTCCGACAATCCATTCGTCATTTATCGCACTCATTTCTGATAATAAGGGGAATTTATTTTTCCAATATGTTTTAAGGCCGTCCTGCCGCATGGCCAAATCGCGGGCAGCATGATTGCGCATTTTCAGGAAGCACTCAAGGTAACCCCCGGATCGGAGGATCAGTAAGCGTTTTATGGTTTTAACACATAGCCTATCTCTTCCTTCAGCTGCAGATTATACTGACACCGAAGCCTGGCTGAATAAGCTGGCCACGCAATTTGTGCCAGATGAAATTGCGCTGCTGCGCCGGGCTTGCGCGATGGCTACTCCGTTGTATGAGGGACAAGTCACGCTGAACGGTACGCCATTGTTGAAGCATGCGATAGGTGCAGCCTCTATTCTTATTGGTATGCGCATGGATGCCGAAACTGCCGCGGCTACGCTGTTGCACGCGGTGCCTGATTATATGGATGATTGGTATCCGCAAATAGAAAACCCATTCGGCACTCATATCGCCAAGCTGGTGGAAGGTATCTCGCGGATGGAGCAGATCCGCCAATTCAGCGAAATTGAGCAACTTGACACATCAGACAGCAGAGTCGACCAGGCGAAGCAGATCGAGAGCCTGCGCCAAATGCTGCTAGCTATGGTGCAAGATATCCGGGTAGTGCTGATCAAGCTGGCTGAACGCATGCAGACCATGCGTTATCTTGCTGGTGCCAGCAGCGAGTTGCAGCAGCGAATCGCTTATGAGACGCGCGGTATTTTCGCGCCGCTTGCCAACCGGCTGGGGATATGGCAAATAAAATGGGAGTTGGAAGATCTTGCCCTGCGCTATTTAGAACCACAACTTTATAAGGAAATTGCCCGTCTACTCGACGAGCGGCGCGTGGATCGCGAGCAGTACATCGACGAAGTACTTATCCAGCTCAGGCAGGAGCTACTACAGGCCAGTATCAAAGGTGAAGTCAACGGACGGCCCAAACACATCCATAGTATTATCAACAAGATGCGGCGAAAAAATCTGAAGTTTAGCGAGCTCTATGACATACGCGCAGTGCGTATCCTGGTTGACGACATTAAGGACTGTTACGCTGCGCTGGGGCTGGTGCATCACCTGTGGCAACCGATTCCCGGCGAGTTTGACGACTACATCGCGCGCCCCAAGAGCAACGGCTACCGCTCACTGCACACTGCGGTGATCGGCCCACGCGGCCTGGCGCTCGAGGTGCAGATTCGTACTCATGACATGCATTACAACTCTGAGCTGGGCGTAGCCGCGCACTGGCGCTATAAAGAGGGTGGCAAGCCGGATAGCAAATTTGACGACAAAATCGCTTGGCTACGTCAGATCCTCGCGTGGAAAGACGAAGTGAGCGATGGGGACGAGCTGCTTGAGCAATTCAAGAGCGAGCTTTTTCAGGATAAGGTATTCGTGCTCACACCGCAAGGAAAGGTGATCGACCTTCCCAAGGGTTCGACGACGGTCGATTTTGCCTACACGCTGCATACTGATCTTGGTCACCGTACGCGCGGTGCCAAAGTGGACGGCAGAATCGTGCCGCTCAACACCCGTCTACACAATGGGCAGCGTGTGGAGATTCTCACTTCCAAGCAGGGTACACCCAGCCGCGACTGGCTTAACCCGGCACTTGGCTATCTGCAAAGCCCGCGCGCCCGTGCCAAAGTGCGCTATTGGTTCAAGCATCAAAACTTCGAGGAGAATGTGGCGGTTGGCCGCGCCAAACTGGAACGTGAACTGCATAGGGCTGGTGTCGGCAGTATGAACCAGGAAAAGCTGGCACAGAAGCTGCGCTACAACCATCTTGAGGATTTGCTTGCCGCTATTGGCCGTGGCGATGTGAGCGAGCACCAGATTGCCCTTGCCGTTCAAGAAGCTACATTGCCCAAGTCCGCGGAATCACTCCCCGTCTTGGCTGCCAAGCGCATGTCTTCGCCTAAGGTGCCGCCAGGCATTGTGGTCGAGGGCGTCGGCAATCTGCTCATCAACCTGGCCAAGTGCTGCACACCGGTGCCGCCGGATGGTATCATCGGCTATATGACGCGCGATCGTGGAATGACCATTCATCGTCAAAGCTGCGCTTTTATTACTCGTTTGCCAGAAGATCGGCATGTCCGCCTATTGCACGCCCACTGGGGTACTGACGCAAATTTTGCTACCAGCGTCGATATCGAAGTAGAAGCCCATGACCGCCAAGGCTTGCTGCGCGATATCAGCGATCTATTCGTACGTGAAAAAGTGAACGCTACCAAGGTTAATGCCACTAAAGCTAACACCCTAAGCCGTAGCAATATTGCAAAGATGCAATTTTCACTTGAGATCATTAATTTGCAGCAGCTGCAACGCCTGCTCGCGCTGATTCAGCAACTGCCTGACGTAATAATAGCGCGGCGGCGGGAGTAGGGGATATATTCTTCAGCGCATTTACAATGTAGCCCGCCTGGTGCAGTCCGAATAATAGCGCGTAATTCCAATTTTTAATATAAACAGCAATTAAAGATAATGTAACTATCTGTAAATAAATTATATTAATATATAAATTATTTACTTTTCTATTAGGATTTGGAATAAGGCGCATTCTTTAACGCGCTGCATGTCTGGAAAAGTCTGCAAATTTTTAAACTCGTCGTATTTTTAAATCATTTCCCTTGTTCCTTGCTCTTTCCATTTCAGAGCTTCCTTATTGCGTATTCTGTGTCTGAAAGGCAAAAATACCTCTCGTTGTTAGCATTTTTAATACCCCATAAAACAAATTCTTTGATTGCTCAGCAGCGTGTTTGACTAAATATCTGGCTTTACGTATAGTTAAAAGGTATTGTCTTTACTATAAATATCTGAATATAAATATAAATTATGGCAGTTAAGCAGCGCGCGCAGCATTTACTGGATTTCATCGACAACAGCCCGAGTCCCTGGCATGGGGTTGCCTCGATCGAAACGGCGATCAAGGCATTTCAGTTTGTCCGACTCGATGAAACTGCCAAATGGGCATTGCAAGCGGGTGGGTGCTATTATGTAGTGCGCGACGATTCCTCGATTGTCCTGTTCGTGCTGGGACGCAAAACCCCTGCCGACGCGGGTTTCAAGATTATCGGAGCACATACCGACTCGCCGGGGTTACGGATTAGACCGAATGTTGCCACGGCGAGTGATGGCATCGCGCGGCTCGGTGTCGAAACTTATGGCGGACCCATCCTCGCGACCTTTACCGATCGGGATTTGAGTTTGGCTGGGCGGATCAGCTATGCCGATGAGCAAGGGCGCCTCGCGCATAAGCTGGTGCGCTTCGAACAACCGCTGTTGCGTTTGCCGAATTTGGCGATACACATGAACCGGGGCGTCAATGAAGATGGTTTAAAGCTCCATAAACAGAATGAATTGCCGCTGTTGTTCGCGCAATTGGCCAGTGACCAGTTGCCGCAGACTTATTTCCTAACGTTACTGGCACAGGCGGCAGACATCAGCGCTTCCCAAATATTGTCGTGGGATCTGGCGGTGTACGATACCCAAAAAGGCACGTTCTGGGGTGCAAATCACGAATTTTACGCCAACAGTCAGATCGATAATCTGGCTTCCTGCCATGCCGGTCTGCAAGCTTTGCTTGATGATAGTGTGCTGAATCATGCCGAGAGTACGCTGGTCTGCGCATTTTTCGATCATGAAGAAATCGGCAGTGAAAGCCATGTGGGTGCTGCTGGCAGCTTTTTAGCTGATGTATTGCAGCGGATTAGCATCGCCACATCTCCGGATCGTGAGGACACTGCACGTGCGCTGGCTCAGAGCTTTTTGATCAGTGCGGACATGGCACACGCCTATCACCCCAACTTCCCCGCGGCCTACGATGCGGACCATAAAGTGTTCGTCAACAAAGGTCCGGTGATCAAATCCAATGCGAACCGCCGCTACAGCTCTGAAAGTATCTCCATTGCACGCTTCATCCAGTGGTGCGAGGAAGCGGGTATTCCTTATCAACGCTACTCGCACCGTTCAGATCTACCCTGTGGCAGCACGATCGGGCCCATTACCTCGGCAAAGCTCGGCATACGCAGTGTTGATGTAGGTTGTCCAATGTGGGCGATGCATAGCATCCGCGAAAGCGCCGGTGTGCAGGATCATGAGTATATGATCAGGGTGCTGAAACGGTTTTTTATTGATTGAGCGCGCCAAAAGCAGCTCTTTTTTATTCCTACGTATTCGCACGTATTTTCTTAACCCGTTTATCTCGATAATCTATTGAAGTAATAGGGCTCAATAAAAAGACGCTAATTTTTCTTGTATAGTCTAACCAGTTAAGAATGATTCAGAATGTTTAGGATTTGAAAAACATATCGATGGTTTAGTTTTGTTGTTTAAGCAGTGCTTTGGCCTGCTCCCATTTGTGTTCGATAAGACAATGAGAATACTCTTTGAATCATTTCTAACTGGTTTAGCTATACATTGCGAACCACTCATGCCTGATTTCATTTCTAAATCAAAACTGACTTTGTCGGCTTCACCTTGCCGTGTTATGTATACTGTCTGCGGCTTGCCTTCGCGTCATTTTTGATTTGGAATCGGAATGAGATTTGTAGTCATCAGTTTTGGCAATATTTTAAAGCCGTGCGTCGTTATTCTCGGTGGGATGTGATTGAAGGCTTACCTTAATCAGTGGGCATGATAAGGTCGGACATCTAGCGCATGCCTTAAGTTGTTGCCGCTTGGCATCAGAATGTCAAAACTGGAGTAGGTGTTGACGTGAGCATCATCTGTGTGGCTATGCTCGCCCGAATTGTCACAAAATTTCCACGAGGGAGGTTGTGTGAATTCTCTAGATGAACTTTGCATCAATACGCTGCGTTTTCTCGCTGTCGATGCCGTTGAGCGCGCGCATTCTGGTCACCCCGGGCTTCCGTTAGGTGCAGCGCCCATGGCTTACGTTCTGTGGACACGTTTTCTGAGGCATAACCCAAGAAATCCTTCATGGTTAAACCGTGATCGCTTCTTGTTGTCGGCCGGGCACGGCTGCGCCTTACTTTATGCGCTCTTGCACATGACAGGATACGACCTCTCGCTCGATGACCTGAAGCGTTTTAGGCAGTGGGGATCGAAGACGCCGGGACATCCGGAATATGGCAAGACCCCAGGAGTAGAAGCGACAACAGGTCCGCTAGGGCAAGGATTCGCCATGGGAATAGGAATGGCTTTCGCAGAACGACATTTGAGCAGTTGTTTCAATCGTCCAGGTTTTCCACTTGTTGATCACTACACTTATGCCATCGTATCGGATGGAGACCTGATGGAAGGTATTTCCTCCGAAGCGGCTTCGCTGGCAGGAACCTTAGGTCTCGGCAAACTAATTTATCTGTACGACAACAACCATATTTCTATTGAGGGTGACACAGATCTGGCATTTACCGAGAGTGTTCAGCGCCGCTTCGAGGGATATGGATGGCATGTGCTGCCGGTTGCTAATGGCAACGATATTGATGCCATCGAACACGCTATCAAAATTGCTCGCAGCGAATTATCTCGACCCTCCCTGCTTTTGATTCGAACACATATCGGTTGTGGAAGCCCAAAGCAAGATACCGCCAGTGCTCACGGCGAGCCGCTTGGTGAAGAAGCATTGAAGGCAACAAAGAAAAATCTTGGATGGCCCTTGGAGCCGGAATTCTATATTCCTGAAGAAACACAAGTGCATTTTCAGGCAGCACTAACAAATGGTGCTCACTGGGAGAAGGAATGGAACGAGATGCTCGACGCTTATCAAAGAGAACATCCGGATCTGGCGGCTACCTTGCGTCGCTTGTTGCATCAGGAACTTCCCAGTGGTTGGGATGAGGATCTTCCTTTTTTTTCGACTAAAGAGGGCCAAATTGCTACGCGAGACGCTTCCGGTAAGGTTATGAATGTCCTTGCGGAAAAGTTACCGGTATTGATCGGGGGGGCGGCGGATCTCAGTCCCTCCACGAAGACCACGCTAATGGGTTATAGCGACTTTGGCTTCGATCAGTTTTGCGGTCGTAATATCCACTTCGGTGTTCGCGAGCATGCAATGGGTGCGATCGTCAATGGCATGGCGCTTCATGGCGCAATCCTGCCATACGGTGCGACGTTTTTGATTTTTTCTGATTACATGCGTCCGCCTATACGCTTGGCTGCGCTGATGCAGACTCATTCCATATTCATTTTTACGCATGACAGTATTGGTCTTGGGGAGGATGGTCCTACGCATCAGCCTGTCGAGCAGTTAGCCAGCCTTCGTGCTATTCCAGGCCTCATCGTTATGCGTCCGGCTGATGCTAACGAGACGCGTGTATGCTGGCAAGTTGCCGTATCTCATCGCGGCCCCGTAGCGCTGGTACTGAGCCGTCAAAAGCTGCCTGTTCTCGATCCAAGCCGCTATCCCATTATATCCGGTGTGCAACGTGGCGCCTACATTCTTGCGGAAGCGCAGGCGGCGCGGCCGGATTTGATCCTGATTGGAACAGGCTCTGAAGTTTCTCTCCTCTTGCAAGCTCGCGAAATGTTGATTGCGAAGAATGTGCAATCGCGTGTAGTTTCGATGCCATCTTGGGAATTGTTTGATGCACAACAGCGTGAGTATCGAGAAAGTATCCTGATGCTCGGAATACCTAAGCTTGCAGTGGAAGCGGCTGCACCTCTTGGCTGGCGCAAATACGTCGGCGATTCTGGAGATATCCTCAGCGTGAACAGGTTTGGTGCATCAGCTCCAGGCGAAATCGTCATGCGAGAGTTCGGATTCAACGTAGAAAACGTGACTGCACGCGCGCTGACGTTGTTATCGTGAACTTCGAAATGGCTCCTTCATATTCATTTTGTTGCCGTGAATTTGCAAGATCATGTCGTTGTGCCGCGTGTGCAGAGCCTCCAGTGTATGATGATAACGTTCTATAGGATGATTACGTTAAGGTATTCTGTGAATTGCACAATAATGATGTAGAGGCGTTCTATGAAGTTTTGAAAAAATTAACCTGCTTTCTGAAGAAACGGTTGATGACCGATCGCTCTTCTTTGCGCCCATCATCAGGAGATTGAGAAATGATCAAGGTGAAGCGTGTGTATGAGGCAGCAGAAACCACTGATGGTCTTCGCTTTCTGGTGGAGCGCCTGTGGCCACGTGGTATCAGAAAGACCGACTTGAAAATAGATGAATGGCTGAAGGATATTGGACCCAGCCATGATCTACGCCGATGGTTTGCTCACGACCCGAAGAAATGGGATGATTTTCGTAAACGATATTTCGCTGAATTAGATTCCAGGCCAGAAATATGGAAACCCCTTCTTACCGCTGCCCATCATGGAACGGTCACCTTGATCTACAGTTCGCGAGAACCCGATTACAATAATGCCGTTGCATTGAAGGAGTATCTTGAAGAAAAGATAAAATAACAGGTTTTATTCCATTCTAAATCAAAACTGACTTTGTCGGGTTCACCTTGCCGTGTTATGTATACTGTCTGCGGCTTGCCTTCGCGTCATTTTTGATTTGGAGTGGAATTATGTAGTTATGTTGGTAACTGCATCGCTTAAATAAATCGATAGATTTTATCCTCCGATCTGACAATCCAAATTGTCAGCAGTGTGCGTTGTGGTCGTTGAGAGGTATTGTGTTATTAGTGCTGTCAACACTTAACAATGTGGTTGGATGAAGTATCATGAGGTTATAGCGCATCTATCTTTTATTACTGAATTGAATTAGATACGAAGGAGGTCATATGGCAATCATCGGTATTGATCTGGGTACTTCCAATTCGGCGGCGGCAGTCTTGCGCGGAGGGCGTCCCGTTATCATTCCCAGCGCTGAAGGTGTCAGTCTCGGCGGCAAAGCATTTCCAAGCTATGTAGCGTTGACCACCGACGGACAAATTCTGGTGGGTGAGCCTGCGCGGCGGCAGATGGCAGCGAATGTTGAAGGGACGGTAACTGCTTTTAAGCGCAAAATGGGCAAACGTGAGGTGATTCGTCTCAGAGATCGTGAATATACGCCCGAGCAGCTTTCTGCATTTTTATTACAAAAAATCAAGCGTGATGCCGAAGCTTTTCTGGGTGAGCCAGTAGAAAAAGCGGTCGTAACGGTGCCAGCTTATTTTGACGACAATCAGCGGGCTGCAACCAAGGATGCCTGCCGCATTGCTGGCCTCGAGGTAGTGCGTCTAGTCAATGAGCCGACTGCTGCTTCATTGGCTTATGGCTTGGATCGGCTGGGTCAGGAATTGCGCATTGTTGTGATCGATTTGGGTGGTGGTACGCTTGATGTCACTATCATGGAATTTGGCAAGGGCGTGTTTGAAGTGAAAGCAACCAGTGGCGATACGCAGCTCGGTGGCACGGATATGAATCAATGTATTTTCGAGCACTTGGCAGAGCGTTTTCAAATGGCAACTGGTGTGGATATTCGGGTTGACCGTAAAGCAGCAGCACGCTTGCTAGATGCGGCAGAAACGGCTAAGATCGAATTGACCAGCAGTGTGACCACGCATATCAGTTTACCCTATTTGACCTCAGTAGCTGGGGAGCCTCACCATCTCGAAATGGATTTGAACCGGACGGAACTTGAGCGTTTGGTAAGACCGGTCATTGAGCGTTGTCGTCGCCCGGTCGAACAGGCCATGCATGATGCAGGCATTAGTCCGCGCGAGGTGGATCGCATCGTATTCGTGGGAGGGCCAACGCGTATGCCGGCAGTGCGTTCCTATTTTGAGGATCTTTTTGGACATAAGGCGGAGCTGGGCGTTGATCCAATGGAGTGTGTGGCAGCAGGTGCAGCGATTCAGGCCGGTGTACTGGCAGGAGAAGTGAGCGGCATTGTGCTGGTAGATGTGATACCTCTCACATTAGGCGTAGAGACATTAGGTGGAATTGCCACACCCTTAATCGCACGTAATACCCCCATACCGGTGAAAAAAACGGAAACGTTTACCACGGCGGCTGATATGCAGACCAGTGTTACTATCCACGTCTTTCAGGGAGAGCGTCCCATGGCACCGGATAATGTGAGCCTGGGCGAATTCAACCTGGAAGGATTGCCACCAGCGCCTCGAGGAATACCGAAGATCGAAGTAACTTTTGATATTGATTCAAATGGTATTCTAAGTGTTGCAGCGAAAGATCTGGCGACGGGTAAATCTCAATCCATAAGTATTACTGGTTCAACACGGTTGTCGGAAGAAGACAAGAAACGTATGGTGGATGATGCTGCACATTATGCCGAGGCCGATAAAAAACGGCGTGAAGATGCGGAAAAGCTTAATACAGCAGATGCAACCTGCTATGAGGCAGAGAAGATGCTTGCCAACTTTGCCGATAAATTGACTGATGATCTGAAGAAGCGCTTGGAAATATCCTTGCGTGAAACCAAGGAAGCGTTCATCAAGAAGGATGTTGCGCTGGCTACTGAACGGGCAGAAGCTCTCAAGAAGTTGCTTAAGGAAGCGGGTGCAACGCTTTACGCGCAATCAGGCCAGGCGTCCAAAGGAGGCCCTTATGCAGAAACACGCTGGGAAGGATCCGAGCCACCTCATAATGTTGGCACCTCACCTGGTGAATCACGTCCCAGTGGATCGGGCCCTCGAGGTAAAGTAGTGGATGCCGAATATCAGGAAAACAAGTAAATTTTAAATGATCGATATGCCTATCGGCGGGGAGCATTCGCGCAGTGAAATAATATGCTATTTTGTTGATAATTTGTTGTCATCCTATTCAGGCTGGTTAATCAGGGTGGCATTATTTTAATATGATCTCTTTATAGAACAATGACAACTATTCTTCCTCTGGAACCGCAACGGTTATATTCATCCTGTGACCTCGATCAGTTCACATTTCAGACTACGGCAGAAGTAACCGATTTGACGGAGATCATTGGTCAGGCTCGTGCAATGGATGCAGTGCGCTTTGGCTCTGGTATTCGCCACGAGGGATATAATCTTTTTGTGCTGGGTCCGTCCGGGATGGGCAAGCGCAGCTTAGTCCAGGAATTACTTGAATCAAAAGCAAGCAAGGAGCCTGAACCGTCGGATTGGTGCTATCTCAATAACTTTGCCCAGCCACACAAGCCGAAAGTGCTCAAGCTCCCATCCGGGAGGGGAGAGGAGTTGCGGCAGCACATGGAACGACTGGTGGATTATTTGCGCAGCGCCATTCCAGCGCAGTTTGAGAGCGAAGAATACCGAAACAGGGTGAGCGCGATTCAGCAAGAATTTAATGAACTGCAGGAACGGGAGATAAAGCAATTAGGAGAAGAAGCTGAGAAAAAAGAGATTGTTTTGCTGCGCACACCCGAAGGGTTCGCGCTGGCGCCGAGCCATAATCGGGAAGTGATACCTCCAGATGAATATGAAAAATTGCCTCAGGAGGAGAAAGATCGAATAAAAGCCGCCATTATTGAATTGCAAGCACATCTAGAAAAAATTCTAAGTCATCTGCCCCAGCGTCGTCGCGAGCGTAGTGAGCGGATCAAGCAGCTAAATCGCGATATCATGCTCTCTATCGTCGAGCACATGATTAACGAGTTGCGCGCAATCTATACTGATTTACCTGACGTGCTCGACTTTCTCGATGCAGTGCAACAGGACATGGTCATGCATGTGGATGATTTCCGCAAGCCCGATGAATCCGTCAACATTTCTGGCATGACGGTTATCACTCACCAGACATTTAATAATTACCAGGTCAATGTGCTAGCCTCAAACCATAAAAAACCTGGTGCGCCGATCATCAGTGAGGATAACCCGACCTATAGCAATTTGGTTGGACGAGTGGAGCATGTCGCCCAGTTTGGTGCGCTGGTTACCAATTTTACGCTGATTAAACCGGGAGCATTGCATCGTGCCAATGGAGGATACTTGTTGCTCGATGTACGCAAGGTGCTGATGCAGCCGTTTGCCTGGGAAGGATTAAAACGGGCGTTGCAGTCGCACAAAATTCATATCGAATCGCTGGGACAGTTATACAGCCTCGTCAGTACCGTATCGCTCGAGCCAGAGCCGGTTTCACTTGACGTGAAAGTTGTGCTGTTCGGCGATCGTTTATTCTATTACTTGTTGCAGAGATATGATCCAGAGTTCCAGGAATTGTTCAATGTCGCAGCAGATTTCGAAGAGACGATCGAACGTAATGCACAATCCCATATGCTTTACGCACAATTGATTTCTACGCTGACACGTAAAGAGAAGTTATTACCGTATGACCGCTATGCAGTCGCCAGAGTGATCGAACATAGTGCTCGCCTGGTGGGCGATTCGAAGAAACTTTCCATACATATGCGCAGCATTGTCGATTTATTGCATGAGGCAGATTATTGGGCGCGTGAAGCAGGTCATGAGGTGGTGCAGGCAAGTGATGTCCAGCAGGCAATCGATTCACAAATTCACCGCAAAGATAGGGTGAGAGACCGATTATACGAGGCAATTCTGCGTGGTACTTTGATGATCGATACACAAGGTGCGGTGACAGGACAGGTCAATGGTCTTTCAGTGATCGAACTAGGCGGATTCGCCTTTGCACAGCCGACCAGAATCACCGCCACGACCCGGTTTGGCAAAGGGGATTTGATCAATATCGAGCGTGAAGTTAAGCTTTCAGGAGCGATTCACTCTAAAGGTGTGTTGATCCTCTCGTCTTTTCTTGCTGCACGTTATGCAAAAAATCAGCCGCTGGCACTGTCCGCCAGTCTCGCGTTTGAACAATCTTATGGCATGGTCGAAGGGGATAGCGCGTCATTAGCCGAATTGTGCGCATTGCTTTCCAATCTGGCGAATGTCCCGATTAACCAGTCATTGGCGATAACCGGTTCCGTTAATCAACTCGGTCAGGCACAAGCCATTGGTGCTGTCAACGAAAAAATTGAAGGATTTTTTGATATCTGTGCTGCACGTGGCTTAACTGGCAAACAAGGTGTATTAATTCCTGGTACCAATGTCCAACACTTGATGTTGCGTCAGAATGTGGTCGAGGCCGCAACCGCGGGCAAGTTTCATATCTATGCCGTAGAAAATATCGATCAAGCTATTACCCTGCTGACTGGTGTGCCAGCAGGCGAAGCTGATGCTAACGGAGCCTATCCTGAAGGCAGTATCAATCACCAGGTGGCAGCACGACTGGCAGAGCTTACTGCGATCAGTAAGTCGTATGTGCAGTTGCAGCAGCAGGGTAAAAATTAGAAAAAATCAACATGATTTCGATTGCTTTATTTAATTGAAATGTTTAGTTTCTGATACCTTTCAGGCTCTCAATATACAGAATTTCTATGTTTCCAATTGAGTGTTCTTGCTGCGGTTATGCTATACCTATTGAAAATATCAAACAGGATCAAAAATCCGGTAAGACTCGTGGTTTTTGTTCACATTGTAAAAAATGGTTTCCTATTTTGCTCCCATCAATTCGCAAAAAATTGATTTATCTGGATCAATGGTTTTTTTCGGCTGTTTGTATTGAAGCTGATAAACTCGCATCTCAACATGCACTGCATCTTTTCTCTAAGCTGCAAAAATTAAAACAACAACAGAAGATTTTTGTAGTCACTTCAGAGATTCATAGTCGCGAAACAGCTGCTATTCCTGAGGAATATGTTGAAAATAGAGAAAAACTCTGGCAATTCCAGAATGATCTGGCTAATGGATTCATTTCGCCTAATTCAGAAGAAGTATTTATCGCTCAGTGGAGAAGAATACTTACCAGTCAGGAGAGCCACGATTCTTTTCCTACTGCCGACATCGGGCTTGTGAATCCTCATCAATTTGAGATAGGCGTGAGGATTCAGCCTACAAACAACTGGCAATTAAAATTATCTTTACATCAGCATAAAGCACGTCTACCTGAGGGAGTTAATCAAAAGATGGGAGTTAATCAAAAGATTCGAGAAGTCTTGGAAAGACAATTGGAAAATACGTTCAATTGTAGAGATGTTTTCGAATGCTTGAGTTATGTTCGCGCCCTTTGGAGCAAGGATATTCGACAAGGAATTGCTTCTTGGCGGCAGCAGCGCGACCTGTATCTTCTGATGGAGCATATTGTCAATGAGCTAGAAGCAGGGCGAATTCCAGCGATCCCTGCACAGAAAGAACTTGCGCCATTTTATCGAATCGTTAAAGAAGTAGTGCAGGGACTGGATGAGGAATTGACACTTAAGCGATGGTTGGAAATATTAGAAAACCATTCAGCCAATAACTTATGCGCCTATATCAGGATTAGGAGCGCTCTTGAAGCCGCATTGCTCTGGAAATGCCGCGAAAGCGGAGTGATCATCAATAAACCAAGTAAATTCCATACTAAATATGGTCTTTCTCGTCAAAACGATATCGATCATATTTCAACATTTGTCCCCTACGTGGATGCGTTAATTACCGACGAAGATACGCATAATCTGTGTAAACTTGAGGTCGTCGCTGATGAACTGAAGCAATTCCCATGCAAGATCTTTTCCATGGAAAATTACAGCGAATTCGATACATGGCTTGATAATTGCTAAGTAATCTGACAAGCTTAGAGCGTGACTAGTTTTTTCATTATCTATCCACCTCTCCAAGCTTGTGAGAATCTAATTGTTGGTGCCTTGTATCACGAGTGTGCTAGGCAGTATTAAGTATCATCTTCAAAAACAGCTAAATCGCCGACTATCATCTAAATCTTTAGGCAGAATCAGCGTGCTGAATTGTGTGCCATTCGAAATATCACAAAGCGTCTGCCGCTCAGCAGGATTATCAACATAACTTTGCTGATATTCTGCATTTAACACAGGTTTGCCGTTTATAATAAAGCCGGTCAGTATGTTACATTCATGGAACTCATGACATTGCTCATTAACACTAAAGTCAAAATAATCGATTAAATCAGGAATTTGTTCCATATCATTCTTAAGCCCAACCGCCAACCCCCTTTTATGTGCTTCATTGGCAATAAATTTATTAAATGCTAGCTGATCCCTGGCGCTTATATCAAAGCCGGAATTATTGGCATAGGCATCCATATTATCCGGTTCCACGCCATCACAGCCTTTTAGCAGAGCCAAATTTAACCGTGAGATCATGATCTCCGCTACATTGTGTGAACGAATATCAAGCCATCGCTCATCCGGTTTATCGACTAAAGTATTACCCAATTCAGCAGCCTTGAATTTGTCTTTATCTTCTCTAGAATCTTCATAACTACCTGCCGAGAAATAACAGATGACCTTCTTACCAGAATCTTTGAGTGTGTTAATCAAGGATGGGGAAGAATTAAACAGATCAATATCATAAAGTTTAACCGGATAATTTGTATTGACTTCGCCTTTCAGTTGCCATTGCCAGGTTGTTGCTACAGGTGGTTTGTACCAATCACCGGTAATCGGTGGTGCATCAGGATCAAGTAACGGCGCTTTAGAGAGAATAAATAATTCAATATTGGAAAAATCGCTGCTACTCGCATCATTATGTGCTTTTGCCGCAACAATGAACGCAGCTCCATCCCATAATTCGATTGAACCAGATGTGGTGTTACCCATATCAACACTTTTAATACTTTCTGGTCCGGTAAAAGGAAAAGGTGCATAAAATAACTGATAGCCACTGGCATTTGCAACTGGAGACCATGTAACGGATACCTTGGTGCCATCTTGCGTCACTAAAATAGTAGGTGACTTTAGTTCATCCGCTAAAGCAAGGCTATTAATCAATAGAAAAAAAATCATCAATATGATTTGCATGACATTATTATTTGTGCGCATAGTTTAATTAGATGCAAAAGTAAATAAACAATAAAATGATTGAATCGGGATTCAATCTCATAAATGTCACTTAAGGGAAACCAGCAGCAATAAATCAAACTAGCCTAACTTTATTACGTAATTAATACTAAGAGATAAAAAACAGGGAGACAATAATACAATTGCATACAATTTTATTGGGCGATAACTCGCTATATATGACTTCAGCACACTGTGGGACTAAACATTTTAACAAGCCGTTGAAAAGCTTAGTAACTGCGTTAGAATTTTAAAAAACATATTTATTTGAATTATGCGCAACCTTGAATTTTCCCAACAATAACTGTGCAGTTATATCAACATACAGGAATGAATTCCTGTCAATTATTGATTAAGGCTAAATATGACTAGAAGCATAGGCATCACACAAAAGCTTCGGGCACAAAAATAGTGATAATAATATGCAGAGTTTCTGATTTCGTCAGATGAGGAAAATAGGTTGATACCTTCCCGTCGGCAAAACAATGCTCATACTGTCTTCATCAAGCAGACTTTCCAGCGTTATACGTAACATTTCTTTTGCCGAAGAACTTTGGTGCATTGCAGGGTGTGAATATCTCGTACAGTTTCTCTACACTATGGTTTTGATTATCCTTCTCTACCATCACCATTACGTTTTATTATGGTTAACGATGAACAAGACTGTTTTCTATCTATTAGTCAATCAAGGGCACCTCTAAAAATTCATATTTGCGAGCATCCGCTTCGCGGATTGCCTGCTTACCCCGTCTCGTCACAATACTTCGTTGTTCACAAAAAATGTTTCCTTACATATCAGTTATATGCTGCGTTAACATTTTTTGTTCTCGCCTTGTCTTGTTTAGAGCTCTGAATTTTTAGAGGCGCCCTCAAGTTATTTATCTAATCTTGGCTGCTGGGATGCACGTAACTTAATGATTTACAGTGTAAATGTATGCTTTTGCATTATTGACATGATACTTTATATCTCCTAGCATGGCCACAAATAAAGCTGGATTATTAATTAGTGTCTACCCGAAAACTATTATTCCGTAGTAAACGATAAGTTTAACCATAGTTTATGAAATGGAGATTTCTAAAAGCCTGGGATAGAGTGGCGTTAATTAATTGAATTGTACTAGTTTAACTGACATTCCTAAAAATCTTCATTTTTCTCAAATTCCTATAAGCCTGCACTTTTAAATTAGGCGCAACCTTTTATTTTTTATTTGGTTTGAAAGTTTTCGGGTAAGCACTAATTAGATCGATGTTTGCCTTTGCTTTATGGCAAATTTCAGTCCACTTTATTTTAACTGATCTATTCGGCAAGCACGGTTTAAAGAGACCAACTATTCATATTAGGATTGCCTCTATTTCTAAGGCTTCACTATAAATTTAGTTGGGTTGTTAAAACACTGTTTTGCTAGATAGAAATTGTTGAGAAACAGGATGTAATTTTACTTTTTATGGATCCATTCATTAAAGGAGAATAATAATGAGTACTAACAATGACCAGCACAAAGGATTCGATTGGAAAGGATTCGATTGGAAAGGAAATGATGACCATAAACATGAAGGTCATAAACATGATGACCATAAACATGATGACCATAAACATGATGACCATAAACATGAAGGCCATAAACATGATGATAAAGACCATGGCGCTAAAGGCTATCATGATAAAGACCAGGACGGTAACGACGTAGGTGGTGATGACCAATACGGTAAAGACCAAAACGGTAATGACCAAGGCGATAAGGACCAATATGGTAAAGACCATGGCGGTAAAGACCAATATGGTAAAGACCATGGCGGTAAAGACCAAGGCGGTAAAGACCAATACGGTAAAGACCAAAACGGTAATGACCAAGGCGGTAAAGACCAATATGGTAAAGACCAATATGGTAAAGACCAATATGGTAAAGACCAATATGGTAAAGACCAAGGCGGTAAAGACCAATATGGTAAAGACCATGGCGGTAAAGACCAAGGCGGTAAAGACCAATACGGTAAAAATCAAGGCGATAAAGATCAAGGCGATAAAGGCCACGGTGGTAAAGACCACGGTGAAAAAGATCATGGTGGTAAACATAAACATGTCGACGCACGTCCGGGTGATGCTTGCCGTGGTGAAGAAGGTGCCGAAAATTTTGTCTTCCATGACAAGGGGCACTGGACAATTGACAACTATAATGGGCAGGAAGGAGATATGCTCGATTTCACTGAGTATGGTTTAACTCGTGGAGAGATAGCTAGTCATATCACGAATATTACAATTGAGGCTAATAACTTCATTGTCAACTTTGGCGACAATGTATCGATTACGCTGGTAGGCCAACCGCCCACCTGGGATAACGTTATTACTGCAGAAGGTTAATAACGTATTAGAGAGGAAGTCTTTCTCCTCTTGTTAATGTTGGAAATTTGGGGCCGGAGTAAAATAAATATAAGGTTACTCTAGCCTAAGGCTTTTAAAGGCCAATTCTTAATAGCGAGATAGCCAGATTACCTAATTCAGGTGTGCTCAATATAAAAATCCTTTCAAAGGAATCTGAATTCCTTTGAAAGGATTTTTTAGAAAGTGTTTCATCATGAGAGGAGCTAGGTTCGGATGAATACTATAGCGATCTTTTGGACGATTAGTGGCTTTGTAAAGTGTTTTGAACTATAGTAGGAGCAGTATTTGTTGAAGCTATCACAGAAACAACATTGACGGCAAAACGAGTCGCGTTTAAACAGCTGTCTTGAAAAAATTATATGCATTTAGCTCTTACAATTAGCCTTAGCCTTGCGATACGTACCATATTTTCAGTACTATGGGTTCGAATTTCATAATCCTTAGACATTGCCTGAAATTTCCTAGCTAAGCAAAAGTTTGCTCTACAATCCAACGAACGGATAAAACCGCAAAGACATCCTTGATGCGTTCAGAGATATATATTTTTAATCAGGCGTCTGCTTGCGAAAGCCAACAGCGGTACCGCAATAGTCTACGTCATCAGAGAAGGCGCTAATGCGTGAAGATTTTTCAACTGCTGCGTGCAGCACAGAATGAGCAGCCTTGGTGACATAAATATTTCCAGCATGAACGACGACTTGGATCAGATGGCCTAACGTATAACCACAATATGCGCGTCCTATCCGTGATTTTCTCGCCCTCATCAAAGCCATGGAAATTACTGCATGACAAAGTCTTAACATTTTATGAGTCTATGTTCCCAAACTTTTTGTTGGATTTCATCGATCTCGTCCAGGGCAACTTCTCAAGCCTCTCGTTGGTTGCAGCGCCAATAATGGTAGTAAATAGTTTTCCACGACGGGTAATCCTTTGGCAGCATACATCATTACATACCAGACCACATTGACGATAACGCATTTGCTGTGAATCGGCTTTTTCCCACAAGCATCTTTTTGCTCAGAATGGTGGGAAACTAGGACCCATTCTTTGTCTAATAAATCGCTTTGATTCACTAGCTTCATAAAGTAGTTGCAAAATATAAAACAATACCCTGATAAATAATCTAATTATTTCAAAATTTTCTTTAAGAATTGGCGGATAAAATTAGGGCCAAAGTAACTTTTATTTATTTACTCCGGCCCCAAATTTTCTACATTAGCAAGAGAGGGAAAGACTTTTCCTCTCTAATACGCTATTAAGCTTCTGCAGTAATAACGTTATCCCAGGTGGGCGGTTGGCCTACCAGCGTAATCGATACATTGTCGCCAAAGTTGACAATGAAGTTATTAGCCTCAATTGTAATATTCGTGATATGACTAGCTATTTCTTCACGAGTTACACCATACTCAGTGAAATCGAGCATATCTCCTTCCTGCCCATTATAGTTGTCAATTTTCCAGTGCCCCTTGTCATGGAAGACAAAATTTTCGGCACCATCTTCACCACGGCAAGCCTCACCGGGACGTGCATCGACATGTTTATGTTTACCGCCATGGTCTTTACTACCATGGTCTTTACCACCATAATCTTTACCATTTTGGTCATTACCATTTTGGTTATTATCATTTTGGTTATTGCCACCATGGCCATTAGCGCTTTGGTCATTACCACTTTGGTCTTTACCAGCATAGTCTTTACCGCCGTGGTCGTTACCACCATGATCTTTATCAGCGTAGTCCTTATCGTCTCGATCTTTACCACCGCAGTCTTTACCGTCTTTTTTATTACTACCGTGGTCCTTACTGCCTTCGTCTTTACCAGCATAGTCTTTACCGCTCTGGTCATTACCGTTTACGTCGTTACCGCCTTGCTCTTTACCATCATAGCCTTTACTACCATGGTTCTTATCACCATGTTTATGGCCATCATTTTCTGGTCGGTCATCTCCTTGACGATCTTTTCCTTGTCGATCATACCCTTCTCGATCGTATCCTTTACGATCATATCCCTCACGATCATATCCTTCTCGATCATACCCTGGACGATCATATCCTGGGCGATCATATCCTTCTCGGTCATACCCTGGCCGGTCATATCCTGGACGATCATATCCTTTTTGATCATACCCTGGACGATCATATCCTTTTTGATCATACCCTTGTGCATCATATTCTTTTTGTTGTTCATTACTAGCACTCATGATTGTCTCCTTTTAATGAGTGGAATTCATAAAACCAAAGAATCGATAAAAAGAAAAATTACATCCTGTTTCTCAACAATGCCCATCCAGCAAAACAGCGTTCTAATAACCCAGCTAGATTTATAGTGAAGTCTTAGAAATAGAGGCAACCTTAATCACTAGTTGGTCTCTTTAAACCTTGCTTGTCGGATAGATCAATTAAAATAAAGCGGACTGAAACTTACTATAAAACAAAGGCATACACCAACCTGATTAATTAATAATCCAGCTTTATTTGTGATTATGCTATGAGAAAAAACATGCCATATCAATAATGCAAGTGCATACATTTATGACATACCATTTATGAAATTATGGCTATATTTTATCGGCTCATTTTAAACAACTAACTTGCTTGACTAAGAGAGAGGAGATAGTTTTGGTTCATCGTTAACCATAATGAAAAAGGAACAATGATGGCAGAGAGGGATAATCAAAGGTCACTGTTTTTCCGTAATTTTTTAGTCTGAGTCAGGCTTTATTAGTTGGCTTCTTCAATTGGCGATGATATGCCATTTCAAATTCAGTCGGAGGAATACTTTCAATCGACTCCAATAATCTGCGATTATTGAACCAGCCGACCCATTTCAAAGTGGCAAATTTTACTTCATTAATATTGGGCGAGGAGCCGTCATGCTAGATGACTTCTATTTTGTATAATCCATTTGTCGTTTCTCACAGCGCATTGACATAATTATCGACAAAGCTGCTAACAGAAGCATCAATATTGGTTTCTGCTAAACGTTCGGTAGTGCGAATCGACAGATATAATTTCATTTCCAAATCAAAACTGACTTTGTCGGCTTCACCTTGCCGTATTATTTATACTGTCTGCGGCTCGCCTTCGCGTTATTTTTGATTTGGAAGTGGAATAAGTGTCATGATCGCTATGATGGATTAACCCACTGGTTTCCCGCTGTGTCCACAATGCCTGTTCCAATGTTATCCAGCACCAGCCTGGTATGCAATGAGCGGCTGGCCCGCTAACCGATAGTAGACCGAGCAAAAACAACCTTGATAAAAGGCACATACATCAGTCCCGTCCATGTTGCGACAAAGGTAATATCCGCCACCTACAACTGATTTGATCGAGTGTGGTGCCGGTTAATCCTATTTGTTGGTCAGTCAAGCAAGTTATCTGCCATCGTTGTCTAACATTTTTACCGCGCCTGATGCTTTGTATTTCAAGCTTCTTCATCAGCCGTTCAACGGTACAACGGACAACCCGGGTACCTTCACGTGTTAATTGCCACCATACTTTATTGGCACCATAAACTTTGAAATTACTTTTCCTCTATACATTATCTACCTCGCTCAAGCGCTTTATCTCGTTTAGTACGATCAGGTAACCGAGAAGGATCTCGTTCTCGTGCTTTATACTTATAGTAACTCGACGGGATAATCTGAATTTGCCTGCAGATCAGCTCGACCTCGTACTGCTCCTTATGTCGAGCGACAAATATCGCCATCACTTCGGTCGGCGGTCGAGCTTTGCCTGGGCAAAATAAGCTGATGCTTTTCGTAATATATCGTTGGTACGATATAATTACCTATTCTCGCGTTCCAATTCCTTGAGTCTTTCCCGCTCCGAAGTTGACAAGCGTACTCAAATACCCTGAGCTGTTTTTGACTGAGGCACCAATGTACGCAGAGTCTCCGGCGTGCAACCGTTCTTTGCTGTTATCGATACCATCGCCATCCCCTGCGACTCATACTCCCCTTGGTGTCCATGCATCAGACGGGCAGCCCGTTCCCGTATCTGCGGTGAATATCTAATTTGCTCTTTCATTACTCTATCCTCTCAAGAAATAGAGTCCTCGGTAAATCCGCGGCGGTTCAGTTTTGCTGTTATTTAGCAATGTTTATTGCGTAAATACTCGACAATAGAAATAGTGAACAATTAATTGAAAATATTTCGTAGATAAAACATGCCTGCCATCGCAGCCCATTTAATTTCTTTTTTTAGTCTGATAGCTGACTTGGTGACTTATACATACCACAAGAAGCAACCTTCTCTTAATATCAAGAGTCCCTCAAGCTCTTCCAATTGCGATAGTGTGGCCCTTATGCTGAATTCACGTTAAATAATATGATCTATTCCGTCAAAATGATATCGATCATATTCCGATATTTATTCCCTACGTTGACTGCTTTAACCCTGACGAAGAGATAAGGCCGTTAAAGAGCTGAAGCGGTACCCATGTAATATCCTCTCAACGGGAAATTATACGAGTACAAAATATAGCCCTATAACTGAAATCCAATCTCACAGCTTAGGGTGTGTTTTATATTTTGCAGTATATCTATACAACTTCAGCGGATCTAATTTGATTGTACTTTGCCTCATATGTAAGGTAGCACAGATCATCCATTTTTAAAAACAGCTAAATCGCCGACTATCATCTAAATCTTTTGCCAGAATCAAGGTACTGAATTGTGCACCCTTAGAAGCATCACAAACCGCCTGGCGCGCAACTGGATTGTCGATATAACTCTGCTGATATTCTGCATTTAACACGGGCTTGCCGTTTATAATAAAATGGGTCAGCGAATCACACTCATTGAACTCATGACATTGCTCATTAATACTAAAGTCAAAATAATTAATTAAATCAGGAATTTGTTCCATATCATTTTTGAGTCCAACCGACAACCCCCTTTTATGTGCTTCGTTGGCAATAAATTTATTATATGCTAGCTGATCCCTGGCGCTTAAATCAAAGCCGGAGTTATTGGCATAGGCATCCATATTATCCGGTTCCACGCCATCACAGCCTTTTAGCAAAGCCAGATTAAGCCGTGAGATCATGATCTCCGCTACATTGTGTGAACGAATATCAAGCCACCGCTCATCTGGCCAATCGATCAAAGGATTCCCCAATTCCTCAGGCTTGAATTTATCTTTATCTTCTCTAAAATCTTCATAACTCCCTGCCGAGAAATAACAGATAACCTTCTTGCCAGAAGCTTTGAGTGTGTTAATCAAGGATGGGGAAGAATTAAACAGATCAATATCATAAAGTTGAACTGGATGATTTGTATCGATTTCACTGGTTTCATTGGTGGTATCTTTCATTGCATCTTTCATGGCACCTTTTATAAGCTGCCATTGCCAGGTTATTGCTACAGGCGGTTTGTACCAATTACCGGTAACCGGTGAAGCATCAGGATCAAGCAACGGTGCTTTAGAGAGAATAAATAATTCAATATTGGAGTAATCGCTGCTGCCTGCATCATTATGCGCTTTTACCGCAACGATGAAAGCAGCAGCATCCCATAATTCAATTGAGCCAGAGGTGGCGTTACCCATGTCAACATTTTTAATACTTTCTGGGCCGGTAAAAGGAAAAGGCGCATAAAATAACTGATAACCATGGGCATTTGCAACTGGAGACCAAGAAATGGATATCTTGGTGCGATCTTGCGTTATTATGATAAGAGGTGGCTTTGGTGGATCTGCTAAAGCAAGACTATTAGTCAATAGAAGAAAAAGTGCTAGTATGAGTCGTATGACATTATTATTTATGCGCATAATTTAAAATAGATGCAGAATTAATAAACAATAAAGTATTTGAATCGGAATCTATTCTCTGAAGTGCTACTTAAACTATTTAATTAAGAGATATAGAAAGCAATAATTCAAATTAACTAAACTTTATGACATATTCAATATTAAGAAAAATAAAATAGGGCGACAATAATGCAAACGTATACATTTTTTTTCTCACTAAGAGGTGCACCGCAAAGAACAGTTTATGCAATTTGATTGCCGTGCTATCAAGCCAGCGAGAAGCAAATCTTCCCTTTATACTTTATCCAAGTCCTATCAACTTGGTTTTATGTTCACATTCTTGAAGATTAAATTTTCAGACAGGGGATCACGTAAATAATTTTCAGGTGGATAAGAGAAAGATTGTTTTTATGGTGACACTGACAAAAGTTATGCAAAAACTCAACGGATTGATAGTAATTCCATTTCTAAATCAAACATGACGCGAAGGCGAGCCGCAGACAGGATAAATAATACGGCAAGGTGAAGCCGATAAAGTCAGTTTTGATTTAGAAATGGAATAAACAGGCTGAACGATAAACCGTCACAATAACCGATCAAGAATTGATTTCTGGTAAACAGATACCAGAAAATATTGCGACGAGCGAAAAGAGGGGTTTAACAAACCTTGTAACAAAGTATGGCCAGATTAAATCCGGCCATACGATCACGAGAAATGGCTGGTTAGAGTCTGCTAATGATTTTTTGCAGATTCCAACTAACTCATTATTCCAGGACGTTCAATGTGCCTGGCAAATGGATGTTTCTTGGATGGAGCTGACACCAAATGGTGAAGGCGCCGGCTTTATCTGCTACGAAAGAGATTGTTTTGCTTTCTCCTGCTTTGATCACTTCCTTAATGTCATAGGCGTCAATGGAAAATCCTTCACTGATAGGAGATTTGTTTTCTATGGTAATCTTTACTTTGGTTCCTTTATGGACAGCCAGCGTTTCAGGTTCATTGAGAACATTAAAAGCACGAATGTTCTTAACGGTTACACCCTCGACATTGAGCTCAGGAATAGTGGTGTCATAAGCATTCACAATCACTTTGAAGTGCTGCTCTGCTTTGTCTTTATGGTGATGTTCTGCTTTTTTATCTTCTGCTTGGGCAGGGCCTGTCAACAGCAACCCAAGTACAAAACTCGCACACAATGCTTTGGTTGTTTTTATCATTACTTCCCTCCATAAGAATTAAGATTTTAGTGAAATTGCACTCACCTTTTCGGTAAGTATTTTAACTGCTTGCATCTTAGCCAGCAGAACAAATGCTCTCGGATATGCGCAGATCATCCAAGGCGATTACTCGTAATTAGCATTGAATTTTGTTTATGCTTTCCTGAGGACTTACATTCTTTGTGTCTAGTAACGCTGCGTTACTTTAGATGGGATAATCAAGGTTGTCAATATTGTTGAGAATTTAAAGGGGACAGAATTCTAAGGCTGTGCCAATCTTGCTCATTCGTGCTAACAGCCGAAATCGTAAAACTATTGCGTTGATTCTTTAAGAATTTGTCTTGCCATGCACTGTACTTCTGATGAGATCTGAATTTATGGTGGCTTATTAATGATTATGGCTGCTGTAAGCAGAAAGGTGAGCACCGCCTGTGCATCGTTGCTCAGTTTATTGTCCGCCCCATTGGTCGTTCAAGGAACGTTTCACGTTATATAGGTGAAGGGGAATAATTGTCGTGTCGCGTTGCTTTTCTCTTTGATCGGTACTAATGACTACAATTGATAATAATTGATCATCCGATGAAAACGCGTATGTCGTAACATCGGGCTGAGGGTTCTCTTGTCTGAGATTAATTAACTCAACTACTAAGTTCGATTTAAAATATTTGTTATTGTCGATGATCATGATGTTTTCCTTGTTAATTTAAGCATAAACAAACTATAAAAACAGAAGAGCAACAACAGATGCCATATTTAATTACAGATCAGACTAGGGAAGGGCGTCCAATGTTATATCTTAACCCTTTGTAATGACATATTTGTGATACAAATTAGAAATGAAGTTGGGAAATCATTCCAATCTTAACTGGCATTTTCAATGAATATTGAGCACTTCCTATTGAGTATTTCTAAAAATTTACTCATGCAAATTACATGAAGGGCTGAATAAAGCTACTTAATATCACTTCTTCACTGGCCTAGTCATCATAATCTACCAGGAAAGAAGTAATGATTAAATACGTGTGAACACGTATGGATTAGTCCTGCAGAATGCCTGATCTGGTCTAGTATTTTGTGACAACTCACTTAAGTGAATTTTTTAGAGCGACCACTTAAAAACTTGAATCATATTGCATTCCGTACGCTCTATTTGAATATCTGTGTCAGCAAAGAGCTTATAGCAGACCATGATGATATTTGGAAGGATAGAATGTAGGACATCATACTGCTTTAATTTCAGCAGGTTGTGTGCGAGAGATCAAATACCGATGGGTCAGATCTGGAACCAGGCAGTGAAACAAATGGAAAAAGTGAGAACATCAAACTAAAGCCTGGCTCCAAAAGTACAATAAGGGCACCTTTAAAAATTCATATTTCGTCACAATACTTCGTTGTTCACAAAAAATGTTTCCTTACCTATCAGTTATAGGCTGCGTCAACATTTTTTGTTCTCGCCTTGTCTTGTTTAGAACTCTAATTTTTAGAGGTACCCATAAGTGATTTTTCTGTGGGCATTCGTTGTTAAGAGTAGATAATTATTTTTTAAACAAGGAAGCAGGAAGGTGAATCATGACGCAATTGACCAGAAAAGAAATCGAATCGATTGAGAATAAATTACGCCAGCGCCAGCAGGGTTTGCTCGAAGAAGTTCGTGATGAATTGGACGAGCGCGAAAATCAATCCTTTGCTGCTGTGATGGGGAATGATCCTGGTGATAACGGTGACTTCTCGCTCGCTGACGTGCTGGCTGATCTGAACATTGTACGTGTAGATCGCCAAATCAATGAACTACGCGAAATCGAAAGAAAATTAGCGCAGATCAAAAAAGGCAGTGCGAATGAATGTAGTGATTGCGGCAAAGAAATTGGGTTGCAACGTTTGCTGGCTTATCCGATAGCCATGCGGTGTGTGAGCTGCCAGGAAAGGCGCGAACAGATGTATGCGCATGAAGGGCATCCCAGTCTCTAAACAAGGTATGAATAAATAGCAACGGGTCATGAAAGAAGAGGCTGCACAAAAGCAGATAATTGAAGCGCTGCTTGATCCGGCGTGTTATCCTCATCCCGTCGGGCGCATTCAGCATGTAGAGACGCATATTTCCCATGTGCTGCTAACGGGTAATTTTGTTTACAAGCTAAAGAAACCGCTGAATCTCGGCTTCCTTGATTTCAGCACGCTGGACAAGCGTCGCTTCTATTGTGAAGAAGAGTTGCGACTCAATCGCCGGTTGGCGCCGGATATTTATCTTGAAGTTGTTACTTTTAACGGGGATGTCGCAGCTCCTTGTCTCAATGGCCCAGGTCCTGTGCTGGATTACGCTATCAAAATGGATCAGTTCGATCCGGAAGCAACTTTGGATCGGCTCGATCATCTGGCGCAACTATCAGTGCAGCATGTCGATACCATTGCCAGTACCGTAGCAGATTTTCATTTGAATATCCCTTGTGTCCTGATGGATTCGTCATGGGGTACGGCAGAAACTATCTGGGAGTCGGTTGCCCAAAACTTCGAACAGATTAGCGAACAAGCTGGAGAGAGGTCGAAAGGGCTTCAATGGCTAGAAACTATTCATCAATGGAGTGCTGCTGAGCATAATAGACTCGTGCCTGATCTTGAGCTGCGCCGTGTACAAGGTTATGTGCGGGAATGCCATGGTGATCTACATCTTGGCAACATGGCCTGGGAAGAAGGCAAGTTATTGATTTTTGATTGCATTGAGTTTAATCCAGCTTTGCGCTGGATTGATGTGATGTCAGAAGTCGCCTTTTGCTATATGGACTTGCTGTTTCGAAATCATCATGATTTTGCTTCACGTTTTCTCAATCGCTACCTGGAACGTACAGGCGATTATGCCGGCATGAAGCTTTTGCGCTACTACGCGGTTTATCGTGCTATGGTGCGCGCTAAAGTAGCCTTTATTCGTGCAGCTCAGTCAGGATTGCCTTCAGAAATGGTGGAATACGAAAGACAGCAGGGGCTGTATCATCTCCGATTAGCTGAAAGGCTCACCCGGGCGGTAAAACCTGTTCTGATGATTACACATGGCTTATCTGGTTCGGGAAAGACCGTGTTTAGTCAGAGTCTCATTATGAAGTTTGAAATGATCAGCCTGCGTTCGGATATTGAACGCAAACGTTTGGCTGGACTGGAGGCGCTGACTAAAAGCGGTTCATCTGCTGAAAGTGGTATTTATAGCCGGGAATTTTCCCGGCGCACTTATGATTTTTTGGCAGAACTTGCCGAAACACTGCTTGAGGCGGGCTGGCCTGTACTGGTCGATGCTACCTTCATTGCGCGTTGGCAACGTGAGTTATTTCAGCAGATTGCGATGCGTTGCGGAGTAATTTTTTGCATCCTGGATTTTCTGGTGCCGGAAGCATTGCTCAGGCAGCGCATTCAAGCTCGTAGCGTAACAGGTAAGGATGCTTCCGAGGCCGATATTTCTGTTCTGGAGCTTCAATTGAGAACTCAGGAAGCACTGACTCATGCTGAAGCACATATGGTAATAGAGGCCACAACTGTTGAATCTGTGGCGGCAAAGCTGAAGATTGCTGTCACATCACATAATTAACTAATTCCATTTCCAAATCAAAAATGACGCAAAGGCGAGCCGCAGACAGTATAAATAATACGGCAAGGTGAAGCCGACAAAGTTAGTTTTGATTTGGAAATGGAATTATTCGTAATAAGGTGAAACTGATTCAAGAGTCTATATTCTAATAATTTTGTCTATACTTAAAGTCTTGTGTGGCCATAAAGCAATGCAGTAAAGATCTATGATGCCAAGAGACAGCTTTTTATATTTTAGTGTTTGCCTTTTTGTCATAAAGATGTTCTGTTTGCTGATAGTATACAAAATAATTCTGGAGCAAATTCATTTAAGATGAATCATCAGAAAAATATGACTAATCTACAAAAACCGCTTGTCATTATAACTGGGGCTTCCGGAAATATAGGAGGTTCACTCTGTGACGCCTTGAGAAAAGGTTACCACGTGGTTGGGCTTGATATCAATCCGTGTGATAAAGCAGATATCAGTATTGATTGCAATCTAACCTCTGAAAATTCTGTCAAATCAGCATTTAATGAAATACGCGCCCAATGTGGACAAAAAATTGCTGCTGTTATCCATTTAACCGCCTATTTCGATTTTACCGGGCAACCTAATCCCCTTTATCAGAGTGTCACAATTGAAGGTACCCAGCGTTTGCTTAACATCCTGCAAGACTTTGAAGTTGACCGGTTTATTTTTTCTAGCACAATGTTGGTTCACGAACCAACTGTACCAGGTCAAAAAATCAATGAAGGTATGCCGCTTAAGCCCCGGTGGGCTTATCCACTATCCAAGGTCGAAGCAGAAAAAGTTATCAAGCAGCAACATAACAAGATTCCTTACACCATTTTGCGGTTAGCTGGTGTATATGATAACGATAAGGCGGTACCGACATTGTCTCATCAAATAGCCAGAATTTATGAACGCGACTTTAGAAGCCATCTTTATGCGGGCGATCTGATGGCCGGTCAGGCTCTTCTCCATAAAGAAGACATGGTAGATCTATTCAAACGTGTAGTAGACCGCCGCAAGAAATTACCGCACACCAACATCATGCTGGCTGGCGAGGATGAGGTGATGAGTTATCAGGAATTGCAGAATCGGATTGGTTATCTGATTTTTGGCAAGAAGGAATGGCAAACGGTAGATATTCCGGAATTTATTGCCAAGTCCGGTGCATGGCTGGAGGAACAGGCTGAGCCAGTTGTTCCTGATACCATTGATCAGGGCAAAAAACCTTTTATCAAACCATTTATGATCGACCTGGCTTCTGATCATTACGATCTCGATATTAGTCGTGCACAAAAATTACTGGATTGGCAACCGAAGCATAGGATCTATGAAGGATTAAAAAATCTCATTGCTAGCCTGAAGAAAGATCCTGTTGCCTGGTACAAAAGAAACGGTGTTTTATTACCAGACTGGGTACGAGCAGCGCAAGAAAAACATCTCAACGCGGACCAGATCAGACACAAACATGAAACAGAGTACTTTCGGCAACATAACGAAAACCTTTGGGCGCATTTCCTCAATCTAGGCCTGGCTTTCTGGCTCATGACAGCTCCTTTTATCCTGGCATATGAATCGCAAGCTATGGTCTGGAGCGATGTTATTTCCGGTGTGGTGCTGCTTATTTTATCGTTCATGTCCTTGTCGTGGCGCTTTGGTTTTGCTCGCTGGCTTTGTGGCGCAGTAGGCTTCTGGTTATTGAGTGCGCCATTGATCTTCTGGGCACCAACCGCGGCTGCCTATCTCAACGACACAATTGTCGGGATGCTGGTTATGGGTTTTGCAATTTTAACTCGCCCAGTACCCGGTGTTTCAGCAGTTGCTGCTCAAACCGGACCGACGATACCCCCAGGTTGGTCGTACTCCCCTTCTAGCTGGTTTCAGCGTTTGCCCATTATCATACTGGCGTTTATTGGTTTCTTTATCTCCCGCTATTTGTGTGCTTATCAGCTTGGCCATATCGATGGCGTATGGGAACCATTTTTTGCAGGTTCACCACAAGATCCGCGCAATGGAACCGAAAAAATAATCACTTCATCCATTTCGAAAGCTTGGCCGGTACCCGATGCTGGATTGGGAGCACTGACTTATGCATTAGAAATTCTGACCGGCATGATAGGCTCAGCAAGGCGCTGGCGGACTATGCCATGGCTGGTGATATTATTTGGTATTATGATTGTGCCATTGGGCATTGTTTCCATTTTCTTTATTATTATTCAACCGATCTTGATCGGAACATGGTGCACGTTATGCTTGATTGCTGCAGTGGCCATGCTAATACAAATTCCCTATTCTATTGATGAACTGATCGCAACGTGCCAATTTCTATATCGTAGAAAAAAACAGGGACGTTCCCTCCTACACGTTTTCTTTCAGGGAGATACAGATGAAGGAAAACAGGAAGTAATTGAAGAAAATTTTGCACAAAGACCCTCAAAAATTTTCAAGGAAATATTAGGGGGCGGCGTGACTTTGCCCTGGAATTTAGTAATGTGTCTACCGATTGGAATTTGGCTGATGTTTACGCGTATTACGCTGGATGCTGGAACAAGCATGGCCAATGCAGATCATTTAATTGGCTCGCTTGTGTTGACCGTAGCCATTACTGCTCTGGCTGAATCGGGTCGCGCCAGTCGATTTTTTCTCATACCACTTGGTTTAGCTTTACTAGTTACGCCTTTCTTTTATGACACAAGTATTGAGTCACTCATTTCCAGCATAGTTTGCGGATTACTTTTGATCATATTCAGTTTGCCACGTGGTCCGGTACACAACCGCTACGGAACTTGGGATCGATTTATTGTTTGAATCATGCAGAGCAACACATGTGTCGGTGCAAAATCGCTTGCCCCTGCTAAAATTTTTGAGGTTTATGCGGCTTCAGCAAAGATTTATGAAAACATCAATATTTTGGCAAACTAAAAAATAGTTGAAGACTTAAAGCTTTTGCGTAAGATGCTGGCTAGCGTACTCATAAACAGCAGAAGATATGAAAAGCCAAAAGTGCGATACTCAAAACCAGGGTATTTGTCATCCAAATATGCTAGACCAATATGTTTATTCTACAGTTTTGACGAAAAGAGCGTCATTAGGAAGAATGTATATTATTATCTTAGCGAGCTTAAGCTAGCAGGGTTCGATATCATTTCCATCAGCTCAAGCGATATGATCTTAGATACAGATCGAAAGGAATTCTCGAAACTTTGTATAAGAATAATTGTACGGGAGAACAGGGGCTATGATTTCTATGGTTGGAATATAGGATTGCAGGAAATACCCTCAATATCATTTACACAATGCATTACTTTTAGCAAATGATAGCGTTCTAGGGTCATTTTTCAGTATTAAAAATATAATTGCAAGATTGGAAAATAATAATGCTGATATTATAGGAATGACAGATTCTCTACATTTTTCTCTCCATCTACAATCATATTTCCTTTATTGCAAAAAGGCTGTAATAAATTCACAGGAATTCATCCAATTTTTTAGCAAAGTTGAAGTGTTAGAATTTAAGATGGCGATAATAAGAAAATATGAAGTTGGCTTTTCTCAATCGTTTGGTCACCGTTTTAAACTATCAGCTGTTTATAGCTTGGAAAATATCTTAAATCAAATCCATTATGATGACAAAGAATTGGATAGATGCGACTACCTGCTTATGGAAGCCCTTCCTTATTGAATTTTACATTCCTTTTCTCAAAAAACTGTTAATAAAAAGGGGAATAAGTATCGAACAAGTTTCATAGATACTTGCGAGAAGTGGTTCAAATTAGACTATCGATATGCTAGCGGAGTATATCGTGCCTACTGAATTCCATAGTTTAATGGACGCATCAAATTAAACTTCGTCTTTATATTTTAACCAGTTAAATTCGATCTTGGAATTCAGAATCACCCTTGCGATAAGGCACCTTTATTTGCCGATCATCAAAATGATTTCGGTATATCTAACGGGGTCGGCTTATCCTTAAGCCAAGGCTTCGCTGGTTAATCTTTCTAAGATGTGTAATGGAGAGCATGACGGGTCATTCATCGCATCTGCCGGCAGGTAGAATATTTGGTCGAGACTGTGCTGCCCCCCATCGCACCATGTAGTACCAAATCGGTGAGCGCGATCCAGCTTGATCCAGCCGGAAATTCCATGATTTTGCGCGATAATGTTCGCTGATACTCTTCGTCACGGATACCAAGAGAGCGCAACGTGGCTATGTACTAGTCGTATTTGGTTTTTGTTCCGTCAATAATGCCGAGGTGAGCAAGAATAGAGAAAACCCAACTTGGTTACTAAGGCGTACAGCAGGCAGGAAACGGCGCATGAAGGGTTCGAATGGTTCACCGAGCTGCCAGATACGTGGTCCATTGGCAGGATTGATGTTAGTGAAGATGCGCAGCATACTGCGTCCTTGAGTGGGGCATCTGTAGCTCGGAGTCGATGTGTAATGATTGGCTGCTGTTGCGAGATATCGACCGATAAGTGGTTCGTTTACGGTCGAGCGCTAGCTTGTAGCTAGGAAACAATTGCGTGATCACATTATCACCCTATTTGCTATAACGCGACATGATTACCTCAAGGTCAGGGCGTGCTGTATCTTTGACTTGGGCTCGCATCATTTTCTCTTTTACGTGTACGTAATGATATTTCTTGATGCGACCATGCGCTGGATCGAAAATGATCGTCGGTCGTCCTCGACATCGGGCACTCGTGTCAATATATTCGATGTGTTCGAGATCAATTCTCGCTCTCGCTCAGATAACTCGAATCCACTTCGGGGCAAATAGATGACTCCCCCCCTTCCAATATTTCGATGGCTTTGTACCGTACTTTCGGCACCGATAAATCGGCTCCCGACCCAATCGCCAGCATTCTTACGATTTCAGTTTCTTCGTATAGGAGAATATGTTTATTACTTACCATAACAATTCCTTGATTTATCTAGAAGTGTAAACAAGCTGCAAGCCAAGTAATATCACCACATTGCCGACTTTTTGTCTGGATGAAATTAGTTTTGACTTCATTTCCAGTACCATGTAGTAACATGTTAGCGTCGCGTTTGTTGAAGAAGCCATTTGCTACCATGATTCATTAAACCTAGATTCCTTAGTTGGGCAGGATAGAAAAATTAAGGTCTTCGCTCAGCTTTGCCAGGGTTAATCTAATTTCACCATTTTGAATGAATATTTTAGAAAATATTGAATGAAAGCACTTTTCTTTCTTCGCCATTATAATGATATTGATCATATTACCCCGGTCATTTCCAAATGGATTGAATCTGGTCATACTTGTGACGTCATTCTGATAGGCAATCCAAAATTTCGGGATGATTACCGCATTCAGTATTTGGCCACTCTGGCGGCTGTGCGCGTTGCTCATATACGAGAGTTATTGCCAGCACTTGTATATGCCGCATGGCGAATTCAAACGCTGTTATTGAGCCATAGTTTAAGACGCTCGCTTATAGGACCCTTTGCTGTTGCCTTGTGTAGAATTTTTGATAATGAGCAACGAGAACGCACTTGGAGAATTACTGCTCATCAGCTGCTAAGATATAGTTTTGTAAATCTGGATAAGGGGGTTGTGGTATTTGACTGGATTACAAAAAATTCGCCAGTATGTCTGGAGTGGGTTGAAACAGTAGTCTCCATGGCTCACACCATGGGCTTAGGGGCAGTATCGCTCCCTCACGGAGATAGTCCGCATGCTAATCAATTGATACGGCATGGCGAATGGAGTCTTCAGCCGAACACGCTATATTCCGCTGGGCGAATATTTGACAAGCTAGTCGTGCCGAATGAATTATGTGCCAAACGCTTTTATCCCTTTATGACTGATCATTCATTAGCAATACTAGGTTCGCCGCGCTATTGCGATGAATGGCTCGCTAAATTGAAGGAATTGTTACCTCCTGCACCGCTGGCAAGCTCCAGCAATCGACTCAAAATAGCGATGTTTTTGAGAAAGGATGATTTCACCATTTTCTGGGAGGAAGTGGGCGAAGTTATTCGAATGATTGCTACTTTCCCAGAAATTGTATTGGTGATCAAGCCCCATACTCGTGGCGGCTGGAAACAATCTTTGACCAAAGATGCTTCCCTGCGCCGCTTACCAAATGTGAGCATCGCTGACGACTACATTCACTCGATCCATTTGATGAACTGGGCGGATGTCATTATCGATCTTGCAACTTCGGTAGTGTTTGAAGCGGTCAAGGCAAAAAAACCGGTATTGGCAGCGGATTACCTGCATGCGGGCCGTTCTGCAGTCGCTGAGTTTATACCGGAAACAGAACTACGATGTCGTGATGACGTCTCTCAAAAAATAGAAGAATTTCTTTCTAATGGTTGCAACTCCTTCTATATCGAGAAGCATCGACAGCGCTTTATCAAAGAAATGATCGATAATTATGATGTCGATGTATTGCCGCGTTATGTAAGTTTGCTGGAGACGCAAGCACAAATACGTTCGGAGGGAAAGATAAAGAGTAATAATAATTTGAAGCGATCTCAATCTGATCTTAGAATTAGCTAAATTGGAAGAACTAGCGATCCCCGGCGCGGTCTTTCAGAGTGAATGGATAGCCCGAGCACAAAATGGAGTAGGTATGCATTGTCTGGTTTCTTGCAATTTGAGTAAGTTATCATGAGTAAATCGATGGCGTCTTCCGACCAATCAATTGATGTCGTGATTCCTGTTTACAATGCACCTGATTTGACGCGGCGCTGCGTCGATTCTGTCGTGGCCTATCTTGGCAATTCCATCAGGCGTATTTTTATTCAGGATGATGCTTCCGCCAGTGAGACACGGCAGATGTTAGATAACCTGCCGTACGATTGCGTGGATGTCTACCATGCAAAAAAGAATCAGGGCTTTGGTCGATCAGTGAATGAAGCAGTTAATCGATCTGATGCTTTCTATGTATTAATTCTTAATTCAGATACTGAAATAAGCCATGATTTCCTGCCATTGCTATGTGCAGCATTAGCTGCTGATGCTAAGTTAGCGGCCATCATTCCAGCGGGTAACAGTTATGCCAAATATAACCTGGATCAATATTTGCTGCGAGAAGGCGGCTATATACCGACTTATTACCTGAGAGGGCATGCCATTATGATTCGTCGTGATATTTTTCAGGAAATGGGTGGCTTCGATCCTGTATTTGGGCGAGGTTATTATGAAGATATTGATCTTGGCCGCCGACTTGATCTTCGTGGCTGGCGCTTTGGCGTACATCCCCGCGCACATATTTACCATAAAGTGGGCGGCTCTTTCGGCCGTGGACGAGCCTTCCAGAAACTAATCAAGCGTAATCGCACTCTATACCTTTCACGCTACCCCAAAGCGCGACAGAATATACTTCTGCTCTCAGGAGATTGTTCATTAGAAGACTTTCCTCCGTCGGCCCTCGATGCAATAGAGAATGTGTTCCATGAAGGGGGTTATGTACATTGGCTTATACCGGCTATATCTCCTACATTGCTGTGTTTGCAGATGTATAGCCAACCCTTATGCTTAAGTGCGTTAATCAGTGTTGTTCTTCGTGGTTGGCGGCGGGTAGACAAGCGCATTACAGGAATCTGGATGATGCCCGGCATTCCTCTTTTGTTGCGCATCTCACTGGTATTTTGGGGCCGTGCATTTGGACTGGAAATAAAAGAACTATCGTTTAAAGAAAAGACGATACAAGACTGTTCAGTTAGATTACTTTCCAAATAATTTATCCATATTATGACCAAAAGAAAAGGTAGATAATCAATCCATTTATCAGGGTTTCTTGTTGATCATTGATACTCCTGATATCACCCTATTATAGCCAATTCCTATTCACGCTATAAAATGAATTAATGGCAATAAAAATTGTTAATTTCCATAAATAAATCTATTTCAGCTACGAATTCCATTTCCAAACTAAAAATGACGCAAAGGCGAGCCGCAGACAGGATAAATAATACGGCAAGGTGAAGCCAACAAAGCTAGTTTAGCGTGAAATAACACAAAATTTGGGCGCAGAAAAATCTCGCGGTCGAATGCTGTGATGCGGAATATTGGCCAATTGAATGCTTATTCAGTTATCTCTGCCAAGCACCACCCCTGGCATTTCTAGTATTGGATAACGAGCAAGCATTCCTAAAAATGTGTTTCATTATATGGGGTCGGCAGCAAACTGACAATGACCGTTAAAAATGGAATAACATAAAGCTTTTTCTACGTATTTATACGTATTCACTTATGAATGGTTTTAAGTTAATTTGTAATTCATTTATAGAGTGAAAACGAGAAAAAAAGTGTGCCTTCTTATTCCATTTCTAAATGAAAACTGAGTTTTCAGCTTCACCTTGCCATATTATTTTTACTGTCTGCGGCTCGCCTTCGTGTCATTTTTGATTTGGAAATGGAATTAGATGAGGGATAAGATAAGAAAGTAAATACACTCTATTATGCAACTATACAGCTTAATCATGAGCGAATTTCATGCTGCGCTCAGGAAAGTATCAGCAAGTCAGCATCTTGAAGGGATGACGAGAAGTCCTCACGAGATTTTCACAATTCAAGAATTACATTTTTTTAATCAAACAGATTGGCATAGAGAACGTTTTGCGTATTTAAGCGCTTATCGCTTATCTTTATAAAATAACTAATCGATATTTTATAAACAAACATTCATTATTTTTATGGCATTGAAGGAAAGTTCTATCTATTTATAAGACAAGTACATAGAATAACCATTTTGCATAATTTGCGATTCAAGAAACAGGATGAATTAAAGAAGGAAATTGTGTTCTCTAGATCAGGAGCAAAGAAGTGTAGCAAATTAGCTCAAATCATCATACATCTGTTTGATGCGAAATGGAGAGATGACTGCAATGGAAAAATTGGATTTAGGCATAGACAGGATCACGTGTGATGATTACACGTGATTTGATTGATGCATTTTTGATCTTGCCCAGACTATCCGATGATGATACGGCGGCTACATTAATTCATCGATATTTCCAGCGTGAAGTCTGGGATGAAATCAAGATGGTTGATCGCCTGATAATGTATGCAGCGCTTCCATTGGTGCCATTCGTGATCATTTTGCTGACAATAGTCTTCGGCACACTTAGTGGACGCTTTATCAAAAAGCGAACAGATAAGGAAATAATCAAGCAAATTTACGAGCAAATCAGGCTCACTACCCGATATGCAATCCTATCTCCCTGGTACTACATTTTTGAATGGCACGATGAGAATAAGAGAGAACACGCAGGTGAATATCTTAATCGCTTTGAAATAAAAGCGGGTCTCTATAAGTTATTACGAAAATACACTGGTGGTCTCCCCATTCCCGTTGAGCGTTCTACAGCGTGCATCAAGGATAAAGCATACCTTAAGGCTCGCTGTAATGATAAGGGTATTGCAACCACACCTATCTTTTGGATTTTTGAGAAAGGACAAATCAGGAAACTTGATTGGCAGGATGAAAAATTGCCCGAAATTGATCTTTTCGTAAAACCGTTATCTGGACAGGGTGGAGGAGGTGCTTCGCGTTGGGATTATCTCAGTTCGGGGCAATTTCGATGTAGTGATGGGAAGGTTGCAACGGGAGATCAATTAATTGAATACTTGCGAAAAGCCTCAGAACATAAGGCTTATCTTGTGCAGCCAAGGCCCATAAACCACAGAGAAATCACTGATCTTGCCAATGGCACGCTGGCCACTATTCGTGTTATGAGCTGTCGTAATGAGTCAGATAACTACGAGGTGAAGGATGCGGTCTTTCGTATCGCCCGAAGCAGCAAAACTGTCGTCGACAACTATCATGCCGGCGGCATTGCAGTGAATGTCGATATTCAGACGGATGAACTAGGCAGAGGCACTCGCGGAGCCTGGGGAATAGTTGTTGATGGATGGTACGACCGGCATCCGCAAATCAATGTGCCCCTCCAGGATCGCAAGCTTCCGTGCTGGCCTGAATTGATCCGCTTTGTTCAGGATGCTCATGGCCGTCTTTTCTCTGATCAGGTGGTAATCGGCTGGGATGTTGCTATACTCGACACGGGTCTTTGCTTAATCGAGGCTAATAAAGCGCCTGATTTAGATATCATCCAACGTACAAGGGATGGGCCTGTTGGCAATGAGCGGCTTGGCAAGTTGTTGGCATTTAATTTGAGACAAACAATCGAAGCTAAATATGCTCCCTTGGAGGTAAATTCATTATGCAAATGAAATCAGCTTACGAGGTTTATTTTGGTGGGCCTGACCGATCATCAGGTTATCTGCGCGATCTGCTGGCACAGCAGATCGCTGCTGTTCCAGCAGGGGGTTCTATCGATTGGGTTACTTATTATTTTCGTGATTTAGATCTTGCCAGAGCACTCATCCAAGCGCAAAAACGAGGCGTCAAAGTGACCATTTGTCTAGCCGGCAAGCCACGTGTTTCCGATGCCAATGATGACGTGATTGCCATGCTTTCAGCACCAGAAGGTTTAGGTGATAAGCTTCGTACTGTCACGCTTACCGGAATACCTTCCCCACCAAGAAGAGCATGGAGGCCTCAGTTACATGAAAAGCTGTATTGTTTTTCGCATCCGAAACCCGTCGCCTTCATCGGTTCTTTTAATCCATCAGGAAACCGATTGGAAGATAGATTGGGTATTATTCGAGAGATTGGTGACCAGGATCAGGGTCATAATATGCTGATTGGGTGCTATGATCCGCTGCTCATTGAGCAACTGGTAAAGCATGCCCGACAGTTACACCAAAAATCACCAGGATTATTTTATCGATTTTCTGAGCGTGCAAATCGCACCATCAAAGGTACCGATACTACCATTTATTTTTTACCCAGCATGCGCCCCCATCCCGTCATACAATTCTTGACCGAAATAGGCAAAGATGCGCGTATTCGTATTGCAGCATCACATATCAGAACAAAGCGGGCTGTTGAGGTGATCGTGGGGCTTGCTAAGCGGGGGGCAATGGTGGAAGTCATTGCAGAACAAACACTTAGGCGGGTTACTTCGAGCGTAGAACAGCGATTGCTCTCAGCGGGGATTCGGTTCAAGCGAAATTGTGATAATTTGCCCATGCATCTTAAGTTCATACTAGTTGAAGCCGGTGATCAGAAGTGGTCCATTTTTGGTAGTTTTAATTGGACGAAGCCTTCATTCTGGTTGAATCACGAAATTATTGCTATTTCCAGCAATTCTCATATTTTTAATGCTTTTTCCGATCGTTGGAGGATATTAGCAAATGAAAAAGCCATAACACCTATCACACCCGAGCGGTTTAGTTTAATTCCTGTTTAATGGTTTTAAGTTAGTGCTATATCATATGAAAAATCGAGCTTCAACGCTTATTATTCCTGTCGAAAGCCAAGTTCGTGAGTTGGATGCGAAAATTCTTTTATCCTGTATTGCAGCCGAGCGTGGTTTTCCAGTCATCATGGGTTCTAGAGCCTACGCTCATTTCCAGGTAGCCTCCGTTCCTCGGGGCATCTATTTAGCGAAAAGTATGCGTAGCCTGAGTAGTTCAATGTTTAAGATATTGCGCCAACTGGGTCATGAGATTGTTGCATGGGAAGAAGAGGCGCTGGTTCATCCACCTCCAGAGACGTATTTTTCCCTTCGCTTGTCTCCTATGACAATCAAAAATGTATCGCATGTATTTGCCTGGGGTCAGGAAAATGTTGATCTGCTTCGACAATATCCTTCGCTACCTGAGAATATGCCCATCCATATTACTGGAAATCCGCGTGGTGATATGCTGCGGCCAGAAATTCGTCCTTACTTTGCCTCTGACGTTGAAAAATTGAGGAGTCTTTATGGAGATTTCATTCTTATTAACACCAATTTTAGTGATGTAAACCCCTATATTCCCAGTGTGGGCTTATTTCTGCCAACAAAAGCTCCTTCGCAGTCAGCACGTTTGGGTCAGTCTGGTATTGGCATGAGCAGGCAGTTTGCTGAAGGTCTGCGAGAGCATAAACTGTCAGTTCTGGAGGATTTCAAGCAACTTATTCCAATGCTCGAGCAGGCATTTCCTGAGCTAACTATTATTATTCGTCCTCATCCCAGTGAAAGTTATCAAATCTATCATCAAATTGCTGCGAAATGCCCGCGAGTAGTCATAACTAATCAAGGCAATGTCATTCCTTGGTTACTCGCTGCAAAAGCGATGGTACACAATGGCTGCACGACCGGGCTGGAGGCTTATGTGCTTGGTGTCCCTGCGATCTCTTATCTGGCAACGCTTAACAAATATTACGACTATGACTTTCAAGGTCTGCCTACTAAACTGAGTTATCAATGTTTCAATTTTGAGGAAATGGCAGAGACTTTGTCTCAGATTCTTAAGGGTGAAATAGGGGCAGCGGATGGTCAGGAACGCCAAGATCTCATCGATTACTTCCTGGCGGCAAAAGAGGGCTCATTAGCTTGTGAGCGGATTGTAGATATTTTGGAAGCCAGTGGTTACAGTAAAGAACAACCACCGGCTAAACCAATCGGCACCTATCTTCAAGGATGGCTATTTACCAAGCTAAAAGCTGGTTTAACGAATCTCTATATGCGTCGACCAGGTCCTAATCGGCTGGCCTATCATAATCACCGTTTTCCTGGAATTTCAGTAGAAGAAATTGAACAAAAAATTGCGCGTTTTGGTGAGCTATTAAAGCGCTTTGACAAGATTAAAGTTGCGCCATATGCTAAGCATGTATTCAGGATCAGCACTTAAGTTTCTTACTTTACTGATTGATATCTATGAAAACACCCAGAGTTGTTGCTGAAATAGGCTGTAATCATAAAGGTGACATTGAGATTGCACGTGAGATGATAAAAGTCGCCGCGAGCTTTGCTAGATGCAATTTCGTCAAGTTCCAGAAACGATCGAATAAGGAGCTGCTTACTCCTGAGGAGTACCATGCACCTCATCCCAGTCCACAGAATAGTTATGGGGAAACTTATGGTGCACATCGTGAATTTCTAGAATTTAATGTTGAGCAACATCAACAGTTAAAAGAGTGGTGCGAAGGGCATGGTATTGGTTATTCAACTTCAGTCTGGGATCTTACCTCTGCAAAGGAAATTGCAGATCTCAATCCAGAATTCATTAAGATACCCTCTGCGTGCAACCTCAATTTCACTATGCTGGAATTCCTTGCCCGTAACTATAGCGGTGATATTCATATCTCCGCGGGGATGACTACACCTCTGGAGCTAGAACAGATTGTGAGTTTGATGGAAGCACATGATGCTGCTCATCGGATCGTGTTATATGCTTGTACCTCAGGCTATCCCGTTCCTTTTGAGCAAGTCTGCTTGCTGGAGTTACGAGCTATAGAGGAACGATTTGGCTCTCGCGTTAAGGAAATTGGATTTTCTGGACATCATCTCGGGATAGCCATTGATTCTGCAGCCGTGGCATTGGGGGCATCCTGGATTGAGCGGCATTTTACTCTGGATCGAACTTGGAAGGGAACTGATCATGCCGCCTCATTGGAACCGGATGGGTTACGCAAGCTGGTACGAGATGTGCACGCCGTCTCCAATGCACTGACATTTAAGGAGATACCTATACTGGAAATTGAGTTACCGCAGCGTAATAAGCTCAAACGTTTGCAAGGAGTTCATTTCAACTGATGCGCTGGGTTGCTTTTATGCCTCTGCGTGCAAATTCGAAATCGATTCCTGATAAGAATATCCGCTCCATCGCAGGTCGGCCTCTATTTGCCTGGAGTCTGGAACAAGCAATTACATCACAGTGTTTCGATGAGATTTACGTTGCCACCGATTCACCGAAAATCCGAAAGATAGTACTGGAAGAATTTCCTTCTGCTGTTAAAGTGCTGGATCGTTCGGCTGAAACGTGCACAGACACAGCGAGTACCGAAAGCGCTATGCTCGAGTTTCACCAGCAAATATCATTTGATGTAGTTAGTCTGATCCAGGCTACTTCACCGCTTACCCGTGCAGATGATTTTCGTATGGCTAAGCATAGATTTGTTACTGACAATCTGGATTCTCTGCTAACTGCCGTGTCATCGAAACGTTTTTTCTGGACCAAATCAGCAATACCTATTAATTATGATCCGGCTAATCGTCCAAGACGGCAAGATTTTGAAGGATGTCTAATGGAAAATGGGGCCTTTTACCTAACACGAGCGAAATTGCTGAGAGAAACGGCTAGCCGTTTGGGGGGACGTATCGGTATTCATGAGATGACTGCTGAAACTGCAATTGAGATTGATGATGAAGTCGACTGGATTGTGGTGGAGCAACTTCTGCTAAGGCAAAAATTAAAATCAAACCGAGGTACTTCGCAGATTAAAGCGTTCATCCTTGATGTGGACGGCACACTGACTGATGGCGGTATGTATTATGGATCGGATGGTGAAGCATTAAAGAAGTTTAATACTCGCGATGCACACGGTTTGCAATTGCTGCGTGAAAACGGCATCAAGGTCTGTGTCATGAGCTCCGAAGATAGCCCTGCTGTTGCCGCCAGAATGAAGAAATTGAATATTGATGATTACTATCCAGGAATAAAAAATAAATTTGAAGTGCTCCAGAGCAAGGCTAAGCTTTGGCGTATGTCTTTACTCGATGTTGCCTATATGGGGGACGATCTTTGTGATTTAGAGTGCATAAGCAGGGTAGGAGCGGCTATCTGTCCAGCAGACGCCGTTCCAGAAATTATGCAGCGAGCTCATTACGTTTGCACCCGCGCGGCTGGACATGGTGCTGTGCGTGAAGCATGTGACCTGATTCTTGGAAAAAATCTAGGGATGACCATTACTTCTCTAAAAAATAATTCTTAAAAGCGATTATTGGGTTTGTTTCACAGATTATCTCAAGATTAAGTATAAAAATTACTGATGCAAGAGAAACTAGTCAGTTCAGCCAATCTGATACAGACTTCTTATGCATGGCACAACATATTGACAAAAGCCATGTTCCTTTTTTTTGGTATTGCTTTGTGGAGCAAGTGGTTGAGCCTGCCTGCCGGTATCATTTTGACTGTACTCTGGATTTTGGAAGGGGGGTTTAGCCGGCTGAGGGGAATGATCAAAGATCCCTTCGTAATGGCAATACTCATTTTATCTGGTGTGGTTGCACTCGGAACACTCTGGGGCGATTACCCTGAGTTTGAATATATAAAGTGGAGAAGATATTTTGCATTCTTAGTCTTTATTCCTTTTTTATCTTTGTTGAATAAAGAGCGCTTGCCTTGGGCAATCTCGGGATTGCTCATAGGTTATTTCGGTGTTTTACTGATGGGGTTTTATCAATGGGCGATTGTTGGAGTACAAGGAATCCCTCCTCTCAATATTAGCTATTTAAATTTTTCATTAATGCTCGGGATTGGGGTCATGCTGACGATCTACCTGGCAAGCATAAATAGCGATAAAAAATTAAAGTCAGCACTTTGGTTTTTTGGAGCCTTCTTGTTGTTTCTTCAATTCAATCAGGATGCACGTGGGCCTCTCCTGGCAACCCTGATGTCGACGGGCTTATTAATTCTTCTGCTCTATAAAACAAACATCAGAATATTGGCTGGCATTGCGTCGTCATTAATTGCTGTGATCCTTATATTTGCATTCAATAGCACCAGCTTTCAAGGAAGGCTTATTCAAATCCTTGACGGTGTAGAGTTATACCAGCAAGGAAAGTATGGCACTAGCCTTGGATATCGTCTTGCCATCTGGGACGTTGGCTTGCACGGTATTATGCAACAACCTTTAATTGGATATGGTACAGGAAAAGCAGGAAGTTATTTCGAAGACACGATAATAACCTATAAGGGTGGTCGTTATAAGAATTTACCTGAATATCATAAAACAACTAACTATCACAATGATTGGATTGAAATTGGCATGCATGTCGGAGTGCTTGGTATTTTTGCATTAGTCTTCCTCCTAAGAGGCTGGTTTCAAACGCTACGAGCTTGCCAACTTCCCGTCTTGGGAGCCACGCTGGTAAATTTTGTTTTCTTATCAGGCCTAACGGATACCTTTATTCTTTATAGCAAAATTCCTACTTTGCTACTTGTCATCACCGCTATTGCCATCAGCTGGCAAAAAGAAACGGGAATAATTGAACTTGAGAACCGCCTCTAGAATAATCCACCATGCTCAATTACCCCGATATCCCTGGGCAACTCTATAATATACCCACCGCAACGGTTTATCCTCACGCATGATTAAGTGGCTCTGTATAGGGGCAGGTCGGTCAAGCATGTGAGTAATATCGTTACCCCAGCGGCCCTGCTCAAGATGGTCTTTCTCTATACCAACCAATATAATCGGCCGAGTGGTTGGCGGTTCCGATGGGTACCAGAATTGATACATAGCGCCACTATCACCAAACATGTTACGTGAGCGAATATCCATGGGTTCTTTTCGATTGTAGAAAGACAGCGAACTCGCAATCGGCCATTTGCTCATACCTACGACAAGTGGTTTTTGTCCAGTTTGTTGCTGTGTATTCTGGACAATTTTTTCAATTTCAATAGTGGTTTCGCGCCAGAAATACCGTTTCATGAAGTCCGGATAGGGAATACCTGGAAATCCCAGTACGACATAATGCAGTATAAATGCATAAGCAATCATGGAAGTTGCGATAGTCGGGTTCCATGCTGCTTGCAGGCGGCTTGTGATACTGCTTAAACGATGGGTCTGCCCCATCATCCACGCGATTGTCGGCAATACCGCTAACCATAGCGGTGCAGTCCAGTGAAAACGCATTGAATCGAACACGCTAAGAACAAAAAACACTGCAAATGGCGTTCCAGTGAAAACCCGCATAAACAAGCGACGCCTTTGTGCAGATTGATCGCTATCGTGATTGCCACCTGTTATTAGCGCCCAGGCGGCAGCAAGGAATCCAGCCGGTGTGAGCAGCACTAAAATGTTAAGAAATAGAAGATGTACTGAGAATTGATCATCACCCGCTCCTTCTAGCCGTCGTCCTTGAAATAAGAATGAAGCCCAGTTATGTTCGGCATTCCAGATAATGACCGGGGTAAATAATAATAAGGCAAGCATGGCAGCAAGATAGGGATGAGGGCGTCGCATCCAGTGACGCGCTATGGGGTCCAGGATAACAAATAATAAAGCTGCAATACTCAATAAGCCAATTGTATATTTTGAGAGGAGACCCAGGCCGAATGAGATCCCCATACCCAGCCAGGCAGAACTGTGACCAGCTATCAGTGCACGTTCCATGTAATAGAGTGTAGCAGCCCAGGCTGCGATCAAGGGTGCATCTGCTGTCATCAGCATGCCGGTTGCAAAGCTAAAGGGTAAGATGGCCAGTAACAACAGTGTGCGCAACCCCGTCGATTTATCGTAAAGGTTGCATGCTAATGCATATAGATAACCCATCGTTATCAAACTGCAAATAAATGCACTGATGCGGACCCCTAACTCATTATCACCAAAGAGTGCGGTACCAAGCCAGATCAGCCATGCAACCATGGGGGGGTGATCGAAAAAACTCAGATCCATATGCTGAGCATATACCCAGTAGTATGCTTCATCTGGAATTAGCTGGGCTTGAACTAAATAGATCAAGCGCAGCAGGATAGTAAATACGATAATCCCAATCGTGGCTTCACGCCAGCCTATAGCTGGAGAAGGCAGCTTCTGCAGAAGTGGAAATACATAAAATACGAGCCCCATATAACTCATCGCAGCGGTTATAACGATAACCGGAAAAATAGCCAGTGTGAGTGATATATGCCAGACGTTAAGGAGCAAGGCTAGCAGGCCACCGCGCATTAACAAAACCAAGATACTGACTATCCAGTAGCGACTGAATAGCTGCCATCGCAAGGAGTTTGGGTGAACCGGTTGAGGCAAGCATTTCGAAAAGAATGAGTAATTTATCGCAGCAGCTATGAGAAAGCTTGTGATATGCGCCAATAAAAGACCAGCCTCACTATGCATCAGCAATAGGAAAGAACCTGCATCCACTGCCGCAGCAAGTAATCCGATAAACCAAAGCCGCCAGATTATGTTGCTGGGAAGTACATTGTTAAGATGCATTGTTAAACGTTGTAAATGAGGCCACCTGAGAAATTTTGTTAAAGATACCATTTAGAATTCGATCAGTTTACGTTTCGTGGATAGGATTTATATGCAGCTTACCTCTGGTATTGTGAATACGGTCTTATTCCATTTCCAAATCAAAATTGACGCGAAAGCGAGCCGCAGACAGTATAAATAATACGGCAAGGTGAAACCGACAAAGTCAGTTTTGATTTGGAAATGGAATTAAATCTTATCGAACACTCGTCTAGCAATAACTCCTGACAAACTGTTGCATAGCTTTTCTGATCTCGACTATTGCACAAATGGGAGTAGAGTTCAGGCTCATACTTCTTCGATTGCTTGGAGTATATTCTACAAAAATCGTGAGTATATGTTCGTACTATTCACATGGTATGACCATTCAAATGGGATAGCTTTTTGAATTTCCGAATTCCTGAAAGAGCAGAGATAACTTGTTTGGTTTACATGAAACCAAACAGTTAACTGGTTAGCGTTATAATAATAGGTTTCCTTCTGCGAGTAGGTGGCGTCTCCCCATTTGGGTAACCAAGAATAATCGGGACAATAATGGAAAATTCTTCCGGAATATTTAATTTAACCTTGATATCTGGCGCATTTAAAGCGGTCAATGCAGCATCGATCACACAGCTCCCCAATTTCATGGCACATGCTGCCAGCATCAGATTCTCGGCTGCCAGCCAGCAATCCGCAGCTACAAAAAACCCGGTTTGTTTCGAACAAATCAGAATCAGCGTATTCGCTTCGTAGAAAATATTGAAATCAGGTTCAGTAAAGGAACCGGGGGCGCGTCCTGTTCTTCGAAGTTCTTCAACAAACAGAGGTTTGGCATAATCTGAAATATATTTTAATAGCTGCTTATCGCGAATGATGGCAAATGTCCATGGTTCCTCATGTAGTGCTGTAGGACCATGTATAGCGGCTTCTAGCAGTATGTGTATAGCGTCCAAGTCAACTACTTGCTCAGTATAACTACGAACACAGCGCCTAGCTAGAATTGCCTCAAAAACAGTCATTTCAACCTGTGTTTCTTGCATAGCTCACTCCTCTATTGCAAATCTTGTTTGGGTTACCGTATCAAGAATCGCTGCGAGAGGCTATCCGTATAAATACGTATATATATCCTTGGCTGCTTACTGTAGAGGTGACGTTGAGCTAGTGCTGGCAAAGCACAGCGTTATGTTGAGGTGTTTAATCCACTTTCATAGGCAATACGTGCAAGATCAAGCAGATTGATTGCGCCTGTCTTGTGCATGATATTGGATCTGTGAATTTCTACCGTGCGAAAGCTGATACCGAGACGAGATGCAATTTCCTTGTTGTGATATCCCTGAATAGCAATCATCATAACTTCATACTCACGTTTCGTGAGGCTTGATAAGCGTGATAGCGCATCCTGATTATGTTTATTCGCTTCTATTAGTTTTTCACTTTCAAGAAAAGCTGATTGAATGGAGGCAAGAAGTTTTACGCGGGTAATGGGTTTGGTTAGAAAATCAATTGCACCCGCTTTGATTGCTCTGACACTCATAGGGATATCACCATGCCCAGTAAGAAATATAATGGGCATTATATTTTTACAATTTAAGAGTTTTTCCTGAAGCTGCATGCCATCTATTCCGGGCATGCGTACATCAAGAATAATGCAACCTTTGTAATCAGGTTGATAAGCACTTAGAAAGCTTTCTGCATTTTCAAAAGTCTGTACACAGATTCCTTCCTGTTTGAGCAGAAGGGCCAAGGAATCTCTTACTGCTGGCTCATCATCCACGATGAAAACAATGAAGTGTTGAGAAGTCATGATGCAAAAGGTAGCGTGAAGTTAAATTTAGCACCCTCCGTGGTATCCGGATCAAGCCAGAGCTGACCGCCATTAGCCTCAATGAGGGCGCGACTGATCGACAATCCCATGCCGATCCCTGTTGGTTTTGTTGTGAAGAAGGGATCAAAAATATACCGGACTATTTCTTGATCAATTCCAGGGCCAGTATCACGTACTGAGACCGTGGCTAAGTTTTTTTCGTTTAATGTGCTGATGGCAATCGTAATTGCAGGGGATGAGACATTCGCTGCGCGCATTGATTCCACAGCATTTATCAATAGATTTACCAGGGTTTTTTGTATATGAAGACGATTGGCAAGCACTGCAGGAAGATTGGGTTCCAAATGTAACACGTGATGGAAATCGTTATAGCCTTCGCTGTGGGCAATTTTTAAAGCATCCATTACCATTTCATTCAGACTGAGTTTTTCAGTAACCATTTCTCCTTTTTGCAGAAAGGCAACCAGTTCGTGCAGCCTGCGACCAGCATGTTGAGATTGTTTGACACAGTTTTCAAGCATCTGTCTTACTTCGTCAATATTGAAAGCCTCACTTTCCATTGCGCGCAATGTGACTTCACTATATGCAGAAATTGCAGTAAGCGGTTGATTTAGCTCATGGGCAATGGCAGAAGCCGTATGAATCGCTACTTGCTGCTTAAAAAGCACTTCTGATTCAGCGCGCTGCATTTGAAGTTCTTTCTCGAGTGTTTTGCGTTTAGTGATATCGCGCGCCATGCCGACAAGGCGATTTGCGCGCCTTATTTCAAAGTGGACTTGCCCGGTTATGGTAATCCAACGCTCAAATCCATCAGCAGCATTAATAACACGAAATTCTGCAAGATAGTGACCATCTCCAGCAGGATCCATGGCTTTCTCAAAAGCGGCTTGGTGAGTGGCATAATCTTTGGGATGAATCGCGCGGATAAATTTCTCATAAGTCATGATTTTCTCAGTTCCGCAACCCCAGAGCTCGCGCATCCGTTTATCAATGTGTATGACGTTGTTTTCTAAGTCGAAATCAAGAACGCCCAATGCTGCTGCTTGTTTGGCTAGCCACAACCGTTCTTCACTAACTTTCAGCGCGACTTCTGCCTGACGACGTCGATCACTAATATTCAGTGTGATTAAAATATAAAATCGATCGTGGGCTGTCAGGGGATTCAGACCAATATTTACCTTCAGCTCCTGTTTGTCTCGAGTTAAGACAACCAGCGTCCTGTCATTCCCTATGTCGCGTTTCCATGGCTTGCCTAAATAAACTTCACGGTAGTACTGATAAAGATCCCGATAGTGAGGGGGGATGAGTTCTTCGATCGCTAGACCACAAAGTTCATGATCTACATAACCGAATAGCTGTTGTGCGGCCACATTTGTTAGCACAATGTGATCCGAATCATCGGTTAACAATATAGCATCTGATACTGCATTGAGCAGTGTTTGAAAACTTAGCCCTGTAAATGAGTCAATCACAGTATGTTTAATGATTAGATTCGTGTTCTGAATAAATACAGTCTACGACAAAAAACAAAAACAGCTTGCATCTATCAATCAATACAGAATAAGGATATGCCTATACGTGTCTGCACGTATTTAATTCTTTCTCTTTTTTGGATAGATTAATCATATCTCTAACGGCACAAATATAAACTTAATAAAGATAAAAGTATAGCCTGATTGCAGATTGTATGTATGAAAGCTAAATCACTTTTTCGAGTTTTCAACTTTTAATAAAGGAGATTGGAGATGAGCTATCTCGTCGTTATTATCGCCTTTCTATCGTTGGCTCTTACCGGTTGTGGTGAACCAATGGAACTAAAGCCTGAGTCTAGTGCTGCTGAAGAAAGTTAAGCAGCTGCAGAGAAGATTTACCCTGCTGATGATCCACGTGCGCCTAATGTAAAAAAACTTAAGCTGAAAAGTGTAAAGAATTAGCGGAAGAGTCTTGCCCTTCAGGCACTGAGGATCCGAAAATTCCTCATACTAAATAAAGTATTCTAATTTAGAAAAATTAACCATAGATGAGAGGTAAATAACATGCCTATAGGTGAAATTTGTAAACGTGAAGTCGTCGTTGCTCAACGTGATGATACCGTATTACAGGCAGCTAAGCTGATGCGCCAGCACCATGTTGGAGATGTAATGGTAATCGATGATGGGAGAGAAGGGAAACGAGTGCCGGTCGGTATTGTGACTGACCGCGATTTGGTCATGGAAGTTATTGCACCGGAACTCGATACTAACGCTATCACTGTTGGTGATATTATGGTCTCTGATTTTGCTAGTGTAAAGGAAAATACGGGTATATTTGAATCAATTCAATATATGCGTGTCAAGGGGGTACGTCGTTTGCCTGTAGTGGATGATAATAATACGTTGATCGGTATTGTTACGCTCGATGATTTGTTAGGATTATTATCTGAGGAGCTAGATGCACTCGTTAAGCTCATGGCACACGAGCAGCAAAAGGAGGCGGGTATTCGCCGCTAGTAATTAAAGATGAACTATGGAAGGAGAACAATATTATGCAAAGCCCACTACAAATCACCATACGCGATATCCCTGCTTCCGATGCACTAGAAGCGCATATTCGCGACAAAGTGGAAAAGCTCGAAAACTTTTTTGATCGCGTTGTTTCCTGCCATGTAGTAGTCGAAATGCCGCATAAGCATCATCATCAAGGGAAAGAGTTCAATGTCCGCATCAATATCGGTGTGCCCGGCAGCGATATTGTGGTTAACCGCGATCATCATCAAGATCCGTATGTAGCCTTGCGCGATGCTTTCGATGCTGCCAAGCGTCAGCTTGAGGATCATGTGCGTCGCATGCAGCTTAAAACTAAAGCACATGCTGTTGATCAGATTGGGCACGTTGCGCGTATCTTTTATGAAGAAGGTTATGGTTTCATTAGAGGACAGGACGACGTCGAACGTTATTTTCATCGCGATAATGTTATCGATCCAAGCTTTGATCTTTTGCAGGTGGGTAATGAAGTCAAGTTCATAGAGGAGTTGGGAGCCGAAACTCCACAAGCCAAGCGGGTCAGTGTCGGTAAACATCATCTGCCGGAGTGAATAAAGGTGTAGTTATTTATAGGACCATTATGTCTTGAACATTGACGCCTAATACTACTCTGATGAAGTTACGGCGATTAAAACTCTTATGCCTTTTGATTTGATAGAGATTTACGCTACTTGATTTTATCTTTAGGGCACCTCTAAAAATTAGAGTTATAAACAACGAAGCGAGAACAACAACGTATTGTGATGAAATATGAATTTTTAGAGGCGCCCTTAATTCCATTTTAACTTACCTCCGAGGGAAAAGAGGATGATAGGCAGGGTGACGCAGAGGAATCCGCCAATTGCGGCAATTTGCCAATCATCCAGATGGAGTGGCTGAAGCGAAAGATAAGATGCAAACCACGGGGTCTGTACCAGCAAAACTGAGCATATCAGCGCTAAGCATGTAATCAGTCGGGCACTGAAAGTGCGTAACCTACTTAACAGGGCAATCACCGAAACGTTGGTGCGGCTGAGGACGACTATTGTCATCGCCCGGACATGTTCGATATTTGGGCCAGGAAACAAACCACGGTGATAGCTCTATAGAGTAAAGAGTATGAGCAAAATACCAATAATTGCAATCAAACTCCATTCAGCATGCGAAAAAAAACGGGCGCCTGCCGTTTACGAACAGGTTTTAATGGCCCCTGGGTCGGCAATTCTTGAAATACCAGCAGTGCGGTGGGATAAATGATAGTTTCATACCATACGATGTGAATGGGTAAATACAGAATGGGATGGCCTATCAATGGAATAAAAATCACTGTAACCACCAGAGGGATGTGCATGAGCAGGATGTACTGAAAACCGAGCTGGAGATTGCAGAATAACTGCCGGCCTTCGGTGATCGCGCGCACGATAGTATTGAAGTTATAGCATATCTCCTATAAATTGATTATAATTTACCGATGACCTATCCGATATCATTTCGCCGTAAAGTATTATCTGTTCGAGAGAAGGAGAACCTCTCAATCGCGCAAGTAGACAAGCATTTTGGTGTAGGTATGGCCAGCGTGATGCGTTGGATCAAAACTCCCGATCCCAAGACAACCCGTAACAAGCCTGCAACTAAGATTGACAGGGAAATGTTGGCGCAAGACGTCAAGAATTATCTGGACGCGTATCAGTATGAGCGCGCCAAACGGCTTGGAGTTAGTACGCAGGGCATCAATCACGCGTTAAAGCGTCTAGGCGTGACTTATAAAAAAAAGCCTGCGTCACCCCAAAGCCAGCGAAGAAGAGTGGCGTATCTTCCAGCAAAAAATTGAAGGCTATGAACGCGAAGGTCGCGTCATCGTCTACCTTAATGAAAGCGGCTTTGCTCACGACATGCCGCGCACGCATGGCTATGCGCCAATGGGTGAGCGTTGCCATGACGTAAAAGATTGGCATGCAAGAGGCCGAACCCATGTGATCGGCGCCCTGATCGGAAAGGCACTCTTGACCGTAGGCCTGTTCATAGCCCATATCACCGCCAACATTGTCTATGCGTGAGTGACGCAGGACCTTTTGCCTAAACTTCTGCTCGCTTGCGCGATTGTCATGGACAACGCAACCTTTCATAAGCGGCAGGATATCCAAACCGCCATTGCCCATGTCGGGCATACACTTGAATACCTACCGTCTTATTCCCCAGACTTTAATGACATTGAGCCAAAACGAGCCCAGGCCAAAGCCATCAGAAAAAGGGAGGGTTGTTCCATCGAGCAGCTCTTTACCGCTTATGAAATTTGAATCATTTTTATGGGATTAACTATATCCTGAAGCAGAACGATGGAGGCAACTTCTCGTGCACTGCGCGTACCGCGTTCTCCCATAGCGATGCCTATATCAGCACATTGGAGCGCAGGAACATCGTTTATACCGTCTCCTGTCACTGTAACGATCTCTCCTTTTACCTTGAGAGCCTGCACCAGTGACAGTTTTTGCATCGGCATAGCACGTGCCACGACGGATAATTATTTAAGAATAGCTGTGTTGCCCTGCGCGAGTTGCAAAACCAGCTCATCACCCAATACTACTCCATTTGGCTGGTCGATCAAAACGATTTCGCGTGCAACGCTTACTGCCGTGATTGGGTGATTTCCACTCACCAGATGACCCGGATACTTGCTTCACAGCATTGATGTGTTGCATTGATTACTCCTGGACGAATCGGATCTTCACAAGCTAGCAGGCCAGCGAATAGGCCATTCTGGTCAGGTTCTACTCCTGCCCAGAATTCACCTATATCCCAACGTAGGTAGGCCAACACTTTGTGATTTGTTGCAGCAAGCTGGTTAACTTGAGCTAACCAGACAGATCGCTGACTTAAAGTGAGTTTGGGCATTTCGAAAAGCATCTCAGGTGATCCCTTGCTCACCGCAATGATGCGCCCATTAATACGGATGATTGTGGTTTCGCGTCGCCGCTGTTCTGTGTAGGGATAATTCCATTTCTAAATCAAAAATGACTTTGTCGGCTTCACCTTGCCGTATTATTCCAATTCTATTTCATAAGTGAATTTATAATCCAGGGCCATGCAACGATAGACTGGACACATTCACAATCTTTTCCATATCGCGCATTGCTGCTTCCAGGTGATTTTCAAGTGCGTCCAGGCTGTCGAATACACGGTTGTGGAATAATTTCTCTCGTAGCTCATCCCAAAGATTCTCTACAGGACTGAGTTCCGGTGAGTAGGGTGGAAGCATCAGTAAGCGTAGATTATGTGGAAGCTTGAGAGTGTGACTACGATGCTATCCTGCCCCATCGAGCGCCAGGATACTCCGGTCATTGGGATGACGTGACGCTACTTCATCCAGAAATAGCTGCCTGCAATGGCTATTAACCTGAGGCAGGATAAGTATATCCAGTTCATCATCAGCGACAGAGACAGCAGCATAAGCATAGACATATTCCTGGGTGATTATGGCTTGGCATAATGGTCGGATAGGTTGAGGGCACCCACATTGGCGTGTATCGGAAACACGCCCAAAATGAGCTTCATCCTGAAACATCAGACGAAGTATCCCTTCTGCATGCCACGCCCGGTCAATTTCTATGAGAGTATCGCGAAGTTTTTTTCCACTCATCCTGAGCGAGTACGTCTGCTTTGGAGTGACGCTTGTCAGGAGCAAGCTTGCGCCAGCCATGACGGTGCAGTAGGTTGTAGGTGGCTGCGAGCGATGTTTTGCGCTTTAAGCGGGCATCCAATGCTTGCTTGATTTCGCTCACAATCAAAATGCCTCCTGCCGGTGCTTTTTCTATAAAGGGCGCCAGAAAAGCAACTTTTTCTTCACGCGAAAGATTTTCGTGCCGTCGTCCACCAAGGGTAGGCTTGGCCGTATCATGTATGCCACCATTGCGGATAATCCCATTTCCAAATCAAAAATGACGCGAAGGCGAACGGCAGACAGTATAAATAATACGGCAAGGTGAAGTCGACAAAATCAGTTTTGATTTAGGAATGGAATAAGACGCATTCGAAGCTAACACGCCTAGCCTATTGAAACACCTGTTGCGGTATAGCACAACCAGATAATTTTGATTATAATTTAGAGATGGCCTATTCACTGGATTTCCGCCGTAAAGTCCTGTCTGTCAGAGAGAAAAAAGGACTTACGATAGCCGAGGTTGCGGCCCGGTTTGATGTTGGCGTGGCGAGCGTGACGCGTTGGGTTAAGAACATCCATCGTAAACCTCAAGGGTTTCGCCAACGCAAGATTGATCT
>NZ_FOUB01000010.1 GCF_900114745.1 Nitrosomonas communis | reverse complement strand
GATGAACATAAGCTATATCACTTGGAAGTCGTGGAAATCAATCACGTCAATAGCGATCCGCATACGCATCAATACCTTTGATCTCTCTATGTTTGCCCACTACAGCGAATAGGTGGAGAGCAATGACTTCTTCGTCGCTAAAGCTTCAATCCGCGTCATTGCTCATTTTTTGACTATAAACCCACAGCTTTTCCTAATAATGCTTGCAAACATAGAGATAAATCGTTATTAATCCCTCTTGCCAGTTCATTCGTTACTTTGATTGATTGAGGTTGGGCGCTGTCTTCCTCAATAGTTTAATGTTATTGATGAACTGGTTTCTATTTCAGCTCTTAATTCGCATTTAAGATTGAATTTACTATTGAGCCCTCCTTATTCCATTTCTAAATCAAAACTGACTTTGTCAGCTTCACCTTGCCGTATTATTTTTATACTGTCTGCGGCTCGCCTTCGCGTCATTTTTGATTTAGAAATGGAATTATATGTTCTTGAAATGTTGAGTATCCATGTCGTCATGGTTCTAAGTTTCGCACGATGAACTAGCGCACAGAATATAAAAATACACACTAGTACAACTTCGTATGTTTTTATATTTAAGCCAAAAGTGAAAAAGGAACCTTCTATTTAAGGCGAGAACGGCTAGCATTAAAGTTGTCTTGAATTAGTATGAATGTATAAAGTAACCTTAGATATTTCTTACAGTAACGATCATTTCAAATTACTTTAATTTTTTGGTGGTATATATGGCTTACAATAAGCCCTTGCAGGAAAAGCTTCACTGCGACGCGAGTTTTTAATTACATCTCCCCCATTTTTTATACAAGCCATTGTTGACTTATCAATGCTCGCAAAATATTCATTAGTACCAGGTGGTGAAGATATGGGAGCTACTTGGTCTCGGATTTTTTTGCAAGTTTCTGGCTCATCTTCTGCAATCTTATCAGTAGTCATTGGGGGTAAAGAGCATAAACGACAGGGATCACCCACACAAAGACATCCCTTGCATGATGCTTGTACCAAAGTAGCTAATGAGCATAAAAAGATACTTGATACTAGCAAAATTAATACTCGCATTAAATTAATTAGTTTTAGTTGCATAAAATATTCTCCAAAATTAAATTCTAAAAATAATGCGCAGCATAAATGCAATGAATACTATCGCAGCACACTTAGGTATTTAATAATTTACCCATTCAAATGAAATTATTCTTTAAATTAGTCTTGGCTAGTAAAAATAAAGAATGAAATATTTCATATTTTATTTACTGAACTTTGCACTTTTTCTCCCTTAGTTTCTGCAGAAATTACCTCAGTGTGCAGCAAAAACCAGCTTCGCTTATGATCAAACGTAAAAGGCCGAACAATAAGCAAGAATGGCTAAAAAACGAATCGATACAATAAATAAACGAATGGTCACCGTATTTTATCCAAAGGCTGCAGAAGCTGAACAGGAACTTTAAATAGATTAGAAAAAATTGAAAGAAACAAAAACGAGAAAGGAATTATTCCAAAACAAGTGGGATGAGTTCTCCAATATACTTGCTCAAAAATGAAGAAGACGAAAAAAAAGATGGTAAAAATGAATGAATACAAAGATTATTCAAATGGATGCCTAGAAACAATGGTTTCGTCACGATCAGGACCCGTCGAAATCATATCTATCGGTACTTCACAGATTTCTTCCAGTCTTTTTAGATAATTCTGTGCTGTTTTCGGTAACAGCTTAAAGTCTCTTAATCCTTGTGTACTCTTGTTCCATCCGGGCATCTCTTCATAAATAGGCTCACAGGTGATCAACTCATCAGCGCCTACTGGCAAGATGCCAAGGGTTTTTTCCTTGCCGGTATGGTTACTATTTAACTTATACCCTATGCAAAGCTTCAAAGTTTCGATACCGTCAAGGACATCTAATTTAGTAATGCATAAACCCGATACGCCATTGATCTGGGTAGAACGTTTCATTGCCACTGCATCAAACCAACCACAACGGCGGCGACGTCCCGTTGTAGAACCATATTCGTTACCCCGATTAGCCAAATACTCACCTACATCATCCTTAAGTTCAGTAGGAAATGGTCCCGATCCCACACGAGTTGTATACGCCTTAGTAATACCCAGAACATAATGCAACATCTGTGGCCCAACCCCACTGCCTGATGCTGCTGCACCAGCAATACAATTACTAGATGTCACAAAAGGATAAGTGCCATGATCAATATCTAGCAATGCTCCCTGGGCACCTTCAAACAAAAGGTTATTACCTGCTTTATTAGCTTTAAATAACAACTGCGGCACATCTGCCACCATAGGCCTAATACGCTCGGCCTCAATAAGGCTTTCATCAATTGTCTTATTGAGATCAACTATAGGCGCTTGGTAATAATTTCTCAGAACAAAATTATGATAAGCAAGTATCTCTTCTAATTTAGCAATAAATCTCTCACGGCAAAGTAAATCTTGCAAACGTATTGCACGTCGTGCGACTTTATCTTCATAAGCTGGACCAATACCACGACCAGTAGTACCAATTTTGTCTGAACCTCTGGCTTTTTCTCGCGCATTATCAAGAGCAATGTGATGAGGTAATATAAGGGGACAAGCTTCACTGATACGTAATCTTTGAGAAACATCAATGCCTGCCTTCTCAAGCATATCAATTTCTTCAAGCAAAGCCTGTGGAGAAAGCACTACCCCATTACCAATATAGCAAACAACGCTCTCACGCAAAATACCAGAAGGTACAAGATGTAAAATAGTTTTTTTGGTACCGATTACCAACGTGTGACCAGCATTATGGCCACCCTGGAAGCGAACGACACCTGTTGCATGATCAGTTAGCCAATCGACAACTTTACCTTTCCCTTCATCTCCCCATTGTGTTCCAATGACTACTACATTTTTGGTCATATCTCAGAATTCCTTCATCTTGATGTATATGGACAATTTATATTCCCACCACCTGCCATACATCATTGTGCAAGATAATCTTCCTGTCATAGTAGAGGGTGTTTTCTTTGTTTTCACTTCCAGGTAATTCTGTTATAACGATATGACCATCATTTCTCAACTGCTCAATTATTTTTTCCAGTGCTTTATCATCTTTGTTGTAAGGCGCCAAAATCCCTTTAGAGCATGTATCTGATCTGACTAGCCTCGATAATTCCCGCAAATCCATACTGAAGCCGGTAGCCGGCCTTGCTCTTCCAAACACTTTGCCTATTTCATCGTATCTTCCTCCCAACGCTATTGCGTTAGCACTTCCTGGTGTATAAGCAGCAAATACCATACCTGTGTGATAATGATAACCACGTAAATCAGATAAATCGAAAGTTATTGTATCGACAAATTCTTTTAACTCTTCCTCAATCACTTCAAGCTGATCCAGCGCATTTTCAATTTCTGGATAACTAGGTAGCATTTTACGAGCGTGTGCTAGTATTTTTTTACCACCATATAATTCAGGAAGCAGCATCAGAGCATCTCGAATATGCTTATTCAGCCGTTTATCAAGCCCAGCACATAGAAGCTCCTTCAGAGCAGCTGTATCTTTGGCTTGTAATACATTGTATAAATCTACTTCAAACTCAGGGAGAACCCCTGAATCCTTAATCAAGCTTCTGAAAATAGCTACATGGCCCAGATCGAGATGAATTTTGTCAATTCCAGATACTGCAAGACATTTCAACATTAAACATTGGATCTCAAGATCACTTTCCAGACCAGAGTGGCCATATAATTCTGCACCAATCTGGAAGGGTTCGCGAGTACGTGTAATTTCGCAAGGAATAGTATGTAACACGCTATTTGCATAGCAAAGACGAGTCACTCCTTTATCATTTAGTAAATGTGCATCTATGCGTGCAGTTTGGGGTGTACTATCTGCGCGCAATCCCATCATTCTTCCGCTTAATTGATCTAACACTTTAAACATGCGCAAGTCCATGTCACTTCCGCTACCTGACAATAATGATTCCACATATTCTAATAATGGTGGAATAACAAACTGATAGCCATGCACAAGAAGAAAATCTAAAATGCAGCGACGCATTTTTTCGATACGCAATGCCTCGGATGGCAGAACATCTTCGACATATTCAGGAAGAAGCCAATTACGCATGCTAATAATGATTTAGGAGCCGCTTAATTTATTAACTGCCAGAAAAAGAAGTGTTGTAAGAATTTAATTCACTAAATAGAGCACTATTAATCCTACCACCATTGACGTTAAACCGATGAATCGAATCTGATTATCTTCCAATTCAATGAGTTTTCTAAAACTCTCACGCCAAGCATTTGGGAATGTAAAAGGAAGAATACCTTCCAATACCAACATTAATGCAATGGCCATCAGAAAGGTATCCCACATACAACAGTATCTCCAGCAAAGTTCTTAATGATCTTGCGTTTTCTATGACGTTATTCACTTTTCCAGATCAATTTTTCTTAAAATCCAGAAAATAAATAGTATTCAGCATAACTTAGCCTAACCTCTATTTTTTATTTTCAGAATTATGTGCTGGATTATTCAAATATTTAAAAAATTCTGAGCTGGGTTCAAGTACTAACATATCCCCTCTATCCTTAAAGGATTTTTTATAGGCTTCCAAGCTACGATAGAACGTATAAAATTCAGGGCTCTTTCCAAAGGTATCTGCATATATTGCAGCAGCCTGACCATCACCTTCCCCCATAATTTTCTGAGCTTCACGGTAAGCTTCAGCCAATATCACTTCACGTTGCCGATCAGCATCTGCACGGATCTTTTCAGCTTCTGCAGCACCAGTTGAACGTAATTCATTGGCTACTCGCTTTCGCTCAGCTTCCATTCTGCGATACACTGAGTCGCTAACCTCTTGGGGTAAATCAACACGTTTCAAACGTACATCCACCACTTCAACACCGATTTTTTTTGCATCCACATTTGCTTTCTGACGCATAATTTCCATGATTCTATCACGCTCACCTGAAACCACTTCATGCACCGTACGGTTACCAAATTCATCACGCATACTCGAATTTACTGTTTGTGCCAATCGAGTCCGTGCCAGGTTTTCATCCCCTCGCACACTGATATAGTATTGCTTCACGTCAATGATGCGCCATTTCACGAAAAAATCTACCAGAACGTTCTTCTTTTCTGAAGTAATAAAGCGTTCCGGTTCTTCTGTATCCAGGGTAAGTATGCGCGAATCAAAGTAACGTACATTCTGCGCCACTGGGATCTTAAAATACAACCCTGGTGAAGTTTTTACATCTACGACTTCTCCCAGTTGAAATAAAATTGCTTGCTCGCGCTCATCAACAATAAATACTGCAGAACTTGATATTAAAGCTAGTACAGCGACTATGATCGATAATATCGATGATAATTTTCCCATTTTATCTTATCTCCCGTTCACGACTGCGAAATGATTCACGTGTGCGCGTGCTCACATCAGGAACTTCTGGAGCTACTTGCGTGGGCGTTGTCACGGGTGGTTTCGAGGCGCCCCCATCCGTCTGAATCAATTTATCGAGCGGTAGATACAACAAGTTGCTACCACTTTTTTGATCAATCAGAATTTTACTAGTGTTGGAGAGGACCTGCTGCATCATATCTAAATATAGACGATCACGTGTTACGGCTGGTGCTTTACTATATTCAACAAAAATTTTCTCAAAGCGGCTGACATCACCCTCTGCACTAGAAATAACACGCTGCTGATATCCCCCCGCCTCTTCCAGTAAGCGCGCCGCACCACCTCTTGCTCTAGGAATCACATCGTTGGCATAAGCCTGCCCTTCATTACGTTGCCGCTCTCTATCCTGACCAGCCTTAACCGCATCATCGAATGCTGCCTGCACCTGTTCAGGTGGTTGTGCATTCTGCATCGTTACTCTACTGATAGTAATGCCTATCCGGTAGCGATCCAGAATAGTTTGCATTATTTGTGTTGCCCGGGCGGCTACTGCCTCACGTCCTTCGTACAATACAAAATCCATTTTGCTTTTTCCGATAACTTCACGAATAGCCGTTTCGGCGATTTGCAACACGGCGCTATCAGGGTCACGATTATTAAACAAGAAATGCTCAGGATTATTTAAAATGTATTGAACAGCAAACTGAATATCAATAATGTTTTCATCATCGGTCAACATCAGCGATTCTTTTAGCACCTTGCTTCTGACATTGTTCCGATAGCCAATTTCTATCGTGCGTACTTGGCTAACGTTGACAGTTTCCACTTTCTCAATCGGGTAAGGCATATGCCAATTCAACCCAGCTGGTGTAGTATCAACATGCTTGCCAAAGCGAAGTACAACGCCGCGTTGACCCTCATCTACAATGTAAAAACCGCTGGCAGCCCAAACAATTAATAGCAAGAAGGTAATGACCATGATGTTACCACCACCTTGTCTTTTGGGGCCCTCTTCTTCAGGGCCCTCACCCCCCCCGCCCTTCCGGCCAAAAAGCTCATTAATTCTTTTGCTGATATTACGCAGCACATCATCCAGATCTGGAGGGCTAGAATTGCCTTTTCTTTTTCCCCATTGAGGATCATTTAATCCCATGATAATTTAATCCTTCCTCTCGTTCTAAAAAAGGTGTAGCACTGCTATCGTTCACTTTCCCAACTTCCAAGAAGCTCTCTCTTAAATCTTCAGAATTCTGTGCAATTGCTTCTGCCAGAGCCAATCTAACAAATTCTAACCCATCGCCGGTCTTAGCACTTAACCGAATAGACATTATTCTACCATACTCATCCCGCACATAATTTGCAGTCCTGCTTGATTCAGTACGATCAATTTTATTGAATACCAAAATTTGTGGAATACTTTCTGCACCAATTTCTTTAAGTAGTTTGTTTACCTCTGCAATATGCTCATTACGGGATGGATCAGCCGCATCAACTACATGTAAAAGCATATCAGCTTGTACTGTCTCTTCCAACGTAGCACGAAATGCGGCAACCAAAGTATGAGGCAATCCACGAATAAAGCCAACCGTATCCGAAATAACCACTCCCCCGCACTTTGGAATAAATAATTTACGCGTCGTCGTATCTAGCGTAGCAAACAACTGATCAGCTGCATAGGCCTGAGAACGGGTTAGACTATTGAACAGAGTTGACTTACCCGCATTAGTATAACCAACAATAGATACAGACATTACCTTAGTACGCTGCCTCGCGCGTCGCTGGGTTCCTCGTTGGCGTTGAAGCTCTATGAGTTTCTCTCTCAGAAATTTAACTCTCTTGGCAAGTAATCGTCGGTCAGTTTCAAGCTGTGTTTCACCAGGACCGCGCAAACCAATCCCCCCTTTTTGTCGCTCCAAGTGTGTCCATCCTCGTACTAATCGTGATGCAAGATATTCTAACTGAGCAAGCTCAACTTGCAATTTACCTTCACGACTTTTAGCACGCTGCGCAAAAATATCGAGAATTAAACTTGTTCGATCAATAACGCGGCACTGAAGCCGCTCAGTTAGATTCCGCTGCTGTATTGGGGAAAGATCATGATTGAATATTACCAGTGATGCACTAGTCTGGCTTAAAACCTGATAGATTTCGTCTAATTTACCACTGCCAACAAAAGTCGCAGGATCAGGGCGTGAGCGCTTTCCTTCCACGACAGCTAGAACTATAAGCTGATCACTTATAGCAAGCTGACGCAGCTCTTCCAAGCTTTCTTTATCACTATCGCCTAGATTGAGACCAACTAAGATGGCAATGTTATTCTTATCTGTTTTTAGTTCTGTATGATTAATCATCACGTACAGCGGGTGCTTCAATTGGGAAAGTAACAGCCCTGGCCGGAACTACTGTAGAGATCGCGTGTTTATATACCATTTGTGTAACTGAATTTTTTAATAACACAACATATTGATCAAATGAATCAATATGTCCTTGTAACTTAATACCATTGACTAAGTAAATAGATACCGGAATATGCTCCTTTCGGAGGATATTTAAAAATGGATCTTGCAACAACTGCCCCTTAGCACTCATGAACAACCCTCCCTTTTTTATTTCTAATCATCTCTAATTATAATTATTAGATAAGAGACTTTACTTTATTTTTTAAGTGGGCCATCTCCGCCCAACAGGATTATCATCGAAAGATTCATATAGAAGAATAAGATATTGCAACTGGATATTAACAAATGCAAGGGTTATATTTGAAAAAAAATTTAAATACTCAATTTGGCAAATAGAATTAATGCAATTGAGGACTAAGCTTATCGGAATTTAGGCATTTATGCTAAAAACAGTTTATATACCGGGTTATCGCTTTCATCCCAATATCGATACCCAAGATTGTCAAGAAAATTTTTAAAGGCAATTTTTTCACTAGGAGGCACTTCCATTCCTACCAATACGCGCCCAAAATCTGCCCCATGATTACGATAATGGAACAAACTTATATTCCATAGATGACTCATATTATCAAGAAAATTCATTAAAGCGCCTGGTCTATCAGGAAATTCAAAACGATAGAGAATCTCATTCTTAACCTCCCTCGAACGCCCTCCTACCATATGACGAATATGTAATTTTGCCATTTCATTCCCGCTCATATCCTCAGTACGCAACCCACTTGCCTCCAGACTTTTGATCAGATTAAGCGCTTCCTCACGATTATGAACTGAAACCCCAACAAATACATGCGCCTCTTTGGGATCTGCATAGCGATAATTGAATTCAGTAATACTTCTTGCCCCTAACAAGGCACAGAATTTCTTGAAGCTACCAGGCTCTTCAGGAATCGTAACCGCCATCAGCGCTTCACGTTGTTCGCCTAATTCTGCACGTTCAGAGACATGACGTAAACGATCAAAATTCATGTTAGCACCTGACGCTATCGCTACGAGTGTTTCATGACGTAATTTTTCACGCTCGACATAGGCCTTTAACCCAGCAACAGAGAGCGCTCCAGAGGGTTCAAGAATGGCACGAGTATCTTCAAATACGTCTTTAATAGCCGCACAAATAGCGTCCGTATCGACTAAAAAAATTTCATCAACCAATTCTTGACACAAACGAAAAGTCTCTTCACCTACGTATCTAACTGCCACACCATCAGCAAATAGACCTACTTGCGAAAGTTTAACGCGCTGTCCTTTCTGTAATGAACGATACATGGCATCTGAATCAACTGGTTCGACTCCGATAATCTTGATTTCGGGGTATAGCCTTTTTACATAGGCCGCAATCCCAGAAATAAGCCCCCCTCCTCCTACCGGCACGAATATAGCGTATATTCCAGTTCCATGCTGGCGTAAAATTTCCATACCAATTGTCCCTTGGCCAGCTATTACATCTGGATCATCATAAGGATGAACAAAAGTAGCCTCTTCTTGCTGCGTAAGCTTTACGGCATGTTCATATGCATCGTTATAAGAATTACCATAAAGTACCACTGTTGCACCAAGCGCCATCACTGCATTGATCTTGATTTGAGGAGTCGTTACTGGCATTACGATCGTAGCGGAGCAATCTAATTTCTGGGCAGCTAATGCAACACCTTGCGCATGATTACCAGCGGAAGCAGCAATCACGCCACGCTTGAGCATGGCAGGAGAAAGCTTTGCCATTTTATTATAAGCACCACGCAACTTGAACGAGAATACGCGCTGCATGTCTTCTCGTTTCAAAAATACTTGGTTATGAATGCGTGCTGAAAGGTTAACTGCCTCCTCTAGTGGTGTTTCTATAGCAACATCATAAACACGGGCAGTAAGCACTCTTTCGAGATAATCATTCCTCAAAGATGACATTTTGGAAGTGGCAAACAAAGTTAAGAGTATGAATTCATAGGATGTGCTGATTCTATCATGCTAAACGAATTGCAGTTGATAAGAGGCAAAATTTCATAATTATTTAAATAAATCAATTCCACTACTCGTTACTGACACACGCTAAATTCAGGAGGATCTACCAGGTAAAGAGAAATGCTATAAAACTAGCTTCATCATTAGAATCGTTCTTAAAATTTACTTTAGATAATTAAAGTTATTCTAAATAAGGAAGAATTAGGCTTGTTATTGAGAAATAAACTGAAGTTTAGGCTCAACACAATATATTTTGAAATTTTTTGAAGTAAAGAGGGTTATTCACTGCAATACTAGAAAAATAGAAATTTATTAAAAATTCACCCAGCCCATCATGAGTCTGGGTGAACCTGAAAGTGTTACAAATTCCAGATTATTTTTAATCAAACCCATTTATTAAAACCATTTATTCAAAAGGCTCATATTTATGAGTTGCATTAGTAGAGGGCGGTAAAATCGGTAATTTAAAATCTGGCTGCTTACCAGTCAATGTTTTCAGAAAAGCCACAATATTAGCAATCTCTTCCTTATTGAATTCACGATTTACTTGTATTTTCCCCATGATATCCACTGCTTCTTCCAGCGTTAAAGCACCACCATCATGGAAATAGGGGTAGGTTAATTCTACATTCCGTAATGTTGGCACTTTAAATACAAAACGATCTTCTTCCTTACCTGTTACCTCCATTCGGCCTACCGCAGGGCTTTTTGTCTCATAAGGTTTATGAACGCCCATTTTTTCAAATGAATTTCCACCAACTGCTGGGCCATTGTGACATTTTGTACAACCAGCACTCTTGAATAATGTGTATCCATCCAATTCTGCCTTTGTCAGCGCTTCTTTATCACCTTCTAACCATTTATCAAAACGCGAGCCAGGTGTGACCAGGGTTTCCTCAAAAGCTGCGATTGCACTAGTCACCCCATCTATATCAATTTTATCCGAATTAAAAGCTTTCTTAAATTGGTCCTTATATTGAGGAATAGTGTTCAACATCTTTATCACATCGTCATGTGTAAAAGCCATTTCCCCAGGATTCGCGATAGGTCCACCCGCTTGCTCTTTGAGATCTTTTGCACGTCCATCCCAAAACTGCGCCAGATTCATACTCGCATTCAGCACAGTAGGAGCATTGATCGGGCCTTGTTGCCATTTATGACCAATGGAAGTTTTGAGGTTATCAGTCCCTCCCATGCTCAAATTATGGCAGGAATTACAGGAAATAAAACCAGATTTTGACAATCGGGTATCAAAAAACAACATCTTCCCCAGTTCAACCATTGCTGTATTCTCTGGTTTTACCGGTTTAATGGGCTGTATTGGTTCATTAGCAGCAAATACATGCACAGACATAAACATTACGCCAGTCGATAATAGCGAGGCAGTTAGCTTACGCATCATCATTGTTAAAAATCTCCTAAAAAAACACGGCTGTGATGGCGCAGCCGGTTACGCCTAAACTAAACGTATCTTATCAAAATAAAGTTAGTTAAAAATAGTTAGTTATAATTTACTTAGTCTACTTCGATCCTCTACTTTATTGCTAGCAAAAATTCATTTTTTCTGTCTTTTTACTGAAGCAGCCGTCTTTGAAATAATTTGATTATTTTCTATATAACCATAATCACAGCCTTTTCCAATATTACAATCTAGCAGGTGAGATAGTTCTATAAGTGCCTGCCGGTAGACTTGGCGCTTAAATTCTATAACTGAGTCAAGCTCCACCCAATATCGATTCCAGCGCCATGCATCAAATTCAGGGTGTGGACTTTTTCTTAGGGATACATCGGTATCACGCCCAAGTAAGCGCAGTAAAAACCAAATCTGTTTCTGCCCCTTGTAACTTCTGCGCCACTCACGTCTTATCCAGCATTCTGGTACGTCATAACGCAGCCATTCTCGAGTGCGCCCCAACACTTCCACATGATAGGGCTGTAGCCCTACCTCCTCAGTTAATTCTCGATACATTGCTTGTGTTGGAGTTTCACCAGACTTAATACCCCCCTGCGGAAATTGCCAAGAATTCTGCTTGACACGCTTTCCCCAAAAAACTTCATTTTTAGAATTTAGTAGAATAATTCCAACATTAGGACGATATCCGTTACGGTCGATCATTTAATTCATCCGTCATTGAGACGTCAATTACTAGCCATTTTTCCATAATTTCTCCCAGATTAAAAGTCATCATAAAACAAAAAATCGGGACATACTTCCATTAATTTTTTCATTTCCCCCTTTCTTAACTGGATATGATAGTCGTAGTGAGTTTAAACCGCATAGGTAACCCAGCTTTTTCAGGGTAAAATCACGTTTTCTTATTTCTAATATAACAATAAAACATACGGAATCAATACTTCATGCGTGTTTCTCAATTTTTTATTTCAACGCTCAAAGAAGCTCCTGCAGAAGCCGAATTGATCAGCCATAAGCTGATGCTACGAGCAGGTTTAATCAAACGCCTTGGCAGTGGCCTTTATACCTGGATGCCTTTGGGTTTGAGAGTCTTACGCAAGATCGAGTTCATTATTCGCGAGGAAATGAATAACAGCGGCGCGATTGAGCTTTTAATGCCTGCAGTTCAACCCGCAGAACTCTGGCAAGAAACTGCTCGCTGGCAATTATTCGGACCACAAATGCTGAAAATCCAGGATAGACACCAACACAATTATTGTTTTGGTCCAACTCACGAAGAAGTCATCACCGATATTGCGCGTAGAGAAATTAAAAGCTATCGTCAATTACCCCTCAATTTTTATCAGATCCAAACCAAATTCCGTGATGAAATTCGTCCTCGTTTTGGTGTCATGAGAGCACGTGAATTTATAATGAAAGATGCCTATTCGTTTCATGCTGACCTAACATGCCTTGAGAAGACCTATCGTCTAATGCATGACACGTATAGCAACATATTTACCCGTATCGGGCTGAATTTTCGGGCTGTAGCAGCCGACACTGGCGCGATGGGTGGTAGCAGTTCACATGAGTTCCATGTATTAGCTGATTCAGGTGAGGATGTGATTGCTTTTTGCCCCAAGTCGGATTATGCAGCTAACATCGAATTGGCCGAGGCCGTTTCTTCTGGAAAAATTCGCGAAGCACCTGATGGCATAATGCGAAAAATTTCAACACCGGAGCAAAAAGCCTGTGAAGAAGTTGCGAGTTTTCTTAGTACTCCCGTGCAGAAAACGGTAAAAACATTGGCCATTACTGCAGATGATCAGTTTTATCTCTTGCTGCTACGTGGTGATCATCAGCTAAATGAAACAAAAGTCAGAAAAATCCCATTTTTAAGCAATTTCGAATGGGCCAATGAAGAAAGAATATTAGCTGAAACCGGCTGCCGACCAGGGTATATCGGACCAGTTGGTTTGGAAAAATACATCATCGTTGACAAAGCTGTTATGGAAATGAGTAATTTCATCTGCGGCGCAAACGAGGAAGGTTTTCATTTCACTCATGTTAATTTTGAACGTGACTTGAAATTACCCGATCATGTTTTCGATATCCGTGATGTCGTTGCAGGAGATCCATCCCCAGATAGCAAGGGAACACTGGAAATTTGTCGTGGTATTGAGGTTGGTCATATTTTTCAGTTACGCACAAAATATTCTGAAAAAATGAAGGCTACCTATCTGGATGAATCCGGCCAAACCAAAGTAATGGAAATGGGATGCTATGGCATCGGAGTATCGCGCATTGTAGCAGCAGCCATTGAGCAAAATCATGATGAGCACGGCATCATATTTCCTCTTGCGATTGCTCCCTTCCAACTCGCTATTATTCCAATTGGTCTGAAAAAAAATCCACAAGTACAAGCTGAGACTGAAAGGCTGTATGACGAATTTTCAACGGCTCATATTGAAGTGATTATGGATGATCGCGATGAACGTCCTGGTGTCATGTTTGCTGACATGGAATTAATTGGCATTCCCCATAGAATCGTTATCAGCGAGCGAGGCCTAAAAGATGCCACGATAGAATATCGTGGACGATGTGATGAAAAATCTCAAATGATCCCGCTGAAGGAGATTACTTCATTTGTCATTTCAAAAGTATGCGGAAATTGACTGGCTTTATTATGATTCTTATGCCACTCATTGCTCAGGCAGGCGCCCAAATGTATGAACCTTTATCTGCCAGTACCAGAACAGTATTGCAAAAGGCTGTCAGTGATCAAGCTATTTCGCATTTTATTACATTGCCGGAAGCAGAAAGTAAGGCTTGGCTTACCACCATGTCTGAGCGGTTAAAAAAGCATATGCCCGATCAAAACGAGCGCAATGATTTTCTCACTACGGTTCATTATGAGGCTACCCGTGCAGGGCTCGATCCACAATTAGTATTGAGTATTATTCAGGTCGAAAGTAGTTTTAGAAAATATGCTATATCGACCGCGGGTGCGCGCGGCTATATGCAAATCATGCCTTTTTGGGTGGATACCATTGGCAGCAAAGAGCATAACCTCTTCCATCTACGGGTCAATTTACGTTATGGATGTACCATTTTGCGTCACTACCTTGATATTGAGAGAGGAAATTATTTTCGTGCTCTCGGAAGATATAACGGAAGCCTAGGACAAGCAACTTATCCAGAGCTTGTATTTAATACGTGGAGCAAGTATTGGTACTATCCCATAACCCAGGAGATAGCACAAAATTAGCAAAATTTCTATTTAGTATGAGGGGGATCAACTGCCTTCCCTGGATCCGTACTTCCTGAATAACTCTGCATGAATTTTTCAATCTCCTCGCGTGTAAGTAATCCAATCTTTCGTGCTGCAGGTTTACCAGCAGCATCAAATAAATAGGTACTTGGTAGCATCGATAACTCATCAAGTTGCGAAGCCATCTCTCTGTTACCAAAAACGATTGGATAAGGAATAGACATTGCTTCAGTAAATTTTATTACCGTTTCCGTATCTGCATAATCCATCGCGATGCCAATAATTATGACATCATTTCGATCTTCATAAAGCGAAATCAAATCGGGAATTTCCTCTAAACAGGGCGGACACCAGGTTGCCCAGAAATTTACCAGCACCCACTTTCCTCTATAATCGCTCAATTGATGTATTTTTCCCTTGCTATCCTCAAATCTGAACTGGAATTCTTCTGCCTGAATATAAAAAGATCGAAAACTCAATAAAAGAAATAAGCAAAGGAAAAAACGTTTCATTTCATCAAACCTGCGGATGAGCTTTCTCAAGCTTGCTATACAGTTTATTGAATGCGCTGAGATAAGCTTTAGCAGAAGCAACGACAATATCTGTATCTGCCCCATGACCATTTACGATTCTGCCGGACTTCTGCAATCTGACCGTCACCTCACCTTGTGCATCTGTTCCACTGGTAATGTTATTAACCGAAAACAATTGTAATTCGGCACCACTATTCAGAATCTTTTCAATCGCGCGAAAGGTTGCGTCAACTGGACCGCTTCCTTCAGACTCGGCATGTAGTTCATTATTCCCGTCAGCAATCACTACCCGAGCGAAAGGAATCTCACCTGTTTCACTATGTGCAATAAGTGAAAGCAATCGATAATGCTCTTCAGGAGTCTGCACCTCATCCGAGACCAGTGCGTGCAAATCTTCATCAAAAATTTCATGTTTTTTGTCTGCCAAATCCTTGAAGCGCACAAACATAGTATTTAGCATTTCTTCTGATTCAAACTCGATTCCAAGTTCCTTCAAGCGACTGCGAAACGCGTTACGGCCAGAATGCTTACCCAGCAGCAACTTATTAGCTCCCCAGCCAACATCTTCTGCACGCATAATTTCATAAGTCTCACGATGTTTGAGGACACCATCTTGATGAATTCCAGATTCATGCGCAAAAGCATTTGCTCCAACAATAGCTTTATTGGGTTGTACTGGAAAACCGGTAATTCCTGAAACCAATTTACTAGCAGGTACAATATGGGTTGTATCTATGCGCGTATCACATGGAAAGAAATCCTGCCGTGTACGAACGGCCATTACAACTTCTTCAAGAGCAGCATTTCCAGCACGCTCACCCAGTCCATTAATAGTACATTCTACTTGTCTCGCGCCATTTATGACTGCCGACAATGAATTAGCTACCGCTAACCCTAAATCATTGTGACAATGAACTGAGAAAACGACTTTATCTGAATTGGGAATACGCTCACGCAATGTCCGAATAAGTCGGCCAAACTGATCTGGCATGGTATACCCTACTGTATCTGGAATATTCAGTGTCTTTGCGCCTGCATCGATTACTGCTTCTAAAACACGGCAAAGAAAATTGATTTCAGAACGACCGGCATCCTCTGGAGAAAATTCAATGTTGTCTGTATACCGACGTGCCCATTGTATAGCTTTTACTGCTTGCTCGATCACTTGTTCCGGCGACATGCGTAATTTATTCTTCATGTGTATGGGTGAAGTAGCAATAAAAGTGTGAATGCGCGCTGCATTAGCACCACGCAAGGCTTCACCCGCGCGATTGATATCGGCTTCGATAGCGCGAGCAAGTCCACAAACGACGCTATCCTTAATCGTATCAGCCACTGCTTTGACTGCTTCAAAATCCCCATTAGAAGCTGCCGGAAAACCTGCCTCAATAACATCTACACCCATACGCTCAAGCTGTCGAGCAATCCGCACTTTCTCTTCTTTTGTCATGGAAGCGCCGGGACTTTGCTCTCCATCACGTAAGGTTGTATCAAAAATAATCAAATGGTCGCGCATCATTTTCCCCATCGAATGCAATCTAAATTACAGAGCAAAGATTAAAAATTCGGGTTACGAATTTTTTAGATTATCAGCAAGAGATTGAAATAACTATTGGATTTTAGCGCCGACGGCGCAGCAGATAGCCTCTTAGGTGTAGCAAGGCCAAAGAAGAGAAATATAAGAAGAATAGAGATATCGGAGAATTAGTTATAAACTTGTTCATGGTAGAAATATAAAACGTTTCCAATATTTCTGCAAGCGCAAGACCGTTATGTCATATTCTGATTTTTTATCTCATCGCTCTTTTTACTTTTCCTAAGCCGCCATAACTTCATGAAATAGCCTGATAAAGCATATAGAGAGAATAAGCCAAATAACACAACAGGCGGATGACTCGGTATTAATACAAAAAAGAACAATAATAAGAGTAAAACTGAGAAAAAAGGGACGCGTCTGCGCAGATTGAACTCTTTACCGCTATAGTAAGGCAAATTACTCACCATGGTAAGCCCAGCAAACAATGTGATTGCCCATACCAGCCACTTGATATCCGCACCTTGTATTTGAAAATCCGATGCTACCCACACCAATCCAGCGATCAGGGCAGCTGCTGCGGGGCTAGGCAACCCCTGAAAATATCGCTTGTCAACTATTTCTATGTTGGTATTAAAACGTGCCAGCCGTAATGCAGCACAAGCGCAATAAATAAAGGCTGCTATCCAGCCTAATTTACCCATCTCTTTTAGTACCCACACATATGCTACGAGTGCAGGGGCAACTCCAAAAGAAACCATATCCGACAAGCTGTCATACTCTGCACCAAATTCACTTTGAGTATGCGTTATACGCGCCACTCGACCATCCAAACCATCCAGCACCATTGCGACGAAGATAGCTATTGCAGAATTCTCGTAATGACCATTCATGGCCTGCACAATCGCAAAGAAACCTGCAAACAATGCCGCCGTTGTAAATAAATTCGGCAATAGATAAATCCCTCTGCGTCGTAATCGGGACTTGAGCGCAAAGCGCACTGAGTTCGGTTCATGCATTTTTAGTATGAACTACGTAATACCCTACAATGGGATATAGAAAGATAAATAGCAAAAAAATAGAAAATAATATGATTCCTCTAGCAAAAACTATGATGCAGCAATAATAAGTAAATTTGCCTAACTGCGTAACTCAGCTAATATGGTTAGCGTCGCATAGACTTTATCACCAATATTGACATTAATTTTAGTATTTGTCGGAAGATAAACATCCACTCTCGAACCAAAGCGAATAAATCCAAACCGTTGCCCACGTGCAAGGCGATCACCAGGATTGGCGTAACATACAATACGTTTTGCTATCAAGCCGGCAATCTGCACACAAGTAACATCGAGCCCCTTGTCTGTTTTTATCCAGAGAGCATTACGTTCATTTTCCAATGAAGCCTTGGATAAGCTAGCATTAATAAATTGCCCAGGGAAATACCAACGGTCTTTTATGACACCATCAACAGGGCTACGATTTGAATGAACATTAAATACATTCATGAATACACTTACTTTAATCGCCTCACGATTTAGAAAAGGATCCTGCGTTTTCTCAACAGCGACAATCCTCCCATCTGCAGGAGCTAATATAGCATTAGCTTGTGATGGAATGATACGAGGAGGATCACGAAAAAACTGTAAAACGAACAGTGCAATTAACCAGAAAGGTAATGCCCACAACCAGCCTAAAAATAAATGAACCAATAAAGCGATTGAAAACGCTACGGTAATATGAAACCAACCTTCGCGCGCAATGATAGGATGAGGATAAGTTGACATGAGTAACTTAAATAGAAGGTTAACCCGGTATTTATAAAATACCGGGTAAAAAAGCAAAGTATTTTAAATTAGTTTTAGACAAAAATGCGCAGACAAGTTCTTCATTAGTTCTTTACTTGATCGACTAATTTGTTTTTCTTAATCCAAGGCATCATGTCGCGCAATTTTGTGCCGACTGTTTCGATCGAGTGCTCAGCGGCGAGGCGACGACTGGATTTGAGCATAGGCGCTCCCGCACGGTTCTCAAGTATAAATTCACGTGCATACTGACCCGTTTGAATTTCACGCAAAATCCTGCGCATTTCTGCACGCGTTTCTTCAGTAATAATCCGTGGCCCACGCGAGATATCACCATATTCAGCATTATTAGAAATAGAATAGCGCATATTGGCTATGCCACCCTCATAGATTAAATCCACAATCAGTTTTACTTCATGGAGACACTCAAAGTAGGCCATTTCGGGTGCATAGCCAGCCTCTACCAATGTCTCAAAGCCAGTCTGAATTAATGCAGTAAGACCGCCACACAATACCACTTGTTCACCAAATAAATCTGTCTCTGTTTCCTCACGGAAAGTTGTTTCAATCACACCGCCGCGTGTACCCCCATTGGCAGCTGCATAGGATAAGGCCAAATCGCGTGCATGCCCTGATTTGTCTTGATGAACGGCTATAAGTGAAGGCACTCCCCCACCTTGAGTATACGTGGAGCGTACAAGATGCCCAGGCCCTTTAGGCGCAATCATAATGACATCAAGATCCTCACGTGGAGTCACTTGACCATAGTGAATATTAAAACCATGAGCAAATGCCAGCGTTGCATTATTTTTTAAACCTGCCTCGATCTCTGATTGATAGATAGTAGCAATTTGCTCATCTGGAAGCAGTAACATCACTACATCGGCATCCTTAATGGAAGGAGCAATTTCTTTTACAGTCAAACCAGCTTTTTTTGCCTTTTCCCAAGACGCTCCACCTTTACGCAAACCAACTGTAACCTTGACACCGGAATCACGTAAATTGTTAGCGTGCGCATGTCCTTGTGATCCATAGCCAACTATCGTGACTTTCTTTTTTTTAATTAGAGACAAATCAGCATCTTTATCGTAATAAACTTTCATTATGTTCCTTTAATAATATATACCCAGCTGGCGCAAAAACATCAAAACAAAACTTTAATGACTAATACTGCATAGACAGTTAGTGATCTTTAGGGCACCTCTAAAAATTCATATTTGCGCGCATCCGCTTCGCGGATTGCCTACTTACCCCGCTTCGTCACAATACTTCGTTGCTTACAAAGAATGTTTCCTTACCTATCAGGTATAGGCTTCGTCAACATTTTTTGTTCTCACCTTGTCTTGTTTAGAACTCTGAATTTTTAGAGGTGCCCTTTATTAAATCAAATTGTTATTCTTTTAAAATCCGTTCTCCACGACCTAAGCCGGAAGCCCCCGTTCGGATGGTCTCTAGAATCATATTTCGCTCTATTGTTTCAAGAAATGCATCAAGTTTTGAACTTGTACCTGTCAACTCTATCGTGTATGACTTGTCAGTTACATCAATAATACTGCCGCGAAAAATATCTGCTAACCGTTTCATTTCTTCGCGATCCTCTCCAAGGGCTCGGATTTTCACCAACATAAGCTCTCGCTCGATATGATCTCCTTCACTCAAATCAACTATTTTGACCACCTCAATTAATTTATTCAGTTGCTTGGTAATTTGCTCAATCACTTCATCCGAGCCTATTGTGACCAAAGTCATACGAGATAAAGTGGGATCTTCTGTCGGTGCTACATTGAGTGACTCAATATTATAGCCTCGTGCCGAAAATAAGCCTGCTACTCGAGAAAGAGCGCCAGCCTCATTTTCCATCAATAAAGAGATAATATGCCGCATTTCTTACACCAAAATCATTTCAGACAAACCTTTACCACCCGGCACCATAGGGAATACATTTTCCGTTTGATCGGTAATAAAATCCATAAAAACTAATCGCTCTTTGAGTTTAAAAGCCTCCTCCAAAGCACCTTCGATATCTTCTGGTTTCTCTATCTTCATACCGACGTGACCATAGCTCTCAGCCAGTTTAACAAAATCTGGAAGCGCATTCATATAGGACTCTGAGTAACGGTTTCCATGGAAAAATTCCTGCCATTGCCGAACCATGCCCATATACCGATTATTAAGATTAATGATTTTAAGGGGTAAGCCGTATTGTTTACAGGTGGATAATTCTTGGATGCACATCTGTATGCTTGCTTCACCTGTAATGCAGGCGACTACCCCATCAGGATTAGCTAATTGCGCGCCCATTGCGGAAGGCAACCCAAATCCCATGGTACCCAGTCCACCCGAATTAATCCAACGGCGAGGTTTATTAAATCGATAGAACTGTGCAGCCCACATTTGATGCTGCCCGACATCTGACGTAATAAATGCATCACCCTTCGTCACTGCATAAAGTTTTTCCACAACCATCTGCGGTTTAATAACTGCATTCGTACGATCATACCTTAGGCAATCTCGTTCGCGCCATAAATCTATTTGTTTCCACCATTCCTTAAGCGCATGCGCATCTATTTTTTCTTTACTAGCCTTGAACAATTTGATCAGTTCCTTCAATACTTCCGAAACGCTTCCCACTATTGGGATGTCTACCTTGACACGCTTGGAAATGGACGAAGGGTCAATATCAATATGAATTATCTTTCGCTCTTCACTGTAAAAATGCTTCGGATTACCAATAACACGATCATCGAAACGCGCGCCCACTGCGATCAATACATCACAATATTGCATCGCCATATTCGCTTCATAAGTTCCATGCATCCCTAACATACCGACAAATCGCTCATCTGTCGCAGGATAACCGCCAAGTCCCATTAGAGTGTTAGCACATGGAAAATTCAGCAAACGTACCAATTCTGCCAAAGCCTCAGATGCATTATCCAGAATCACCCCCCCCCCTGAATAAACCATCGGCCGCTTTGCATTCAAAATCAATTGCGCGGCTTTTCTTATCTGTTGGGTATCCCCATCGCTAACTGGCTTGTAGGAACGTATACTTACACTGCTTGGGTAATTAAATGTCGTCTTTTGTTGTGTGACATCTTTTGGAATATCAACCAAAACGGGTCCGGGACGACCGGTTGAAGCAATAACAAAAGCCTTTTTTATCGTGGATGCAAGCTCAGCGATATCTTTCACCAAAAAATTATGTTTGACACAAGGACGCGTAATTCCCACTGTATCCACTTCCTGAAATGCATCTTGACCAATTGCTGCTGTAGGAACCTGCCCACTAATAACAACGAGAGGTATAGAATCCATATAAGCAGTCGCAATACCTGTTACCGCGTTTGTTACCCCGGGCCCCGATGTCACCAAAGCAACACCCACATTGTTACTGGACCGAGCATAGCCATCTGCAGCATGAAGCGCTGCTTGTTCATGGCGAACCAAAATATGCTTTACTTTATCTTGCTTAAATAACTCATCATAAATAAATAACACTGCACCGCCAGGATAGCCAAAAATATATTTCACCCCTTCTTCCTGCAGGCAACGCACCGTAATCTCGGCACCTGTTAGTTCTACACTCATACTTTGTGCATCCTGGTATCAAAAATCTAAAAATAAGAACTTAGTTAAATACATCTTTGCTTTGTTTATCTCAAATATATTTCCTACATCTCGGATATTTCAGTCTTAATTAATCAAGCTGCTTAGTTAACTCTGAGGCTTATTAAACTCAGACTGCAGGAGTCAACTCTATTAACGACTGAGAATGCCTATATCATCAGATAAACCGCTGTTCATTTTGCAATATAAAGAAATGTATGCATCTGCATATATTACTAGGAATTTGGGTTTTATTCCCGACTAACTGGCACTGAGAAAATTTCCTGGATTATGAGTAATTAGCGGGAAGATAACCGACTCTCGTCAACCTCCTGTTCCCCCTACTGTCAATCCTTCCACTCGCAACGTTGGCTGCCCTACGCCTACTGGTACACTCTGTCCTTCTTTCCCACAGGTGCCGATACCTGGATCAAGCGCCATATCATTACCTATCATGGAAACACGTGTCAGAATATCCGGGCCATTACCGATTAAAGTTGCTCCCTTTATTGGGTAAGAAATTTTCCCATTCTCTATCATGTAAGCTTCCGCAGCAGAAAAGACAAATTTACCACTGGTGATATCGACTTGCCCACCCCCAAAATTTGCAGCATATAGTCCATGCTTCACTGACCCAATAATTTCTTCTGGATTTTTATTTCCATTAAGCATATAGGTATTTGTCATGCGTGGCATGGGAATATGTGCAAATGATTCTCGTCTGCCATTACCTGTAAGGGGTTGCTTCATGAGTCTTGCATTCAGGCTGTCTTGTAGATAGCCTTTGAGCACACCATTCTCAATCAATACCGTACATTGAGTTGGATTCCCTTCATCATCAATATTCAACGATCCACGACGATTAGCAAGCGTACCATCATCTACCACAGTCACACCATCGGCTGCAACTCGTTCACCAATGCGTCCAGAAAAAGCTGAGCTACCCTTGCGGTTAAAATCACCTTCCAATCCATGACCAATGGCTTCATGCAGCAGGATACCAGGCCAGCCATTTCCTAGAACGACCGTCATGGGACCTGCCGGAGCAGGTCTCGCATTCAGATTCACCACCGCTTGGTGTACTGCCTTTTGGGCATAGTCATTTAATATTTCATCAGTAAAGTAGGTGTAATCAAATCGTCCACCTCCACCCGCAACGCCCTGTTCACGCCGGCCATTTTCTTCTGCTATTACCTGTAATGACATTCGCACTAATGGCCTCACGTCAGCAGCTAACAAACCATAGCTACGGGCAACCATGATAACCTCGTACTCACCTGCAAGTGATGCTACAACCTGAATGACGCGTTTATCTATCGCACGCGCAAACTGTTCAAGTTTCTCTAATAATGCCACTTTGTCGCTATCTTTAAAGTTCGCAATAGGATCCTGCGGAAGGTAAAGTGACCTAGTGTTATAGTGTGCCACTTGTTTAACGACTTGAACTGGGTGCAGGCTTCCCTGGCTAGCAATGGCGCGCGTCGCTTTTGCTGCAGATACGAGTGCATTCAGACTGATCTCATCCGAATAGGCAAAGGCAGTTTTTTCACCACTGATGGCGCGTACCCCTACACCTTGATCTATATTAAAGCTACCTGATTTAACAATGCCTTCTTCGAGAACCCACCCTTCAGAACGACTATATTGAAAATAAAGATCGGCATAATCGATTCGATGGGTAAGGATTTGCCCAAACACGTGATGTAATCTATTCGCATCCAGCTCATAGGGCGTCAGCAGGCATCGGTCAGCAATGGTAAAAAACTCATTCATTTTAAGATTAAACTCATTTCTACAACATATATTTTAACTTCTTGCGATAAAAAGCAGAATAAAATCTGCCCTTCCTCAAGACATCTAACTAATTATTCTGTTCAAAGTGAACAGTCTTTTTTCTACATTTGATTTTTTTCTACATTTGACATGGGTATAAGCAACGATGTTCTAGTGCAGGCAAGCTTGCGCGTACGCTCGATTGGTATGCACGATCCAACGTCGCTACCACCACTCCAGGTCCACGTGCCAGCCGGTCAATCACCACACCCCAGGGATCAACAATCATACTATCTCCATTGGTTTCACGGCCATTGACATGAAACCCTCCCTGCGCTGGTGCAATCACATAAGCCTGATTCTCTATAGCACGTGCACGGATTAACGTCTCCCAATGCGCCTTACCTGTAATTGCAGTAAAAGCAGATGGAGCAAGAATGATATCCACCTTCCCCATCAGACGATAAAGCTCAGGGAATCGGAGATCATAACAAATGGATAAACCTATCCGCCCAAAAGGAGAATCTATTGCAACGACTTTATCTCCGGCTTTGATTGTTTTTTCTTCTGCGAAACGTTCTTCACCCAATTCAAGGCCGAATAAATGAATCTTATCGTAGCGTGCTACCTGCTTGCCATCATGATCATAAACCAGGCAGCTATTATAAATCTTATCAGTTACCGAACTCTCCAATGGCACTGATCCACCCACCAGCCAAATCCCAAAACGTTTAGCTGTCTCGCTTAAAAATGATTGCACCATACCTTCGCCAGGTTGCTCACGAACACTTAACTTATCGGTATCCCGCAATCCCATAATACAGAAATATTCCGGAAGTGCAACCAGCTTTGCTTCTTGTGATACTGCCAGCTCAATCAAGCGAAGCGCCTCTTCCAGATTTGCAGCTACGCTTGGCCCTGATGCCATCTGTATAGCCGCAACACGCAATGTACTGTTACTCTCTTTCTCTGGCAGATGTTTTGAGAAAATGCCCGAATGATTCAACATAACTTCCTCCCGTATAAGTCCCTATTTCCACTGAATTCAGGCAAGATAAGAATTTCGCTCACAAAAACCATAAAGCAGCGCATAATTAATAGGCATTTTCCCCAAAACAATCCATACCAATCAATTCTCATTACGCTTAGATTCTGATTGCGGTTCCTTATTTTCTTGTGAATCTTGTGATTTCTTCATTACAGGCTCATCCCACTTACCCGTTATAATATATTCACTAAATAAAACACGATCAAATGGATCCTTTAGCGACTGGTTCGCAATCATGGAAGCAATCCCTGCTACTGGTGTTGCCAACCCAAGCGAAGGAAACATTTTGACCAGGAGCGCTTGAGTTTCTTCTACCAGATCGATTTTTCCACTCACAGTCAGATAAGCTGCGCTTCCTGCAATCTGCAGTTCATCTGTCACCGCGACTCCTCGGTTAATTCTAACATCGCCGGAGATATCATCGAAACCAAAACCTTGACTAAATACATCATAAAAATCCAATGTCAGTCTGCGCGGAAGTGATTTCAGATCAAAAATACCCAGCAATTTGCTCATCCCTGGCTTGAATTTGGTAAATTGACCGTGCCGGGCAGTTAATTTCAGATGGCCAGAAAGAGAAGGAAAATCTATGGAAAAAGGCTGCCCTATCCATTCCAGTGAACCTATCGCTTCGCCTTTTCCGCGTGCAATACGTCCCGCATAACCTAAGCGCGCCAAGAATTTACCTATGCTTTTTGCTCGCAGTTCGACTTCTGCCTGCATCTGAAAAGGAGCGATACGGTTCTGCCACACTCCCTGCAGCAAAAGAGAGCTGTCGGCGTGAGCAATTTGTAGTTGATCGATATGCCAACCCTCTGCTTGCTGATGAGCTACCAATACTAATTTACCTAAAAGCTTTTCTCCTACATAGAACTCATCAGCATACAGATCCATGATGGGCCAATCCGTAGATTGATTCTTTTTTTTCACAACTGAATCAGATACCGGAATAGCTTCTGGTTTTACCAATTTTTTTAATCGTGCAAATGCTTCCTTATTGAGAGAATTCCAAACGATATGACCGATGACCTCTTTACAGACAACAGCAGTATGCCATTGCCCACCGTGTTTATTGGCATCCAATACAAACTCATTAAAACGGCTTCCTAGAAAATCGAGCCTGCCAATATTCAGATTGAAATTGATCCGATCAGTCAGCAATGCCTTCATTCCTTGGCCAGCTTGTCCTGATCGAGCAGCAATTTCATCATGCCGATCAAAAAGAGCTTTCCAGCGATCCCATTCCAACACCGGAATCGTACCATGTACTAGTGTGACAGCATCTTTCGGTAATTCAACGGGTGCAGCTTGGAAATTCATTACACCACGTACTGGATAGTAATGGCCATTTTCTGCCTGTTTACGTTGAATTTCTGCCGTGGCCACCTCCCCGTAACGAAAGCGCAGCACCTCATGTTCTGAATCAATGAATTTTTTTTCAAAGCTGAGCGGAATTTTTTCTGCCGCAGCTTTGACAAAAGGTTCGGGTAATGATGAAGCAACGCCAACTAACGAGGATTCAACCCTGAGATCCGTTCCTTCTTGGTTAATATCAAGCACGGCTGACCAATCAGTCATTCCCCGCATATACTGCATCCACAACTGCAAGGTATTTGCCGGTTGATCAGGTTTAGGTGAATGTAAGCGATCGAAATTAGCCCTGCCTGCCGCCATTATGCGCATTCCGCCGTTCGGCAATACGGTAGAGTTAATTGTCACTGGCTCACCGGTTAATTGCGCAGTCACATTTTTTATAGCCAGTGTGGACTGAGTAAAAGTAAGCACTCCATTGATCTTACTCAAGGCAGGCAAATCATACCCAAGATTAATCTCGTTATTAATGAACTGATAACGACCCTTTAGCTCCATAGGCTTCCCCTCATCGCCTGATAAATTTATCGGCATGGCTAATTCCAGATGCAATTTCCCATTTCCGGAAATTTTACCTGGCTGAGAGAAATCAACCGCATGGCGATCTAGACCGCTTTTTTTAATCAAATCGATGATGTTTTGGGTAGCGCCCTCGGCTCCCCCCGTCAGGTGTAAAATAGGCTGCGGTGCGTACAAATCTGCAATTTGCAACCGCACATCTTTCATCACAATATCTGCCAGTTTCGCCCGTGAAATGGTCATTTCAAGTTGATTATCCTGAAATGAAAGATCAGCTTGAATTTCCGTCATGTTCGGCCATTCTTCCGGCAAATTTACCGCTGTGTCAGCCATTCGGGTAGTTAACTTGAAGGCGAGCTTGTTGCGCAGATCTGAAGAAGATTCACTTAAATCGCCACGAATATTAAATCTGGTTCCTTCCAATTTACCCGCTACGAGCGCCTTATTCAGCCAATTTTGCGTAGCCTCCTGATCACCCAGGAAAGCCAGATACTTATTAAGATAAGTAACCTCTGCACGTGCCAACTCACCAGCCAGATCGATTGTGCCGGGCTGCTCAAGGGCGCCACTATGGTAGTGGCCACGCATCGTTCCGGACAGATAACGATTAGCAAATGAAATATGATTAAATTCAAGCAAAATTTTATCCTGATCAGTCAACACCTTCCAATTGAGCTGTGTGATCAGTCTGTCAAGCTCGAGCGGCTCATTAAATGCCTCGAAAAAGCTCATGCTGGCTTTCTCTGAATCAAGATGAAGCGTTCCGCCCACCTCAGTTAACTTGACGCTGCCACTTATCCCACTCACTGCAGGCAGCTTGTCAAACGCTTGTATGGCTAAATTGTGAAAACTTCCTTCCACATTAAAAGATGAAGGCTTTGTCCAATTTCCTTGCCAATAAGCTTGCACATGCTCGATGACTCCTTTCGGGGATAATTCACTAACCTGATTTCGCAATGAATCTTCCATAGGAAGATAACTTAACAGAGAAGCAACAATGCCCAAATCCAGATCATTTACTAGTAATTTATTCTCGCTGGGCACCGCTCCCTCTACCCGCTGTCTTTGCCACAAAATATTCACTGGTTTGGTAAACACTTCATTTTCAATGGCGACACTCAGTTGCTGGGCAAACCATTCATCCCCCGGCTGTATCGCGTCATTGTTTCTTTTCCAGCCCACGCGACCACGCAAATGTTCAAGATCAAGTCTAGGCAGATCCTTTGCCCAACGCATATAAGTTTCATGAAGATTTACATCAGCCTTCCAGTAAGCAACAGACTTACCCTCTATGCCCATCCATGCACGAAAGGCGCCACTGCCACGATCAAATTCCAAGTCTCCCGGGAATGATAACCAGGTTTGTAAAGCAGCTAAATCGACATGATTCAATTGAGCAAACAAGCGTCCGCGCCACTGACTCAATGTATTGACTGATTCGCCCGTTAAATCACCGCGTATATCCACCGGATTGGCTAATTCAGTGGGTGGAATTAACCGTAACCCGAAATAGTGATGACCCTCCTTATTATGCATACGTAAATCTACTTTTTTCAGATAGAGCACGGGCGCAGCACGCGGTTCATCCAGCCAATAAACTTCAGCGTCATTGACCAACAGCTGGCGCTGACGTAATAACCAATTGAAAAAGCCATTATCTGCTTCCTCTTGATCAAACGTACCGCCTGCTATGTGGATCACCTTGTCCATGTCACGGCGGATGCTCAGAACAGGCCGTTCAATTTTAATATCACGAAACAGCAATTCTCCGTTCAGCAACGATTGCCAGGAAAGGGTTCCATCCAACTCGGCCAGAATCAAAACAGAATTGCCATGCTTATCATGCACGCGCACACCATGTAATCGTAAGTAGGGGTGTAATCCGTCCCAATTTGCATCGATGCGCTCTATACTGATGACTTGCCCGGCAACCTGAGAAATGGCGGCCGCAATGTTTGGCCGGTAGCGCTCAATATCGGGCAACAGCCAATAGCGCAATAACAACAGCGATAGGGAAAAAAACATTACGATAGCAAACACAACCCACCCGAGCTTACGCAAGGTGAAGATGCTATGCTTAACAAAGGAATGCATCATGCAGTAATTGAATAAGAAGCACAGTTTTATTCTGAAAAAACTGCTTAATCCTAGAAAGTAAAAAAGAAAAGCTTGATCAAAATGGCGTTTTTAATAGAATTTCTAATAGGAGCATTGCGTGGGCCGCGGGCCGTGACCCTCCCCTACAAAACACTCATTTTATCTACCTAGTGACATAACTGATCTTAGCAAACCCAGCATGCTTTATTTTAACCTTGAATATGTTTTTACACAGCATCAATCCACCCACTGAATCCGTGCTGAAAAATGTCCTTCGTTTCAGCCGTTATGCGCGCCGTCTATTAGAAAGCGAGCCCGGTTTACGCACCGATCTGGTTGAAAATTTCCATCGCCCTTTTGCACGCGAAGAAATGGTCGCATTCCTCGGCGAAACCTGCCCGGAACACACCGTAAACGAAACAAGTCTGCATAGCGCCCTGCGCAAGCTCCGTAAACGGGTCATTCTGCGTCTGGCTGCGCGTGATCTGGCCGGCATGGCTGATCTGACTGAAGTTATGGTCACGATGACCCATTTAGCCGAGGTCACTATTCGTTTTGCGCTCGCACATCATCAGAACTGGATGACGCATCCAAATCAATTTGGTTCACCTATCGGTGAAAAAAGTTTAACCGCGCAGCAATTATTAGTCGTTGCCATGGGCAAACTCGGAGGAGGAGAGCTCAATGTTTCCTCCGACGTCGATCTGATTTTCATCTATCCAGAGGATGGCGAAACGAACGGCAGAAAATCTATCTCCAACCATGACTTCTTTACTCGCCTGGGGCGCAAGCTGATTGCCAGTTTAAATGATTACACAGTGGATGGCTACGTCTTCCGGGTCGATATGCGCCTGCGCCCGCACGGAGAAAACAGCCCGCTGGCCATCAGCTTCGCAATGCTGGAGGAATATTTTGTGACGCAAGGAAGGGAATGGGAGCGACATGCTTGGCTCAAGAGCCGGGTCATTGCAGGGCCGGCTACCGCATCGGTGGTGCTGATGGAGGACATCACCCGCCTTTTTGTCTTCCGCAAATACCTCGATTTTGAGGCCTATGAAGCCATGCGCCGCCTGCATGCGCAGCTGCGCAAGGAAGTGGACCGCCGCGAAATGCATGACAACATTAAACTGGGCCCGGGTGGTATCCGCGAAATTGAATTCATCACCCAGGTTTTTCAACTGATACGGGGAGGACGGGATGCCGATCTATGCATTCGCCCCACGCTGACCGCCCTGCACCGCTTGCAGCAAAAGCAGCCGATTCCTGCTCAAACCATCACTGAGCTCATCGAGGCCTACCGCTTTCTACGCAAGCTGGAGCACCGCCTGCAATACCTCGATGATCAACAAACCCAGAATCTGCCTGATAATCCTGAAGACCAGGAATTAATTGCCGCAGCCATGGGTTATGCCCGCTTTGCCGAGTTTCTGCAACAGCTCGATATCCACCGCAACAATGTCACGCGCCACTTTGAATTGATCTTCGCCGCGCCACGCAAATCGCCAGCTCATGACATCCTGGCAAGTCTCTGGCAGGAGCAGGCCGGAGACAGGACTCAAGTGGAGGCCGCCACCACTCAGCTGACGACGCTGGGATTTACCGAGCCTGAAAAAATCTCGGCGCGCATCCAGCAATGTTATGGCAGTTATTTTTTCCAGCAATTACCGCCCGCTAATCAGCAAAAAATTAAATCTCTGATGCCGATTCTGGTAGAAGCCATTGCTCAGTTTCCACCGGTGGAAGCCACACTGGAGCGCATGCTGCAATTATTGGAGCATATTAGCCAGCAAGCCGCTTACCTGGCCTTATTGCTGGAACACCCACAAACCCTCCCGCGGGTGACCAAGCTCGTCAGCGCGAGTCGATGGGCCAGCGATTATCTGGGCAGACACCCTATCCTGCTCGATCGACTGCTGACACCGCGCGGGTTGTATCAATTACCGGACTGGCCGGCACTGAGGCAGGAGCTGACGCGCCAGCTCAACCATGTGGACAGCCCCAAAAGCAATATCACTGAATGGCAAATGGATGTCCTGCGGCATTTCCAGCATGCGCAAGTATTTCAGTTATTGGCGATCGATCTGGAAGGAAAGCTATTGCTGGAAACCCTCAGCGATCATCTGACCGAGCTCGCTGATCTCATTCTCGATAATGTATTGTACCTCGCCTGGATGTGGCTGAAGAAAAAACACCGCGAACAACCCGTTTTTGCTATCATCGGCTACGGCAAACTGGGTGGAAAGGAGCTTGGCTATGCATCCGATCTCGATATCATTTTCCTTTACCAGGATAACCATCCCGATGCACAGGAGATCTACACCAAGCTGGGACAAAGCATTAATCACTGGCTAACCAGCCCCACTTCAGCCGGGGTATTATATGAAACAGATTTACGCCTGCGCCCCAATGGCACCAGCGGATTATTGGCCTGTTCCATCGAAGCCTTTACGCAATACCAGCATACTCAAGCCTGGGTATGGGAGCATCAGGCCTTGACGCGTGCCCGTTTCGTCACCGGCGATCAGCATGTTGGCAAGCTATTTGAACAAATCCGCAGGGAGATTCTCTGTGAATCGCGCGATCTCGCTCAGCTCAGACAGGATATCCTGATGATGCGCGAAAAAATGCTGGATGCTCACCCTAACCCCACTACCTTGTTTGATATCAAACATGACCGCGGCGGCATTATCGATGTGGAATTCATCGTGCAATATCTGGTGCTCGGCTACGCGCACCAGTATCCGCAACTTACCGGCAATATCGGTAATATCGCGCTTCTGAAACTGGCCGGTGAACTGGGGCTCATTCCGGCTGAAACCGCGCAGCAAGTGCGCACAGGCTACCGTGAATTTCGTCGCGTACAACACCGCCTGCGCTTGAATGCCGGGCCCAAGCTTGAGAGCTCACTGGCTTCCCCGGAAAAATCAGGCAACTTTGCCCGCATCGAAGCTGATTATCTAAGCCATGCGCGCATGGCGGTATTGCAGCTGTGGGAACAGGTCTTTGGGGTATAAGCCTAACGGGCTCCAAGTTTACTCTATGCTAATTCAAGAAAAGCACCCTATAAGCCGCTTATTTCAAACTAAACTTTTTGTTGAATGTCGTTATGATGCTAATGGCATTCTTTTAAGTAAGATATTGCGCGATTATTTCTGCTCATACTAACCCATGCACTCACCGAGTGCTTTTTCAACCCAAAGGAGAATGATTCATGCAGCACATGCAAAAAGGTTTTACCCTGATCGAGTTAATGATTGTAGTGGCTATTATTGGTATTTTGGCAGCAGTAGCGATCCCGGCTTATCAGAATTACACTGTAAAATCTCGCTTCACAGAAGTTATTACTGCATCTTCACCATATAAACTAGCTCTGGAAGTATGTGCTCAAGATGGTAATTGTAATAATGCAGGTGCATTTACAGCAATAGCCGTTGCTGCTGGTGTGCCTGATGCAGCAGCTATAGCGGCTGGAATTCCTGGTATTGCTTCTTCCGGGACTGTTTTTAATCCAGCTGGAGTAACGCTAGCTACCGCTGGTGGTACAGCAACACTAACATTTACACCAAATGCTGTTAATGGTGTTACAGCTGCCGACACATATATCCTTACCGGTACACTCGGGGCGGATAGTAAAATTGCTTGGGCAGTAAATGCAGCGAGTGGCTGCAGAACCCGTGCTGCTGGTGCAATTTGCTAATTTAAATCGCGTAGGGCGCAATAATCGGCGGGCATTGCGCTGTATGTGCTTATTGCATCCTATGAGCCATACTCTATCGCTCAAGCTGCCCGGAAATACCTGCGTGTTTTTTAAAATACACCCTACGCAATCTGCGTAGGGTGCACTAGCCAGTTAACATTGCGCCGTATGTGCATCACTTCACTATCTGGTGCAATGTGCTGCGCTTATTGCACCCTACAAGCTGCATCCTCAAAAGGACTATTCTTCATAGCCCAAGCTATCATCCATTCCACCGGCCCAGCCCGCGTAGGGTGTAATAACCATCGGGCATTGCACCGCATGTGCCTCACTTCACCATCCGGTGCAATGCGTTACACTTATTGCACCCTACCAGTTGCACCCCATAAGCTTCATCCTCAAAAAAACTAGTCTTCATACCCCAGACTATCTTCCGTTCCACCGGCCCAATCCGATGGATACACACCTTGCGCTACCCATCGATGAAAGGTTGAATACGGCCAATCTGCAACACGCTTAACGTATCCATGTTTCACTGGATTAATGTGGACGTAATCCATATGCGCCCTATAATCTGCTTCATCCTGAATCAAGTGTTCCCAATAGCGGCGCTGCCAAATGCCTCGTTCACCCCGCCTGGCCCGCATTGCGAATAACCGTTCCTTCTTTGGGAGCGCTTTGGAAAAACCCATTTTGATCAAGCGCCAGCCTGCGTAGGGCGCAATAACCAACGGGCATTGCGCCGTATGTGCCTCACTCTACCATCCGGTGCAATGCGCTGCGCTTATTGCACCCTACAGTTGCTAGTCTTCATAGCCCAAGCTATCTTCCGTTCCACCGGCCCAATCCGATGGATACACACCTTGCGCTACCCATCGATGAAAGGTTGAATACGGCCAATCGACGACCCGCTCTACCAATCCATGTTTCACTGGATTGATGTGGACGTAATCCATATGCGCCCGATAATCCGCCTCATCCTGAATCAGGTGCTCCAATAGCGGCGCTGCCAAATGCCTCGTTCACCCCGTCTGGCCCGTACTGTGGATAACCGTTCCTGCTTTGGCAGCGCCTTGGAAAAACCCATCTTGATCAAATGCCAGAGCCTAGCAAAATCGGCATCGCCTGGCGGCAGCTCTATCACACAGTGTAAGTGATCAGGCAATACCACCCAGCCATGAATTCGGAACGGGTGACCCTTTCGAACCCGGCCAACAACGGCACGCAAGACGTCAATATGCCGGATCAGCAAATGGTTGCCATGCCGCTGCAGTAGATTAACGGTAAAGAAATAGGTGCCGCCAGGATGCCACAGGCGGCGATAATCAGGCATAGTAGCGGTATTCAAGTCTATGGCGCGATGCCCGCTGGTTATTGCGCCCTACGTGATAGAGAGAAATTACTTGATACACACCGCCCTTACCTGATGAATGTCAGTTATCCCCTGCAACACTTTATCAATCCCATCCTGTTTCAAGGTGCACATGCCATCAGTGAGCGCGGTCACGAACATGTCAGCGACGCGCGCATGTTCCTGGATGTTCTTTTTCAGGGCATCAGTCGCAGTCAGTAGTTCGTGCAGCGCCACGCGCCCTGAGTAACCCGTGCCATTGCATTGATCGCAACCGACCGCCTGGTACAGGGTAATCTGTTGATGCTCATCACCATATTCCTGCCGCCAACGCGCTTCGATCTTCTGATAAGCTGCCTCAGGGTCAGCCTTGAAATGCTCGATGTGTTTCAACTCTTCGCAATATTCCATCAATAGCGTACTGATTTCTTCCCGGCTGGCAATATGCGGTTTCTTGCATTGGCATAAACGTTTCGCCAGACGTTGCGCCAGAATGCCGAGCAACGCATCGGAGAAATTGAATGGATCCATACCCATGTCCAGTAAGCGGATGACCGATTCTGGCGCACTGTTGGTATGCAGAGTAGCCATTACCAGGTGGCCGGTCAGTGAAGCTTCAATCCCGAGACTGGTCGTTTCCCTGTCGCGCATTTCCCCCACCATGATAATATCCGGATCTGCCCGCAGAAAGGACTTCATCACCGTAGCAAAGGTGAGGCCGGCCTTGACATTGATCTGCACTTGGCGCAACCCTTTCTGGGTAATCTCAACGGGATCTTCCGCTGTCCAGATTTTGGTTTCTGGCGTGTTGAGGTGTTTCAAAATCGAATGCAATGTGGTCGTTTTACCGGAGCCGGTCGGGCCACAGACGAAAAATAAACCATAGGGTTTGCTGATGATGGATTTGAGTTCTCGCAGGTTGCGAACCGTAAAATTCATTTTTTCGAGCGGGATCGGCTCTCCCGCTGACAATATACGCATGACGACATCCTCCAGCCCACCCGCAGAAGGAAGCGTAGCCACCCTTAGTTCAATATCAAGCGGTGCAAACCGTCTGAATTTTATTTTGCCATCTTGTGGTTTGCGCTTCTCGGAAATATCCAGGTCACACATGATCTTGATCCGCGTTACCAATGCATTGCGATGACTGGCTGGAATTTCAATGTAGGGCATCAGCGAACCATCCTTGCGAAAACGAACTTTAGTTTTCTCCTTGCCAGGATAAGGCTCAAGGTGGATATCCGAAGCCCCCATTTTGTAAGCATCCATGATAATCTTGTTGACGAGTTTGACCAGTTCGTTTTCAGAAGCGGCAGAAGCCTCATCGATTTCGTCCAGCGATGCTTCCTCGTTCTCTTTGAGCTTGGAAAGCATCTCATCGATACTACCGCTATCTTCCAAGGCAATGCCTTTACCATTCCCATAGAACAAATCCACTGTCGCCTTGAATTCTCGCTGGGTACAGACGGTATAGATGATGGTATGCTTGGGGAAAATTTGATTGACTATGCGCAGCGCTTTGATTCTTTCCGGATCGAGCGTCAATACCACCAGACCTTCCTTGGTTTCATCAATCGGTAGCCAGTGGTTACTTTCAACAAAATCCCGTTTGAGATTCTTCAAGACCTCGAACGGTTTAATCCGATCAACCCGGTACGGTTCATAGCGGACTTGGAAGTAATACGCTAGCGCTTCACCAATTTGAGCAGGTTTGATCTGAAAATAATCGATGAGCACCTCTTCCAGATCACATCCTTTCTCACGTGCATATCGCACGGCCTGCTCAAGTTCAGCAGCCGATAGAGTAGCCTTTGATATCAAATGATCATAAATGATCATATCTGGAATTTGCCAATAATTGCTGCCTCTGCCGCTGCTTGAAAGCAATGCTCAGTAGCTGGCTAGCTTCACCTATCCCCGCAAAATGATAGGATTCGGGAAAAGCTGAGCCAATTTGCCCATTAAATGCGCGCAAAGCATGTTTATCTTAAATCAGCCACCTGAATTCAGATGGCTAGCGCTTATACTCTGAATGACAAGACGTGATTACCCTTTCTTGTCCAGATATTTAACATGATTTGCCTAGCAGGTATTCTCGCTAATAGCGCAGGAATTACACCCGATTCTTGTTATTTGACCAAAAGAACCGGAACCGGTGAAAGCTGTATCAGCTTACTGGCGACTGATCCCAACAGCATACCTTGGACAGTGCCGAGCCCACGTGGCCCAATGACAATTTGATCACATTGCTTTTCTGTCGCAAATTGAACGATCATTTTTGCTACATCACCTACAATGACATGGTACTGATAAGCAATACCTGCCTGATCTAATAAATCACATGCTGATTTTAAATCCTTCAATCCTTCTTCTTGGTGATATTGCTTGATATTTTCCTGGCTGATAAACATCGAAATATCACCATGCAATGGAAACTGCACATTGAGTAGATGAATTTCTGGTACTTCCTTATACCAGTTGAGCAACTGGATAAAATGCGCAATGGCCTTGTGGCAAGCCTCAGAACCATCCACTGGCAGTAGTATTTTTAACATGATGCACTCCCTTAAATTGTTTTTTATTACTTATTTAATGGTTACATGGGTTTATTCGTGTCATTCGTGAGATCAACCACTGCTATATTTTTCTGCGTTCTCGCTGCCAGCCACTTGCCAATAATGATCACGACTAATGCAGTGCCAATTGGCATGAGCCAATGTAGAAAAGCAGCATGCACATTGACCCATTCTCTGGTCACTGAATCGGTGATAGCCATGTCTCCCGCAATCCAGCCAAGCAATCCAGCCCCAACAAAAATGGTAAGGGGAAAGCGATTCATCAGCTTCATGACCAGCTTACTCCCCCAGACAATGATCGGAACACTCACGAACAGGCCAAAAATAACCAGAGTAAGATCGCCTCGAGCAGCACCAGCAATTCCTATCACATTATCCAGGCTCATGACCGTGTCAGCAATGATAATCGTTTTAATGGCGCCCATCAGAGTAGTGCTGGCATCAATTTCATGCCCATCACCAGTCGATTCTGGCTGTAGTAATTTGATCCCGATCCAAAGCAGCAGCAGCGCGCCTATGAGCTTCAGGAAGGGAAGTGTTAATAAATTAAGCGCAAAGAAAACTAATATGATACGTATTGTTATTGCACCAAAAACTCCCCAGAAAATTCCTTGATTACGTTGCTTCTCAGGCAATCGCCGGCAAGCAAGAGCAATAATGACTGCATTATCTCCTCCAAGTACGATGTCAATCGCAATAATTTGTAATGCCGCAAACCAGAACTGGGGATCAGAAAAATCCATATTTAATTTCTCTCAAGACATGGTAATAAATTTAAGAATTTCATCTTGCTGTTGCATCGTGTCCCGATAGCCAAGATCAATTAAGGCACGACAATAAGAAGCTTCAAATAAAACATAGCTCAACAATCTTGAGCCGCTCGGACTCATTGCTCCCACGGCACGATATAAATAGCGCATAGTGCGTGGTAATGAGTAAGCATGCTGCCACGCGATTTCACTGATTCTTTCGCTAGGTGATATCACCATCGATTTTATGGGTCGCAGCAAAATGCTTCCCTCTTTTTTTGTCTCAGGCGGAATGAGCGCTAAAGTGCCATTAATGCGTTCCAGACGCTCCAGATCAACTTCCAGGCTATCAAAAAAAATACTACTCATCATATGACCCGCGATTTGGGCTACGGGTGGATAGCTCGTGACTTTAATACGCTCAAGGGGAATTTCTCTTTTTTTGTTCACACTGATCACCAGGATTCGATCTGCTCCCAAATGTAACGCTGGACTGAGCGGCGCCAGTTGTCGCATAGAACCATCGCCAAAGTACTCGCGATTTAGCCGGATGGCCGGAAAAATGAGAGGAATAGCCGAAGAAGCAAGCAAATGCTGGATACCGATACGTGATGCCACACCGACACGCATCACCCGACTCCAGGGCTGAATACTTTCATGGCCTTGATAAAACGTTACCGATTGTCCTGAAGTATAACCCCAAACGGTTACCCCCAGTGCATGCAATGCGCCAAGGTGGATACTTCTCTGGATACCACGAAACGGCAAACGGCAGCCAAGCAGCGTTCTCAGGGGAGCATTATCCAGTAGTGCAAAAGGCGTTTCTTTCTTCACCTCGCTCGACAGCAATGAACCCACACAATGGGCCGTGTTGCGGACCACACCCAGAAGATCTGCCCGGTGCACCTGGTCAACGTGCAAATTTCCCCACACTGCCTCCAGTTGCCGCACACCTGTCGCAAAATGGGTGGCCGACATGGCCAAACCTGCTGCATTAATGGCACCGGCTGAGGTTCCACAAATAACAGGAAAAGGGCTATGCGCAGGAGAAGGCAACAATTCAGCAATTGCACGCAGCACACCTACTTGATAAGCAGCGCGCGCGCCTCCACCTGTCAAAAACAAGCCTAATTTAGATGATTGTGCGGAAGTATTATTCGGCTCACTCACTGGCTATTAATTTCTTTCTCAGCTTTTCAAGTAACACAAAGCTTCTTCAGATAAATTACTTACGCTGATTGATCATACATAGCATACTGATCTCACGATAAATATTTTCACAGCATCTCATAATCATGTTGGCAATAAGTGGTGCCGTGACCCGCTTATTTTAAATGTTCAAAAGATTGTGCCGTTCACTCATTAGCGTTGCTATTTCTGCCTGTCACATTGAACTCTCATGCTCTACTATGAAATATGCATCATAATCGTTTCCTTTAGCCAGGTATACAGTTTCAATCGTTATCCTACCTTATCATTCCATTTCTAAATCAAAACTGACTTTGTCAGCTTCACCTTACCATATGATTTATACTGTCTGCGGCTCGCCTTCGCGTTATTTTTAATTGGAAAATGGAATCAGGGCACGATCTCAAACAAATGAGCAAATGTGCAAATGGCGCAACTCTCAACAATTTCTTTTGCTTTTCCAATATCTCCACAATCAGTAAACTGGCAGATTTATACCATCAATCATAGAGGATAACATGTCACATACCGAGCTTTACCCGGAAATCGAGCCTTATCAGCAAGGAATGTTGCCGGTCGATGCGCAGCACACCCTATATTGGGAACAATCAGGTAATCCTAAGGGTTTACCCGTCTTGTTTCTACATGGTGGGCCAGGTGCTGGATCAGCACCCAATCATCGTCGTTTCTTTGATCCTGCTCACTACCGCATCATCATTTATGATCAGCGTGGAGCGGGACGCTCCACACCCCTAGGTGAAATTCGAGACAATACCACGCCTCATCTTATCGAGGACATCGAAACCTTGCGACAATATCTGAGTATCGAACAGTGGCTCGTATTCGGAGGCTCCTGGGGCAGCACATTGGCACTCGCATACGGAGAAGCCCACCCCTCACGTTGCCTGGGATTCATTCTGCGGGGCATTTTTCTTTGCCGCAAAAGCGAAATCGACTGGTTTCTTTATGGGCTGCGCCATTTCTTTCCAGAAGCCTGGCGGGATTTTGTCGCACCACTCTCCCCGCATGAACGAAAAGATATCCTCGCAGCTTATTATCAACGCTTGATGGACCCGGATCCTGCCATCCATATGCCTGCCGCCCGTGCATGGGGTTGCTATGAAGGCAGATGCTCCACTTTGCTGCCCAGCCCGGAAACCGTCAATTATTTTACAAGCGATACGGTTGCGCTCGGGCTTGCACGCATGGAAGCCCATTATTTCAGTCATGATATCTTCTTGCCGCAAAATGTGTTGCTGGATAATGTCAAAAAACTCCAAGGCATTCCTGCCACCATCGTGCAGGGACGTTATGATGCCGTTTGCCCGATCGTCAGCGCAGATGACTTATACCATGCCTGGCCTCAAGCCGAATATGTCATTATCGAGGATGCGGGTCATTCTGCGTGGGAGCCCGGTATTCGCGCGGCGCTGGTGCAAGCAACAGTTAAATTCAAAACCATTCTTAAGCCGCTCAAATAGACCTGCTAGCTGCTCCATCATTCCATTTTCCCAATCAAACATGATACGAGGGGGGTCTCATTCCATTTCTAAATCAAAAATGACGCGAAGGCAAGCCGCAAACAGTATAAATAATACGGCAAGGTGAAGCCGACAAAGCCAGTTTTGATTTAGCAATGGAATTAGATAAGCTGCCAGATATCGAGCAACCCAGCATAATCCCTTGCCTCTATTTTTTCGCTAAATGGCAAAACGCCAAGCAGAGGACAATCCAGGCGGTGTTGCAAGGTACGAATGTTTTCTGCTTGGCTTTCCATATGAGGATCAATCTGATTAGCTACCCAGCCTGCCAGGGTTAACCCACTTGAATGAATAGCCCGGGCAGTTAATAAAGCATGGTTGAGACAGCCCAACCGCAATCCTACTGTCAATACCACGGGTAATTTCAATGCGCGCGCCAAATCGCTGCCATCGTATCGGTCATCAAGCGGCACCAGAAATCCCCCGACCCCTTCGACAATGACCATTTCCGCCATTTCCTGTAACAATTTAAAAGCCCGTTGAACAGTTGCGATATCCATCACGATACCCGTTTGCTTAGCCGCGATATGAGGTGCAATCGGCTGCACTAACGCATAAGGATTAATCAATTCACGTGCTGCTGATACGTTGCTGGCTTCAACAAGACGTTCCACATCCATCCATTTACCCTTTTCGCAACCTGCTGCGATTGGCTTCATACCAATCACCGATTTACCTGCCATGGCAAACGCATGTAGCAACGCGCAACTTGCGAGAGTTTTACCTACAGCCGTATCCGTACCGGTCACAAAGTAGCCTGCTGGCATAGTGTTTAATTCCATTTCCAAATCAAAAATGACGCGAAGGCGAGCCGCAGATAGTATAAATAATACGGCAAGGTGAAGCCGACAAAATCAGTTTTGATTTGGAAATGGAATAACCATTTATCCCAGACCGAGCTTACGTCTGGTTTCGGGTTTGAGAGCAGCTTGTCGTGGCTCTGGTTTCCAGGCATGACCATAGACCACTTCGAAAGTCGCCGGCAGCCTCCCTGCCTGACGGAATGATTCGTAATGCTTCACCACTTGTTGCCATCTTCCTTTCCCTGTCAAGCCACGCTGTCTGCCATGTGTCACATTATGCGCACCAATTGTTTTAAGATCACGCATGATATCCATCACCTCATGGTAAGTGAGCGTAATGTATTCCATATCTATGACAGGTGTGGCAAAGCCGCTATAAACCAGCAGATCGCCGATATCGTGCATATCCATGAAGCGATTGATATGGTTGTAACTGTCCACTGCTTTAAAGGCCTGCTTTAATTCTTTCAAGGTATCCGGACCAAAGGTGCTAAACATCAGCAGTCCTCCTTTTTTCAGAACACGATGTGTTTCCGCAAAGGTCTGCTTGAGATCATTACACCACTGAATGGTTAGATTCGACCAAATCATATCCACGCAACCATCCCGCAGTGGAAGCTGTTCGATATCCGCACCCACATAATGAGTAATAGAGCGTTTACCCAACGGTAACCATTGCTGCCATCGCGGAACAGGTTGACGCGCTTGGAAATGCATCGCGAGTGCGATATCCAATGCCACCAATTTGCTATGCGGATAGCGCTCGATAAGCTTACGGCTGCCATAGCCGGTACCGCTGCCCATATCCAGTATCCAATCAGGCGTATATTTGATGTAATCAAGACGTGAGAGCATGCGCTCCCCCACTTCCCGCTGCAGAACGGCCGCTTGATCATAGCTGGTTGCAGCTCGTTCAAATGCTTGGCGCAACTGACGCTTATCTAAAATGTGATCATAAATCATACAGGCTGGTTATAAATTGATTCGGATGCGATAAAAACGGGGCATGACCACAGTGTGGAAAGCCGACTAATTTTGCGTGAGGCAATTGCTGATGCATCCATTTGGCTGCATCCACATGTGTGATCACATCATTTTCTCCATGCAACAGTAAGGCAGGTTGAGAAATATCCGCTAATTTTCCACGTAAATCGGTGGTCAGCAGGATTTGTAAACCTGCCCTGAGCGCGTGACCATCGGGTTGCTTATATTGGAAAAAATGGTCACGTATTTGCGCTAATACATGTGTCATATCACATCCACCATTTACCTGCAGGGTAAAAAAACGGTTGAGCGTCTGGGTATAATGATGCTCCAGATTTTCCATAAAAAGCAGCAGCGTAGATTGATCCATTCCCCACTGCCAATCCTCCCGTTTGACGAAACAAGGAGTGGTCGCGACCAAAACAAGCTGACTCACTTGCGTGGGTACAGATAAAGCCAGCTTGAGGGCTACTTGCCCACCGAGTGACCAACCACAAACGATGCTTTCCGCGGGCAAAATCTCCGCAACACTGTTTACGATGGCTTCGAGTGAATACGATTCCCACATTGGACTCTGGCCATGACCAGGCAGATCCACCAAATGCAGCCGGAAATGCCGCGCCAGCTGATCGCGGATACTGCCCCAGATACCACTATGCATAGCCCAGCCATGCAACATCACGAGATCGGGTCCCTTTCCTACAATTTCTACATATAACCGCTTCATACTACACAACTATTTTTCATGTTAAGTGTTTTTGCCTGCTTTCGATTATATGATTTTTGCCAAATCATGTAATGTTTCACTCAATTGCTCAACATCTTCCTCGCGGTGTGCAGCTGATAAAGAAATCCGCAATCGAGCTTTTCCCTCCGGAACAGTAGGCGGGCGGATGGCAGGCACGAGAATTCCTTTGTCATGTAATGCTTCACTTAAATGCATGGCTTCGTCATTGCGTCCTACCATCAATGGCTGAATGGGCGTTATGGAAGGCATTAATAACCAACGCAATGATTGTAGGTTAGTTTTCAATTGTGTTATAAGCTTGATTAATTTTTCGCGTCGCCATGCTTCTTGTTTGATCAATGACAAACTGGTCATGAGGACATGGGCCAATAATGCAGGCGTAGCAGTGGTATAACCATAAGGGCGCGCGAATTGGATAAGCGTTTCTATTATGTCGGATTGAGCAGCGACAAAAGCACCGGAAACACCCGCTGCTTTACCGAGCGTGGCCATGTAAACCAAGTTTGGGGAACGCAGATTAAATCCATCAAACGCATGCGCGACACCATTACCGTTTTTGCCAAGCACGCCGAAACCGTGTGCATCATCCAGTAACAACCAGGCGCCATACTGCTCACATAGCGCCAATAGTTCAACGACAGGAGCAATGTCACCATCCATGCTGAACACGGCATCGGTTACGACGAGCTTACCGCTTGCTTCCGATTCAGCCAGGTATCTTTCCAGTTTGGTTAAGTCAAGATGGGGATAACGTTTAAAGGTTGCCTTGGAAAGCAGCGCTGCGTCATTGAGTGAAGCATGATTGAGCTTGTCGGCGAAAATCGTATCACCACGACCGACCAACGACGTGATCACCGCCATATTCGCCATATAGCCGGTAGAGAACAATAATGCCTGGGGTAACCCCACAAAATGGGCCAACGCTTCCTCTAGCGTGTGATGGGCCAAAGAATGGCCGCAGATCAAATGGGATGCACCTGATCCCACGCCATAATGTTGGGCTCCCGCACAGGCCGCTCCGATCAAGTCGGGGTGGTTGGCGAGGCCTAGATAATCATTGCTACAGAAAGTAAGATAATGCTTTCCCTCAATCGTAGCATGAATCGTCTGAGGGCCTTCGAGCATCAATCGGCGACGGTACAACCCCGCTTTTTCCCGCTCCCTCAGTTTGGCTGAGAGATTTATTAGCATTCCTGTTTCTGGCTATAGGGTGCGTAACCCCAATTTCTCAAATAATGCTTTGTCGCTTTCTGTTTCGGGATTACCTGTCGTCAGCAGCTTGTCTCCATAAAAAATGGAATTAGCTCCGGCAAGAAAACATAACGCTTGCACAGACTCTGACATTTGCCGTCTTCCTGCAGATAATCTGACCATCGCTTTTGGCATAGTAATACGGGCGGCTGCAATGGTACGTACAAACTCGAACGAATCAAGGGGCTCCGTACTATAAAGCGGCGTACCTTCAACTTGCACAAGATAATTGATCGGCACTGATTCAGGATAAGGATCTAGATTGGCCAGCTGGGCAATCAATCCAGCACGAGCCAGCCGGGATTCACCCATACCTACAATACCGCCACAGCACACATTGATACCTGCCTTACGCACTTCCTCAAGTGTATCGAGGCGATGCTGGTAGTCGCGTGTGGTAATGATTTCTCCATAGAATTCGGGTGAGGTATCCAGATTGTGATTGTAATAATCCAAGCCAGCCTGTTTGAGTTGCTCAGCCTGCCCCGGTTTCAGCATGCCCAAGGTAGCACAGGTTTCAAGTCCCAGCACCTTTACAGCGCCGATGATTTCGCTCATTTTATCAATATCACGTTGTTTGGGGCCACGCCAGGCTGCCCCCATACAAAATCGTGTCGCTCCTTCCGTCTTGGCTGCCTGCGCAGCGGCCACAACGGTATCCAGCGACAGCATATCCTGATTCTCAACGCCGGTATGATAACGTGCGGCCTGGGGGCAGTAACCACAGTCTTCCGGGCAGCCACCTGTTTTAACAGAAATCAGCGTAGATAATTGAATTGCATTGGCATCATGGTATTGCCGATGAATGGTTTGCGCTTGATGAACCAAATCAGTAAAAGGGAGATCTAGTAAGGCCTGGATTTGTGGAACACTCCATTGTGCCATATGGTTACGATCCTGTTGATCACCCATAGCTTTCTTTTTTTCATTTGAAACAGACTTGGTACTGGATTCAATCATGATAAGGCCAGAAATTTTTGCTCGATCTATAATACGGTGTTAGGAATCATCAAGGATCAAGCTTCAATTGTCAAATTTTCTTTCAAGATTTTTGAACAGGCGATTAAATTTTGTGCAAACCCTGTTCCCAACAAATTGTTTTTTATGCTTGGCAGCCTGCGAAAGCGATCTGTGTCGTGCCTGCCATGAAAGCTTACCCCAATTACCTTCTGAACATTGCCCTTTGTGCTTATTGCCCACAAAAGATTCCTATATTTGTGGTAATTGCCTCAAGCATCCGCCAGTATGGACACATGCGCTTGCAGCACTACAATACGTTTTTCCCATCGATGCCATGATTCATTCGCTTAAATATCAAGGCAACCTGGCTGTGGCGCCCATCTTGGCCAATCTATTGCTCGCAAAAATGAATCACTGCCCTCTACCCGATGTCATCATCCCTGTTCCGCTCCATCCGACTAAATTACAGGAGAGAGGCTTTAACCAGGCGCTAGAAATAAGCCGACATCTATCCAGACAAATCAATGTTCCCTTGCTGCCTCATGCTTGTGTGCGTACCAAAGACACGTTTTCTCAAACTGAGTTATCCTGGAAGAAACGGTTAACTAATATGCGAAATGCGTTTGAATGTACTACGAGTCTCGCACATAAGCATGTTGCCTTACTGGATGATGTCATGACAAGCGGTGCCACATTGAATGAATTGGCCAAGGTGGTACGTAAAGAAGGGGCTACCGGGGTGAGTGTATGGGTGATCGCTAGAGCAATGCCGTCATCCGCTTTAATCAAAACCACTGAGCATCATCAGACTATGTTATAGAATATGCCTTATGCTGAATGTTATTCTCTATCAGCCTGAGATTCCTCCCAATACCGGTAATATCATCCGACTTTGTGCCAATACAGGCGCTACACTTCATTTGGTCAAACCGTTAGGGTTTCTTCTGAATGACAGGCAGCTGCTCCGGGCCGGACTCGACTATCATGAATTTGCTCATGTCGTGCTACACAAAAGTTGGGAAGAATGTATGCATAGCTTACCAGGACGGCGTATTTTTGCTGTGTCCACCAAAGGAACCCAACGCTATGATCAGGTTAAGTATCACCCTCAAGATGTTTTTCTGTTTGGTACAGAAACCCGTGGATTACCGATTGAAATTCTGGAGAGTTTTTCCAATACGCAACGTATCCATATTCCCATGCTGCCTGACCGTCGCAGCTTGAATCTTGCTAATGCTGTTTCCATCGTCATCTACGAAGCTTGGCGACAGCTTGGGTTTATCGTAAACGAGAACTTTTAATCTAGATTTCTCAGTCGGCTGTGAAGGAATGTGCGGTTCTGCAGTCGTTCCATTCTAATTCCAAATCAAAAATGACACGAAGGTGAGCCGCAGACAGTATCCATAATACGGCAAAGTGAAGCCGACAAAATCAGTTTTGATTTAGAAATGGAATAAGGAGTTGCAACGCAGCTATGTGTTTGTAAAATCGCGCCATCAATCGGTACGGCAGCGAAAATAAGCAAGTGGGTAAGAATGAAATCGATAGGAAAGGCTTATTATATTGGTAATATTAACAACAGAGCGAGCAACCAACTGAAAAGTCTAGGTTTAATTATTTAGCGTATGCTTAAATTTTCATTCAAAATCCGAGGGGTGACAAAAATTAAAAGTTCTCGCTTATCATCCCGTTTTGAATTATTCCTGAAGAGATTACCGAGTATCGGCACATCACCTAGCAAAGGCACCTTGTTATTAGCTATATTTTCCTGCCGCTCGAAAATCCCACCAATTACCACTGTTCCACCATTCTCAATGAGTACTTCAGTCGTAATTTGTTTGGTGTCAATCGCTGGTCCAGCGGGCGTATCTTGACCACGGGTGTCCTGATTAACTTGCAGCTTCATAATAATATTGTCATCCGGAGTAATCTGTGGTGTTACCTTAAGAGCCAGTACAGCTTTTTTGAACTGAATCTGCGGCCTTCCGAGCTGACTGACAATTTGGAAAGGTATTTCGGTTCCCTGTTCAATAGTTGCTTCTACGCGGTTAGCCGTGACTAGACGTGGACTGGCAATCACTCTGCCTTTACTGTCTGATTCCAGCGCGGATAATTCTAAATTGATCAGCGAATCATCATTGATTTTGATTAAACTCAGCGCTAAAGCAGCCGGCCCCCCTGCTGCACCCGCAATCGCAGCAGCGGGTAAATTGACGTTAAGATTCTGACCACCGCCCGGAGCGGTGCCAGCAGCAAGTGCGCTGGAGCTGTCCAGATTGCCAGAGATCCCCAAATTACGGTTTCCTATCTGATGAGCACTTTGTACGCCAAATCGTGCACCCAGATTGCGACTAAATGTATCCGTCGCTACCACGATACGGGACTCGATCATGACTTGACGCACAGAGGTATCAAGATTTCTGATATGTTTGGCGACCTCTGCCAGTCTGATAGGGATATCGGTAACGGTCAAAGTATTACTGATATCGTCAACTTCTACCGTTCCGCGTTGACTCAAAATCCCTTTGAGAGGAATTGAACTGGCTGTCCGATAATTTAATCTGAAAGTCTCAGTATGCAAAGGCTCTAATTCAGTAATTTGCTGACGAGACTCCAGTTCAGTTTTTTCCCTGGCAGCTAACTCCTCACGTGGAGCAATAAAAATGACATTACCTACTCGACGCTTATCGAGCTCTTGGGACTGAAGTACAATATCTAAAGCTTGGTCCCAAGGAACGTCTTTCAGGCGTAAAGTAAGATTTCCTTTAACTGAATCGCTGGCAATAATATTCAGATTAGTAAAATCAGCCAGAACCTGCAAAACTGAGCGGACTTCCACATTCTGAAAATCAAGCGATAGTTTCTCGCCAGTATACCCTCCCGTGACCAATTTCCTGTGGGCAGGCACATCTTCGCTCTCGACAATCGGTTTGACGTCCAGAATAAATCTAGTTCCTGCGTGATAGGAAGTATGCTCCCACCGCCCTTTGGATTTGATGACCATCTGTACGTTATTACTTTTTGCCATGGTTTCTATGATTTGCACCGGTGTGGCAAAATCTACCACATCCACACGACGCTCTAAATGAGGAGGCAAATAAGCGTTGATGAATTCGATTATGATCCGGCTATCCTGTTGACGAACATCGACTCCGGCGCCTGGTGCGGAAAGATCGACTTCCACACGACCCTCGCCATTCAGGCCACGCTTGAAATCGATATCTTGCAGACTTAATAGCTTTTTCTTCTGGATATCTAAGCTGTTAAAAGAATGAACGGAAGCATTGGTAGTTTTTTTTGCATTGAGTCCATTTAGCGAAATAAGCAGCTGATTTCCTACAATTTTAGTCTCATAGGTCATAGGCTTTAACAAGTTCATCACCATGCGGGTACGGTTTTCTGTTTGCACAATGTCAATGCTACTCAAATCTCCTTCACCTACTGTTTGTACTTTTTTGCCAAGTGCATTAATCGTATTGATAAAATCAAAATAAATTCTGTCCGGATTGTTTAAAGAAATGCCTACAGGAGCCGTATCAAGCAGTTGATCAAGCGATACTTTAACCATGATTTGCCTGCTTCGATTGCTAACCACATCGATTGCATTGATTCTGTTCTGCTGCATGGATTCCTCATGCGCCAGATTATCTGCCGTGACGGTGAAGACCTGAAATAATATAAATAATAGTATGAGTTGGGATGCAGATCGCCACCCGTCGAAAAACACTCTCGCTATCATCATTCTCATTATTTCTGCGCCTGCGCCTGCACTTGCAATACAAGCGTACTCAGGCGCTCGATCCAAACATTGACACTGTCTTGTACGATTTCCTTTAGCTTGATTTCTGTCTCAGAAATATCGGTAATCAATCCAAAATTCTGACCCAAGTAGTTACCAATTTTGACACGTTGCACGGTATTATCTGGCGTTCTTACTAATGCAAAAATTTGCTTATTTCGCTGTAATGTTCCAACCATTGTCAGATTTTCCAGTGGAAAATTCTCCAATGTTTCCTTGCGCCGTTTCAGATCCGGCTGAAGTGTGTCATGCTTGCTGGATGGAATGTTTTTTTGCGCATTGAAAGGATCGGAAACGTTAAATGCTTCATAATTGAACTGAGCAAAAGACCTGATCTGAGGTAATGGATCGACCTTGCCACGCAACCCTTCTCCAGATTTGTTCACAAACTCTTCAAGATCACTGTAAGTACCTTCACTACAGGCCGAGGCCGAAATGATAACAAACAACACACTCCATAAATGATGAAACCATTTAATCATTTATTCCCTCCACTGTTGCTCTTGACCTGATGAGCAAGCTCTTCATCATCAAGATAGCGAAAGGTCTTTGCGACTGCGTTCAATACCAAATTTTGCTCCTTCCCAGGAGTAATATTGATATCATTTAATGTCACAATACGAGGTAACTGGGAAACATCGCTTGCAAAAGCACCAATATCGTGATAGTTGCCTATGACACGTACCGTCACGGGTAATTCAGCATAAATTTCCTTGATCGTTTCGCTCGCTGCAGGCTTGAATAATTCAAATTGCAATCCTCGTCCTAAACCAGCCCGATTAATATCTATCAGCAAAGCATCTATTTCAGATTTATTGGGTAATTGTTTCAGCATCACACTTAACGTCTGCTCGATCTCCTGTAATTGTTGCCGCATAATATCCAAATTGATAGCGCTTCTTTTTTTGATCAGATAAGTTTCTTTAAGGGTCACTTCCTCGGCTTCAGTCCTTTCAAGAATTTCTGACTGTTCTTGCCAATCCAGAAAATAACCTACCACGACAATCGCCATCAGCAAGCTGATCAATGCACTGGCCTTGATGACTATCGGCCAGCTACCGGGATCATTGGGGTTAAGTAGGCGCAATTGTTCCAATAAATTCATCCTCATCGACCTTTTTAGTTAATTGGAAATATTGGCTGGCGTAGGTCCATTATCCCAACTAGTCAATAGCTCGGTGAGCCTCACATTCAAATCAAATTCATTCATACGTACATTATTGACATTCACTGCCTTGATCTCGATCAATAGAGGAGATTCAAATATGGGTGACGCATCCAAATTCCGCATTAAGGTAGATACCCAAGCATTTGATTGCGCATAGCCAGAAAGATGGATGTGCTCATTATTTTGCTTGAGACTCTTGAGATATACCCCATCTGGCACTAGTCTAGCCAGCTGATCTAACATATAAACGACATGAGTACGATTGACTTGTAATGTCTCCACTACCTCTTTGCGTGCGAGCACTTCCTTGAGTTGCTGCTTGATTTGTTTGATTTCTACAATTTGCTTATCGAGAATAGCAATTTGACTCTGCAGGTATTGATTACGCCTATTCTGATACTCAATCTTTCCTAAGATGGCCTCATGCCCTGCCCAGACAATCAGTATGCCAAGAACACATGCGGCTCCAGCCAATATGGCAAACTGTTGCTGGCGTGCCTTACGTTTAAGTTCACGGTGCGGAAGTAAATTAATGCGACTCATGAGGGATCAAAGCCCCGCATTGCTAATCCACAGGCAGTCATTAATAGCGGGGCATCTACTTTCAGCTGCTTGAGGGAGATACGGTTAGATAGTTCCATATTTACAAAAGGGTTAGCGATTTGTGTCTTAACTTGGGTACGTTCAGTCATGATCTCCTCCAAACCAGGAACTATTGCGCATCCACCAGAAAGAAAAATGTAGTCAATCTGGGTATATTGGGTAGAAGTAAAAAAGAACTGCAAAGCACGTGTTACCTCCTGCGCGAGTGTTTCGCAGAAAGGTTGCAGCACATTCGTCTGATAGCTTTTGGGTAAACTCCCCTTGCGCTTGGCTGCTTCTGCTTCTTCATATGTCAAATTAAACTGATTTTGGATTTCCTGAGTTAACTGAGCTCCCCCAATCGGCTGATCCCGTGTATACACAAATCCACCATTGTAAAGAACATTTAAACGGGTAGTACTCGCACCGATATCGACCAGTGCAATCACTTGATCCTTGCCTCTTTCAGGCAACTGACGTTCAATTAACTCAAAAGAAGTTTGGGCAGCGAAGTGCTCGACATCTATTACGACTGCTTTTAGACCAGCCGTTAATGCAGCAGCAACACGATCTTCCACTTTTTCCTTGCGTGCAGCAGCGATCAGGACTTCTACCTCATTTGGATTCTCGGGTATTGCTCTGATGACCTGAAAATCGAGATTTACTTCGTCCAGCGTAAATGGAATATATTGATTCGCCTCTGTTTCAACTTGGAAAACTAGATCATCTTCTCGTTGCCCAACAGACATGATAATTTTTTTGGTAATGACAGCAGCCGCGGGTAGTGCGAGTGCGATATTTTTTACACGTGTCTCCATGCGCTTCCATCCACGATGGAGGCTATCTCCTACTTGCTTGAGATTATTGATATTGCCATCAAGAATAGCTTCTTTCGGCATCGGCTCAATGACATATCGCTCAAGGCGTAATGTGTTCTCAGCTTTGTTAATCATGGAAAGCTCGATCATTTTCACCGACGAAGCACTGATATCTACCCCTAAGAGCCGTGATGATTTCGTAGAAAAGAAATTAAGATGGATATCAAAGCTTTTATTCAACATTGATTTATTAGAAACAATATCTTAAAGTGCAGTATTTTAATTATCAGATGGCATGCAAAGATTGTCATCGGCATGTTTAATCCTTCGAGTCAATCCAACTTTCTTTAACAAACTGATATGCTGGGTAAAATATTCTGGCAGATCCTAAAATAGTTTGATTTATACAAAAGCAACAGATATACCCTCTATAATTAGCAATTGACTTTTATCCCCCATAGTTAGAAATTTTAAATCTCATGTTATTTCGTTGGCTGACCTATCTCTTTCTAGCAGTGCTGGGAGCAAGCTTGATTGGTATTATGCTAATCGTTTTTGCAGCACTCGTTATTATCCCAACCTTACCTTCGCTCGAAGTTTTGACGGATTACCGGCCTAAGATACCGTTACGGATCTATAGCGCGGAAGGATTACTCATCGGTGAATTTGGAGAAGAGCGTAGAGATTTTGTAAAAATTAATGAAACGCCCACCTATCTTAAACAAGCCATCGTAGCCGCTGAGGATGACCGTTTCTATCAGCACGGTGGAGTGGATTATATTGGTATCCTGCGAGCTGCTTATTCCAATTTCAGTGGAGGGAGCGCTCTTCAAGGTGGAAGTACGATTACGATGCAGGTTGCACGTAATTTTTTTCTGACCAAGGAAAAAACCTTGACGAGAAAATTCAGCGAAGCATTACTGGCATTTAAAATTGAGCACAGTCTAAGTAAAGATAAAATTCTAGAACTCTATATTAATCAGATCTACCTGGGCCAAAGAAGCTATGGGTTCTCAGCCGCAGCCCAAACCTATTTCGGAAAATCATTAGATGAAATTAATTTAGCGGAAGCAGCCATGCTGGCAGGATTACCCAAGGCTCCCTCGAGATTTAACCCAGTCGTTAATCCAGAGCGTGCAAAGATACGTCAGCGTTATGTATTGAAACGAATGCACGAACTGGACTATATCTCTGACAAACAATTCGCCATGTCAGAAAAGCAGCCGTTATCCAAACCCCAAGTACGGAATTTTGCCATACCCGCTGAGTACGTGGTTGAAATGGCCAGACAGGCGGTATATCAACGCTATGGTGAAGAAGCCTATACACGTGGCATTAAAGTCTATACCACTGTGAGAAAATCTGATCAAGATGCCGCGAATCAAGCACTGCGTAAAGGCATATTAGAATATGATAGTCGTCATGGTTATCGAGGACCAGAAGGTTTCATTGATTTACCCAGATATGATGCAAACTTGGAAAAAAATCTGGAAGAAGCTCTGCAACCATTTCATGATAGCCACGATATTCTTATTGCTGTAGTGCTATCCACCAGCTTAAATTCTATTAAAGCTTATCACAAGGGTGGAGAAGTGATACAGATTAGCGGAGATGGACTCAAGTTTGCCAAAAGATTTCTTACCGATGACCCTAAGGCTGGTAATCAACGAATTCGTCCAGGATCATTAATTCGGATACAAAAGAATGAGAAAAATGTCTGGCAAATTGTCCAACTTCCCAAAATTGAGGCCGCACTCGTTGCAATTGATCCGACTGATGGGATGATTCGTGCTCTGGCCGGAGGATTTGACTTCAATCTCAATCAGTTTAATCATGTCACCCAAGCATGGAGACAACCAGGCTCTAGTTTCAAACCGTTCATTTACTCCGCTTCATTGGAAAAAGGATTTACACCCGCAACGATTATCAATGATGCTCCTTTATTTTTCGATGCGGCACAAACGGGTAGCAAGGCTTGGGAACCTAAAAATTTTGATGGCAAGTTCAGCGGTCCAATACGCATGCGCGTTGCACTGACTCATTCGAAAAACCTTGTATCCGTTCGAATTCTTCAATCAATTGGACTGCGCTACGCACAAGATTATATTACTCGCTTTGGTTTTGATAGCGATCGTCACCCTCCTTTTTTACCCATGGCGCTTGGAGCAGGCTCTGTAACACCCTTGCAAATGGCCGTTGGTTATACAATTTTTGCTAACGGCGGTTTCCGCATTCATCCTTACTTCATTGAAAGAATAGAAGATGATGAGGGTAAAATTCTTGAACATGCTCAACCTGTTATTGCTGGGAAGAATGCCAAGCAGGTGATTGATCCACGGAATGCATTTCTGATGACAAGTATGATGCAAGATGTGATTCAACGAGGAACAGCCACCATGGCAAAAAGACTCGGTCGCAAGGATATCGCAGGGAAAACAGGCACAACCAGTAATTTTATTGATACCTGGTTTTGTGGTTTTCAGAAGAATTTGGTCACAGTAAGCTGGGCAGGTTTTGATGAACCCAAGACATTGGGTAAGAATGAAACCGGGGGACGTGTAGCTTTACCCATCTGGATAAACTATATGGAAAAGGCGTTAAAAGATATCCCTGTTGCAACTTATACTCCTCCCCAAGGAATCACGGTAGCCAGAATCAATCCGGAAACCGGTTTAAGAGAAGAGAGAGGAGCGGTAAGTGAATATTTTTTCAACGAACAACTCCCCTCTCAGGCTGATTTGCCTACTGAGGATTTTGACTCGATAGAAGCGCTGTGGAATCAGTTATACTGAAAAGATGATTTCTCAGGTTTATATATTTTTTCTTAGCCAAGTAGCCGCATCCAAAGCAAAATAGGTCAAGATGGCATCTGCACCTGCGCGTTTACATGACAACAAGGACTCCATGACACAAGCTTCTTCATCTAACCAGCCATTCATTGCGGCTGCCTTGAGCATAGCATATTCGCCACTGACCTGATAAACCAGCGTAGGCGCGCCAAATTTATCCTTTACTTTGCGCACGATATCAAGATAAGGCAACCCTGGTTTTATCATGACCATATCCGCACCTTCCTGTAAATCCAGCCCAACTTCCCATAATGCTTCGTCCGAGTTGGCCGGATCCATTTGGTAAGTATATTTGTTACCCGACCGCAGATTGGCCGAAGAACCCACTGCATCTCGGAATGGACCATAAAAGCTGGAAGCATATTTTGCCGAATAGGCAAGAATGCGTGTATGAATAAATTTATTGCTATCCAAAGCTGCACGAATAGCGGCAATCCTCCCATCCATCATATCCGAAGGAGCAACTACATCCGCTCCTGCCTGAGCATGGACAAGCGCCTGCTGCCCCAGAACCAAAACGGTTTCATCATTCATCACATAACCATTAGCATCAATCAATCCATCTTGACCATGACTGGTATAAGGATCAAGTGCTATATCAGTAATAATCCCTAACTCTGGAAAATTCTTTTTTAACTGAGTGACTGCTTGTGGCACCAGCCCCTCTGGGTTGAGTGCTTCGTCGGCAGTCAAATTCTTGAGTGAAGAGTCAATCACTGGGAAAATAGCGATAGCGGGAATCCCAAGTTGTAAGCACTTCTCTGCCTGAAGCTTGAGTAAATCTATACTTAACCGCTCAACACCCGGCATAGAAACCACTTGCTCTTTTCGTTGCTTTCCCTCCAGTACAAAAACAGGATAAATTAAATCATCTGTTCGCAAATGATTTTCTCGTACCAAGCTGCGGGAGAAATCGTCACGACGTAAGCGTCGCATTCTCTTTTGTGGGAATTGACTAATAAATGACATGATTGATCATCAAAAAATAAAATATTAATATGGAACTTACTAAGAAATTTTGTCTCTTAAGAAAAGATGATGTGTTAAATCGTCTCTCGCCTTCCCTCCCTGAGGCGAGGCCTTTGATATAAGGCGATTCCCCCCCGGTTTTTCCCCTTTAACCGGGGTTTTTTTTGTCGCTAATTCAATATCATGCTGATGAATCTTTGCTCCGGCTGACCCAAACCAATCCGTTAAAATTGTGGTAGCTTCTTCAATACCATACCCCATCATGCTAGAAAAAAGTTGCACTGTACAGTGTGGATATTGTTCAGTTAAAAAATGTCTTACTTTTTTCAGCACATAAGTTGCTTGATTGCGACTCAATTTATCTGCTTTGGTTAACAAAATATGTACTGGTTTTTTTGTGAGCAAAAACCACTCCAGCATCTGGAGATCAAGCTTGGTCAAAGGATGACGAATATCCATAATAAGTACCATGCCGTATAGCACATCACGAGTCTGCAGATAAGTGCTGAGTAGATGCTCCCAATGCTGACGGATTGCTAAAGGCACTTTGGCATAACCATAGCCAGGAAGATCGACCAGAAAGTTACTATCCCCGAGTTGGAAAAAATTAATATGCTGAGTTCGGCCAGGTGTTTTACTTACATAAGCAAGACGACCACGTTTAGCAAGTGTATTGATTGCACTGGATTTACCCGCATTTGAACGTCCAGCAAAAGCAACCTCCAGACCAGATGCTCGAGGTAAGTCTACTAACCGATTGACGGTAGTATAAAAATGGATATTTTGAAATAATGGCATATACTTATTTTCTACTAAGCTATTTCAGGTTTTTCTTGGGCAATTATCTTTAATCCTTCCAGCACCAAATTATCCACACTCATAGCAGGAATTTTAATATAAGGGAGCAATAAGGCAGCGCCTCCACCGCTAATAATACAGTTGATAGTATCACGACCCAAATAAGTGGAAAGCAATGTATACATATGGTCAAGCGTACCTGTCAACGCATGAACTATTCCGCTGTGAATAGCATCTGCAGTGTTAACCGGAAAATCTTGAAAGTGGCCTTCTTTTAAAGTTAACAATGCCGTCTGGTGCGCTAATACCTGTTTCATTAACTCAAAGCCAGGCAAAATAATTCCACCCAAAAACTCTCCTCTATCAGAGAGGATATCGATTGTCATAGCAGTCCCTACATTGACCACCAGACAGCCCTGTTGTTTCATTCTCCATGCAGCGATCAAAGCTGCCCAGCGGTCGCTACCCAATTGCACTGGATTTGAGTAGTGATTCTTAACACCACATTGATCAGCAGCCGCTGAGATCCAATGCGGTATGGCTTTCCAAATAGCAAACAAATTTAGCAGTGCCGATTCAGCTGAAGGCCCTGCCACATTGGAAACAATAATAGCGGATGGCTCCGGCACATCTCGCCAAATTTGGCTCAGCAATACTCGTTGATTCTGAGCAACGCTTCCGCGCTCATGCCAGTCATTACCATTGTGTAACCCCCACTTGATAGCAGTATTACCCGAATCTATAGCTAGAAGATAAGGCATAAAATTTATTTCAGCCTAATTTACGCAGACTGATCTCGCCACCATTGAAGCTTTGCTCGCCCATTAAAGTATTTACCAGTAATGATCCATCAGGCGCAACACCACGGGCAGTACCTTGCTGTATAGAGCCATTTGGTAGATGCAACTCAATCAGCTTATTCTCAAAGGCATGATAACGTATCCATTCATCTCTAAATAGCGAGAAGCCCTTCTGATCAAATGTATTCAATGTCGCCACCAATTCTCTCAATAAAACAGCCAACAATTTATTGCGATCAGGAACTTCCTGAACAATGGAATAGAGATCAGTCGTCTCTTGGTCTATCTTATTTTTAATATGGTCAGGCAATCTTAGATTGATTCCTATACCAATAACTGCCGTAGCCGGTCCAAGCATGTCACCCTGCAACTCAATTAACACGCCTCCAAGCTTAATAAACTCAAACAGCAGATCATTAGGCCATTTTAGCGTCACACCCTTGATCCCGACTGCCATTAATGCTCGAACAATTGCTACACCTATGGCTAAACTTAAGCCAGAGAGAAAATTGACCCCTCGCTGGAACTGCCACGATAACGAAAAAGTCAGGCTGTCTCCTAAGCCTGTATACCATTGCCGTCCACGGCGCCCCCGTCCCTGAGTTTGCAATTCAGCAGCAATAACATGAATTCTTCCATCATGAGTAGTATGGTTTCTTGTGATCTCGTGCAGCAGTAAATTGTTAGTAGATTCCGTAATGTCGAGGACTTGAATATGAAAGCGCTCTGACTCCCCCGCAAGATACGTCTGAATTATGGCTGTGTTCAGCCATTGCACGGGATTAAGCCACCGATAACCACGGCCTTGAATTTTGTGAATGACCAGCCCTAACCTGTCAAGATCATGCAAAGCATTTGAGATACTGGAGCGCGATATCCCCAGAATTTGAGAAAGTTCTGTTCCTGAATGAAACTCGCCATCACTTAATCGTCTTAAAATAGCAAATGTAAGTGATTTCACATTGAGATCGATGTAAAAATTTACGAGCATTCCCAAGAATGCTCTTATTCAGGTGAAGTGGAAAGCGAAGTAGTATTTGATTGAGTATTCATGCTAAGGTTTAATCTTTTTCCATTTCTAAATCAAAACTGACTTTGTCGGCTTCACCTTGCCGTATTATTGATACTGTCTGCGGCTCGCCTTCGCGTCATTTTTGATTTGGAAATGGAATTACCATGAATACCTTCCTATAGTGGCGTCCCCAAGGGGATTCGAACCCCTGTACTCACCGTGAAAGGGTGATGTCCTAGGCCTCTAGACGATGGGGACCAGAATATATTTACAACGACTATCGAGAGATACTGGTGGAGATAAGCGGGATCGAACCGCTGACCTCTTGCATGCCATGCAAGCGCTCTCCCAGCTGAGCTATACCCCCGACTGAAGGAGAAAGGATTATACTGGGACACTTGGTGATTGTAAAGTTGAAGATCAATCTGGAAAGTAAGATATTTGTTGATTTATTCGCTTCAGGGTCTCTGTTCTTCCAAGTAACTCCAATATGGCATCTATTGAAGGCGTTTGTGTCTCGCCTGTTACCACTATACGCAAAGGCATGGCTACCTTTGGTAATTTGACATTAAATGTTGCCGCTGCTTTCTTAATTTCATCATGGATAGCCTGACGGTTCCAATCAAGCGAGTTAAATTTATCGATTAAATAAAGCAAGATGGATTTTGCCTCCGGATTGAAATACTGCGCTTTGAGGTCATAAGAGGGTTCTAGTGGGCGAAAAAAATAGACAGCCGCATCGGCGAGTTCGCTAATCGTATTGACTCTCTCTTTTAACAAATTAATTACTTTTAATAAATATTGCTGATTTGGGATATGACCGCCGTCTTGCTCAAGAAACGGTGTCATCAATTCGGCTATATGCACATCTTCTTTGTTTTTAAGATAGTGCTGATTCAGCCACATCAGCTTTTCCGGGTTAAACTTTGCTGGAGAACGACTTATTGTGGCTAAATCAAACCACTCAATCAGCTGATCAGTACTGAATATTTCTTCATCACCATGAGACCATCCAAGTCGTGCAAGATAATTTATCATAGCCTCAGGTAAATAGCCTTCTTCATGATAGTGCATCACTGAAACGGCTCCATGCCGTTTAGATAATCTTTCACCATCTGCTCCTAATATCATGGGTACATGCGCATACTGAGGTATGGGAGCGTCCAGTGCTTTAAGAATATTAATTTGCCGCGGTGTATTGTTGACATGATCATCACCACGAATGACATGACTGATGTTCATATCCAGATCATCCACTATCACACCAAAATTATAAGTCGGGATGCCATCACTTCTCAGCAGAACCAGATCATCAAGCTCGCTGTTCGCTACCACAATTTTACCCTTGACCAGATCATCAAAGACGACATGTCCCTCTGTGGGATTCTTAAAGCGGATAACTGGCTTGACTTCGGCTGGGGGAGGCTGTTTTGCATCCCGCCAACGTCCATCGTATCTTGGTTTTAACCCTGCAGCACGTTGTTGTTCTCGCAACAAATCCAGCTCCTCTTTGCTGGCGTAGCAGCGATAAGCAAGATTGTTTTGCAGCAATTGCTCAGCGACTTCATGATAACGCGCCAATCTCTGCATTTGATAAAAGGGGCCTTCATCATAATCAAGACCTAACCATGCCATCCCATCAAGGATGGCTTGCACTGATAGTTGAGTTGAGCGTTCAAGATCGGTATCTTCAATTCTTAGAATAAATTTACCACCATGTTTACGGGCAAATGCCCAAGAAAAAAGGGCTGTCCTGGCCCCTCCAATGTGAAGATAGCCTGTAGGACTCGGTGCAAATCGTGTACGTACCATTGTGAAAATGCGATGAGTAATGTCAATTAGAAACAGAACAATGTATGCAATTACGAAAGATAATGTTCTGGTGGAATATATTTTTTAGCTTATATTTTTATTCTTAACAAAAAAACCGAAATCAATACAACTTAATGATCTTGCTTTATTCTTTTATTTAATTTGAAACTATTTGCTATACTGAGCAACTTTTAAAAAATTTCAAATAACATGAAAGAATATCTTTTTACTTCTGAATCTGTTTCTGAAGGACACCCTGATAAGGTTGCAGATCAAATATCAGATGCAGTTTTAGATGCTATATTAAGTCATGATACAAACGCGCGGGTAGCCTGTGAAACAATGTGTAGCACAGGGCTAATTGTTCTATCAGGTGAAATTACAACACATGCGTCAGTCGATTACAATGTAATTGCGCGTGAAACAGTTAAAAAAATAGGTTATACCAGCTCTGAGATTGGTTTTGATTGGAACACCTGTGCTGTATTAACCGCATTTAATAAACAATCACCTGATATTGCACGAGGGGTCAACCGTAGTAAAGAAGAGGAAATGGATCAGGGTGCAGGTGATCAGGGATTAATGTTTGGTTTCGCATGTGCGGAAACCCCACAATTAATGCCGATGCCCATTTATTATGCTCATCGTTTGGTGGAGCGCCAATCGCAATTGAGAAAAAATGGACGTTTACCCTGGTTGCGGCCTGATGCCAAATCTCAAGTATCGGTCAAATATATCGACGGCAAACCGCAGCGTATAGATACAGTTGTCATTTCAACTCAACATGATCCAGATATTTCTCATGCTGCCCTGAGTGAGGCAGTTATCGAAGAAATCATTAAGCCAGTACTTCCCAAAGAAATGTTGAATGGAAATACTCGGTATCTGATTAATCCGACAGGACGTTTTGTTGTCGGTGGACCCATGGGTGATTGTGGCTTAACAGGCCGCAAGATCATTGTCGATACTTATGGTGGTGCTGCGCATCATGGTGGCGGTGCTTTCTCTGGTAAAGATCCCTCTAAGGTAGATCGTTCCGCTGCTTATGCTGTACGTCATGTTGCAAAAAATATCGTTGCAGCTGGACTTGCCACTAAATGTGAAGTCCAGGTCGCGTATGCTATTGGTGTTGCTCGCCCTGTCTCTCTGATGGTTGAAACTTTTGGTACCGGGAAAATTTCAGATGAAAAGCTTGCCAAGCTAATAGAACAACATTTTGATTTGCGTCCAAGGGCTATTATCCACCGACTTAATCTGTTACGACCGATTTATACGAAAACTGCTGCCTATGGTCATTTTGGGCGGAATGATCCGGATTTTACCTGGGAAGCTACGGATATGACTGCCCAGCTTAGCGCTGATGCTGGCATCTAATTGATTTAATTTCTGGAATAAGAGTTATTAGCTGAGATTACCTCTACCCTATTTAAGTATAGGCTTGAATTGTTCCCGTAAACTGAGGAGCGCTGCAACGGACATCCATCCGTGAGGCTCAGTATATGAGGATAGCAAAATAACGGCGCTCGTTCATTTTAGGAGATTTTAACTATGAACGGCCAATTTACTGATAACAAAGTTGCTGATATTTCTCTCGGCCAATTTACTGATTACAAAGTTGCTGATATTTCCCTAGCAGAGTGGGGAAGAAAAGAAATTGCCATTGCTGAAACGGAAATGCCTGGCTTGATGGCATTGCGCCATGAATATGCAAGCCAAAAACCGCTGAGAGGTGCACGCATCGCGGGATCATTGCATATGACGATTCAGACGGCAGTATTAATCGAAACCCTTGTTACCTTAGGCGCTGAGGTTCGCTGGGCCTCTTGCAATATCTTTTCAACGCAAGATCATGCAGCAGCAGCCATTGCGGTAAAAAATATCCCGGTTTTTGCCTATAAAGGCGAATCACTAGAAGATTACTGGGAATATGTTCACCGTATTTTTGAATGGTCGAAGGATGAGAAAGCCAGCAACGCAAATATGATTCTGGATGATGGCGGCGATGCGACCTTACTCCTCACACTTGGAAGTAAGGCCGAGAAAGACTCTTCAGTGATTGCAAACCCCACCAACGAAGAAGAGCGCGTACTGTTTGCAGCGATCAAATCACAAATTAATAGTCAACCTAACTGGTATTCTGAAAAGCTTGCCAGTATCAGAGGCGTCACTGAGGAAACGACCACAGGTGTGCATCGTTTGTATGAAATGCAAAAAAGGGAAGCTTTACCATTCCCCGCATTTAATGTTAACGATTCAGTCACCAAATCAAAGTTTGATAACCTTTATGGTTGCCGAGAATCGCTAGTAGACGGTATCAAGCGTGCCACCGACGTCATGATTGCCGGGAAAATTGCAGTAGTATGTGGCTATGGTGATGTGGGCAAAGGCTGTGCACAATCACTGCGGGGTTTAGGGGCCACTGTCTGGATTACTGAAATCGACCCAATCTGTGCATTGCAAGCCGCTATGGAAGGTTACCGTGTAGTAGCGATGGATGATGCATGCGATAAGGCGGATATTTTTGTGACGGCGACGGGTAATATTCGTGTGATTTGTCATGATCACATGCTGAAAATGAAAGACCAGGCCATTATTTGTAACATTGGACATTTTGATTCTGAAATTGATATTGCTTCAATTCAGCAATATCAATGGGAAAATATCAAACCGCAGGTTGATCATGTCATTTTCCCGACAGGCCGGCGGATTATTGTGTTGGCTCAAGGTAGATTGGTAAACCTGGGCTGTGCAACGGGTCATCCTTCATTTGTCATGTCCAGCTCCTTTACCAACCAGGTATTGGCGCAAATTGAGCTTTGGCAAAATGGGAAAAACTACCAGAAAAAAGTTTATATACTTCCTAAGCATCTGGATGAAAAAGTAGCGCGCCTACACCTTGGCAAGCTGGGAGCAAAACTGACCGAATTAACCAGCGAACAGGCGCAATACCTTAATCTGGATAAAAAGGGTCCTTACAAACCAGAAGCATATCGATATTAATCACGTATTAAAAGCACGAACAGTTTAAATATAATAAGATTCTTGCTTAAACCTAAAAAATACTTTTAGGTTGAATAATACTTCGCAATAGAGGGGGTAAATAATCCATTTTAATATCTTAGGAAGATTACCCCTTAATTTAGTAATGATCACAGATACAATAAGTTGAAATCACAGAAAGTTTTTCCGCCCACTTTTAGCTTTGAACTTTTTCCCCCACAAACTCCAGAAGGGGTAGAGAAATTACGCGCTGCGCGCTATCAGCTTGCCCAGTTTAAGCCAAAGTTTTTCTCGGTCACCTTCGGTGCAGGGGGCTCCACTCGCGATCGTACATTTGATACAGTATTAGAAATGCTGGCAGAATGCCATCCTGTTGCGCCACACCTTTCCTGTATCGGTTCTACTCGTGAAAATATTTATTCAATCTTGAGAAAGTACCAAGAAAGCGGGATTCGCCATATCGTTGCTCTGCGTGGAGATTTACCATCTGGAATGGCTCAACCAGGTGAATTCCGTTATGCCAATGAATTGGTTACCTTCATTCGCAAAGAATTTGGCAATACCTTTAAGATGGATGTCGCAGCTTATCCAGAATATCATCCACAGGCTCGATCTGCTCAAGAAGATTTCAGGAATTTTATAAATAAAATAGAAGCAGGCGCAGACTCAGCAATTACGCAGTTTTTTTATAATGCAGATGCTTATTTTCATTTTGTTGATATGTGCGAGACTGCCAATCTGAATGTGCCAATTGTCCCTGGTATTATGCCCATTAACAAATTTTCTCAACTAGTTAGATTTGCAGATAATTGTGGCGCTGAAATTCCTCGCTGGATTAGAAAAAAACTTGAAGGATATGGGGATGATATTGCGTCTATCCATGCTTTTGGGCTAGACGTGGTAACCGATTTATGTGAGCGATTACTTAAAGCAGGTGCGCCAGGGCTCCATTTTTACACGCTTAACTCAGCTGTTCTGACAACAAAAATTTGGCAACGCCTTGGATTATAGAGTTATTGCTGCTCTTCACCAGAATATTCTTAATTTGGCCATATCCATAAGTTTTGGGAGTTATAGGTAGAAAATATTAATTTCATTTCCCAATCTAAACTGACGCGAAGGCGAGCCGCAGACAGTATCAATAATACGGCAAGGTGAAGCTGACAAAGTCAGTTTAGATTGGGAAATGGAAGAGTATGCCGCGCGAGTTGAATAAAAAGATTACTCAGTAACACGCAATGACAACATTATATTGGCATGATTATGAGACCTTCGGCTCAGATCCCAGATGCGACCGTCCAGCTCAGTTTGCCGGTTTAAGGACTGATGAAGCACTGAATGAAATTGGTGATCCACTCGTTATCTATTGCAAACCATCCAAAGATATTTTGCCTCAACCCGATGCCTGTTTACTAACTGGCATTACGCCTCAAATGGCCGATAAACAAGGTCTCCCTGAGCCAGAATTTATTGCAAAAATTCATAATGAATTGGCACAGCCCGAGACCTGTGGTGTTGGCTACAATACATTGCGCTTTGATGATGAAGTTACGCGCTTTACCCTATATCGAAATTTTTATGATCCTTATGGGCGTGAATGGCAACAAGGGAATTCGCGCTGGGATCTCATCGATTTGGTGCGTATGACTTATGCACTTAGACCTGAAGGCATCATATGGCCCAGGCATAGTCATGGCAGACCCAGCTTTCGTCTTGAGGATCTAACAGCAGCCAATAATATTCATCATGATTCTGCCCATGATGCGCTATCAGATGTTAAAGCAACCATCAAGCTGGCGCGCTTGTTACTTGATAGACAGCCACGTCTTTATAACTGGTTGTTTCAACTCCGCAATAAACATAGAGCCGCTTTATTATTCGATTTAATCAATCACACCCCGGTTATCCATACTTCTCGTATGTATCCCTCAGAAACTGGCTGCACTACAGTAGTGATGCCGATGATTCAAGAGCAGGGAAACGGTAACAGTATTTTGGTTTATGATCTGCGCCATAATCCAGCGCCTTTTATGGAATTAAGTGTGGAGGAACTAGCAATGCGCTTGTTTACACCTCAATCAGCATTACCTGCGGAAGTACCCCGCTTGCCGGTAAAATCAGTAAAGATTAACAAGTGTCCTGCACTTGCTCCTCAGAATGTGCTCGATAAATCCATTACATCCCGAATTAATCTTAATGCAGAAGCTTGCCATCAACATTGGCAATTGTTGCATAAAAATACCGCATTTATGCAGCGGGTAGCGCAGGCTTATTCTAGTATGGAATTTGAAGCAACTAAAGATGTCGATCTGGCGCTTTATGACAATTTTTTTAGTGAGAATGATCGCATCCTCATGTCAGCAGTGCGTGATGCTTCACCCCGGCAGCTTACACATCATCATTTTGATTTCCAGGATAAGCGACTGCATGAATTATTATTTCGATATCGTGCACGTAATTGGCCAGATACTTTATCGACAAAAGAATTCCAGCGATGGACAACTCTATGCCGTCAACATCTTATGGAGAAAAACTGTGGCAATAGCCTCATTTTAATCGAATTCGCCGATAAGATTAGAGTATTACGTAAAGCACATGCAGAAAATGCTCATATTTTGCAAATATTAAATACCCTCGAAACATGGGGTAGAGAATTAGCTACAGCAAATAGCATACCTTGGGATTTTTGATATAAAAGCATAATTCCCTAGTAAATTCACATTCCTTAGAATTGGCCCATTCCTCACATCATTCTCCAACAGAATCACATACAGGCTCAAACCAGGCTAGTTTTTGATGTAATCTGACCACTTCTCCCACAATAATGAGCGTTGGAGGAACCAAGTTAGCAGCCGAGGCAAGAGCCGGTAATGTTTCGAGTGAGCCAATCACGACACGCTGTTTGTAAGTGGTTCCCTGCTGTACAATGGCTGCAGGTGTTGATACTGGAAGACCATGCTCAATAAGCTGCTCGCACAATACAGGTAATCCAAGCAGTCCCATATAAATTACGATTGTCTGCTGTGGCCTGGCTAGCACCTGCCAATCCAAGTTGATGGTATTGTTTTTGAGATGACCTGTAACGAAAATGCAGGATTGGGCATAATCGCGATGAGTAAGCGGAATACCCGCATAGGAAGCTACGCCTGATGCTGCTGTAATTCCTGGCACTACCTGGAAAGGAATGTGATGCTGGGATAATGTTTCAATTTCTTCGCCACCTCGGCCAAAAATAAAAGGATCCCCTCCTTTTAGTCGAAGTACTCGCTTTCCCTCTTTTGCTAGTCTTACTAATAAATGGTTGATTGATTCTTGTGGCAAGGTATGCTTATTGCGTTCCTTCCCCGCGTAGATACGCGTTGCGTCGCGTCTTACCATATCGAGTATGGCTGGTGATACTAAACGATCGTATACGACAACATCAGCTTGCTGCATTAAGCGCATGGCACGAAAGGTAAGTAAATCTGAATTACCTGGTCCGGCACCTACCAAATAGACTTCTCCGCAAGGCGGTTCGTTTATTTCGTGTTCAAGAGAACTAAATAAATAGGCTTCTGCCTCTCGATTTTTTCCCGAGAAAACCATTTCAGCAAATGGGCCTTGTAAAATTTTTTCCCAGAATAAACGACGCTTCTTGGAAGAACTGAAACGGTGCTTGACATGCTCACGGAACTTAGCAGCATAATAAGCCAAGCGACCATACGCTGCTGGTATCAAAGTTTCTAGCTGTGCACGTAGCATCCTTGCTAGTACAGGTGATGTTCCCCCACTAGAAATGGCTATTAGAATAGGAGAACGATCAAGTATCGACGGCATAATAAATGAACACAATGCGGGGTTATCAGCGATATTAACCGGTATACCAAGTCGATTCGCGGCTTCAGAAACATATTGATTGACTGAGCGTTCATTGGTTGCAGCAAACACCAACACTACATCTTTCAGATACACGGGGTCAAAAGTTTCTGCATGAAAAATAATGCTGCCTCGTTGGAAAAGATTATTTAGCTCATCATTAAGATTTGGAGATACGACTCTGACTTGTGCCCCCGCTTTCAATAATAATATAGTTTTCCTGGCTGCAACCTCTCCCCCACCTACGACGAGGCAGTTACGGTCTTTAATATTCAGAAAAATGGGCAGAAAATCCATAGAACTGAGAAATTTCTCATTTTGTTTATTGCTTGTTATAACGTACTCGTATTTCGTACACTCAAAATTTCTTGAGCTTCAATTTTCTCCGATAGGCAGATTTAATAGCGATAGGTTGATTAATAATATACTCAATGGGTTATATTGTTAAATCATAATCTCCCTTTCAGTTTTAGCGCTTCATCAATTCCGAGATCCTGTTCGCTTTCGCCATCAAATCACTTGATCTTTTCATCAGGCCGTACTACTGGGTTAATTTGATCACGCTTGGTTATTTTCTCCTGGATCGATAGCTCCGATATTTTTTCAATTCGGCAATAACTATCGTCCTGCTCCAGTATTTTGAAGATTGATTGCTACTGTTAATTCCATTTCTAAATCCGAACTGACTTTGTCGGCTTCACCTTGCCGTATTATTTATACTGTCTGCGGCTCGCCTTCGCGTCATTTTTGATTTGTAATGGAAAAAGCATCATATAAGTATGAGTATTTCTATATTGTGATCGCTGGAGTTGGCACTATAGCAAAAACGATAATTTTAAAATAACTGATTTAAAAGTGAGTCTCTTTATTCCTAATTAGAGCCTACTCAAAAATTATTTCTTGTAATTTCGTTTAAAATTTATCATCCATAATCTATTGTTTTCTAAAGAATATTATTCATAATAGTATGCGGTTTAATAAAAATTGATCGAACTTAGATGAGCTTGAGCTCAAATCAAGTGCAAGGGTTTCTGCATAATTTTATTCAAAAACTTCGCACTTAAAAATTGATTTTTACGATATTCTCATGTAAAAACAATTCTTTATACTTTCTGAGTAAGCTCTAATTAGCTCTGCAGATTATTGAGATAGCGTTAATATGGTATAGAATTATGACAAACTATTGCTGATTGAATAACTAATTAACTTGCCCACCAATCCTATTTATGGTGATCAAAAATTGCAGGTTATTAGTAATCAATCAGCAAGTCTTTCATATTAGTTTAGTCATAAATTCATTATAGAATATTCAGCATTATTGAATATTAGTACTGAGGTAAGATCCGCCATCATTGCAGCTTTCTTCTATTATAAATTAGCAGCATGCTGAACTGCAGTAGCAATCTGTTCTGCCCAATGATCAACTTTTTGCTTCATCCTGCCTTCCACCATTACTCTGATCAGTGGTTCAGTCCCAGATGCGCGCAGCAATATTCTTCCATCGTTTCCAAGATCACTTTCTGCTTGCTGTGTAGATGAGTTAATCGTTACGTCATTACGAAAATCAAAGCCTTTAGGAACATTCACATTAATCAACCGTTGCGGAAATAGTACAATATCTTGCGTAAACTCCGCCAATGTCAAAGATGTATCACGCAATGCATACAAAACTTGCAGCGCCGTAATGATTCCATCACCTGTTGTATGCTTATCGAGACATAGAATATGCCCGGAGCCTTCTCCACCTAATTGCCAGTTATTTTTTATCAGTAATTCAAGCACATGACGATCACCAACGCGTGCCCTCTTGAAAGGAATATCAAGCTCCCCAAAAGCTTTCTCAATAGCAAGGTTTGTCATAAGTGTGCCCACCACACCCCCTTTCAGAATATTCTTTTGCTTACGATGTTTAGCAATAATATAAAGCAAAATATCTCCATCATAGACAATTCCTTCTTTATCGACCATCAAGGCGCGATCACCATCACCATCTAGTGCAATACCAAGGTCAGCTTCATGTTGTATAACTGAATTCTGTAATGCTGCAATATGTGTCGCTCCACATTCATGATTGATATTAAAACCATCTGGTTTCGCACAAATAGTGATGACATCTGCTCCTAGTTCAAGCATCACGTGCCCAGCAATATGATAGGTAGCACCGTGAGCGCAATCTACAACGATACGCAAACCACGAAGATCAAGATCATAAGGAAAAGTACCCTTGCAAAACTCGATATAACGGCCCGTTGCATCTTTAAGACGCTGCACTTTCCCAAGTCCTGCTGAAGGCATTGTTTGAATTGGGTTATTTAACCCGGCCTCAATTTCAATTTCTATGTCATCTGGCAGTTTGGTCCCCCCTGATGAAAAGAACTTGACGCCATTATCTTCAAAGGGGTTATGTGATGCCGAAATAACAATTCCAGCTTGTAAACGAAGAGCTCGAGTTAGATAAGCAATAGCAGAAGTAGGTAATGGTCCGGATAATAACACATCGACTCCAGCAGCAGAGAACCCTGCTTCTAGAGCAGATTCAAGCATATAACCTGATACCCGCGTGTCTTTTCCTATTAAAACTGTAGGTCGTTCTCCTTTGGTGAGGTGCCAATCAGTAGCCGCTATTATTCTTCCAGCTGAATAACCAAGGTGCATGATAAATTCAGGTGTAATGGGAAATTCACCTACTCTTCCCCGAATACCATCGGTACCAAAGTACTTTTTATCCATTTTGTGAATTAACTCCTTGAAGTTTGAAATTAATTATTAGCAAGACTCTTCATTAATTAATGCATTATGAATCATAATAGCGTCTTTTGTAGCCTTAACATCATGTACACGTAGAATTTTGGCACCCTTGGCCACCGCAAACAAGGCTGCTGCCACGCTAGCATGAACCCGGTTATCCACATCATTCCCTGTAATCGCTCCCAGCATAGATTTTCGCGAAAGTCCTACCAAGACAGGTACGTTCATTTGCACAAATTGATCAAGATGCCTGAGTAATTCAAGATTATGTTTGAGCGTTTTACCAAAACCAAACCCAGGATCTATGATGAGACGATGGTATGGAATACCACCTGAAATTGCAATATCAATGCGATGCTGGAGAAAGCCTTTAACTTCAGAAACCACATCAACATAATGAGGGCTGTTTTGCATACTTCTTGGGTTTCCCTGCATATGCATTAAACAGATAGTTGCCTTGATTCTTGCAGCAATTTCGATTGCACCTGGTGCTTGCAATGCATTCACATCATTTATTATGGAAGCACCCGCGCTTATCGCAGCTTGCATAACTTCAGGCTTAGATGTATCTACAGAGATTGGAATATTTTTTTGAGACAGGATCTCTACCACAGGTATTACACGGCGCAGTTCTTCTTCAAGAGTAATGCCTAAACTCCCAGGTCGCGTTGATTCCCCTCCAATATCTAATATATCTGCGCCTTCTTCAATCATGCGCTCAGCAAGCTCAAGAGCCTTTTCTGTTGTTGCGTAGAGGCCGTGATCAGAAAAAGAATCAGGTGTTACATTGATAATCCCCATTATATATGGGCCATCAGTCAGTTTTAATTGTTGCAATTGGCTCATTATAAAAATAAGAAAACTGGGTAACCTAGCAAGATATCAAAAGATATATACCATGTTAATAAAAATGTGGCCTGCGTATAAGTTAATACGCAGGCCACATTGGATCGAAAAAACTGTTATGGATTATACTTCAGCTTCTTGTGCCGGTGTTTCAGTTGCAACAGTTCCTGCAGGTTGCTTACTTTCTTTCTCCTTAACTGAAGCTGGAGATTGTGGTGATTGAGGTGGCCGTGGTGGCCGCCCGTCCATAATGTCTTTGATTTGCTCGCTATCAATCGTTTCCCACTCAAGCAGCGCTTTAGTCATAGCTTCTACTTTATCTCTATTCTCTTCTATAAGTTTACGAGCAAGTCCATATTGTTCATCAACGATACGGCGAATTTCCATATCAACTTTTTGCATAGTTGCTTCACTTACATTCTTATGAGTGGTTACCGATCGCCCAAGGAATACTTCGCTTTCATTTTCACCGTAAACCATCGGTCCCAGTGTGTCCGACATACCCCATTGAGTTACCATTCTTCTAGCAGTTTCAGTAGCACGCTCAAAGTCATTGGAAGCACCTGTAGTCATCTGATTCATAAATATCTCTTCTGCGATACGCCCACCAAACATGACCGCGATAGTTTGTAGAATCTGGTCACGATCCATACTATATCTATCCTCCGCTGGTAACTGCATCGTCACACCCAGTGCTCGTCCACGAGGAATGATTGAAACTTTGTGCACTGGATCAGTTTTTGGTAAAAGATAGGCAACCACAGCATGTCCTGATTCATGATAAGCAGTATTACGGCGTTCATTTTCAGGCATTACTACCGAGCGTCGTTCAGTACCCATGAGAATCTTATCTTTTGCGCGTTCAAAATCCTCCATATCAACTAAACGTTTGTTAGCGCGTGCTGCAAATAATGCTGCTTCGTTAACCAGATTTGCAAGATCTGCACCTGACATGCCAGGTGTTCCCCTTGCAATTACATCCGCATGAACATCTGGAGAAATGGGCACCTTCCGCATATGAACCTGAAGTATTTGCTCACGACCTCGAATATCAGGAAGTGGCACGGTAACTTGCCTATCAAAACGACCTGGACGCAATAAAGCAGGATCAAGTACATCAGGACGATTGGTTGCTGCAATCACGATTACACCCATATTGCCCTCAAAACCATCCATCTCTACCAGCAATTGATTCAGCGTTTGCTCACGTTCATCATTTCCACCGCCTAGACCAGCGCCGCGTTGCCGACCAACTGCATCAATCTCATCAATAAAAATAATGCAGGGTGCATGCTTCTTAGCTTGCTCAAACATGTCTCTTACCCTGGATGCACCAACACCCACGAACATCTCGACAAAATCAGAACCCGAAATACTGAAAAAAGGAACTTTCGCTTCTCCTGCTATAGCCCGAGCTAATAGTGTTTTTCCAGTTCCTGGATTACCCACCATTAGCACACCTCGCGGGATACGCCCACCCAATTTCTGGAATTTTGTAGGATCCCTCAGAAATTCAACCAACTCGGCTACTTCTTCTTTTGCTTCTTCGCAACCTGCGACATCTGCAAATGTTACGTGATTGCTATTTTTGTCCAACATCCTGGCTTTACTTTTACCAAAAGAAAATGCTCCGCCACTTCGTCCACCGCCTTGCATTTGACGCATGAAGAAAATCCATACTGCAATCAGCAATAGCATAGGGAACCATGAAACAAAAATACTCATTAGCATAGAGGGCTCTTCTTCGGGTTTAGCTTCGACAATCACCCCTGCTCTGAGCAGGTCACTGACTAACCATGGATCTGACGGCGCATAAGTTATAAATTGCCGACCATCTGATTTAGTACCTTTAAGTGTGCGCCCATCAATAACTACTTTCGCAATCCTGCCTTGATTCATTTCATTGATGAACTGAGAGTACTCCAGCGGCGCCTGTAATGATTGACGTACAGTGAATTGATTGAATACTGTCATTAGCACCAACGCAATCACCAGCCAAATAGCCATATTTTTAATTAAATTATTCATGACAGCTCCTTGGTTTGCAGCTTAATAATGTACCAGAATGTTAAGTTTCTCATTCTAATCCTATTTTGTAATATTTGTGACAAAACCGGTTATTTGAAAATATCTGATTGAATAAAACTTAATATCCGCTATTTAATTAACAAAACGTATATTCAGTCTAACAGATTTTTTCTAACCCCAATAAATATAGTTCGCTACTTCGATCTCGTGACGCCTTAGGTTTACGAACAACCACCTTTTTAAAGCTTGCTCGCATATCCTTCAGATATTGATCGAAATTATTCCCTTGAAAAAATTTGACAAGAAAATTGCCACCAGGGTTCAATTGCTCCCTGGAGAACATCAAAGCCAATTCAGCAAGATATGAACTACGTGCATGGTCACTGACTCCAATACCAGCTATATTTGGTGACATATCTGAAATTACAAGATCTATCGAATAATTTCCAAGACAAGTTTTAAATTTTCTCAGAATCGCTTCTTCGCTGAAATCACCCTGAATAAAAGTGACCCCTGACAAGGAAGGCATATCGAGTATATCCAACGCAAAAACTCTCCCACTTTTTCCTATTTTTTCAATGACTACTTGTGACCAGCCACCAGGTGCTGCCCCCAAATCTATAACCGTCATTCCAGGTTTAAAAAGTTGATCTCGCTCAGCTATTTCTTTTAATTTATAGGCGGCTCGTGAGCGATAACCTTCTTTTCTTGCTTGTTTAACAAAGAAATCATTCACATGTTCTTTCATCCATGCTTTACTAGTTTTAGCAGATTTCATTGAGTAATAAAATAAAATTTTAGAAAGGATTTATTCTATGTTGAAACTTAATACTTCCCAACGCCGATCGCTTGCTGCGCGAGCTCATCACATTAACCCAATCGTGATTATAGGTAAAGACGGTCTATCAGCAGGCGTAATGAACGAACTCGATAAAGGACTCTCAAATCACGAACTCGTCAAAATTAAAATATTGAATGGAGATAGGAAAGCGAGAGCCCTATTGCTTGAAGAAATCTGCCAGCAGTTGGAAGCCTTTCCTGTTAATCATATCGGTAAAATTCTTGTAATTTATCGTCCAGAAACCGAAGAAAAGAAACCCACCTGCTAAGATTTCTCAAAAAATCAACTTAACCACAAGAAACTAACCTTTATTCTTCTAGCAGGAATTAATCAATACTTTAAATGTATTTTACATCTAGAATTTCATATTCCCTGATACCCCCTGGCGCTTCTACTACTGCTATATCACCCGCATACTTACCGATCAAGGCACGGGAAATTGGAGAGCTGATAGAAATTTTTCCTTCTTTAATATCAGCCTCGTCATCCCCTACAATTTGGTAGGTTACTATCACATCACTGTCCATATCCTTAAGATCGATCGTCGCACCAAAAACACAGGCCCCATCCGCATTTAGCAGCGAAGGGTTGATGATCTGAGCGTTTGAAAGCTTAGCCTCCAGTTCAGCAATACGTCCTTCGATAAACCCTTGCTTTTCCTTTGCCGCTTCATATTCAGCATTCTCAGAAAGATCACCATGTGCACGCGCTTCTGCAATAGCGGCAATGACAGCAGGACGCTGTACAGTTTTCATCTCATGTAATTCTGCACGCAGTTTGTCTGCGCCTGTCACGGTTAATGGAACTGGACTCATAACACTTTCCCACCTTTTATTATCGATTTCATATTATTTATTTGGAATTCATTCTTTTTCATTATGCATGCAGTTTTTGTAAGTTATAGGCTTGCAACTCGCGCATTTCAGCGATACCAACACATGCGGCACGAGCTCCAGCCATAGTCGTGTAATAGGTAACTCTCGCTTGTAACGCAGCATGCCGGATCGAATATGAATCCTGAACTGCGCTGCGCTTATCGGAAACGGTATTAATAATCAGGCAAATTTCTCCATTCTTGATCATATCCACGATATGTGGTCGACCCTCTGCAACTTTATTTATTTTATTAACAACTAAACCAGCCTCAGCCATCGCTTCAGCAGTGCCATGAGTGGCATAAATAGTGAATCCTAATTTTGCAAATTTTTGAGCAATATTGACAGCCTCTGGTTTGTCACTGCGCCGCACGCTGATAAAAATTTTGCCAGTCATGGGCAACCGAATACCTGTAGCAAGTTGCGATTTAACGAATGCCTCTGCAAAAGTAGAGCCCACTCCCATGACTTCACCTGTAGATTTCATTTCAGGCCCCAATATAGTATCTACGCCAGAAAGTTTAGCAAAAGGGAAAACCGCTTCTTTCACAAAAAAATAAGACGGTTTGACCTCACGTAAACTACCTTGATCGGCTATTTTCTTACCAACCATGCAACGCGCAGCAATTTTTGCTAACTGAAGGCCAGTTGCCTTAGAGACAAAGGGAACCGTACGAGATGCTCTGGGATTAACTTCTAATACATATACAGTCTCATTCTGGATAGCAAACTGTATATTCATTAATCCCTTCACATTGAGAGCACGAGCCATGATCCCGGTTTGCCGACGCAATTCATCTTGCATGGCCGAAGACAGATTAAAAGGGGGTAGAGAACAAGCAGAATCTCCTGAATGGACACCTGCCTGCTCAATATGTTCCATTATTCCACCAATTAAAACGGTTTCTCCATCAAATATTGCATCGACATCTACTTCAGTTGCATTGGTAAGAAAATTATCTAGCAGAACTGGTGAATCATTGGATACCTTGACGGCTTCACGCATATAACGCTCGAGTTCACGTTGCTCATGAACAATTTCCATAGCACGACCGCCAAGCACATAACTGGGACGAACGACTAAAGGATAACCAATGTCATTTGCTGCTGACAAGGCAGCCTCCGCACTACGCACTGTACGGTTAGGGGGCTGTTTTAACCCTAACTTGTGAAGCATCTCTTGAAAGCGTTCACGATCTTCAGCACAATCTATCATATCTGGACTGGTACCTATAATCGGAACACCATTTGCTTCAAGTTCCTCAGCAAGCTTGAGAGGCGTTTGACCACCATATTGCACAATAACGCCCACCGGTTTTTCTATTGCCACAATTTCAAGCACATCTTCCAGTGTAAGCGGTTCAAAATACAGTCGATCAGAAATATCATAATCCGTGGATACCGTTTCTGGATTACAATTGATCATGATAGTTTCATATCCATCTTCACGTAAAGCAAGCGATGCGTGAACACAGCAATAATCAAATTCAATCCCTTGTCCAATTCGATTAGGCCCACCACCCAGTACAATAATTTTCTTTCTGTCACTGGGATCTGCCTCGCATTCCTCTTCGTAAGTAGAATATAAATAACTCGTATAAGTAGCAAATTCTGCTGCACAGGTATCCACATGCTTGTAAACAGGACGTAAATTTTCTTGATGCCGGCGTGCTCGCACAGCCGTCTCAGTTGTATTAAGCAATTTGGCCAGCCGTCGATCGGAGAAACCACAGCGCTTTAATTTACGCAGTGCCTGTAAATCGAGTGAATCTAACTTTTTCCCTCTAAGCGCTTTTTCTTTTTTTACTAAATCCTCAATTTGTGAGAGGAACCAAGGATCAATGTGTGTAAGATAATGAATCTCATCAAAAGAAATATTGCAACGGAATGCATCAGCAATATACCAGATACGTTCAGAACCAGGGTGGCCCAACTCAGTTTCAATGGTTTCGGTATCAGTGGTTTTTTCATCCAAACCATCTATGCCAGTTTCTAATCCGCGCAATGCCTTTTGTAGCGATTCCTGAAAAGTGCGGCCAATAGCCATCACTTCTCCTACGGATTTCATCTGAGTAGTTAGACGATCATTGGCTTGAGGAAACTTTTCAAAAGCAAAGCGTGGAATCTTAGTTACCACATAATCAATAGTTGGCTCAAAAGAAGCAGGTGTCATCCCTCCGGTAATATCGTTACCAAGTTCATTGAGCGTATATCCGATCGCCAGCTTAGCAGCGATTTTAGCGATGGGAAACCCTGTCGCTTTGGACGCCAATGCTGAAGAACGTGATACACGTGGATTCATTTCAATCACTAACATACGGCCATCTTGCGGATTAATAGCAAATTGCACATTGGAGCCACCTGTCTCTACACCAATTTCACGCAATACCGCAATAGATGCATCACGCATACGCTGATACTCTTTGTCAGTAAGAGTTTGTGCCGGTGCAACTGTAATCGAGTCACCGGTATGAATACCCATTGGATCAAAATTTTCAATAGAGCATATTATGATGGAATTGTCATTTTTATCGCGCACTACCTCCATTTCAAATTCTTTCCAGCCAATGACGGATTCTTCGATAAGGAGCTCCTTAGTGGGAGAAATATCCAATCCACGCTCGCAAATTTCAACGAATTCTTCACGGTTATATGCAATTCCTCCTCCGCTGCCACCTAAGGTAAATGATGGCCGAATAATAGCAGGATAACCAATCATGGCTTGGACTTGCAATGCTTCTTCCAGACTATGCGCGACTGCAGAACGTGCTGAATTTAACCCAATTCGCGACATCGCCTCTTTAAATTTTTCCCGATCTTCAGCTTTATCAATGGCCTCACGGGATGCACCAATGAGCTCCACGCCATATTTTTCGAGAACACCATGTTTAACTAAATCAAGCGCGCAATTCAGAGCTGTTTGCCCCCCCATTGTTGGCAATAAGGCATTAGGACGCTCAATCTCAATTATCTTCTCAACCATTGTCCAGGTGATGGGTTCGATATATGTTGCATCGGCCATTTCTGGATCAGTCATAATGGTAGCAGGATTGGAATTAATCAGAACAATACGGTAACCTTCTTCACGCAAGGCTTTGCATGCCTGCACACCGGAGTAATCAAATTCACAGGCCTGACCAATGACAATTGGCCCAGCTCCAATGATGAGAATGGATTTTAAGTCAGTACGTTTAGGCATATTCCTCTAACCAGGCAATCTGTAAAACTGAATGTGATACAAGCTACTATGACTCAAATTAATTTTTTTTACACTGATTCATCTGATCGATGAAACGATCAAATAAATAATCCACATCGTGCGGACCAGGACTCGCTTCTGGATGCCCTTGAAAAGTAAAAGCCATATTTTCATTAAGTTCAAAACCTTGCAGGCTATTATCAAATAGCGATCGATGGGTAATACGTGCGTGAGATGGAAGCGTATTGATATCTACGGCGAATCCATGGTTCTGACTTGTGATGATCACCCGACCACTATCCAGATCCTGAACAGGGTGGTTTGCCCCATGGTGACCAAATTTCATTTTGATTGTTTTAGCACCAATTGCAAGGGCAAGTATCTGGTGCCCTAGGCAAATACCAAAAAGTGGAACTTTTGCTTCCAGCAATCTCTGGGTAATATTAATCGCATAATTGCAGGGCTCTGGATCTCCAGGTCCATTTGATAAAAATACACCATCGGGCTGCGAGGCTAGAATTTCATTTGCCGGTGTTTGCGCTGGAAATACTGTTACCTTGCAATGACGTTGCGCCAGCTTCCGCAATATGTTACGTTTGATCCCGAAGTCAAGAGCAGCAACATGGAAGTGGGTTGTTGGTTGAATATGATATCCTCCCCCCCACTTCCATTCACCCTCTTGCCATTCGTAGGTTTGCTTACAGCTAACGACTTGCGCAAGATCCATGCCTGCTAATCCTGGGAATGCTCTAGCTTTCTGCAATGCTTCGGATTCATTGATCCTTCCAGTCATAATACAGCCAGCTTGAGCCCCTTTTTGCCTTAAAATACGCGTAAGCTTACGTGTATCAATCTCAGCAATAGCAATGACATTATGATTTTTTAGAAAGGTAGGAAGTGTTTCAGTTTTTCGCCAATTACTAGAAACGGGAGGCAAATCTCGCACTACCAAACCAGCAGCATAAACTTTGTTGATATTAGATGATTCTATATCTTCTAAATTAGTCCCAGTGTTACCAATATGGGGATAAGTAAGTGTAATAATTTGCCGACAATATGAGGGATCAGTAAGAATTTCTTGATAACCTGTCATAGCTGTATTAAAAGCAACCTCACCAGTAGTTATCCCTTCAACACCGACAGAAATTCCATGAAAAACGGTGCCATCTTCTAAAACGAGGATAGCACGTGGATGTTGTGACACAAAAAGACTCCTTATGGATCTGACCAGACTTAAAGACAAACGTAGACTCACATATTGTCCACGTTCAAAATCTCTATTGATTATACGTGAGATAAAGTGCGTTTTCTATGGAATAGCAGGCATACTGCCAAACATACAAAATTATAGCATTATCAACAAAACGCTTTATAGTTATTATCAATTATTCAACAGATCTAATAGGCTGTTAAAAACATATTTTAGCAGTCGAGATATACAGAAGATAGGTAGAAACAGTCGAAAAAATAAAGTTTATACTTGATAAATGAGCATTTTGAGCCAATTTTTAACAGCGCAGCGACAACGGCGAGATATTTTCAACAGCGTGCTAAATCAGGTACGATCCGATCAATTGTTAACACAAAGAAAATGACATCCTTAAAGGAGATTGAGTGATTAATAATATTGGCTTTATTGGTTTGGGTATCATGGGGAAGCCCATGGCAGGCCATCTTATTCGAGGTGGGCATAAATTATTTCTACACTCTCGTAGCGGCGTACCTGAAGAACTTATCAAAGAAGGTGGTAATCGTTGTGCTACACCCAAAGAAGTCGCCCAAAATGCAGAAATTATTTTTCTGATGTTACCCGATGCGCCTGATGTTGAAAAAGTTCTATTTGGTCACGGTGGAATCGCTGATAGTTTGAATAAACATCCCACAAAAAAAATAATCGTGGATATGAGTTCTATCTCTCCCCTCAAAACCATAAAATTCGCGGACCGAATCAACCAGTTAGGTTGTGATTATGTGGATGCTCCTGTTTCAGGAGGAGATGTGGGTGCGAAAAACGCTACACTAACTATTATGGTCGGAGCTGACGAAAGTGTATTTGACAAAATAAAACCCATACTTGGTTTGATGGGACAAACCATCACGTTGATAGGTGCTAATGGTGCGGGTCAAATTTGCAAGGTTGCTAACCAGATTATAGTTGCGCTTACAGTAGAAGCAGTAGGCGAGGCACTCCTGTTTGCGTCCAAGGCGGGCGCTGATCCTGCAAGAGTACGGCAAGCTTTACTGGGAGGGTTTGCTTCCTCACGTGTTCTTGAGGTTCATGGAAATCGTATGATCAAGCGTTCATTTGATCCAGGATTTCGGATCGAATTGCAACAAAAAGATCTCGCTATCGCCCTTTCATGCGCATCTGAATTAGGCGTCAGTTTACCCAATACAGCCATAACCCAATCGCTTTATAATGCATGTATTGCTCATGGAGACGCCAAGTGGGATAACTCCGCTATTGTTTGCATGCTTGAAAAATTAAGCAATCATCAAATAAAAAATTAATACCGATTTATGTCTCGTTTCGAATTAGTCAGTAAATTGCGCTCTTTTCTTACTCGTGATGCTGTTTTATATGAAACGGAGGATTTAAAACCATACGAATGTGATGGTCTATCTGCATACCGGCAAACGCCGATGATCGTTGCGCTCCCTCAAACAGAAGAAGAAGTAGTCAAAATTCTACAAATTTGCCATGCCACCCAAACCCCGGTAGTTGCACGTGGCGCAGGAACAGGCCTATCGGGTGGTGCGCTGCCTCATGATGAAGGTATTTTGCTATCGCTAGCCAAATTAAAACAAATACTTGAAATCGATCCAATAACACGCACGGCACGTGTACAACCGGGGGTAAGGAATTTGGCGATTAGCGAAGCAGTTGCGCCATACAGTTTGTATTACGCGCCTGATCCTTCATCACAAATAGCTTGCACGATTGGTGGCAATGTAGCTGAGAATTCTGGCGGAGTACATTGCCTGAAATATGGGTTGACTGTCCATAATATTCTCAAGTTACGAGTACTAACCATGGAAGGCCAAGCAATTGAAATTGGAAGTAGTGCGCTCGATAGCCCAGGCTATGATTTGCTGGCTTTAATGACTGGCAGCGAGGGAATGCTAGGTATCATCACCGAGATCACGGTTAAGCTCACTCCAAAACCTGAAAAAGCACAATTAGTAATGGCAGCATTTAATGATATCCAAAAAGCTGCAGATGCTGTGGCCAATGTCATCAGTGCTGGAATTATTCCGGCTGGCATGGAGATGATGGATAGGATCACTATCCATGCCGTGGAGGATTTTTTGCATGCCGGCTATGATTTAGATGCTGCTGCCATTCTATTGTGCGAAGCCGACGGTATGACAGAAGAGGTAGCAGATGAAATTCAAAAGATAAGTACAATCATGCAAGATAATGGCGCAATCAAAATCAGCATTTCACGCGATGAAACAGAGCGGCTGTGTTTTTGGGCAGGACGCAAAGCTGCTTTTCCTGCTGCCGGCAGGGTATCACCCGATTACTACTGTATGGATGGAACGATTCCTCGCAAGCGTTTAGCGCAAGTATTACATGATATTGAAACGCTCTCTGCTGAATATGGCTTGCGCTGCATGAATGTTTTCCATGCCGGGGATGGTAATTTACATCCATTAATACTTTACGATGCCAATCAACCTGGAGAATTAGAGAAAACTGAAGCTTTCGGCGCTAGAATATTGGAAATATGTATTGAGGCTGGCGGAACGATCACTGGAGAACATGGCGTTGGAATAGAAAAGCTAGATCAAATGTGTCTTCAATTTAAATCTGCCGAACGAAACCTATTTCATGCGATCAAACATGCTTTTGATCCTGCTGGCTTATTAAATCCCGGGAAAGCAATTCCAACGCTCCATCGCTGCGCAGAATTAGGAGCCATGCATGTACATCGTGGCGAAAATAAATTTCCAACGATCCCTAGATTTTGATTAAGCAATATACTGGGTAAATTCCTCCAAACTATATTATTTTTTTTACTTTATGCCAAAAGCAGTTGAACACTTTATTCATACAATCAATGCTGCGGTAAAAAATAAAAAACCGCTTTATATCCGTGGCGGTAACAGCAAATATTTTTATGGTGGTCAGCTAACTAGTCAAACATACGAAATACTTGATGTTGCAGCATATTCGGGTATCGTAAATTACGAGCCGAGCGAGCTTATCGTAACCGCACGCGCAGGTACACGCCTGTCTGATCTTGAAGCAGTATTATCGGAACATCATCAGATGCTCGCTTTTGAGCCGCCTCATTTTGATGAAAATGCCACACTCGGTGGCTGTATCGCCACCGGTCTTTCTGGGCCCCGAAGAGCCTATACGGGAGCAGCTCGTGATTTTGTGCTCGGGGTACGCATGCTGGATGGCAAAGGGGATGATTTACATTTTGGCGGACAGGTCATGAAAAATGTAGCAGGTTATGATGTTTCACGTCTTGTAACCGGCGCGATGGGGACCCTGGGAGTGCTACTGGAAGTTTCACTCAAGGTATTGCCGCTACCGTCAATGGAGATAACGCTAGGTATGCAGATGACAGAATCTGAAGCAATTGACAAAATGCATCATTGGGCAAGCAAACCATTACCTATTTCTGCTACCTGCTTTTATAATGATCATCTTTTTGTAAGACTCTCCGGTGCCGAATCTGCGGTGCATGCCGCTCGCCTTAAACTGGGTGGAGAAGAAATTAAACAAGCCAAATCGTTCTGGCAATCCATACGCGAGCATACCCATCCCTTCTTTCATTCAGGGGCGAGACTGTGGCGCTTATCACTCAAATCTTCCACCCCCAAGCTACTACTGCCAGGAGAACAATTATTAGAATGGGGGGGCGCATTGCGCTGGCTGGCGAGCGACGAAAATTTAAATGAAAACACTATTCGGGCGCAAGCAGAAACAGCAGGTGGACATGCTACTTTGTTTTATGGTAACAAATCCTCTGCTCAAATCTTTCATCCCTTAACATCTTATATGATGACACTTCATAAACGCTTAAAACAAAAATTTGATCCCGCGGGAATATTTAACCCAGGACGAATGTATCCAGAGTACTAAAAAATGCAGACGAATCTTGCTGATTTTATTAAACATACCCCGGATGGCCAGGAAGCTGATGCGATATTGAGATCCTGTGTACATTGTGGCTTTTGCCTGGCTACATGCCCCACTTACCAGTTATTGGGCGATGAATTGGATAGCCCACGCGGTCGCATTTACTTGATGAAGCAAGTCTTGGAAGGGCAGCCAGCCACGCAGAAAACACAACAGCACCTGGATAGGTGCCTTACTTGCCGCGCTTGTGAAACAACCTGCCCTTCTGGCGTTCGATATGGTCGACTAATCGATATTGGGCGAGGTGTTATTCACAAAAATGTAACACGCGGTACGCGCGAGAGAAGCATGCGGTATCTATTGAACAAAATCTTACCTAATCGATATTTATTCACATCTTTATTTAAAATAGGCCAATTTTTCCGTCCTTTAATTTCGGGCAAATTAAAAAAATCAATCCCTGCCAAGATTCAAAATAGCAGAAAGTGGCCCACAAAAAAACATCAACGAACTATGCTTGTACTCGATGGATGCGTGCAACCGGAGTTTTCGCCTAACATCAATATTGCTACTGCGCGCGTTCTCGATAAGCTTGGAATTTCGCTAATTACAGCGGAAAAAGCAGGCTGCTGTGGTGCGCTCTCTTATCATCTTGATGCTCAGCAAGATGGATTGAATTACATGCGTCGCAATATCGATGCGTGGTGGTCACTTATTGATGAAAAAAAGAACACACAGCCGATAGAAGCCATTGTGATGACAGCAAGTGGTTGCGGAGTCACTGTCAAGGATTATGGATATTTATTACGCAACGATCCAGCTTATGGAGAAAAAGCCAAACAAATTTCAGCATTAGCTAAAGATATCAGTGAGATATTAGCAGCAGAAACGGTTAATTTGGCTACTCTTCTTGAAAAAACTGGACAATATGACAAAACAAAGCTTGCGTTTCATTCTCCCTGCACGCTTCAGCATGGTATGCAGATCCGTGGTGTCGTCGAAAAAATACTAAGTATGACTGGTTTTACGCTTTGTTCGGTTAAAGATGCTCATCTTTGCTGTGGTTCCGCTGGCACTTACTCCATCCTTCAGCCAATATTGTCTCAACAATTGCTCAAGGAAAAATTAATTAACCTTACTGCCGAGAAACCAGATCAGCTTGTAACTGCAAATATTGGTTGCTTAATGCATCTACAAAGCGGTACATCATTACCCGTCAGGCACTGGATAGAAGTTTTGGATGAAATATTAAGTGGTGAATTCTTATCATAAGTGCATAACCCGTTTATCAAGCCGGGATGTTTGCCAACCAAGCAGCCAAGAGCAAGGTATGGTAAAAGGCATTCCAACAAATAATTG
>NZ_FOUB01000036.1 GCF_900114745.1 Nitrosomonas communis | reverse complement strand
AGCGCCAGAAAAATAGCGTTTTGCGCCACACCCAAACGTTTTGCCCGCTCGTACTGATAAGCATCAGGATAATCGCGAATATCCTGCCGCAACACATCAAGATCAATCTTGCGTTGGCGAAACCCTTGAGGTTTACGATGGATGTTCTTAACCCAACGCGTCACGCTCGCCACGCCAACATCAAACCGGGCCGCCACCTCGGCTATCGTAAGTCCTTTTTTCTCTCTGACAGACAGGACTTTACGGCGGAAATCCAGTGAATAGGCCATCTTTAAATTATAATCAAAATTATCTGGTTGTGCTATATTATCCAGGTATTTCCAGAAATTAAAAGCTTCCATCTACTGCCACCTCTTCATCTCCATCATCCAATTTTGAATGTCTAAAGCACAATTACCATAAAGCTAAAGCGAAATAACTCACTACTTTTTAAAAAATATTCTGATCCAGCGTTGAACGATAATCCCTGTATCTTCAGAAAAATTATCCAGCACGAAGAACGGTCATTTCTTGTTATATTTGATAAAACTTAAGAGGAAAAGTTTGACAAGATTTTGTATAGAGCAACTAAACTCAGCTATCAGTTCAGTTAACCATGCTATTCCATTTCTAAATCAAAACTGACTTTGTCGGTTTCACCTTGCCGTATTATTTATAATGTCTGCGGCTCGCCTTCGCGTCATTTTGATTTGGAAATGGAATTATTAAACCAGATAAATTAATGTGCCAATAACAATACTGCCCCTACTAATTACAGTAGGGGCAGCGTAACATGCGTTTAGGAGCTACCAATCTAGAAGCAGATTACCAGATGTTTTTCAAGATAGGCATTGATTTTAAAGCCCTCTTTTAATCTGCTTGTCTTCTCAGGAATGCGGGAATATCCATCGGATCGACACCTGATTGCTGCATTGCAGCTACCGTGGCACTGCTTCTCCTTCCTGTACGCATCACAGCTGGCTCTTCAAAGTGCATAGTGGAGGTTCTGTCGTCTGTTCCAGTACGGGTATGAATCACAGTAAGTGGTCGGGTTTGGGTTTGAGTAACACTTCCCAATCCAGTGGCAACAAGCGTTACACGCAAGTCATCGTTCATTCCTTCATCGATTACTGTTCCAACGATAACGGTCGCATCTTCAGCCGTCAGCTCTTTAACCGTATTCATTACCTCATGTACTTCGCGCATTTTCATGCCTGAGTTGGCAGTGATATTTACCAAAACACCGCGCGCACCTGATAGTGTTATTTCCTCAAGTAGCGGACTAGCCACTGCCTGCTCTGCCGCCATGCGTGCACGATCAACTCCACTTGCCACAGCTGAGCCCATCATGGCCATACCCATTTCTGACATGACGGTTTTAACGTCAGCAAAATCGACATTGACAAGCCCGGGACAATTAATCACTTCGGCAATACCCGCTACCGCGCCGTATAGTACGTCATTGGCTGCTTTGAATGCATCCAGCATACTGATATCGTTACCCAGCACCATCATCAGTTTATCATTGGGAATGACAATCAAAGAATCAACATGCTGTGCCAGGGCTTCCATACCAGCTTGGGCTGTTTTCAGACGTTTTCCTTCAAATGAGAAAGGTTTGCTGACCACGGCAACAGTAAGAATGCCCATTTCCTTAGCGATTTGTGCTACCACGGGTGCAGCCCCTGTTCCGGTACCCCCACCCATACCGGCTGTTATAAATAGCATATCAGCGCCTTGAATCAATTCTGCAATGCGGTCTCGATCTTCCAAAGCAGCCTCACGCCCAACTTCCGGATTGGCACCTGCTCCCAGCCCTCTCGTAATACCCCCGCCGAGCTGAAGCAAGGTGGGCGCACGGTTTGCTTTGAGCGCCTGCGCGTCGGTATTAATACAAATAAATTCAACTCCTTTTGTTTCATTCTGGATCATATGATCGACTGCATTGCCACCACATCCTCCCACACCGATTACTTTTATGATGGCTTCCTGACTATCCGTATTCATGATTTCAAACATGATGCTTCTCCTTTTAGCATGTTAGATTTTAGATAACTTCGTTTTAATGCGCTGTGTTGACAACGCTATACTCAAAAATTCTTCTGAAACCAACTTTTCATTCTTGCGAAGACCTGCTTAGCTGATCCCCCTTGTAAATGGCCGTGTTGATGGAGCCGATGTTCCTCCATACCAGCCATAATTAAACCGATACCTGTGGAAAATCTGGGAGTTCGAACAACTTCCTCCAGACTTCCTTTATACTGAGGTATCCCTAGACGTACAGGCATATGAAATATTTCTTCGCCCAGTTCTACCATTCCCTGCAAAGAGCTACTCCCACCGGTAATGACAATTCCAGAGGAAAGCAGCTGTTCAAAACCGCTACGTCGTAATTCAGCTTGTATCAATAAATAAAGCTCTTCTACGCGTGGCTCAATAACTTCTGCGAGCGTTTGCCTGGAAAGCTGGCGTGCTCCTCGATTACCGACGTCTGGCACTTCCACCACTTCACGCACATCAGCTAGCGTGCGTAAGGCACACCCATAACGACACTTGATGTCTTCCGCATCTTTGGTCGGTGTGCGTAGAGCCATGGCAATATCATTCGTGATTTGATCGCCAGCAATTGGAATGACTGCAGTATGGCGAATTGCCCCATTAGTAAATACCGTGATATCAGTTGTTCCTCCCCCGATATCAACCAGGCACACACCTAAATCCTTCTCATCCTCAGATAAAACGGCAATGGCCGAAGCTAGTGGTTGCAAAATCAAATCGCGTACTTCCAAGCCACAACGATGAACACATTTAATAATATTTTGCGCAGCTGATACTGCGCCAGTTACGATATGCACCTTTACTTCAAGCCGTATTCCACTCATACCAATAGGTTCTCGCACATCTTCCTGCCCATCGACAATAAATTCCTGATTAAGGATATGTAGAATCTGTTGATCAGCTGGGATATTGACCGCTTTGGCGGTTTCCATCACTTTCTCCACATCCAGTGCCGATACTTCTTTATCCTTGATCGCAACCATCCCGTGTGAATTGAACCCTCGAATATGACTACCTGCAATGCCGGTATAAACTTCACTCACCTTACAGTCTGCCATCAATTCAACTTCTTCGAGTGCTCGCTGGATCGCGGTAACCGTTGTTTCAATGTTGACCACGACGCCTTTTTTCAATCCACGTGAAGGATGACTCCCCAAGCCAATAATTTCAAAACCACCCTCAGGTTTTATTTCAGCAACAATGGCCATAATTTTTGAAGTGCCTATATCCAGGCCAACGATCAGGTCTCTGCCTTCTTTGGCTTTATTCATTTAACATTCCTCCCTGATTTCACAACTTCTTGCCGGTACCGGTCTTACGCGCAACCTGTGGCATTGCCTCAGACAGCCGTATGGCAAACCCATTAGGATAACGCAAATCCACATATTCCAGAGGAATTGACTGATTCATGTTTACAATACTTTGGCTATAAACTGAAACATAACGCTTCAGTCGAGTTTCAATTTTTTCACGACCCAGTTTTAATAACGTTCCATTTTCCAGACGAACAAGCCAAGCATGCCGCGGCGATAACGTAATTTCTGCAACACTTTGCTTGATTGGCTCTAATAATTTGTTAAAAGTTTCATATTGATCAATAATCACCGACACGCTTTCTTCACTAGGGCCGGTAAAAACTGGCAATATTTCGTCAGTTGGGGCGCGAAATATTTCTCCTTGCCTATTCACTAGCGCCGTATCACCCCAGTACGCAAATGCGCTATGTTCTTCCAGCATCACTTTTAATCCTGATGGCCAGGTGCGCTGAACCTTTGCTGATCGCACCCATGGCAAACTTTTAAATGTTTCGCGTAATGCATCCAAATTAACAGTAAAAAAATTTCCTCTCACTTCATTCCGAGCAATACTTTCAATCTCTTGGCGGGTGATATACCGTAGCTTAGTGTTTCCCAATTGATTGACACTCATTCCTTCCACACTAATTTCCTTTAGTACAAACAGGGGTAATTTTATCACCCTTGAACCAAGGACATAAATTGCCGCCAATATCACGCCTGTAAACATCATGTTGGCAAATAAATTCAGCATTCGATAATTATTCCACATAGGACAATGCCAAAATTTTTACGACTAACTCTTCAAACGAAATACCTGCAACTTTCGCAGCCATCGGGACAAGGCTATGATCAGTCATGCCTGGGGATGTATTCGCTTCAAGAAAGTAAGGCTGATCATTTTTATCCAAGATCAAATCCACCCTGCTCCATCCTACGCATCCCAAAATTCTGTGTGCCTGCAAAGCTTGCGCCTGTAGCTGGCGACTGAGTTCATCCGGCAGCCCGCTTGGGCAAAAATAACGGGTATCATTTGCAACATACTTTGCATGATAATCGTACAGTTCTCCGGTCACTTCTATGCGAACTAGTGGCAGCGGTATCTCACCCAGAATTGCGGCAGTTAATTCCTTACCCTCAATAAATTGCTCTGCCAATACAATCGAATCATGCTGTGCTGCTAACTGATAAGCATTTGAAAAATCTTTCTTTGCCTCAATCTTACTAAGACCTATCGTTGAGCCTTCGCGTGCCGGTTTAATGATCAAAGGTAAATCGAGGTAAGCTACCACTTCATCAAAATCACTTTGGGCATCGATGATGAGGTAACGGGGCGTACTGATTCCCACGGCCTGCCAGATTAATTTAGTGCGCCATTTATCCATTGCCAGAGCGCTCGCAAGAACACCACTGCCAGTATAAGGCAACCCCATCAGTTCTAAAGCCCCCTGGACCGAACCATCCTCTCCATAACGGCCATGCAATGCGATGAATGCCAGATTGAACCCTTGTTGCTGTAGCGCTTCCATAGGCTGATGAGCCGGATCAAAAGGATACGCATCCACCCCTTTACTTAGCAGCGCCTTAAGTACTGCCGCGCCACTTTTAAGTGAAATTTCACGCTCTGCTGAACGCCCACCTAGCAGTACGGCAACTTTTCCGAAATTAGGCACGCGCATTATCTCTCATCCCTGGCATCGCCAATAATCCTAACCTCCTGAATCAAATCAATTCCTGATTTTTCCTTCACGGTGCTGCGTATCAGGGAAATAATTGCCTCGATATCCGCAGCAGTAGCGCCCTCGTCATTGATGATGAAATTGGCATGCTTGCTTGAAACGATTGCTCCACCTACACGATAGCCCTTGAGGCCGGATGCTTCTATCAGGCGTGCGGCATAGTCACCAGTCGGGTTACGGAAAACCGAACCTGCATTAGGAAAATTCAGTGGTTGACTATTAATACGCGCTGCTAATAATGCTTTGATTTTTTGTCGGGAGTTGTCATGATTACCTTGTTGTAATTTGAACCACCCGCCGACAAACCATTCCTCATCGCTAACGCTATCGAATTCTTGTTGCAAAGCGATATGCCGGTACCCGACAAGATAATCTTCTGGGTTCCGTTCATGCAACTTACCTACTCGATTGATTGTTTTAACCTTCTCTACAATTCCCCAAGTTTCTGCACCATAACATCCAGCATTCATTGCTAAGGCTCCCCCCACCGTCCCTGGAATTCCAGCCAGAAATTCTGCACCAGCCAAGTGATGTAAAGCTGCAAAACGTGCTAGCTTGGCACAAGGCACTCCCGCCTCGGCATAAATTAAGCCACCTACTTCATCTTGCTTGATCAGAAGTAAATTACTAAGCCGGGCATGCAATGCCACGACTACACCGCGAAGACCCCCATCACGCACCAGCAAATTGCTCCCTAACCCAATCATATGAACCGGCTCGGCTCTGGGTAAATGGCGTAAAAATAGAACAAGATCTTGCAGATCAGCCGGTAAGTAAAAATAATCCGCCACACCTCCAGCACGCCAAGAAACGTGTTTTCTCATCGGTTCATGCCCACGTAGCACACCCCGTAGCAAACGGGTATCGATCACTCCAATAAAATCATCCTGCTCTGAAATGCTCATAGCCGTCACACGCGGCCGAGATATCGCTCGACTAAATTTTAGATAGCGTGATATTAGTGTACTCATTGATTCATTCACCCACGACAGCAAGTTTTTTCACGGCTTGCTTCACACGAGCAGCTACTTTCCCTATTGAGCCAGCCCCCATGATCAATACGATATCCCTATCTAATACAACCTCATGGATCACTGCAGGAAGTTCATCTATATGTTCGGTATAAATGGGTTCCAATTTTCCTAGTACTCTAATGGCACGGGCTAGTGATTTGCTATCTGCAGCAACGATAGGATCCTCTCCCGCTGCATATACCTCGGTCAGCAGCAACAGATCAGCGCTGGACAATACTCGGACGAAATCTTCAAACACATCTCGCGTACGAGTATAACGGTGAGGTTGAAAAACCAACACGAGCCGGCGCCCAGGAAATGCACCACGCGCTGCTGCCATAGTTGCAGCGATTTCCACTGGATGGTGACCATAGTCATCTATCAAGGTAAAACTACTTTGTCCGGTCAATTTAACCTCACCATAGCGCTGAAAACGACGTTCGACACCTCCAAATGTCGCCAAAGCATGGATGATGGCAGCATCACAGACGCCCAGCTCATTACAAACTGCTATGGCTGCAAGTGCATTCTGAACATTATGAATACCTGGTAGATTAAGCGTAACATTGATTTTGCGTGCTATATTATTTACGCCAATATGTGCACAAAAATGCATTCTGCCATTATCGTGGTGAATATCAGTCGCACTAATATGTGCACTTTCGGACAAGCCATAGGTGGTCACTGGCTTAGTAATGGTTGACATGATATCGCGCACATTTTTATCATCGATACATAATACTGCCATACCATAAAAAGGTAAGTGCTCGATAAATTCGACAAATGTCTGTTTGAGCTTACTGAAATCATGACCATAAGTAACCATATGATCAGCATCGATATTGGTCACTGCTGCCAAAATAGGCTTTAAATAAAGAAAGGAAGCATCAGACTCATCTGCTTCTACTACGATAAATTCCCCACTACCGAGTTTGGCATGACTGCCCGCTGCCTCGAGTTTGCCACCAATCACGAAAGTCGGATCAAGTCCTGCTTCTGCCAAAATACTTGCAATGAGACTGGTGGTAGTCGTTTTACCATGAGTACCCGCCACAGCTATTCCTTGTCGCAAGCGTAATAATTCTGCCAGCATCATGGCACGTGGTACCACTGGAATGCGACGTTCACGTGCGGCTGTAACCTCAGGATTGTCCTGTCTTACTGCGGTTGAAGTCACCACAACGTCAGCAGATGCAACATTCTCCTTGGCATGGCCGATATGAACTATGGCACCCAGTTTCTGCAAACGCTCAGTTGTCAGACTCTTGCTTAGATCTGAGCCACTTACCAGATAGCCCTGATTAATCATGACTTCAGCGATTCCCCCCATCCCTGAACCTCCAATTCCTACAAAATGCACATGCCTAACCTTATGTTTCATCTAGCCGGCGCTCCTATTTCCAGACAGACCTCTGCGACCATTTTGGTTGCATCCGGTATCGCTAGACTGCGCGCGAGTGTTGCCATCTCCAGTAATCTTTTACGTGTAAGTCCCCTGATCAAACCTGCCAGAACCTCTGGAGTTAATTTATCTTGAGGCAATAACAGGGCGGCATTATGTTGGCTTAAGAACTGAGCATTAGCAGTTTGATGATCATCCACTGCAAAAGGATAGGGGATAAGAATACTAGCAACACCCACCACCGCCAGCTCTGATATAGTCAGCGCACCAGCACGACAGATGACTAGATCGCATTCAGCATAACTCGCAGCCATATCTTCGATAAAAGATACCAAATTACCCTCTACCCCAGATTCAGCATAATTTTTTTGCAATTCATTCAAATTATTTTTTCCTGCCTGGTGTGTGATCCAAGGACGTTCATTTTCTGGAATCAGCTTTAATGCCTTTGGTATGGTTGTATTCAGTATGCGTGCTCCCAAACTGCCCCCGATCACTAATACCTTGAGTCTTCCACTGCGCTTAGCAAAACGTTGTTCAGGTAACGGCAATCGCAAAATGTCATATCGCACTGGATTTCCAGTCACCTGTACTTTGTTGGTTTTACCTCTTATAGCAGCGGGAAATCCCAGTAAAATTTTGTCAGCAATTTTTGCAAGGATCCGGTTCGTAAGACCAGGAATTGCATTTTGCTCATGGATTAAGAGAGGTTTATTTAATAATGAGGCCATGATACCGCCTGGAAAAGCGGGATAACCGCCCATTCCCAATACCACATCGGGTTGAGTGCGGATAATTATTCTGGCGCTCTGCCAGAAAGCCAACAACAAGCGCCATGGCAACCATAACCAATCCAGCACTTTTTTCCTCCTCAAACCGGAAAATTCAATCAGCTCAGTGTGATATCCATGCTTGGGTACTAATACCGCCTCCATCCCATTATGTGTACCCAACCAGACGATATGCCAATCTAATGTTTTCATATGATCAGCCACTGCCAATCCAGGAAAAACATGACCGCCTGTTCCACCAGCCATAATCATGATTGTTCGTGCCACCTTCACATCACTAGAATAGTTATCAAAGTAATCACACGTTTAACCCTTTTATTTTTTGTCTATTTTCCCAATCTACCCGCAATAAAACAGCAAGCGCAATACAGGTAACGACGATACTACTTCCACCAAAACTCATAAGTGGTAGTGTCAATCCTTTAGTCGGCAACACTCCCATATTTACCCCCATATTGATAAAAGCCTGGAACCCCAGCCAGACCCCAATTCCTTGTGCTACCAAGGCTGAGAAATAGTTTTCCAAGATGGCTGCTGTACGGCCGATAATAAATGCGCGCACAAGTATACAGGTAAACATCGCCATCACCGTTGCCACACCTACAAACCCCAATTCTTCAGCAAGCACAGCAAACATAAAATCAGTATGTGCTTCCGGCAAATAAAACAGTTTTTCTACACTTCCACCCAACCCCACTCCAAACCATTCACCTCGCCCAAATGCAATCAATGCATGGCTTAATTGATAACCCTTGCCATAAGGATCAGCCCACGGATCTAGAAAACCATCAATACGACTACTACGATAACTTACTGATATAATTAATAGACTCAAACAAGCAACGAGCAGCCCTGTCACTCCGACAAATAGCTTTAGACTCATACCCCCCATGAACATAATTGCAACCGCAATGCCAGTCACAACTACAAATGCGCCATAATCAGGTTCGCGCAGTAACAAAAAACCTACTGCGGATATCAAAGCCAGGATAGGCAAAACACCTTTACGCCAGTTATCGAGGTAAGCCAATTTACGAACGACATAATCCGAAGCGTAGATCACCATTAAGAGCTTCATCAGCTCAGATGGTTGAAAATTGACTATTCCCAGTGAAATCCAGCGCTGACTGCCATTAATTTCACGACCAATTCCTGGAATCAATACCAGAATTAATAATATAGTTCCGACCAAAAACAGATGGGGGCAATATTCCCGCCATGCGCGCATAGGAAATTGGAAAGCAAAAAATCCGATTACTAGACCTACAAATAAATAAATACTATGACGTATCAAATAATAGTACGAGCCACTTTCACCATATTCCGACTCGGCGATTGCAATTGATGCAGAATAAACCATGACCAACCCAAGGCTTAACAATATTAGTGCAGACCAAATCAAATAGTAGTCAAAATCGGTTGTTATTTCCTGGCGATTAATAGTGGGTTGATTAATCATGAGTCAATGGCTCTCTTGAGCAGAAAAAATAAACTTCTTTTCAATTTCTCTGACAGCAGCAATAAAAACCTCTGCCCGATGGATGTAATTTCTAAACATATCCAAACTGGCGCAAGCTGGGGACAACATAACTACATCACCTGGTTGTGCCAATAAAAAACTTATCCGGACAGCCTCGTCCATGGTTGCAGCATAATGAATTGAAAATTGGCAATCGCTGATTACTTCAGCGATCTTTTTGGCATCACGACCAAGTAATACCACTGCACGCGTACAGTTAGCTACAGGTTGCTTTAAAGGAGAAAAGTCTTGCCCCTTCCCATCCCCCCCTGCAATCAACACCACGTTTTTTTGCATTCCATTCAATGCTGCAATAGCGGATCCTACATTAGTGCTTTTGGAGTCGTCATAAAAAGTAACATTATTAATCACAGCTATTTTTTGCATACGATGGGGCAATCCCTGAAACTCACGCAAAGCTTTCAACAGGGGCTCATAGGGCAATGTGACGGCACGACATAACGCTATCGCCGCCAGCGCATTGGCAATATTATGCATGCCAGGAATCATCATCTCACTAGCTTTTATTAAGTACATTCCTCCTTGAACCAACCAAAGATCTGCACCACTTTGCAACAAACCAAAATCCATATTTGAGATTGGTTCATCCAGGCCAAAAGTCATTTGTTTTCTGTCAGGCAATGCCATAGCGCGCACAATCGCATCATCCCGATTTAGAATTTGGACACTTTTGTTATCTCCGATAAAGATTCTTGCTTTAGCTACTGCATAGTCATGCATGCCAGCATAGCGATCGAAATGATCTTCACTTAAATTAAGTACCGCTGCTGCATCAGCAGCAAGATTTTGTGTTGTCTCCAGTTGAAAACTAGAAAGCTCCAGCACCCAATATTGTGGCAATTTACCCAAATCCATGCGCCGCATGAGTGATTCCAATACTGCCGGACCAATGTTACCCGCCACTTCAACATCCCATCCCGCATTTCTGACCATCTCGCCTACCATCGTCGTGACAGTTGTCTTTCCATTCGAACCGGTAATGGCCAAAATTTTGGGCCTTGGTTGCTCAAGCTTTTCTAGTGCCTGGGCAAATAATTCAATATCTCCTACTACGGGTATGTCGCGCTTCACAGCTTGTTGTACGAGCGGCTCAGCCAATGGCACACCCGGGCTGATCGCAATGAGCTCAATATCATTAAACACTTCTGCTCTGAACGGTCCACCGTATATTTTTCCAGCAGGAATCAATTGTTCCAGCACTGCACGATTCGGAGGGGAAGTACGATTATCAGCAGCACGCACCTCTGCACCTTGGCGTGTTAACCATTTCACCATCGATAGACCCGTTTCCCCCATTCCCAAAACCAGCACTTTTTTATTACGCAAATTCATCGTAACTTTAATGTTGATAATCCCACTAACACTAGAATGATCGTCAAAATCCAGAATCTGACGACCACCTGATTCTCTTTCCATCCTTTCAATTCAAAATGATGATGAAGGGGCGCCATACGGAAGATACGCTTACCGAACAGCTTAAAGGATGTCACTTGTAACATCACCGACAAAGCTTCCATCACAAATACTCCGCCCATAATGACCAACACGATTTCCTGGCGGACAATCACGGTTATCACACCTAATGCTGCACCCAGTGCAAGTGCACCAACGTCACCCATAAATACTTCTGCCGGATAAGTGTTAAACCATAGAAATGCCAAACCAGCACCGGCAAGTGCACCACAAAAAACTGCCAGTTCACCAGCATTAGGGATATAAGGAATACCCAGATATTTTGCGAAAACAACATGACCGGCTACATAGGCAAAAATTGCCAGAGCACCGCTAATCATGACTGTCGGCATAATGGCAAGACCATCTAATCCATCTGTCAAATTTACTGCATTGCTTGTTCCTACGATAACGAGATAAGTCAACAACACAAAGCCAGAGATCCCCAATGGAATCGCCACCTCTTTAAAGAATGGCACAATCATATTAATCTGTTCAGGAAGCTCAGCTATCGAGACGAGATACCATGCTACACAACACGCGATGACTGATTGCCAGAAAAACTTAACTGATGCAGATAAGCCTTTGGAATTACGATGGACTACTTTACGGTAATCATCTATCCAGCCGATGACGCCAAATCCCAAAGTAGTCAATAAAACGATCCAAATATATCGATTAGTCAGATCCGCCCATAATAGCGTTGTAATGATAATTGAGACGAGTATCAGTGCTCCTCCCATCGTTGGCGTGCCCGCCTTAACAAGATGAGTTTGCGGACCATCATCACGTATGGATTGGCCAATTTTATACGCCATCAACTTGCGGATCATGGTTGGGCCGACAATAAATGAAATCACCAAGGCGGTAAGTGCAGCCAACATCGTGCGTAAGGTAATATAACTAAAAACATTAAATGCACGGATATCCTGGGAGATCCATTGAGAGATTACTAATAGCATTTTTATCCTTCGAACAATACAAATTGCTTACATTGCATTAAATGGTTATTGTCATTCATTTCTTGTCACGGAAGATACAACATCAAGCCTCTAACCGTCTTATCACGCGCTCCATCTGCATAAAACGCGAGCCTTTTACCAGCATATTAACGTTGCTGTCCAATAATTTTTCCGCTTCTACTAGCAAAGCATCCATACTTGAAAAGTGGCGAGCACCCCTACCAAATCCAACCGCAGCGTGTTTGCTTAAACTGCCCAAAGTAAGCAACTGATCTATCCCGAAATGATTTGCTTCTATACCAATCTGGTAATGAAAATCCGCCGCATTCGGACCTAATTCTCCCATATCACCAAGCACCAGCACTTTTTTTCCAGATTCATTAGCGAGCACCGCAAGTGCCGCTCTCATTGACTCCGGATTAGCGTTATAGGTGTCATCAATCAAGATTGCTTTATGTAAGCCAAGTTTTTTTTGCAGACGCCCTTGTATGCCACGAAATGCTTGTAATCCTGCTGCAATCGTTTGTTTATCAATGCCAACAGCAACCGCTGTTGCTGCAGCTGCCAGAGCATTGTAGATATTATGCTGACCTGGCACTTGTAATCGTATCTCCTCGCTCCCTTCAGGAAGTTTAAGCATCCATCTATTTTCGGAAGAATCAGATTGGTAACAAGCTGTTACTTGTGCAGGGCTATTCAAACTGAAATCAATGATATGCCTACTTTTTACCAGGCTGCGCCATAATGAAGCATGATTATCATCTGCATTGATGATGGCCACCCCCTTATCACTCAAACCCTCAAAGATTTCGCCTTTGGCCCGCGCCACTGCTTCTACCGTACCAAGTCCTTCAATATGAGCTGCACCGGCATTCGTAATAACGGCTACAGTTGGATGAGTCAAACGGGTTAAATAAGCGATCTCCCCAGCGTGATTCATACCCATCTCGATTACGGCATAAGCATGCTGCTCGCGCAGCCTTAACAACATTTGTGGTACACCAATATCATTGTTAAGATTACCAATAGTTGCCAGCACTCTGTCTGAAGCCAAATCGTTTTCTTCGACATTAGCCATCACTGCTTTACAAAAAATGGAGGCAATCATTTCCTTAACCGTTGTCTTACCATTGCTTCCAGTAACCGCCACGAGTGGCAATGAAAAGCGCGTGCGCCAATAATTTGATAATTGCCCTAGACTTAATCGGGTGTCAGAAACTTGTAACCAACCAAATCCTGGTAGAGATTGTCCAATATCAATCTTTCTCTCTACTAAGGCAGCGACTGCTCCTTGATCTCTTGCGCTGGCAATAAATTGATGACCATCGAATCGTTCGCCGGATAATGCTACAAATAGCTCACCATGCTTGATAGTTCGACTATCTGTGCTCACACCTGTAAATAAAACATTCTCACCCCTCCACTGTGCGGATAGGGCGTGCGCAGCTTCTTGTACTGACATCATCTCTGCGCCTGCATTTTCAGGTTAGCTAGATCATCTAGTACTTGTTGCGCAATTTCACGATCATCAAATGGATTTTTTTGTCCATTAATTTCCTGATACGCTTCAGATCCTTTACCAGCAATCAGCACTACATCACCTTTTCGCGCATTGTGTATAGCCTGATAAATCGCTGATGTACGGTCTTCTTCAATTGAGTAATTGTGACGCGAAATACCCGTTATTATTTGGTTTATAATGCCACGAGGATCTTCGCTACGTGGATTATCACTAGTAATGATGACTTCGTCGGCAAGCTTTGTAGTTATTTCACCAGCTAAGGGACGTTTTCCTCGATCCCGATCACCCCCGCAACCAAATACACAGATCAATCTCGGCTTTCTTAAGCTAAATTTATTTCTTGCTTGACTGTTATAAATCGTTTCTCTCAATCCCCTTAACACCTTCTCCAAAGCATCCGGAGTATGGGCATAATCAATGATTACCACAGGTTGCTCGCCTCCACCAAATTTCTCCATTCTTCCTGCAATCGGTTTAACCTGTGATAATGCATTAGATGCCTTGTGAAAATCGACCCCATTCGCAAGCATAGTAGCCAAGACAGCCAGCAAATTCGAGGCATTAAATGTGCTCGTGACATTAGCTTTCAAACTTTTTCGCTGTCCTTCAAATTCAACATCAAACTCCAACCCATCGATATCTACTTTAAGGTTTTTTCCTCGCAGTATCCTCAAGTTTTGTGAATATCTCCCCATATTGTCCGGTTGATTGAATCCATATCCAATAACTTGCATATTCTTGTGTACAAGCTGGTGAGACAACTCCATTCCCAACACATCATCTAGGTTTAAAACCACGCACTTAAGTGTTGGCCAGAAAAATAATTTTGCTTTAGCGGCAGCATAGGCATCCATATTGCCATGATAATCAAGATGATCACGTGATAAATTAGTCAACACCGCCACGGCAAATTCAGCGCCATTAACCCGGCCCTGCACCAGACCATGAGATGAAACCTCCATTACCACACCTTCTGCTCCATTTTGCAAAATCTTTGCAAATTCCGCCTGGAGTGACACTGCATCTGGTGTTGTATTGACCGATTCGTTTAGTGAGTCTAAGAATCCATTCCCTAGCGTACCAATAACCGCGATTTTTTTCCCTAATGCTGTCATTGCCTGAGCATACCAGTGACTACATGAAGTTTTACCATTAGTGCCAGTAATGCCTACAAGCCCTAATTCACGCGAGGGATATCCATACACATGACTGGCAATCACACCAGCCTTGGCTTGCAATCCTGATACAGCACAATTCGGTATTTTCCAAAGGTGATTCCATGTAAATTGATTCTTCTCCCAAATCACAGCATTGGCGCCTACTGCAATAGCATGAGGAATATCTTTGCGTGCATCATATCTCTCACCGGCATAAGCAAGAAAGGTATCGCCTGGTATCAACTTACGGCTGTCTGCAGTCAAGCGCTTCACTGGCACTCCAAGTTGATCGAGAAGCCTGATTGCAAAATTTGCATCCGATTTCCGTATTGCTCCTGGTGTCATCCTTCATTCTCCAACTTAACAGGTAAAGGAGAAGTTACAATATTGCCAAGCGCATCATGTGGAACACGTAATTGTCGCAACGCACCCGACATCACTTGACTGAATAGAGGAGCTGCCACAGCTCCTCCGTAATATTGTCCCGCCGAAGGTTCATCAATCATGACTGCAACAACCAGACGAGGATTGGATACTGGCGCATAACCAACAAATGTAGAAATATATCGGTTTTTTGCATAACCTTTCATACCTTCCAATGGCTTATGCGCTGTTCCAGTTTTGCCAGCAACTCGATAACCGTTGACTTTAGCTTGCAAGCCAGTACCGCCGGGCTGCACTACTGTCTCGAGCATCCTGCTCATGGCCAGTGCCGTTTCACGTGAAATCACTTGCTGACCAACAGGTGGGATATCCCGTTTCAATAACGATACAGGTTTGAGCTCTCCTCCTGCAGCAAAGAGAGTATACGCACGTGCTAATTGCATTAAATTGACTGATATTCCATGGCCATAGGACATCGTAGCCTGTTCGATGGGTCGCCACTTATGGTAAGGACGCAATCTACCGTTTTCTTCTCCCGGAAAGCTTGCTCCCGTTGGCATACCAAAACCAGAACGACTCAGCATTTCCCACAATGTTTTAGAGGGTAACATCAGAGCAATTTTTGCTGCCCCCACATTACTCGATTCTTGAATAACTTGAGATACAGAAATTGTTCCTTTATTACGGACATCCCGTATCGTAGCGTTTCCTACTTTCAGCATACCCGGAGAGGTATGAAACAGCGTATTGGGATTAATCTTGCCTATCTCCATCGCGACAGCGACAGCAAATGGCTTGAGTGTCGAGCCCGGTTCGAAAACATCAACTAAAGCCCGATTACGTGTTATTCCAGGTCGTATAGTTGATCGCTGGTTAGGGTTATAGGAGGGATAATTGGCTAATCCCAGCACTTCTCCTGTCTGTACATCCAGCACAATAACACTACCCGCCTTAGCCTGATTAGCCTTAACTGCTCGCTTTAATTCTCGATGAGCAAGATATTGTATTTTACTATCAATCGATAACATCAAGTTTTGGCCAGGTTTGGGCGAGCGAATTTTCTCGACACTCTCTATGACACGCCCGATACGATCCTTAATTACGCGACGGCTACCATGCTCACCCGTAAGAATATCTTCCCATCCTAGTTCTACACCTTCTTGTCCCTTTCCATCTATGTCAGCAAAACCAACAATGTGGGCAGCCACATCCCCTGTTGGGTAATATCGGTAAAATTCCCGTTTAAGATACACACCGGCTATTTTTAAATTAGCCACACCAGATGCCATTTCCGGTGATAATTGTCTTCTTAGATAAATAAATCTCTTATCCTGATCAAGAACTCGCTTGCGTAGGTCTGTTACATCCATTTCGAGCAATTGAGCTAATGCCTGTAATTGCTCGGGTGTTGCGTTTACTTTTTGCGGATCTGCCCAAACAGATTTTACTGGGGCACTGATCGCCAGTATCTCACCATGCCGGTCTGTTATTTTTCCCCGTTGCGCATTCAATTCCACGATACGGCTATAGCGTGATTGCCCTTGCTGTTGGAGAAAATCCTTATTCAGTCCTTGCAAATAAATAGCGCGCCCTGCCAGTACAGCCAACCCCAACAGCAATAGCATTATCAGCAATCGTGAACGCCATAGAGGTAAAGCCAAAGACGATGCAGGATCGCGTCTCATGATCAAGGAAACTCCTTATAGGGCCGGTTTGAGACATGGTCAGGCAAAATAATCCGAATACTTAGAGGTGCTGGTACAACCATGTCAAGCTTCCCTCTGGCAATTTTTTCAACATGCCCATGCATCGCCCATGTCCTCTGCTCAAGTAGTAGTTGATTCCATTCTATTGCCAATTGATCAGCCAACTCCTGTTCTTTCTCTAACAATATAAAAAGTTTACGTGCCTCATGCTGCGAGGTAACAATGCCTAGTCCACAAATAATAAGAATCACAGCCAGATAAATATTCAATTTAATCATATAATTACTCATTAATTATGATTCTTTCTGCCACACGCATGATCGCGCTTCTTGCGCGTGGATTAACCGCTACTTCCCGTGCACCCGGCCGCTGTACCTTGCCTACCAATCGCAACCGCTGTTTACTCAACTCTTTTACTTCTCTATCACGCAAAGGAAGTTTATGCGGCAGCCTGTCTGAGCTCGCTTCTGTGCGCATAAAACGTTTTACTATGCGATCCTCAAGCGAATGAAAACTGATGACAACCAATCGCCCACCAAGGTTTAATAAATCCACACATTGCGGCAAAGTTAACAACAATTCTTCAAGTTCTTGATTAAGGTATATGCGTATCGCCTGAAAAGTGCGTGTCGCTGGATGGTGCTTACTTTCCCGCTGATACCCACGCGCGCGCGCCACCGCTGCTACAATCTCGGCAAGTTGAATCGTGGTAGAAATAGGATGCCGTACTCGTGCCATAACAATTGCTCTTGCAATCTGCTTAGCATTCCGTTCCTCACCATAGTTTCTAATTACCTCTTCTAATTGTGACTCCGTAACAGAATTAAGCCACTCTGCCGCTGTTTCTCCACAGCTAGTATCCATCCGCATGTCAAGCGGTCCTTCTAAGCGAAAGCTAAATCCACGTGCACTTTCGTCCAGCTGAGACGAAGACACTCCGAGATCTAGCAGCACGCCGTCTACGCGCTCCACTTTTAATGCGAGCAATTCATTTTGTATCTTGACGTAACTGCAGTGCCTTATACTGAATCGCTTATCATCAATCATTTTTGCCGCTTTGATCGCAGCCAAATCTTTATCAAATGCAATCAATCGTCCTTTTTTACCCAATTTGGATAAAATCAAACGACTATGTCCACCATACCCAAATGTGCCATCTACATAAACTCCATCTGTTTTGATTGCTAACGCATCGATAGCTTCATTTAGCAGAACGGGTAAATGCACAGCAATACCCCAGCATTACAATGAGAACCCTTCCAGCTCGGGGGGCATATTCCCATCTTTATATACAAGCGCTGCCTCAATTTCTTGATTCCACTTTTCAGCATCCCACAACTCGAATTTCTCACCTTGACCAACTAATACTATATCTTTGACTAAACTGGCAAACTGACGTAAGGGCGTCACTACCAGTATCCGCCCTGCACCGTCCATTTCAACATCACATGCGTTACCTACAATAAGACGTTGCAAGCTACGACTTTGTGGATTGAAGCTAGAGAGACTATTCAGTTTTTTTTCTATGGGTTCCCAGGAAGGCTGGGGGTAAATCAGCAAGCATCTTGAAGGATCAGCAGTAATCACTAAATTTCCGGCACAGCTGGATAATAATTCTTCTCGGTACTTCGCAGGCACCGCAAACCTGCCCTTACTATCCAAGCAAAGTTGTGTAATACCGCGAAACATGCCGCTCCTTTATTTTTTATTGGAAGCTCAAGCTTTATTCTAAATATTCCCCACTCTTCCCCACTTTCTACCACCTTTTGCCACTCTAATCAAAAAAATGAGGGTAGTCAAGTAGAAAAATATGGACTTTTTACTTTTGTGACAAAGACTTAAAAGGAACAAGCAAGGCCTTAAAAATAAACAAAATTACTTTAATTTTGAGAATAAATTGCCGATAAATATCGAGTGCTTATCATGTAAAATAAATTTCCAATTAAGTAATTAGCAAATGGTTTTTAGTTACAAAATATAGATGGCGAAAGATGGTTTTACTTAAAGAAAAACAACGTAATGCTCCTGCATTTTGGGAACAAGCGAGGGATGATTTAGCAAAACGAGATCCCGTCATGCGACGACTCGTAAGCCAATTTAACGATTCCGCACTCTATTCGCGTGGGGATGCTTTTACTACGCTGGTTCGCGCTATAATTGGCCAGCAAATTTCAGTCAAAGCTGCAACAAGCGTATGGCAAAAACTAGCTACCGCTTTCTCTAATAACATTACACCTGAAAATCTGTATAGCATCGATACCGCCATAATACGAGCATGCGGTCTATCTTCCAGAAAAATAAGTTATCTGCAAGATTTATCGGAGCGATTCTTAAAGGATGGATACGACGAAATAGTTTGGCAGAAAATGAATGATGAGGCTCTGATTGCTCACCTCATCCAGATAAAGGGTATTGGTCGCTGGACTGCAGAAATGTTTCTGATCTTTTACATGCAGCGACCAGATGTCCTTCCCTTAGCCGACATTGGATTGCAACGAGCCGTAAGCATTCACTATAATGGCAATCAACCAATAGAGAAAAATAGATTACAAACCATTGCTACAAACTGGCGGCCTTGGCGTTCGGTAGCTACCTGGTATCTATGGCGCAGTCTTGATCCTATACCCATTGATTATTAGGCAAATAATATCGCAAAAAATGTAGACATAAACATAAATTCATTCTGCATCATTCCAGCCTGATCCTTGGATCTACCAGAGTATAGGATATATCAGTCAAGATCAGACCTACGATATAGAGCAAAGAACCTAGAAACACCATGGCACGAACCACGGCAAAATCCTGAGAATTGATTGCCTCGATAGTATAGCTTCCCAAGCCTGGTATACCAAAAAACGACTCAGTAATCAGACTACCAAGAAACAATAATGGGATGATTACCACTGCACCTGTAAGAATTGGAATCAGAGCATTTTTGAGTACATGCCTAAATAATACAATTGTTTCTGGCAAACCTTTGGCGCGTGCGGTCCGAACATACTCCTTATTCATTTCTTCCAGAAAAATTGTGCGATACCACCGTATATTCGCTCCAGCACTACTTATTACCCCGATGATAATGGGTAATAGCAAAAACCTCCCTACATCCAGTCCACTACCATAGCCAGAAATAGGCACTAAATGCCACAACTTACTCACAAGAAATTGGCCGCCAATAATATAAAACAAACTTGAAATCGACATGAGCGCCACACACATTACGACACCCCAGAAATCTATATAAGTCATGCGAAAAAAAACCATAATCAGCGCAAAAGTAATATGAGCTAGCAACCCCAATAAAAATATTGGAAGCGCAATAGCCAGACTCGGCAACATCCGTGATTTGATTTCATGCCCAATAACGCGCCCATCATCAGCATGACCAAAATCAAATACAAACATTGCGATTGATTTTTCAAAGAATATGGTGCTAGTCAATTTTGCAAGACCCTCAGCCTCGGGGTTATACAGCAAAGGTTTATCATAACCGTGTTCTAGTTTCCACTTTATGATTGCCTCATCCGTCACATGCTTGACCCCTAGATGCATCCGTGCCATATCATCAGGCGTATTAATTACAAAAAACAAGGTGAAAGTGATGAGATTAACCCCCACTAAAATCGGGATTGCATAGAGAATGCGTCTAAGAATGTAATTAAGCATAGCAACTTAAGAATTTTTCCAGTTTATGCAGCTGCTTTCCTGAGCCCGACAGCTCGTTGTCTGCGGCGATAGGCAATTATTCCAGGAATAAGGGATAAGAGCAGCACAGTTACGCCTACCCCAACTGGCCATATCACTGGCTCATTCCATTCGCGCCGCTTTTGCTCCCGTAAAACAGAATCAATACGCGAATATTTAATGTTGTTATAAGACAATTTATTGGGTTTCACATTGTTGTACCAGGAATGATACAGGGCATAATCTTTCGGGTGATACCCCCACAACCAGGGCGCATCCTCGCGCAAGATCTCAACCATGCGAGCGATGATTTGCTCTCGCTTTGGACTATCCTCCATCTTTTCCATCCGCTCGAACAACCGGTTATACTCGGCATTATCATAATTAGCAGCATTATTTCCGCTATTACTGCCCACCTTACGCTGAGGACCATACAGTAAAAACAGAAAGTTTTCTGGATCAGCGTAATCTGCATTCCAACCCCACTCAAAAATTTGGGAGTTACCCTTTCGTATTTTATCCTGAAAACGATTATAGTCAGTGCTGCGAACGACTAGCTGGATATTGATTTTTCTGAACTGCTTGCGCATCCAGTCAAGCAGCGATTTGTCATCGGCACTACGCGCTGTCACATCAAAATACAATACAAGTGGCGTGCCACTCTTATTATCTATTCCATTAGGGTAGCCAGCTTCCGCCAACAACCTGTTTGCTTCTTCAATAGATCTGCGGTGCGCCTTTCCATCTTGCCATTTATAGACAATCGGATTAATCCCCTCCTTGCCTTCTCGATAGCCCGTAATTCCAGGTGGAATAGGACTCTGCGCAGGAATACCTCGACCATTGGCAAATATCGAGATATATTCTTCATAATCCACTGCAATTGAAATTGCTTGCCGTAATTTACGGGCAGACTCCTTTTCTTGTTCAGTACGACCTCCCACAATCGGATCAAGCATATTGAATCCGATATAATAAGTAGAAGGCGCCACAGCTGTCTCCAATCGTATTCCTTGTGCTTTCATTGCTTCAGTAACTGTTGCCTCGCCTTGCCCAGTCACTTGTACAGCTTGATCAAAACTATCAGAACCGATTCCTGAAGCATCATAATATCCCTGCAGAAATTTGTTCCAACGCGGAATACTCTCCTTCTCACGACTAAATATAATCTTGTCTATAAATGGAAGCGGTTTACTGGCATCTTTCAGTAATCCCTTTTCCATATCATCAGGCATACCCTCAGAAGGATAAAACTCCCCTTTAAAATTTGGATTTCTTTCCAGAACCATGATTCGATTAGGATCATTCTCTGTAAGCATATAAGGTCCAGTCCCTATGGGATACCAATCTAGGGTAACATTTTTTTTTGTGAGCCCTGCTTGGGCGTAAAAGCGATCAGCCTCCCAAGGAATGGGTGAAAAAAATGGCATTGCCAACCAATACATGAATTGAGGATATTTACCTTTTATTTTAATACGAAAAGTATAGTCATCCACCCTCTCAACGCCTGCTAATGGAAAATTGCGTAAATCAAGGTACACATTGTTAGGAGCAGCACCAGCCTCCTTCCCCAATGTATCGGCATATTCCCTCAGGCCAACGATATAATTTGCCATTAGACCAAATATAGGTGAATGCAATTTTGGATGTGCCAGCCGCTTGATTTGATAAATATAATCTTCCGATAATAATTTCCTTGTATTTTTTTGAGTAAAATCAGCAAGCTTGGAAACTTTTTGCAAATCCTCTCGTGTCAGATCATGATAGAGAAATTCTCCCTGATCATCCTTAGCAAATGCTGGATGAGGTTGATAAAAAATATCTTGCTTAAGAGAAAGCTCATACACGGAATATGCAACATTGGTACTCTCACTATCAGCTGACAAAAGATTCCCGTCTTCGTCAAAATATTGCACGATCGGCATTCTGTCCACTGTCTGTGGGATAAGCGTATAGGGACGTTTCAAATAATGGTACTGCAAAGGAGGCTGATATATCTGAGCAGTAAATAATATTTCATTAGAACTATATGATTGAACGGGGTCAAGATGTTTAGGGCGCTCAGCAAATGCATTGTAAAGAATATTTTTACCTGAATCATTGCTTGGATAGGGGTTATTCCATATAGCCCCGTTGCAGGCTGTCAGAAACAAAATCAAAACAATAAGTGGGCTCATCCTGAGGAATTCTTTTAAAAAAACCAAGAGCTGGAATGAGACAAACATTCAAATTATCTCGCTGTAAATGGAATTGAATTCAGCATAAATATATTATAAAGATGGGTTAATGTATCCATATTATTTAGCTTATATTTCATACTCTTTTAGTGTGGAGAATAAGATGAAGAGAAAGAGAATCACCAATCAATATCTTGCAGTAACTTCATTGTTTTTGCACTACTCCTCTTTATTATAATCCTTAGGTTATAATTTCAGATTCAACCAGTAGAAGGACATATTATGGGTTTTCTAGACAATAAACGTATCCTCATCACCGGGCTACTCAGTAATCGATCTATTGCTTATGGTATAGCCAAAGCCATGAAGCGTGAAGGCGCACAACTAGCCTTTACTTTCCAAGGAGAAGATATAAGGGATCGCGTTGCAAAACTGATTAGTGATTTTGACAGCCATTTATTGTTTCGTTGCGATGTCAGAAATGATGAAGAAATTAACCAATGCTTTACAGATTTGAGCAAAGAGTGGGATGGGTTGGATGGTATTGTACATTCTATCGCATTTGCGCCACGCGAAGCATTAGCAGGTGATTATCTTGAAAGCGTTAATCGCGAGGCATTTAATATTGCCCATGAAGTCAGCTCTTATAGCTTTGCAGCATTAGCAAAAGCTGGCTTGCCATTGATGGAGGGAAGAAATGCTACACTTTTGACGCTCAGTTATCTAGGTGCTGTTCGCGTCATGCCAAGTTACAATGTAATGGGTCTCGCTAAAGCCAGTCTGGAGGCAAATGTACGTTTCATGGCTTCCAGCCTAGGCAAGAAAGGGATACGCGTAAATGCGATCTCGGCCGGACCAATTAAAACACTCGCTGCGGCCGGCATAAGCAATTTTGGCAAACTGCTTGGATATGCTGAGAAAGTTGCGCCATTACGAAGAAATGTGACCACTGAGGAAGTTGGCAATGCTGCTGCTTTCCTTTGTAGTGACTTAGCCAGTGGCATTACAGGCGAAATTACTTATGTTGATGCCGGTTTCAATACAATTGCTTTTGATCTTGATGAATAATAACCATTTAAATTATTAATAGCTTTCTTCGCGGATTTTTACATCGTATCGCTGCCTGAGGCCAAGCTGATACGATGATAACTCTTCCTGAACAATCATTTGTTTTAGCTGATTACTAAAAACTTGGTATTGGTCTTTATCCAAAGAAGCCGGCTCAATAATCCGATTGATACGGATCAGGCTAAAACTTCCATCTGATCCTGTTACCCCTGTATAAGTGGGTAATTTATCATTTTCTGTCTGGGAAATAGCACGCAAAGTCTCTACCTCCAATCCTTGGGGTTGCATATAGGATATCTCTTTAGTATCGCCCCATGCAACTGAAACGTCTTCGCCAGCCTGTAATTGAGCCAGCTTGGTCCTGCCTTCTTGCTCAGCCAGTTCAGCGGCGAGCTGTTTCTTAACACGATCAATGACGTCATCTCTGACCACATCTAATGATTGAATGGCAGCTGATTTGTGCTCCAATACCCTGGCAGAAACAAAAGTATCAGGCATGACTTCTATCGCTTCTGTATTGCGTTTCTCGTTAATAGCATCATCTGAAAAAATTGCCTGCAGCAGTTTTTCGTTAGTAACGATGGCGGGCTCCTTCGATTTTTTATCGATCCACTCACTTTGCTTTATTGATAAACCAAATCTTTCCGCGGCTGGTTGCAAACTATCACTTTGCTCGTACACTATATTACTGAAATCTTCTGCAATTTCACCAAAATGGCTTGCAGCCTTCTGACGTTTCAGAGTTTGCTCAATCTCGTCTCTTACCTCTTCCAAAGACGCTGTTTGTGCCGGTTTTATTTCAGAAAGTTTAATGATATGAAAACCAAAAGTCGTTTCAACGGGACCACGAATTTCATTGGGCTGCATTTGAAAGAGCTCATCTTCAAAATCCTTGACTAATAAGCCCCGTCCTAAGAACCCTAAATCCCCTCCTACTTTTGCTGAGCCTTGATCTTCCGAATGCTCGCTCGCCAGTTCAGCAAATTTCTCTGGTTCAGCTTTTAATTGCGCCAGCAAATTCTCCGCTTTCTCACGTGCTGCAGCCTTTTCATCGTCAGAAGCTGTTGCAGGAGCAGCAATCAAAATATGACTGGCTTGTCGCTGTTCTTCTTGACCGAACTCGCTTTGATGTTCATCAAAATATTTTTTGATTTCATCTGCCGCAACTTCTTCATCCTGAGCCAATTCTTCTAAAGACAACACCAAATATTCAATGCGCACACGCTCGGGCAGAAGAAAATCTGTTTGATGATTATCATAGTAAGACTGTATTGCCGCTTCATCCGGGTTAATCTGCGATATAAAATGTTGCGGCTCAATTTTAACTTGATTTATTTCACGCTTCACTTCGCTTAAGTAAGCCACATTCCGTGTTACAGTATCTGGAATTATGGCACTTTTGCTAACCGCTTCCAGTAATTGCTGCTGCATAATCTCAGCTACCATCCGTGACTCAAACAGTGCTGGACTCATTTCCTGGCGACGCAAAAGCTCCTGGTAACGCTGATATGAAAATTTTTGATCCTCGTGGAAAGCTGAAATATTCTGAATCTCGCGTGCTAATTGTGAATCCAAAACGGTTAATCCGACATTAACCGCTTCGCGCTTTAGTAATTTTTTCTGAATCAGACTTTCTAAAACTGCCAAGCGCATCTGAGGATTATCAAGCAGAGTGCTGTCAAATTTATCCCCTAACATATTACGCATGCTCTCATGTTGATTCCTAAGGGCTTGTTCAAATTCTTTTCGCGGAATCTCTTCACTTTCAACAACTGCGACATAGCTCTCTTGACTATCCGTACGATATGACTGCACGCCCCAAAACATAAACGGCAAAATCGCTAACAACAGGATAACCTGAACAATCGTCTTTTTTCGATGAACAAAATCAAACACAGTTAAAATCCAGTGAAATAAAAAATGAGAAGAAAGGCTGCATTAATACGCTATTGCTATTTAATGCTCGCCCTTAATAATGAGTTGGCGGAGTGGACGGGACTCGAACCCGCGACCCCCGGCGTGACAGGCCGGTATTCTAACCAACTGAACTACCACTCCTAACATAAAATAATCTAATTCTTGCTCGCTGATTGGTGGGTGCTGACGGGATCGAACCGCCGACATTCGCCTTGTAAGGGCGACGCTCTACCAGCTGAGCTAAGCACCCCACCTTGCGTAAGGAAGCGATTAGTTTACCGCATCTTTGAGCGCTTTACCAGCAGTGAATTTGGGCACTTTGACTTCTTTGATTTCTATGACTTCTCCAGTACGGGGATTGCGACCAGCACGTGCTGCTCTTTTTCCTACTCTAAAGGTTCCAAAACCAACCAAGGTGACGCTTTCATTCTTTTTAAGCGCATCTTTAATCGCTGATAACGCGCCATTCAATGCATCTCCTGCACATGCTTTAGAAATTCCAGCAGAATCTGCAATGGCATCGATAAGATCAGATTTGTTCATTTAATTCCCCTTTTTGCGTTATTGGGTTATTGATACTTAAATCACAAACAGAAAATCCTGCAGATGCCCTTATATCAAGCCATCTGCGCCTGGTCAAGTTATTGCCTTAAAATTTCTTTTTTTGGATACTTTATCCAAAAATAGAGAGATTATTTTTTTAAAGACACTACAGAAGACCCAGAGGAGCTAAAACCAGTAAAATCACATTTAAAAATAACGATAATTCCGCCAGAATTTAAATTTTACTCAACGCTTGATAGGAATATCATCAGCGCTATCAATCAAACTCGGTTTTCGGCTCACGCTCGAGGATTTTCTTAACTACTATTTCAGCAGGCACTTCATCATAAATAATATTACATACCCCTTGTGTCACGGGCATCTCAATCTTAAAATACCGACTCATTCGCTCCGCCTCTCGTGCAGTATGCACTCCTTCTGCTACATGTCCAATTCTTTGCAAAATATCAGGTAGCAATTGACCAGCCGCTAGCATCATTCCTACTCGGCGGTTACGCGACATATCGCCTGTACAAGTTAAAATCAGATCACCAATTCCAGCTAACCCCATAAATGTTTCTCTGCAGCCACCCAATGCCACGCCCAGACGTGTAATTTCTGCCAAACCACGTGTTATCAATGCAGCTCGTGCATTATTGCCTAGTTTTAATCCATCAGAAATACCAGTAGCTATCGCAATAACATTTTTTATTGCGCCACCCGTTTCTACACCAATCACATCGTTACTTGAATAAATACGTAAGCAAGCGGTGTGGATTGCCTTAATAATATACCTAAAAAACTTACTGTCATCTGATGCCAAAGTTAGTGCGGTAGGTAATCCCTGCGCTACTTCTTGTGCGAAGCTTGGACCTGATAAAATTCCACAGGGCGCTGTCTTAGAATAGACCTCCTGCACTATTTGATGGGGTAGCAATGATGATTGCGTCTCAAACCCTTTACACCCAAGAATGATTGGTAGTGTTTTATCTATTGCGCTAATTTTTTGCAATAACTCACGCAATCCGGCGACAGGAACAGCAATCAAAACAAACTCAGCATTTTTGACAGCAAGATCCAGTTCTGAGGTTAATTTCAAAGAATCAGGCAAAAATAAATCAGGAAGATAGCGTTGATTAACTCGTAGCGCCACAAGTTCAGTCAATTGATTCTGATCTCTTGTCCACAATGTGACTTGATGATTTGCAGAAAAATTGATGGCCAGTGCTGTACCCCAAGCACCTGCTCCCAATATGGCAATTTTCATGAACCCCAGACCTGATTAGATCTAATATAACCGCTCTGGCCATCACGATGGCGTACTTTAACCCAGCCGGCAACGTCGGAGTTTAACCATTCTATGACCACATTTTTTTGAACCTGAAAAAGTAGGAGTGAATGAACATCTGGTGATTGATATACATTGGCTAATGGAACGGTCACAATAATAAAACGCTTATCACTTAAATATTTTCTCTCTATCCACGCAACTGCATCGCTACTATCACTTACTTTTACCCATCCCTCAACTTTCGCTATCACTTTTAATGGCAAATGAATGCTGACTACATATAATTTTTCAGCATTCAGCGAAGGGGCGTCATACATTATGACTGCATTCTCTGAGACAGAAAAAAATTCTGTTTCTGCAGCCACACCCCAACACGAAAAAAAAAGCGAGAAAAACAGAAAGAAACTTTCGATTAAGTCTCTTCTTTGTAGCAAGTGAACCCCCTATTAATGGACGCTTTCTGTTTCAGGTGATTGTTGAGCTTTCTCAGTTTTTGATTCAGTCTGCTGCTTTTTCTGATGATAAATGACTTCAAAATTAACTGGATTAAGGATGACTGGAGGGAATCCTGCGCGCACCACAGTATCCGATACAGTTTCACGCAAATAAGGAAATAAAATATTTGGACATACGATCCCCAGCACAGGATCAATATCATTTCCAGGCACGTTACGTATCCGAAAGATTCCAGCCTGGTGAGCTTCAATCAGAAATACAGTTTTTTCCTTAATCCGTGAAGTAACAGTAATTGTCAGCATAACTTCATATATATCCCCCTCGATACATCCGCCTTGTGTACTTAACTGCATGTTAATTTCAGGCACTTCCCGATCAAGAAAAATATGCGGTGCATTTGGTATTTCAAGAGAAAGATCCTTGACATAAATTTTCTCAATAGTAAATACAGGCTGTTGCTCACTCATGTTAAATTCCAATTAGAATAATTGATAATAAAGATTATTAAGCGACAGAACATCACTAAAAATCAGGTTGATAACAGCTTTATGACTCCACCTTGCTGATCAAGCCGCGCAAGATCATCATACCCCCCTATATGGGTCTCTCCAATATAGATTTGAGGTACGGTACGCCGCCCAGTTTTTTTGATCATTTCAGTACGTTGATTGGGGTGCAAATCAACTCTGATTTTATCTATTTCCTCCACACCTCTGGATCGCAACAACTTCTCCGCCATCGTACAATAAGGACAAAAACCCGATACATACATGATCACTTTTGCCATATTCTTTTTTACCTATTTAGCGATCTTTTACTATTGGAAGATTTTCTCGGCGCCATGTATCAATACCACCGTTAAGATTGTAAACTTTTTTGAAACCATTTTTACGTAAAACTGCACCAGCATGACCTGCACGTAAGCCAGGTTGGAATATCACAACAATAGGTTTATCCTTGAACTTCTCCAGTTCATGCCAGCGCTCCTTTATGCTCTCGACAGAAATATGCTTAGAATTTGGAGGATGACCTTCAGCATATTCACGATCATCCCTCACATCGAGTATTACTGCATTTTCGTAATTAATAAACCTGATTGCTTTCTGAACATCTATTTCTTTAGCAGAATTCCGTGAAAGCATTGGCCATAACAACATTCCACCACTCATAACAGCAGCAACAATGAAAAAAATATTTTCCTGTAAAAAAGTTGATTCCATATAAGTAAATACCCGTTCCAGTTCTTTGAGTTTTTATTAACCTTTTATTTTAGCAAAGTATTCATGAATCTCCATCTCTAGAAAACAAGAGAGAGACAATAATAACAAAATAGCGTCATAAGTTATCATGAAGAAACAGATAACCCACAGCGTGTCTTACACAATTTTAGCTTCCACATTTTATTAAAACTTAACTAAATAGATCGCTGCTTAAGCAGAAATGCACTTTTTATAGCTAGGCAACAAAAAAACAACGAAGATCACTGCAATATGCTGCGTTCTTTGTCAAAATATAATAAAATTCTAGAGTCTCAACCGTTTTTATAAACTCACTCCGCTTTTATCAACTATTAGCTTCTTCTTTTGAAGGTCAACATGAAAAAACTCGTTCTCCTGCGGCATGGAGAAAGCATTTGGAATAAGGAAAATCGTTTTACTGGCTGGACAGATGTAGATTTAACACCAACAGGACAGGAAGAAGCCAAATCTGCTGGTCAGCTTTTACGAGAGAGTGGATTTACCTTTGATGTTGCTTATACCTCAGTGCTAAAGCGTGCCATTCGCACACTTTGGATCACGCTCGACCAAATGGATCAGATGTGGGTTCCAATTAATCTTAGCTGGCGACTGAATGAGCGGCATTACGGCGCATTACAAGGATTGAACAAAGCGGAAACAGCTGCTCATTATGGCGAAAAACAAGTCTTACTATGGCGACGCGGTTATGATATTCAACCTCCAACCCTTACAATTGATGATAAGCGCTACCCGGGTTTTGATGTTCGCTATAGCAATATGTCCAAGCAGGATATTCCTCTGACTGAGAGCCTCAAAGATACAGTCACTAGATTTTTACCTTATTGGATTCAAACGATTGCGCCACAAGTCAGCGCAGGACAACAGGCAATTATCGTAGCGCATGGCAATTCCTTGCGCGCACTCATTAAATATCTTGATAATATTTCAGATCAGGATATTCTTAACTATAACATACCTACTGGTATTCCTCTGGTTTATGAGCTCGACGATAATTTAAAACCCTTGCGTAATTACTATCTCGGCAACTTATCTGAAATTGAAAAAGCCATGTCAGATGTAGCAAACCAGGCCAAAGCGAATGCTTAATCTAACCTATCCGGAAAATGACGCGCCCATAAACCTTGTGCATGATATATCTGAAATAAATCATGTATTCCAATGGAAATGATACACTGCGCAAAATCATAACGTTTTTTTTAGCTCTCATATGTGCAGGTCAGCTTTATGCCAATCCCCCAGCCAGTAAAGACTTAAAACAGTTACAAAATCGCATTAAAGCTTTACAAAAAGATCTGGCAAGCAAAGAAACATCTAAAACTGAAGCAGCAGATGCCTTACGCGAATCAGAACGCACTATTAGCAAAACTAATAGAATATTAGTCACGCTTGCTCAACAATTGAGCGCCGCTAATATTAGTCTTGATCAATTATTGGAGCAATCTAAACAAATTCAAAGTGAAATTAAAATGCAGCAAGAGCAGCTTGGTAAGATGCTTTACTATCAATACATAAATGGACAGCAAGATTACATGCAATTACTGCTCAAACAGCAAGATCCCAATCAAATAGCTCGCAATCTTCATTATTATGGATACCTCAAGCGAGCACGCTCCGAAAATATTAATACCTTACGCGCCCAGCTTGAACAATTAGATATATTAACTCGCGAGAGTCACACAAAAAGAGAAGAAATTGTAAAAATTCAATCTGAGCAAATTAAAAAAAAGCAACAACTTGAACAAGAAAAGATGAAGCGCGAAGAAATTCTTGCAAATCTTTCTGAAGAAATTAGCCAGCAACAGCGAGAAATTAACAAACTTAAAAGCGATGAGCAGCGGCTGTCTAAGCTAGTAAAAGAAATCAATAAACTGCTTAGTCAAAAAAAACCTACACCTCAAAAATCTACCCCCCCTGCTACAAATAAATCTTCTCAACCATCACTTCATAATAATTTGCTTCCGGATTCTACCGCAAGCGGGCGTTCATTTGAATCACTCAAAGGCCAACTACGATTACCGGTACGAGGGGAACTTGTCAATCGTTTTGACAGTCCACGGCAGGAGGGAGGAATTAAATGGAAAGGATTATTTATTCGCTCCCAAAATGGTAAGGAAGTAAAAGCAATAGCAAGCGGACAAGTTGTATTTGCCGATTGGTTGCGTGGATTTGGGAACCTTATGATTTTAGATCATGGCAACAATTATATGAGTCTTTATGGCTACAATGAAGCCATCTACAAACGTGTTGGCGATCGAGTTCGAAGTGGCGATACGATAGCTACAGTAGGAAACAGCGGTGGCCACCGTGAATCAGGTTTATACTTTGAATTGCGACACCAGGGTAAACCATTTGATCCATTGACTTGGATGATAATAGAATGAAATTTATGGTAAAAATAGTAAAGTTGATAGGCGCGGAGAATACGTGATGCATAATTTTATTAAAAAACTCAGTTTAATCCTCTTTGGAGTTGCTGCTGGAGTGATGATCAGTCTCAACTTTTCCGCTGTTGCTGATAAAGCACTCAAAGCGGAATTGCCTCCTCTCCCAATCGAAGAGTTACGAGCCTTTACCCAGGTGTTTGGTCGCATTAAAAGCGACTATGTCGAACCTGTTGATGATAAGAAACTTATTACTGAAGCCATCAACGGCATGCTGGTTGGTTTGGATCCACACTCTGCCTATTTGGATAGCGAAGAATATAAAGAATTGCAAATCGGCACACAAGGTGAATTTGGTGGACTCGGTATCCAAGTTACTATGGAAGATGGTTTGGTTAAAGTCATTTCACCTATTGAGGACACGCCAGCATTTCGGGCTGGTATCAAAACAGGGGATTTGATTATCAAACTGGATGATACTGCAGTAAAAGGGATGACCCTTAATGAGGCCATCAAGCGCATGCGAGGTAAACCTGACACTTCGATTATGCTCACTATCGCTCGGGAAGGCGAAAGTGAGCCGCTGGAATTCACATTGATGCGTGCTATTATCAAAATCGAAAGTGTCAAAGCAAAATTAATTGAACCTGGCTATGGCTATTTACGCGTCACGCAGTTCCAGGAGCATACAGGTGAAAATTTGGCCCAGGCAATTGAAAAGTTGTTTAAGGAAAGCAAAATTCCAATGAAAGGGCTGGTACTTGATTTAAGAAACGACCCCGGCGGATTACTCAACAGTGCTGTAGCAGTGTCAGCAGCGTTTCTTCCAGCTAATGCACTCATTGTCTATACAGAGGGGCGTACAAGTGATGCAAAAATGCGGCTCATGGCTAGTCCTGAATATTATCTGCGTGGACCAGGTAAAGATTTTATAGCAGGATTACCCTCGGAAATTAAAACAGTACCCATGGTTACATTAGTAAACGGGGGCTCAGCTTCCGCCTCTGAAATTGTTGCAGGTGCGCTACAAGATCACAAGCGCTCCATCGTCATGGGCACCCAAACATTTGGCAAAGGCTCAGTGCAAACTATTCTTCCCCTTGGCAACAATACTGCTATCAAATTGACTACAGCCCGTTACTACACACCTAATGGTCAGTCCATTCAGGCCAAAGGCATCACACCGGATATTATCGATGAAACGGATGACGCCTCCCGGCAACTGCGTGAATCAGATCTTAGCCGGCATCTGCGTAGTAACAAAGTGGATGAAATCTTAAAAATTGATGCTGTAGACTCACAAAAAGCTAATGAATCGGATGATAAGCCCAAAAGCAAAAAATCTAGCTCCAAGAAAAAGACTCCTCTAGAGTTTGGTTCTAATGATGATTTGCTGCTCACCAAAGCCATTAAGCATCTGAAAGAAGTTGATACCGATGCAAAAAGAAAATCTACAAAAACAGCGAAAAAAAGCAGCTGATTCCTTAGCAATGCAATAGCTGAAAAGTGAGGCGGGAGGATTGTGGATGACAGTCAGCTATTGCGTTATAGCCGCCATATTTTACTGCCCCAAATTGATGTAAGGGGGCAAGAAAAGCTAACGCAATCATGCATACTGATCGTTGGGGCAGGGGGACTGGGTTCCCCCGCTGCGCTTTACCTTGCTGCTAGTGGTATCGGGAAAATCGTTATTTGTGACAAAGATAATGTCGACTTAACTAATTTGCAAAGGCAAATCATCCACAATACCGACGCGATTGGTGAACCTAAAACAATTTCTGCTCGAAGAACGCTTCATCATATCAATCCAGAAGTCGAAATTATGACTTTGCAAGAGCAGGTAACAGAAGAAATGCTGGTGCATCTGCTTTCTTCCGCTGATGCAGTAGTCGATGCCAGCGATAATTTTGCCACTCGTCATGCCATCAATCAGGCTTGTATTATTCAAAAAAAACCTCTGATCTCAGGGGCCGTTGTGCGCTTTGATGGACAGGTCTCTGTATTTGATCTGCGTTCTGCCGATAATCCCTGCTACCATTGTCTTTTCCCCCTTTCTGGCGAAGATAATGATCCCAATTGCGCTGTGATGGGGGTATTTGCACCTTTAGCCGGGATCATCGGCTGTACTCAAGCAGCTGAAACGATCAAAGTCCTGCTGGGCATTGGCGAAACACTCAACGGACGTTTACTTTTACTTGATGGGCTGACAATGAAATGGCGAACCATCAACTTAAAAAAAGATCCTACCTGCGAAGCTTGTAGTTCCAGCTCAGCAAAGATTAGCAACGACGGTAGATAAACAAACTCCAGCTTACTGTGCCATCCCGCCTTATTCATTCATTGAGCCTCAAACTGCAGCGCTGCCAATCGTGCATAAAGCTCGCTGGTTGCCATTAATTCTGCGTGCGTACCTAACGCTTCTAAACGTCCATGATTAAGCACTGCGATCCTATCCGCTGATTTGACCGTACTCAAGCGATGCGCAATCGCTATCGTAGTACGGTGTGCCATCAACTGAGATAGCGCTTGCTGCACCCAATATTCACTTTCTGCATCCAATGCACTGGTGGCTTCATCCAACAACAAAATCGCTGCATTAGCCAAAATGGCGCGAGCAATCGCAATTCGCTGTTTCTGCCCGCCTGATAATCCTAAACCTGCGTCACCCAGATGCGTTTGATAACCTTGCGGCAGGTTAACGATAAACTCATGTGCGTAGGCTGCCTTGGCAGCCATTTCTACTTCTGCATCCGTTGCATCCTGCCGGGCATAACGAAGATTATCACTGATGGTGCCATAAAATAAGATCGGGTTTTGTGACACTAATGCAAAACAAGCTCGTAAGGCGGTAATTTCCAACTGCCGGATATCGATCCCTTCCAGCTTTATGTAACCGGATTGCGGATCATAAAAACGTAATAGCAAATCAAACAAGGTGGATTTTCCGGCACCTGATGGCCCGACTAGCGCCAGCATCTCGCCTGCTTTAATAGTCAATGACAATTTATTGAGGGCAAGCACATCAGGGCGCAAGGGATAAGCAAAGCACAATTGCTCTATTTCGATATGACCGGACACATTCAGCAAGGATTTGGGATGAGCAGGCGATACGATCTGGCTTGGGGCAGATAATAACTCTACAGTACGCTCAGCGGCACCCGCAGCACGTTGCAGTTCTCCCAAAACTTCCGAAATCGAACCCACCGCAGAACCTACGATAACACTGTAAAAAACAAATGCTGCCAATTCACCTCCGCTAATCTGCCCTGCAATCACATCCATACCCCCAACCCAAAGAACCAGACCTACTGCGCCAAACACCAGAATGATCACTACGGTGATTAACAAAGCGCGTTGAATAGTTCGTTGCTTGGCTATTGCAAAAGCATCCTCCACATGTCCATGAAAGTTAATCTTATCAATCTCCTGATGGTTATAAGCTTGCACCGTTTTTATCTGTCCCAAAATCTCGCCGATATAAGCACCCACTGCTGCAATCCGGTCCTGGCTCTGACGGGACAGACGCCGCACTCTGCGCCCAAACACTAAAATAGGCGCCACCACCAATGGCACGCTGACCAACACCAGTACTGTCAACTTGGCATTGGTTATAAATAACCAGATAGCCCCTCCCAGCAGCATCACCAGATTACGCAAAGCAACTGAAACAGATGAACCAACGACGGTTTGCAGTAAGGCCATATCTGCAGTCAAGCGCGATTGAATTTCGAGACTGCGGTTATTTTCAAAAAAACCAGGGTGCAGATTGATTAAATGATCGAATACCTTGCAGCGGATATCCGCCACCACACGCTCACCCAGCCAGGTCACCCAGTAAAAGCGAGTAAAGGTGCCTATAGCCAACGCGATAATCAGCAATATGAAAATAAGCATATACTGCGTCAGCAACTCAACCGATTGGGTAGCCAGGCCACGATCGATCAGCAAACGGATGCCCTGACCAATGGAAAGCATGATCGTGGCCGTAAACAACAGCGCCGCCAGGCTGAAAGCAACTTGCCTTTTGTAGGGCACAACAAACGCTACCACCATTCCGGCCTTCTGCCAGCGATCATAGATGACACGCAACATGTTAATCATTTAAAAATTCTTGGTAACACAAAAATGTTGGTTATGGCACCGAATTAAATCTTATGCAAATTTGAAAAAAACTGGATAGAGCGAGGCAGATACAGGAGAAAACACCCAGGGCGCTACCTGCGCTTGCTCACTCTTGAGCTGTCGCGATGATCTTGGATGAATGTAGATTATTGTGGAGGCATTTCATAATCTGTCGTAAGCAGCTCCAGCAGATGTCCATTCGGATCACGAAAATAAACTCCGCGCCCTCCATAATTATGATTGATCATCATATTCTCTGCCTCAGCAGGGCCACTGCCATATTTAAGCTTCTCTGCCTGCAAGCGCGCAAAGATTTCGTCAAATTCCTGCTCGGAAACTTTAAATGCATAATGGTGCGGTTCAAATTTTTCCCTGCTATCAAAATCCAGAGATAGCGTATCGTTCACCCGCACTACGATAAAGTGAGAAAATTTACCCAAATATTCAAAACCAAATAGTCGGCAATAAAGCTCTGCGGACGCTTGCTTATCAAAGCACGGCACAATCGTATGATTAAGCGTAATGGTCATAATTAACTCCTTTTGCAAGAGATTTAACCTGAAAATCTTCAAGATTGGAATTTCTATTTTAGAATATCATCATTATGAATGAACAGCGAAAGAAGCCGTTCATTAATACTTGGACAGTAATATTCAATTATTGGTAGTTAAGAAAATAATTTTCATTCATCAATTAAACCTCCTTGGACGCTAACAAGCTATCTGTGATTTCCTTAAATAAAAAATGACCACATTAATTCCTAGTTACTCAACCTGCGTTTCCCGTATGACTGCCGGTGAAAGACGTTTCGCTCAACGCCTAGAAGCAAAACTGGAGGATGATTATTTATGTTGGTATGATGTACCTGTCGGTCAATCGCTGAGATATCCGGATTTTATCGTGCTGCATCCTAAGCGTGGTTTGCTGATTCTGGAAGTCAAGGACTGGAATTTGGCTACCATCCAATCCATTAACAAAGTGAATGTTGCATTGCTTACCCTCAATGGCGTGAAACATAAATCCAATCCACTTGAACAAGCTCGCCAATATGCTCATGCAGTAACCGATATACTTCAAAGGGATCCTCAACTTGTTTTCAGCAGTGGTCGGATGCAGGGTCAGCTACTTTTCCCTTGGACATATGGGATAGTGTTTCCCAATATCAGCCGAAAACAATTTGACAGCACTGATTTAGGTGAAGTCTTAGGGTCTGTTGACGTTTTAAGATAAGTATTTCATAGATAGAAACAAACTCGTAATATTGGGGTTCCTACATCACCAACAAAACGAGTTTGAGATGCCCCGAATGATGCTCAATGATGAGTACTGGTCGAAGCTGGAGAAGATTCTGCTTCAAGAATCGATTTATAACAAGCGCAATCTGCGCATGACGGTAGAAGGAATACTGTATCGAATGCGGGTTGGCTGTCCGTGGCGCGATCTGCCCAGGGTGTTCGGCTGCTGGAATTCTATCTATAAAAGATTCAATGCCTGGTCATTGAGCAGGAAATGGCTCAATATTTTCAAAGCATTGGCTGTTGATCCGGATTGGGAATGGAGATTTATGGATGGCAGTTATGTTAAAGCGCATCAACATAGTGCGGGAGCAGCGAGTCAAGAATCGCAGGCTATCGGGAAAAGCCGTGCAGGCAATACCACCAAGATCCATTTAGCGATCGATGG
>NZ_FOUB01000045.1 GCF_900114745.1 Nitrosomonas communis | reverse complement strand
GCGGGGGGCCTATTCTTGGTAATCTTGGGTTAACCTCAGAAGAAGAGGATGCCATCGTAGCGTATATGAAAACGTTTAGCGATACTGAGATTCCTGCAAAGCCGAAGCCCTTCACGCCAGCTCGTAACAAATAACTTAGCTGAGCGTAGAATAATAGGAAAGTAGGGTAACAAATAGGGGATAGACCATGGTTTGACTGGCTGAAAGCTTACTGCGAGCTGTTCCGTTATGAATTGAATCAGGGCTGGTAAAAGAATCTGACGGACATGAAGGGCACAACTCGCTCAGCAATGAACTCTTTAAGCTGCAGATATCGCCAGACACCGGGACATCGGGAAGCGCTTAGCAAATCTGGACGACCGTACAAGACTATAAAACCAGAATGCAGCAATCTATTTCTCCCATAACTAAAACCGCGGCCTATCCCTGATAAACCCTTAGGTCATATTATAAAGACCTCGCTGTTGCTCATAGTGGTCAGCAAATTCAACATAGATTTGTTGAAGCGGAGTTCTCACAATTTCTCCTTGGAAATAATGCGGGGTTTGTTTGCTGACTAACCGATTGTCTCAGACAAGTTGCTTCATCGTTTATTTAAATGGGATTCTACTAGCTGCAAATCCTCAGCCTTATCAACATCAATCCCCGCTTCTACAAAGGGAAGCTTAATCGCCTGTATGCTTACTCCCGTTTTGGCCGAAACGCTTTTCAGCGCTTGCGTCATTGTTAAAAAACCAAACAAATAACTCAATACGGCTCGCCAGCCAAGCACCCGGCCAATCAGCCGCCAGGGTCGCTTGCGTTGCTCTTCCGCCCTGCGCCAAAATGAAATGAGTTCCCTGCCTTGCTGATTGAAGGTATACAGGTTACAGCCACAAAAATTCCCATCTCGTAAGCGGATAGCCGTTTTCTTGCGCCCTGGAAAAGCGGCTTTGATGAGTTCATGATCGGTCATGCCCACCGTCACATCACAATCCGCCGCACTCGATGCGTCCAGAAAATACTGCACGATTTCTAGTGTGAGGAGCGCATGATCAGCTGTGGTAAGCAACACGCGAGTATGCTCATCCACTTGCGCCAGCGCTTTGTCCGCACTACGGCTAGGTGAACTCTCATTGGCGACCCAGACGATTTGTCCGCTTTCAATACGCCTGACCAGCTCTGGACACTGCGGCAGTAATACTTTGGGTGGACCGCATAGGATGATCGATTGAATCATGTGAGTCGCAGCCAATGCATCCAGCACTCGGATAATCATCGGCGTGCCGCCAATAGGAGCAAACGCTTTACAGGCAACGCCTGCTTTGCTGGCAACGGCATCGTTGGCGGTGCGATCTGCTGCGAGCACTACAGCAGCATAGGATGTGTCTTGAGTCACGTTCTATCCCCTCTATTCTTTGTAATAAAATGTTTTTTTCATAAGGAGCTACCCCCTTGTCTGAGGTACGGTATATGCTTGTAGTCATTCTATTTCCAAATCAAAAATGACGCGAAGGCGAGCCGCAAACAATATAAATAATACGGCAAGGTGAAGCCGACAAAATCAGTTTTTGATTGAGAAATGGAAGAATGTTAGCAACTATTCAAAACGGAGCATACATGAAACGACACCTTGAAGCATACTACCGGTATGATGTGGTGCGCATAAGCCCAGATTGCCAGAAAATTTTTGAGGCGGGGTGACAGTCCCTCTTCATGAAATTGCTGCTCATCTTCTCCCGTAGCGATCCATGGCGCAGTGCACTGGTGGTTGCGTCGCTCGTCTTAGCTGCGGCGGTGGAGGGTTTTGGGTTTTCCACCTTGCTTCCGCTGCTGAGCCTTGCGAGTAACCGACCAGCCAGCGAACATTCAGCGCTTGCTCAAATAATAGAGCCTGTGTTGTCGTCTGTAGGGCTCCATCCGTCCACACCTGTTTTATTGTTGGTAATATTGGTAGCATTGCTGATCAAATCCGCGCTGCTACTCGTTGCTAACCGCCAGGTCGGCTACACCGTAGCGCAAGTCGCCACTGATCTGCGACTGCGTTTGTTACGCGCCTTGCTGTGTACTCGTTGGGCCTATTTCACGAGTCAGCCTGTCGGAGTGCTCGCCAACGCATTCGCAGCAGAAGCCACCCGTGCCTCGCAAGCTTATTTAGCGGGCGTCACGATGATCTCTCAGTTAATTATCGTGATTGCCTATGCAGTCATCGCCGCAATGACTTCCTCGCCGGCAACAGGTGTGGCGATTCTGCTTGGCATCGTCACCGTTTCAATCCTCAGCCATCTCGTTCACATTACACGGGCTGCAGGTACGCTGCAAACAACGCTGCAAAAAGATGCCATTACCCGTCTCATTGACGTCTTTCGTGGTATCAAGCTTGTCAAGGTCATGGGACGCGAGCCGATCGTCGCGCCGATACTCGTGAATGAGACCGAGCAGCTTAACACCGCCTTACGCCGCCAGGTCATCACTAAAGAAGCGGTCGCAGCGCTCCAGGACATGGCGCTCATGTCCTACGTCGCCATCAGTGTGTATGTATGCATCGTTGTGCTTGGCCTCGACCTTTCATTAGTATTCATGCTCGCGCTGGTCTTTATTCGCATGCTGACGAGCCTCAACAAAGCACAGCGACAGTACCAGGATATGGCCGAGAAGGAAAGCGCATACTGGTCACTGCTCTCGACCGTCGAGGCAGCCGAGGCCGAGCGTGAAATGATCACTGGCGACACCCTGCCGCACCTCTCACGCGGCATTATGTTACGCGATGTAGTCTTCGCTCACGACACGCACAGGGTCCTCGATGGGGTATCTTTCGACATCCCGACTGGCAAATTCACTGTACTTGTTGGGCCATCCGGCGCCGGCAAAACCACCATTATCGATTTGCTTGCCCGTCTGGTGAGCCCACAGTCCGGTCACATCTATGTGGACGACGTGCCACTTAGCGAGCTCGATACAACCACATGGCGGCGCATGATCGGTTATGTTCCGCAGGAGACGGTGCTGTTTAATGAGAGTATCGCGCTAAACGTATCGCTCGGTGATCCAGCAATCGGTCGTGCAGACATCGAGGATGCGCTGCGACGCTGTGGTGCGTGGCTATTCATCCAACACTTGCCACAAGGCATTGACAGCAACGTCGGCGAGCTGGGTGGCAAACTCTCGGGCGGTGAACGCCAGCGCATTGCGATCGCGCGCGCCCTTGTGCGTCGTCCGCTGCTCCTCATCTTGGACGAGCCCACTTCGATGCTGGATACGACCAGCGAGGAAGCCATATGGCAGATGGTAGCAGGGCTGCGCAGCCAAGTTACGATCCTCGCTGTCTCGCATCAGCAAACGCCGCTTTCTCTGGCAGACCAAGCTTACCGGATCGAGTCCGGTCATGCGGTGCTGCTTGGTCCAGCGGAAACGCCACGTGCCGCGACTTGAGCCGCGAGCACACGCAGGTAGGCATCAACCCCAGCATCAATACGAAAATCCTCAGCCCGACGAAGGAGCTTGGCACGTGCGGGCGGTGCTGCAAGCAGCTTAAGAATGGCTGCAGCGAGTGCCCGGTCGTCGTGTACCGGCACCAAGGGGCCGATGATGCCGCCCTCCAGTATCTCATGCGGACCACTCGGACAGTCCGTCGACACGACTGGACAGCCGCACGCCAGCGCCTCGATTAACACACCCGGTAAGCCTTCCCATGCAGAAGACAACACAAGCACGGCTGCCTTCGACATCCAGGCCAATGGATTGTCCACATGACCTAGGAGCGCGACATCAGTATCGAGTCGGAGCTCATGCACGAACTTCTCGAGCTTGTGGCGTTGTCGCCCTTCGCCGAGAATCACCAAGTGCGCTGCACGGACTGCGCGCACCCGCGCAAAAGCACGAATCAGTGTTGGATAGTCTTTCTGCATGGTCAGACGACCCACAGCAATGATCAACGGAACAGAGCGGTCGGCGACCCAAACATGGTTGACAGGTTCCGCGGCACGGCGTGCAATGTAAGGACCGACCACGGGATTGTAGATCGTTGTGACGCGATTGTCGGGCAAACCGGTGAGGCGCTGCACCTCGCGCGCAACACCTTGGGAGACGGCAATAATATGATCTGCCCACGGATAAACAACACCGAGCGTCCAGCGCAGTAAGCGGTGGATCGCTTGCTCAAACGGTGGCCACCAGTGGATATTACCAGAAGGATAATTACTCGCACGCAGAACGAGGGGAATGTGCATCTTGGAGAAACGAAGTGCAAATATGGCAACCAAATTGACGTGGCTCGCACCTGAAAGCAACACGTCAGGATGCTCGTCTCGGAGATAGCATGCCAACGCCGGCATGGCACAGGCGGTAAACAGCCCACGCAGATTGATGTGTCGATTGAGTCTCTCGAATAGGTGGCGCCAGCCCTGCTTGAGCACAACGACTCGCACGCCGGGATATAGCGCGATGCCAGCGTTATCGTCAGCAATGACCACGAGATCGACAACATGCCCTCTTTCGGCGAAACCATTGGCGAGCGTAAGGGCGCGCTGTTGGGCACCGCCACCGCGCAGGCTATAGATAAATAGAGCGATCCGCATGTCAGTTCTCCTCTCTGAGCGCACAGACGCCGCGGAGCACCGCGAGGTAGCGTTCTATGGCAACGTCGAAGCTGAACTCTATCGCTCGTGCGATCGAATGCTCACGCTGTGATGGTGCCGATAATGCAGCCAATATTGCATCGGCTAGCGTTGCATCGTTTCCGACCGGGACCAGATAGCCGAATTTGCCGTCGGCGAGAATTTCGCGCGGACCGCTTGGGCAGTCCGTGCTCACCACCGTGCAGCCGCAGGCAAGTGCCTCAAGCAATACATTGCTGAAACCCTCCCAGGCAGATGCCAGCACGAAAACTGAAGCACGCGCCATCCACGCGAAGGGGTTCTCAACAAAGCCTGGCATATAGACGTCGTTTTCGATACCAAGCTCCCTGGTGAGACGCTCGATGCGCGCACGCTCTTCGCCCTCGCCCAGAATGACCAGATGCATCTTACGATTTGCCTGCACGCGCGCAAAGGCCCGAACGAGCGTGGGATAATCCTTCTGCAATTTGAGTTTGCCGACCGCGAGCACGACAGGGGGCGCATCGGTGCTCAGCCACGGATGGTCGACCGTTTCGCGCGACAGGCGGGCCACAAGCTCGAGGTCGAGCGGATTGTAAATCTGGAATATGCGCTGCTCGGAAATGCCGGTGACTGTCATAAGGTCTTCAGCGACGCCGCGTGAAATAGCGATGACTGCTTGTGCGCTGTTATAGGCGCGCGAAATCAGCCAGTGCAGTAGCTTTGCAATGAATGCACCCCATTTCGCCGTCGCCTTTGTGAGATTGAGATTGGCGGTAATCACGATGGGTATGCGGGTCTGCGACAACGCTCTTCCCCACAAAGCGGCTAGGTTGGCAGGAATCGAAGTGGACAGCAGAACGTGAGGACACTCCACGGCAAGATAACGTGCCAAGGCAAATAGACTACTCATCACCCACAGTCCTTTGAAGTTTCGGATGACTGGCAAATGAGCCGCGTAAGACTTGAGTACGAATAATCTCGCACCGGCTGGTACCGCGGCACGAAAGGGACCTTCGCCACGCACCACGACCACGTCGACCGCGCAGCCGCGCTCCACGAAACCTCGTGCAAGTAGCAGACTACGCCGTTGCGCACCGCCGCCGCTTAAACCGGACAAGAACACCGCGATGCGCGGTATATGCTGCTCGATTGGGTAGTCATGTCTCATGTCAGTAGGGCGTTGTATCGCATGCTAGTGCTTATTCCATTTCTAAATCAAAACTGACTTTGTCGGCTTCACCTTGCCGTATTTTATTGATACTGTCTGTGGTTCGCCTTCGCATCATTTTTGATTTGGAAATGGAATTACTCGGCGCTTGCATGGCGAGCGATGTGGCCAGAAAGCGCAAAGGCCAAAGTGATTGCCAGTCAATTCTTGAGAATCAAACTCCATAGTGCTCACGGTACCAGACCACAAAACGTGGCAAACCCTGCTCAATTGTTGTGGTAGAACGCCAGCCGAAATCATGTTGTAGCGACGCGGTGTCCGCGTAAGTCATCAGCACGTCACCCGGTTGCATCGGCAGCAGATTTAACCTCGGAATACGGCCCAGCGCTTGAGCCAACACCTCAATAAAATGCAGCAGTGGCTCAGGCTGATGGTTACCAATATTGTAGAGTGCATGGGGTACGCCCTCCACAGCAGGCGGAGGGCGATCCAGCACGGCCAGCACACCGCTAATAATGTCATCAATGTAGGTGAAATCACGCTGCAGCTGGCCGTGGTTGTAAACATCAATAGGCTCACCCGCTAAAATTGCACGGGTAAACTTAAAGGCTGCCATGTCAGGTCGACCCCAGGGGCCATAACCCGTGAAAATACGCAAACCCGTCGCGGCAATACCAAACTGGCGCGCGTAAACCTGCGCCATCAATTCGTTGGCGCGCTTGGAAACCGCATACAGGCTCACGGGTGTGTCCACTCGATCTTCGACCGCGAAAGGTACCTTGCTGTTGGCACCATACACACTGGAGCTGGAGGCATAGACGAGATGGGTGAACATCCCTGCGCGCTGCAGATGACGTGCTGCTTCCAGCACGTTGAGAAAACCACTCAGGTTGGCATCGATAAAAGCATGCGGCTGCGTAATGGAATAACGTACGCCCACTTGTGCGGCGAGGTGCACGATACGTGTGGGGTGCAGCCGCGCGAGTAAGGCAGAAAACATTTGTTGATGCGTAATATCCATGCGCTCAAACGTAAAAGCGGAATAAGTCTGTAACTGCGCCAGCCGTGCTTCTTTAAGCACAGGATCGTAGTAGTCATTGAGATTATCTACGCCTACTACCTGCTCACCACGCGCGAGCAGCGCCTGAGTCAGATGCATGCCAATAAATCCGGCCACACCTGTGACGAGGATGGGAGCATTTCTGGCGTTGCAGCTAGTTGCTGTGTCCACGTCCCACACCGAAATATTGCAGCCCATTAGCGCGCACGAAAGCAGGATTATAGAGGTTACGACCGTCAAACAGGGCTTTATGGGTGAGCGTTGCGGCAAGCCATTCAAAGTCAGGACTACGAAATTCTAGCCATTCGGTGACAACGGCGAGCACGTCAGCACCATCACACGCTTCACGTGCTGAAGCGGTATACGTTATTCCTTGGGTTGTTTTAAATATTTGACGAGCGTTGTCGATAGCGGCGGGATCATAGGCCCGTACGCTCGCGCCGAAGCGAGTGAGCAAATCGACCAGCGTAATACTGGGAGCTTCACGCATGTCGTCGGTATTGGCTTTGAAGGCCAAGCCCCACAGCGCAATGGTTTTACCCTGTATGTTTCCTCCAAAAAATACTTTGATCTTTTCAAATAAAATGCCACGCTGCCGTTCGTTAACTTGGATAGAGGAACGCAGCAACAGAGCCGACTCCCCGATGCTATCAGCGAGACGCACGAGTGCGCGCAAATCTTTGGGAAAGCACGAGCCGCCAAAACCCACTCCAGCATATAGAAAGTTTGGTCCAATACGTGGGTCCGCCCCTATGCCGTAGCGTACTTCTTCGATATCCACACCCAGCCGGTCTGCGATGTTGGCCATCTCATTCATGAAGGAAATACGTAACGCCAACATGGCATTAGCTGCATATTTAGTAAATTCGGCCGAGCGTACATCCATTATAAACAGCCGATCACGATTGCGGTTAAAAGGGAGATAAAGCGCACGCAATACATCGGTCGAATTCGCATCGTTTACGCCTACTATAATACGATCTGGCCGCATGAAATCGTCGACGGCGGCGCCTTCTTTAAGAAACTCAGGGTTTGAGGCGGTGCGCACCTGGACGTTAGCACCACACTGCTGGATTTCCTTTTGCAAGGCAGCCAGCACCTGATCATTGGTGCCTACGGGCACGGTGGATTTGATGACCACCAGCGTATCGCGCACAATTTTTTGGCCCAAGGCATGAGCACAGGACAATACGCCCGACAAATCGGCCGAGCCATCTTCGCTTGAAGGAGTTCCCACGGCAATGAAGATAAGTGATGCATGGGCGACTGCATCATGATAACTCGTTGAAAATTTCAGACGCCCCGCTGTGCTGTTACGAGCAACAATGACATCAAGTCCTGGCTCGCGTAGAGGAATTTCGCCGTGATTAAGACGCTCGATTTTTTTTGAATCGGTATCAATACATACTACATCGTTTCCCACATCGGCGAAACACGCGCTCGTAACCAGTCCAACATAACCAGCACCAATGACGGTAACTCTCATGCGTTTTCCTTTTTAAGAGTTCAATTCCGAAGTTGCCGATCGGTATGAAATCCGACCTCATTCCATTTCCAAATCAAAAATGACGCGAAGGCGAGCCGCAGACAGTATCAATAATACGGCAAGTTGAAGCCGACAATGTCAGTTTTGATTTGGAAATGGAATCAGCCATATGCCCAGCTCAGTATAAGGAAAATCTCAGTATAAGGAAAATATACGCAAAGCTGGAGGTATCGTCAAACGACCTGTTGATTAATCAGCCGAGCTTATTACTCCCCAAACATGATCGAAGCCACTTCATGACGGTGCACGGTGACTGTGATTTCTCCGTTTCGCCCAATCTCGAGAGGGCTGATTGTTTGCTCTGCCATATCGACTCGCTCAGATTTCTCGAATTTGCACCATGGCGTGAGGGTAATTTCAATCTCTTCGTCGCAAACATTATAGCCACGCACAAGCCAGCCGCGACCATCATCTGTCTCTTTCACTGCACTGACCAAAAAAGAAGGATGATCGACAGCCACAAAGGATCCTGTAGAAGGAAGCATGCCGCGGTGTAGGTCGGTCGAAACAACGCGTAAGGGTGCATCAAAACTCCATGCCTGCTGAAAATTGCCCTGATTCAAGATGATCGAATAATCAAAATTCCATTCACCCTGCATTTGCGCTTTCGGTGTTTCAAGAAAGGGACCCGCGTGCCCAGTACGGGTAGAAAAATCATCACGTGAGAGCCAACCGACGCAGCGCAGAAGGGTAATGGCAATTTCATGGCGTGAGGTTACCTCCACTTCCGGCAAGCCGCGGTTGGCGATGATCATGTCAGCAGCTGAAGTAAACGTGCGCTGGTGTGCTTCGGGACGCGGCTCTTCTATCCATGTGGCGTCATGAAAAGGAATGGCTGTTTTTCGTTTGACGATTTCAAAGTGAGCATCAAATTCGGCAAACTCAACTTTTGTCGAGAGGGGAAAATGCACCCGCAAGCGGTGGTCTTTGGCGTCATTATTTACTCGTGTGTGAATATCCACACGGGGGACGCCGTTGATCAGTGTGATAGTAGTGGTAATAGGAAGTTTTACCCTCTCACTTGACCGTGATTTTCTATCTGCATTTAAGCTGGCAGGAATATTCATCTCAAGCGAAACAGTGATCGCCTGCTGGACAGCACCGCGCACGATATTCACATTACACAAGGCGGGTAGTTCCGGTGTGCTGTCGATTAAGGGTGGGGAGAAATTATATTCGTCGCCACAGTCACCACTATCTACAAAACGATTCAAACCGCGATATTTCTTTCCTGTGGTCTTATCAGTAACCGTAAACGTTCGGTCACTTAATTCTAATTCAACCGCAAAAAGGGTATTTTCGATCAGATAAGGTGGACGGCGTTTTCGATTGGACAGGCGTGCTATGAGCTTCTGCACGAATGGTAAAGAAACCAGCAGCGCGAGCGAACGCATGGTGGGTGACACCTCGATTTCAGGCGAGTTATTTTCCTTTGCACAAAGATAGAAAGTCTTCCATCCCAAAGCAGGCACGTTATTGACCACGAAGGTAATATCAGTCGATTGTAGGGAACGAGCATGAATGTGGAAGACTTCTATGCTGGAATCATTGATGAATTCCCGAAGTGCCGTCACGCCCTCATTCCATACCTCTACTTTGGGAGGCCTATTCTCGGCAAAAATAGCCTTAATACGCATGATTGTACCATCGCGCTCGAAGTGAACCGCCTGCACGGCCAAGTTACTGATGCATCCTTCATGCACCAGCCCAAGCAGACTGCCAAGCTTTACACGCGACACACGAACATTGATCAAATCGGTTACCTTTCCACTGGCAGACTGATGCGGCACGCTATTGCCCATTTCATCAACGATCTCGAAATCAAAAATGTTGGGTGGCAAAACCATGCTCGCACTTACCACGTCGGTACGGGAAAAAGAAAGCGGATTAAAGGCAATGATGGCTGACAGCTTAGGGCCAAATGATGAGGACTCCTGCTCTGTTTTTATTACGGATGCCAGCACGTCGACACTTTGTTTTGTGATCTCTTCACCAATTTGTTCCACCTGGTCAAAGCGTGTTTTCATCTCCTCGTGCACCTGGTCAATGGAGCAGCCACAAATCGAATCGTGCGGGTGGCATTCCATCAGCAATCGCCATGCTTGACGAACAATAGGCGCCGGCTTGTTGGCTATCTTCATGAGTGAAGCGAACACACTAAATGGCTCGGCCCATTTCTCCAGTAAATTCTCACAGGTGTGATTGCGCTGCTTGATCCACATCCGTGTAGATAACACGCCCGGCAATAAATGCGAACGTTTACAGGAGCGCAATTCACCGGCAACAACAGGAAGTTGTAATTTCTGATCTGCGATTTCTGTCTCAATTTCTTTGAGATAGGCTGGTAAGGTCGAATGGAGGGCGCAGTATTCTTTAAGATGTTCATTCGCGGCTTGAATGGCTTTGCTTGTTCCGACGGGTGGTTCCATGTGATCCGTGCCATACATTACAAGTAAATGAGATAAACCAGAATGCGGCGCAAGTGAATCTGCGGCTTGTTTGATTTGTTCAGTGAATTGCGCGGGGTTATCCGCGTTAAGACCTGCACCATTGCTGTAAGAGTCGCGTAGATACATCATCAGCACACGAGAGCCATCCGGGGCTTGCCACCAAAACTCGGCAGGTTGATCATCCAATCCCCGCCAAACACAGGCATTGTCAATGCCAAATCCACGCAAAATCTGAGGCATTTGCCCGATATGACCAAAGGAATCAGGCATGTAACCGATCATCATTTTCTGACCAAACTTGCGCGCCTCCCGTTGACCTGCCAGCAAATTGCGAATATGCGCTTCGGAGCTAACGAGAAACATATCGGGCAGGATATGCCAGGGACCAATCAAAATACGCCCTTTTTGGATGTTGTCCTTTAGAATTGCTTCTGCTTCTGGCCGCATGAGCAGATAGTCATCCAACACGATTGTCTGACCATCCAGCATAAAGTGTTTATAATTGTGATCCTTAGCGAGCATATCGAGCAAGCCGTCCACAAGATGGACGAGCCTGAGACGGAACTGCTGAAAGGTGCGATACCATTCGCGGTCCCAGTGAGCATGGGAGATGACATGAATTGTTTTCATTACAACCTCCATTTTCTTCGGCCAAACTTTGCGCTTCTTCTATGATGGCGGGAGAAATGGTCATCGGCAAGCAATTTTTCAACGGACTTGACCAGATGCTCAATGCGATCGATTTCGACACAAATCAGATGATGAGCCTGCTAATTCCATTTCCAAATCAAAACTGACTTGTCGGCTTCACCTTGCCGTATTATTCTTATACTATCTGCGGCTCGCCTTCGCATCATTTTTGATTTGGAAATGGAATTAGCAAGTTGTTGGAAAACTATCTGCTTTGCCGCTGCGATGTTAAAAATAAGTCAACATGCTAATTTATCAGGCATAAATTCTGCTTCGCCTATTTTGGCCTATCATCGACTGCCTCGAATACGTATTTCAACAACCTGCTAGAAGATCCCTAACTATAGTGGTTTCGCAGAACTTATCCAGGACGTCTCTCTTGATTCTTATCAAATTAAAGTGTGCTTGAGTGCTCATATAGGCTAATATTTTGATATGGCAATCAGCTTAAGAAACGTCATCACAAGGAGTAATAATGAGAGATAGAAGACACCCGGACAAAATTATCGCATTTGTGCTAGCAGGAGGAGAAGGTAAGCGTTTAAACCCATTATCCGCAGAGCGTTGTAAACCTGCTGTTCCCTTTGGCGCACGATATCGGATTGTAGATTTTGTTTTAAGCAACCTGATCAATTCTGGAATAAATTCTGTATACCTATTAGTGCAGTATAAATCACAAGAACTCATTGAACACATTCGAAAAGCTTGGGTCATATCTCCCTTGCTGCCTAGCCAATTTGTTACAGTGGTGCCTCCAGAGATGCACAAGGAAACCCTGCAATTTAAAGGTACCGCGGACGCTGTTTATCAGGGCCTCAGGCTCATCGAATCACATCAACCCGATATTGTCGCTGTGTTTGGCGCTGATCACATCTATCGGATGGATATTAACCAAATGGTGTTGTTTCATCGAGAGCATCAGGCTGATGTTACTGTCGCAGCCTTACCGATCCCTATAGAACAGGCATCGAGCTTTGGTATTATTGGCACTGACGCAGATGGAAGAATTTGCGAATTTCAAGAAAAACCCTCAGCGCCCAAACCTATGCCCTCTGATCCCGGCCGAGCCTATGCTTCCATGGGAAACTATCTATTCAATACCGAGGTCTTGATAGAAGCATTACGCGAAGCCCACCGACTTGGCGAGACCGATTTCGGACGCCATGTGTTACCTCGCTTAATGGCCAGTCAGCGCTTATATGCTTATGACTTTTCCACTAATGAAATACCCGGCATCAAACCTTACGAGGAAGTAGGTTATTGGCGTGATGTGGGGACAATTGATGCCTATTTTGGTGCACATAGGGATGTAATGGGAGAGAATCCCCGTTTCGACGCATTTAATCCACAATGGCCTATCTTTTCTAGTAACTATCAAGGCCCGGTAGCAAGGATCCTGGGCGGTGAAATTGAGAATAGCTTGTTTGGTGCAGCCTGCGTCATCCACAAGAATACGCGTATTCATAATTGTATGGTGCGCCGTGAAACCGTAATAGAAGAAGGCGCCGAACTGGAGGATTGCATCATTATGGATTATGTCCGCATAGGACGTAATGCCCGCCTGCGGCACGTCATTATTGACCGTCATAACACCATCGAACCCAACACACAACTTGGCTATGATCGGGAAGCGGATAACGAGAAGTACGTCGTCTCACCCGGCGGAATCGTGGTGGTACCAATGGGCAAGATCAATTCCTTTGCGCGCGACTCACGTGGTCGGGGACCGGGCTATGCCGAATGACCCCATGCGTTCTTATGCAGATATAGAAGAAGGATGATTACCGATATAGTTGACAATATCTCCAACACTGCGAAAATTTTTGACTTCGTCACCGTCAAAAGAAACGCCAAATTCTTCTTCTGCATCAAATAGCAGCTGGACGGTATCCATGGAATCGAGTCCCAGCTCCTCAAATTGTGAAGCAGTGGTTATTTTGGAAACATCCACATTTTCAACCTTTGATGCGATAAACTGTATTACTTTCTCTTCAATACCTGTTTTATCCATATCTGAAATTACACCTTATTTTAAAGTGTTGTAAAGATAATGCTGACGTTGTTTCCGCCAAACCCAAATGCGTTACACATACCAGTTTGGACTTTCTGTTGGATTGCTTGATTCGGTGTATACCTAAGATCACACTCGGGATCAGTCTCAGCAAGATTAATAGTTGGGTGAATCGTACCGGTATGCAATGTCATCACGGTAGCAATGCTACCAATCGCAGCCGATGCACCAATAGTATGGCCAATCAGCGATTTGGTAGCGCTAATGGCAATCTCTTGCGCACGTTCTCCAAAAAGTTCTCTGATGGCTTTGGTCTCAACAATATCACCCAGGGGGGTAGATGTCGCATGAGCGTTGATGTAGTCCACCCTTGCTGGTGGTATGCCGGCATCCTGAATAGCGGCTTTCATAGCGGATACCTGCCCTTCCACTTCGGGTGCGACAATATGCGTTGCATCGCAAGTGCAGCCATAACCTGCTAAGTAAGCGTATATTTTGGCTCCACGCCTCACGGCTGCTTCTTCTTTCTCCAGGATGAGTATACCTGCACCTTCTCCCATAACAAATCCATCTCGGTCTTTGGCGAAAGGTCTGGAAGCCTGTTCCGGATCATTATTATAATGAGTAGATAAAGCAAACAAGGCTTCAAAACCTGACATGGTCAGCGGCAAGACACAAGCCTCCGTCCCCCCTGCAATAACAGCATCTGCTTTTCCTGTACGCAAAAGATCAAGCCCCATACCGATTGCGTTTCCGCCCGAAGAGCAAGCCGTACTCGAAGTCAGATTAACGCCTTTCAATCGGTATTTGGTAGCGATCCAGGCAGCTGCAGAATTTGCCATGATACGGGGCACAGTAAAAGGAGGTACGGATTTATTCTGCAGCTTGCGTGCAGCAGAGGATTCAAATGTTGCAAACCCACCCATCCCGGACCCCAAACTCACAGCCAGACGCTCTGGCGCATAACCATCAAGGCTACCGGCATCTTCCAACGCCAAACTAGCGGCCAATAACGCTAGTTGAGTAAATCGGTCAGTTTGTTCCACCTGCTTAGCTGACAAAAAAGAGGTAGGATCAAATCCGATGACTTCGCCTGCAATCTGGGAACGTTGTCTGGATGCATCAAAACTTTGAATGCGACGAATTCCACTCATGCCCTTAATGGCTGCATCCCAGAATTGATCAACACCAGTTCCAATCGGCGATACAACTCCCATCCCTGTCACTACGATACGCATAAAGACTAGACCTAGGTTTAAAAAGGTAAAAAAGAAGACCTATAGTAGGGGCACAAAAATGACTAGATTACCTACTTTAACGCTTATGATTTTATCCTGAGCCAATCTCGATTGCCAGCTTTTGACGGATTTAAGACACGTGCTAACTTTCAAGATGATACGCTTCTTTCAAATTTTGATGCAGCACCTTTACAAGATGCGCTCCTTTTACCCCGGGGGCAGGTGGCTATAGCCAGAAGGAACACTCATCTTTTTTCTAGGCTAGAGTATATAAAAACTCCAGTCTTGTGGGTAATGGATAATTCAAATTTACCCCTTTATGTGTTATGGTGATGAGTCGATCTAGCTGACCTGTTATTCCATTTCCAAATCAAAACTGACTTTGTCGGCTTCACCTTGCCGAATTATTTATACTGTCTGTGGCTCGCCTTCGCGTCATTTTTGATTTGGAAATGGAATTAGCTGCCATCACATTGAAGGAATTAAATTTACCCCTTTTCTTGATACACATAATAGTATCTGACCAGATTCAGCTTGCTATCCAGCTCAAAGCACAGTGGCTGGGCGGTTGCGATGGATAGTTTCATCACTTGCTTTTGCGACAGGTTGGCGAGTTGCATCATTAAGCTACGGAGCAGATTCTTGTGTGAGACGATCAGTACACGCTTTCCTTGTCGAATCTCTGGCAAAATCGTTTGTTGCCAGAAAGGCTTTGCACGCTCCGCTGTCTGCTTTAAACTTTCTGCCAAAGGCAGGAGTGATTTATCAATGCTTGCATAGCTGACTTGATTGCCTGGAAAACGTTTATCTCCCAGATCGAGGGAGGGCGGTGTGGCCGTAAAGCAAATCTGAGTACTCAATATCGGCCAGATACCAAATTGTCTGATCGCTTCCCAAGGCCGCAGCCCTTCCAATGCACCGTAATGGCGCTCATTTAATCGCCAGTCTCGTCGAATGGGTATTTCTTTTAAACCCATGATTGACAACACGATCTCGAGGGTATCGGTTGCACGCCTCAGCTCTGAAGTAAAGCAGATATCAAAAGTATAACCGGCTTCCTGAAGCAAATTCCCTGCTCGCCTGGCTTCCTCTTCTCCTGCTGGGCTCAGCGTCACGTCACTCCAGCCGGTAAAATGCCTGTCATGATTCCAGATACTTTTACCGTGTCGCAGCAGGACGAGCTTTGTTATTTCCTGTTTTTCACTCACAGGATTAGTTCCTTTATATTTTTTTTCTATCGAGAAGATGCAGCAGCTTCTTTCCAGATGCGTGTCAATGCATCCCATAACCCTTTGCGCACTGTCTGCAGATAAAGGGTATTGTCACTCAATCCATGCACAAGACGATCCTGTGCCTTGCTCAAATTGTGATAAGGCAGACTCATGAAGAGATGATGGGTCGCGTGATAACGCAGCCCTACCGGCGCCCACAGGCCTGTGAGGAAATTCCCCGGAATATTGATTGAATCAAGATACTGCTCGGCCAACCCCAAGGTATGACTGCCAGGATGACGATAAGCATGCGCAGCCAATGTGCGCAATGAATTGAGGATAAAAACCAACACGGCAATGACATACCACAGCACCAGCACCTGGTAAGGGAGGACATTGAGGACAGCACCGGTAACAACCGCCAGTGCAAACACAAAGGTGGCAAATTCCTGCAGGCGCCAATTATGATCATTGCGTACCGCATTGGCTGCTCGCTTGTAATTGGGGTTAATCGTCAGGGAAGAAGCCCGTTCCCAGACAAGCCTACGCAATGATGGTATCAAATAGGATAATGGTGTCAACAGTAAGAAACGTGCCACCAACAACAAAGGTAGAATAAATGACAGCAATACATAATGCACCATTTCACCAGGCCGTTGAATTGCGAAAGGGAGATATTCCCCATCCTTGCGGGTACCGTACACATCCCGTTTGTGATGATCGTTATGTACGCCATCATAAGTAAACGATGGAATCATCAATGGAATGCCACAAATCAGGTTCCATACTAAACGAAATACTTTAAACGTGCCTTTTTTGAGATGGGCCAGTTCATGAATAAAGATCGCCGACCGATAAAAGGCCAACACCGCCAAACCACAAGCGAGAATCTGCCACACGGAGAGAAATGAGCTATGCAGCGCCATTATAAACGCAGCCCAGCCGAGCGTGATATGTAACAGAAAATCCAGCCAGTAAATCCATGGATTGGGCGTCATCAAATCCCGCACAAGTGCATGTGCTTCGCGCAATGGAAAATCAGGCAGTGTATTTCTATCAGACATATGATCTTCTTTATTCCCAACAAGCAGTAATGTGTTCCAGGATGAGTTGATTAGTGACGCTATCGGTGGGATTGATTTGGCTGAAATTAGGGGCGCCTGGCCAGCCTGCATCCATAAATTCTTGCCCGGTAAATTGCTGTGAATGTGCATAACGTGGGACCACATGGAAATGAACATCAGGATCCACCATCATCAGCATCAAGTAGTTCAATTTGTCGTAATTGAACGCTTTTTTCAGAGCAGGCTCAATTTGCCCGATCACTTGGTGTAATTCCATAAAGCTCGCTGGGCTCAATTCAGAAAATGCCTGGGCTGGTTCATGGGCAATGAGTACCAGCGCGCCTAGGGTAAGCTGGACAGGACGCAGCATCACGCTCCAATGGGTATACTGACGGATGACCGTAGCCGGCGCACCAAATTTTTGCATGGTGTCATTAAAAACAGTTATCGTCATAAGCTAAATGGAAGAGGGTAATATCTTATCGCTTACTGCGCTTTCCAATTTGTTTGCTTTCTTTAGCGCGTCGCCTTGTACCGCAAATAAAGTTTCTGTTCTGCGCAAATCATCAATGAAATCAATTTCACCCCAATGGCATCCATGTACAGAACAGGAATTCACCAAACGCTGCTGAGCCAAAGTATCAATAATGGTGAGATACCAGGATTTAAGCCTGGCTGGATCGCGCAACGTGTGCTCAACCGCAGCACGGAAAAGCTGAACGCCTTGTTTGCGGAAATAAATCAAACCGATTGATTCTGCGTCTGTTTGCTCTGCAGTGAGCTCTTTACTGACATGTCTAACCCATCCTTCAGTATCCAGCTCCACTTTCATGTCATCTTCATCAAACGTCTGCTTGAAGTCTACACAGAGTGTGATAGGCGCCATTTCAGCGTGTAGCACACACGATAATAAATCGGCATCAAAAAGCGTATCGCCATTCAGCAATAGAAAATCATCTGTCATCTCGTCGCGCGCGATCCAGCAACTAGCGAGATTATCCGCCACCTCAAAAAAAGGGTTAAAGCGCGTTCTAACTTGCGGATGATCGGCATAACGCTCTGCCAGTAATGCTTCCACCTTTCCTACCTGAAACCCGACAATGATGGTGATATTGTCGATTCCTGCCCTCAGTAAAGCATCGATCTGCCATGCGATCACGGGCTTGCCGAAAACGGGTAACAAGCACTTAGGCGTATTTTCAGTAAGAGGGAGTAACCGCCGTCCCTGGCCTGCACTCAAAACAATTGCTTTCACAGGGATTGGGCTTTTTTTGTCAGCCATAGCCTCATTTGACGCATTATTAATCTTATTATAATTATAATTTGTAGTGTCGGGATATGTAATAGGGGTAAGTTATTCTACTGGAAAAAATAGAACTTTCCTTAATTTGATAACAATGTTGAAGGTAATCATTGAAGTAGCATTCCGTTCAAGCTCTTCAGCTCTCGCGCGATCTTGCCCACAGTCTTCAAGAAATCATTGACTTCGGTCATAGTATTGTCATAACCGAGGCTCACTCTTACTGCGCAACGCGCCAGCATGGGGTCGATTCCCATTGCTTCCAGCACATGACTCTGCCCAGGCGTCACACTGGAGCAAGCAGCACCGCTGGCAGCGGCAAAACCTGCTTTATCCAGCTGAACAACCAACGTGTCTCCTTCAATCTCCGGCAGCGCAAAATAACAGGTATTGGGTAAGCGTGGCGCGCCCAATCCAAAAATAGTCGCACCTATCGCAAGCAGGCCGCGTTCTAGATATTCGCGCAATTCGGTTAAGCGAGTGGACATCTCGTTTATGCGCGAGCAGGCCAGCTCGCAGGCAACACCGAAACCGACGATAGCTGGCACATTCTCAGTACCTGAACGCAGCCCATTTTCGTGGCCTCCACCATAAATCAGTGGCTTGAGCAGTAGCCGTTTATCGATGATTAATGCTGCTGCGCCCTTGGGCCCGTAAATCTTGTGTGCTGAAATAGTCATCGCATGCACTTTTAATTCATTGAAATCGACCGGAATCTTACCGAATGCCTGAACTGCGTCGGTATGCATCCAGGCACCTTGGGCGCGGGCCATGTCCGCGATTTTAGCGACCTCCTGAATCACACCGGTTTCATTGTTTGCTAACATCACTGATACCATAGCAGGTTGGTCTGCCAAGGCATTACGTGCATCTTCCAATTGCACCTGCCCCAATTCATTCACCGCCAGTTGGCGTAACTGCCAGCGCTCGCTTGCTCTACGCGCCAATTCTTGGGCTGGCCGCCTGATACAGGGATGTTCAATCGCACTGATGACCAACCGAGAAGGCTTTAAATAGTCCGCCACCCCTCTGATAAAAAGGTTGTTTGCTTCTGATCCGCCGCTGGTAAAGATGATCTGTGATGGCTGCACTCCGACAGCCTGCGCGACCTGCTCACGTGCTTGGCTGATCGCATGGCGCGCTGTCATACCCAATGCATGGCGGCTAGAGGCATTGCCATATTCCTGCCGAAAATACGGCAACATTATTTCCAATACTCTTTCATTTACTGCGGTGGTCGCGTTATGATCAAAATAAGTCTGAGTCATTTATTTTCAATTTTTCCAACATGATTGGAACTGAGTAAATCAGTACCATTATTTTCCTTCTCATAAAATTGCTACTGGACATCGAGTATTTCCAGCGCTTGATGGAGCGCTTCCAGTGCTTCTGTATGCTTTCCTTTGTTATGTAAGGTTTCACCTTCAGCTCGCAACTTCCTGACCTCTGCTTCTTGTGTTTCAGTGATTGCCGGTTTTTTTGCCAAAGTCTCATCAATTTTTCGCATATCGATCGCACAACGATATGCGTATGCTCCACTACTAAAGACAAGCAGGTATAGCATAACGATAAAATGACGCAATTTCATTTGAATCTCCTTATATCGTTGGTTAATTGAACTGATTAATGGTTCTTTTAAAAATCCATATTTCGTTACAATACATCGTTGTTCACAAAAAATGTTTCTTTACATATCAATTATATGCTGCGACAACATTTTTTGTTCTCACCTCGTCTTGTTTAAAACTCTGAATTTTTAGAGATGCCCTTAGTTCCATTTTCAAATCAAAAATGACGCGAAGGCACACCGCAGACAGTATAAATAATACGGCAAGGTGAAGCCGACAAAATCAATTTTGATTTAGAAATGGAATTACTGTGATAATCTACCAGGCTCCCCCAATCTTGTACTGATAAAATCATCCAGTGCCATGGCCCATTCTTTGCGGCTAAAAATGAAGCCTTCGTTGTGCCCGCCCTGCAATGTCAAGAATAGCTTCGGTTCGGCGGCTACCTGAAAGAGTGCCCGACCGTGCCAAAAAGGCACGATCTCATCTTGCGGACTATGCGTGACCAATACCGGGCAAGTGACAGATTGCAAATAATCAATCGTATTGTATTGGAACCGCGATAAAAGGCGCACTGGCAAGAAAGGATACAATTCTGCTGCCAGGTCAGATACCGAAATAAATACCGACGCCAGCACTAATGCGCCGGGTTTTTGCTTTGCAGCAAGCCATGCTGCGACAGCACCGCCAAGTGATTCACCGAATAGCACGATACGAGAAGGCGGAATAGCTTTTATCTCGGTCAAATACTGCCATGCTGCTGATGCGTCTTGATACGTGCCAGCTTCTGACGGTGAACCGCTGCTTTTGCCATAACCCCGGTAATCGAAAATAAATGTGTTATACCCCAATCGATAAAACGTCAACAAATAATCCCTTCGATGGGAAATATTGCCAGCATTGCCGTGAAAGAAAAGAATGGTTCCTTTGGCAGCAGAAGGGGTAGGTACAAACCATCCATGTAGGGTTTCTTTGTCAGCCGTGGCAATCGTCACCGACTCATAGGCAAGGCCTTCCTGATTGGGCGTAAAGGTAATGTTGCGTTGCGGGAAATAGATAAGATGTGATTGGGCGAAAAACACCAATAACAGCAAAGCTGCATAGCCGGCTGCTATGAAAATAACCAGTTTAAGTAACATACGCATAATGACTAAGTTAACGTACCACTTTTTATAGAAGGAAAGTTAATCATGAATCAATGGATCATGCCCTGATAATCAGCGCTTACCGTTATAATAGCGTATTATCAATTTCCAGGACTGCCAATGAACTTAGATCGCGTCGATTCGGGTCATGACCTTCCCAATGATTTCAATGTGATCGTTGAAATACCCATGAATTCTGATCCCATCAAATATGAAATGGACAAGAAAACGGGCGCCCTATTTGTAGATCGCTTCATGTCCACTTCCATGCATTACCCGTGTAATTATGGTTACATTCCGCACACCTTATCCGGGGACAAAGATCCAGTAGATGTGTTGGTTATTTCGCCGGTACCCTTGATTACCGGTGTAGTTGTTCGCTGTCGAGCGCTCGGCGCATTAAAAATGACCGATGAGGCCGGTGAAGATATCAAATTAGTAGCCGTGCCGATTGACAAATTATGCAGTCTTTATACGCAAATTAAATCAGTGGATGATCTGCCTGAATTCATGCGTGCACAGATTGCACATTTCTTTGCACATTACAAAGACTTAGAAAAGGGTAAATGGGTCAAGATTGAAGGTTGGGGCGGTATTGAAGATGCCAAGGCAGAGATCATGGAGGGCGTCAAACGGTATACCTCAGCAAAAGATAAGCCTAAATTCTGATATCTTATGGGTAGCGTACGCTATACCACCCCTCCCGCAGCATAACCCGAAGACCAGGCCCATTGGAAATTGAATCCCCCCAAATGGCCTGTCACATCGATAACCTCTCCGATAAAAAACAGGCCGGGATTTTTTTTGACCTCCATTGTCTGCGATGAGAGTTCTTGCGTATCGATACCGCCTACTGTGACTTCTGCTGTGCGGTAGCCTTCAGTGCCGGTTGGATGAATGTACCAGTCGTTGACCGCGCGCGCAAGCACTGCCAACTTGTTATCAGACAATGAACCCAATACCCCATTGCACGCCTGCTCATCACAGATGCTTTGTGCCAGGCGTCTCGGGAGGATTTCTGAAAGTGCATTACACATGTGCAATTTTGGGTTGCTTTGCTTCTTTTCTTTCAAAAACTTGAAAACATCTATTTCAGGCACCAGATTAATCCTGATTGGCTCTCCCTCTTGCCAGTAAGACGAGATTTGCAAGATGGATGGGCCGCTTAAGCCTCGGTGGGTAAATAACAATCCTTCAGCAAAGACCTGCTTTTGGTAGCAGACTTTCGCCTCGACTGAAACACCGCTCAATGCCTTGCATCGCTCCAATAATGCACCACCAAAAGTCAGGGGGACCAAGCCGGCTCTGGGTTTGATGACATTCAAACCAAACTTCTTGGCAATTTCATAACCGAAATTGCTTGCCCCGATTTTCGGGATAGAAAGGCCACCTGTTGCAATCACGAGCGAAGTGCAAATTGGATCGCCTTTATTGGTCTTGACACGATAACCACCTGTAACAGCCTCAATATCAAACACACATGTTTGTGTCTCTAGTTTTACTCCCGCCTGACGCGCTTCCGTGAGCAGCATATTAATGATCTGCTTGGATGAATCATCACAAAATAGCTGCCCCATCTTTTTCTCATGAAAAGCAATGCTATGCTTGCGCACCAAAGAAATGAAATCTTGCACAGTATATTGCTTGAGTGCTGATTTGCAGAAATGTTGATTTTGCGAAAGATAACATTGGTGCTGCACATGAAGATTGGTAAAGTTGCAGCGCCCGCCACCTGAAATGCGTATTTTTTCCGCAATTTTTGCCATATGGTCGATCAACCACACGCGCCGTCCGCGCTTCCCGGCTTCTATCGCACACATCAAGCCGGCTGCACCAGCACCGATAATAATTACATCGTATCTTCGAAACATGATTTATGCTATTGACTATGATAGTATTTTTATTTTTTGCAAGCTGAAACAGCATGCGATGAATTCATATACGAATAGTAGCGAGCCTAATAGCAAAGCTTGAGCAGTCAAACCGAAGCACTACTACTAAGACTTGACTCTGGTCAGTGCGCACGTCTTCAAATGCTGCCAAGCGATACTCCCCACATGTTTATTGCCCTTCAATGTCGCTATACCGCGATTATCATCAATTTTCTTAATCATCAAAACAAATGCATAAGCTGGTTCCACATCGGCACTACCTTGATGATAGGAACGGATTTCTGGATTCGGGGCAACATAATCAAAAACAGCATCGGGATTGGTGGGGGAATTACGTGCAAAAATACCCGGCAGGAATCTCGTGTCATATGCGTAAATCTCGGATGCGTCAATATCTTGATAGAGTCGATTGCTGAATTGCAACATGCGAATTGACCATCTGCTATCCGCTTGTAACCTAGCCACAACGCAGCGTGCCAGATCAGCATGATTTCCAGCTATCGGCTCTTCATAAATCCACGGTTGCTCTTTCGGTCCTCTGATACTTGCGCATGCAGTTAGGAATACAATCATAATTACGATCATTTTTTTCGTCATAGCATTCTCCCCCAAAATTGTAGAAAGCTTTACCAAATTAAAGCTTATCTGAGCTCATTTCAGATTATCCACACGTTATTTCGTGCTTTATCATAGCTATGGATACCAATGCTTTGAAGACTAACCATACTCAATCGACCTTCGCCAACTACCCCCACGCTATCATGGCAGCAACCACGTTATTCCATTTCCAAATCAAAAATGACGCGAAGGCGACGCAGACAGTATAAATAATACGGCAGGGTGAAGCCGACAATGTCATTTCTGATTTGGAAATGGAATTACATCATGGCACTTTATGATAGCTAATACGAGAGCAGCGACATTCAGATTTGATATCCCCATTCGGCGGCAGGGGGTGAATCTAGAAAAAGCAATCAAATTGCCAATTACCGATATTGCCCTATTATGTCTAGAGAAAGCAAATATTCTCATTGAGAAAAGTAGAAGATAACCTGAATTGCTGTGATCCGTAGATTAAAACGAAGAATTTACCATGCATCTAGTCAGCGAATCTCACGAGGCATAGTCACGCTTTGCTCCATAGCGATGCTTAAGAATGAAAGTAGTTTAGCAATAATACATGAGCATACCTTCTATCTCACAATAGCAGAAACATCAAAGCTACCATGAGATCATTCATTTAACTATCACGTCAGATATACAGTACTATATCTATTACAATCCAGATGAAGTACCTCCAGAAAGTAACAGTAACATAGATGGTTAATATGTTATAGGTATGTTCTTGCCAATAAGGCTAGAATGGAAAATTCAGCATCAGCAGATTGCTCTACCAAATTCCTTGCCAACTTATCTTCGCTTACGTCGTCGGATCAATCCATTATCTTCTGCTTTTCGCAATGCCTCATATCTGCAATGCACATCCATAAAGGAAAGAATTCGTTGAAACTCGGTTCGAATGGTTGCAGGAGAGCGACATAAGTGAGCTGCGAGTACTTTTGTATTGGTTGTTTTCATTTCAACACACGCTTCTAACAATGTGTATAGCGCTGGCGTAAGCCGCTTGCCTTGACTCTGAGTAAGTCGTTTACCTTGACTCTGATCTCTGTCAACTATATTTACACTCATAAGTAGTCCTTTTCAAAAAAGTTGCATAGGCCACTCTTAAGAGCGGGAATTCCTGATGGCTCATACAAAGATTAGAAAACCATTAAGAATCATAAAAAAACAAAGCAGATAGCAAATCTGGAAAGATACTGCTCATTATTATCTATTTTAGTCAGAGTTGCTTTATTTCAGTTCATACTTTGTTTGGCTCAATCTTAAATTCTAGAAAACGCTTAATTTGAATTTAATATGACTTCCTTTAATATCAGCAAGAAGCGTGCCGACTCAAGCATAATTAATATATATCATTGTTTTCAAATTAATTTAATTTGATTGATGCTTATCAATTAATCAATGAAATAACACTACCCGATAATTCTGTAAAAAATTTCGACAGAAAAAAGAATTCTTTTACAAAATTATCGAAATACTAAGAACAAATCTGGATTTTTAATACCAAAATATATGATTTCCATCTGGAAAAGATTTATTGGGCGTTAGGAAATGACGCCATCGTTAATATATTAGAAGCGCCTGATAATGCCTCTATGGCGGTATTCGTGACAAGCATTAGTGTCATAGGCAATGTTCGCACCATTATCTTGCGAGTTTTTTCTGAAGCAGATATGAACGGTATACTTGCAAAGCCCCAGGATAGGCAAGTAACTTGCCTGCTCTGAGCATCATTACCATGGGTTGCGCCTTTGCGGCGCAACCCGTGTTTCAATTTGAGCATGACTTGATAACTTGATTTACCTGGTGCAATAACGCAACAGCCTGATCATATAGCTTTTTTCTATGTTTCTGCTATTCAGGCACAAAATTGTATGCGTATGCATTATTGCTTGTTTATTGGTTGCGTTTTACCATCATTTCGCAATAAAGGCTAATTGCTTTGAGCCGCTGTTTCTTCTCTGCTTCTGATGTTGATCTATTTTGTCGATTTTTTTTACAGTTCTCGACCAAGTAATGTTTGAAGTTAGCAATGATTAAAGTGTTACAAAGCGTTATTCCATTTCCAAATCAAAAATGACGTGAAGGCGAGCCGCAGACAGTACCAATAATACGGCAAGGTGAAGCCGACAATGTCAGTTTTGATTTCGAAATGGAATTACTTATGCGCCAAGTGCTATCAATTTAGCAGTTAGAACTTTTTATTTAACTGCTCAATATTAACACTGCTTTAGGAAGTCATCATGAAAACTATTAGTCATCTACTTTTGGTTACTATTTTTAGCTTTGCTTCAGTGGCACAGGCTGACTCTGCTCCTTATTGCTGGTTGTTGGATACTGCGATGCCAGGGCATGGTAATACGCAGCTGCAACTTTTTGACTTTAATGATGAAGCGAATCACAGGAAAAATAATAAGAATCGTTTAGTCTCAGGAACAGCCAGTTTCGATATTATCACCACCCCACCATTTCAACACCATACGCGGCTGGTGAACGGTTCGAGCACGACAGTAAATGATAAGATCGAGATTTCGCTTCATGCCTCAGAAGCAGAAAATGTTCCAGATTCTGGACAAAAAAGTTTATGGTCAGGTACTTATCATCTCATCCTTGATGCGAATAGTTTGAATGGTATATTCCTTCTGCGCGCTAGTGAGGACGACCCTCAGCGCACATTAAATGGAGAAGCTACCCTTACTAAATGCGAGTAACTTTTACATTCATGCTTATTGTTAAAGTAATAGAGCGCATTGATTAAGTCTGATTATCAGGCATTTTCAACTGTTGGCACGACAATAATTACCGGACAGAGATTATTTTTGCCTACAATCATGGCTAGCAGGTAGGTTAAGTAACACCCTTTATCAGCAAATACGGTTACGCTGCTTTGGCTGCGATTTACGCCAGCGGTAACTATAACTATGTCTATGTCCCCACCAAACTATGTAGTAATTCCATTTTCAAATCAAAAATGACGCGAAGGCGAGCCGCAGACAGTATAAAAAATTATACGGAAAGGTGAAGCCGACAAAAAATGGAAGTACGTAAAAATATTCAAGCTAGGAAAAAATGTTGATACATCTATCGCTTTGGCTGACAAGCAGTCTCGACACTTAGACTCACTAACGGTAATGTGGTAAAAAAATCAGATCTGCATCTTTTTGCAGCGCCCGGAATAAACATTACTCCTCCTCAACATACAGCAATTATTCACAACCTTATCCACGGAAATTGTGGATAAACTTGTATCACGGCAATCCGGTAACTGGAATTTCCTATAAGTAACAACGATGAGGATTGTTCTTTTTAGCGTACTATTCTCATTATTAAAGAAGCTTTTATTAAAAGAGATTCCATGGTAGGGTTTTATTTACTCTCGCAAATTTTAAATAATGACAATGATTTATTTGTTTAAAAGATTTATTCTTCAATCTCTGCTTCAGCTAATTTAACAATAAACTAGATTGTAATAATTAAAAATGAAACTACCGCTGGTATTTGTAGCACTTTCAGTTAGTATCCTAGTTGGCTGTGCAACGCATCAAGAAAAACTACGGGCACAATATGAGGCTGATCTCTGTAGTTTTAAGCATCCACAGCCAAATAACATCATTAGCTATCTTCATAATCGAGGGGAAGTCGTGCAAGGCGATGTCGTTGACAAGACTGGGTTCGATTACAAAGGATTTGCCACAGTGCTGGCTGTACCTCTAGATGATGTCTTAAGCCCTCCCAGGGAAGGATGGGGAAGATGCTGCCAATGGGTGCTTGGCTATTTTCCTAACTATTATTGTGGTCACCAGTATTGTAGAGCAAACCAAGGATACAGTTTAATTGGAGTGCATGGATTAGCACGCGCACCGGATAGAGAGCAAGCAGAGCACATGGCACTAGAAAATTGTAAAACTGCTATACAACAGTTCGCTAACCAAGTTGGCACAAGCCCATTGCAGTCGGAACTGCGATGTAAAATCCAGAAATTCGAGTGGTGTGACTAATTATATTAGTAGCGCATATAGCAGGAACATGTACATAACAAAATAACCTTCATATTTTAAAAATCTACTATATTATTTTTTTATGCATGAATTTAATAAGAGCGCATAGCACCGCTTTCTCAAGATCTGATAATGATTACGCTAATTCCTAATCGTCTTAAAAACTGCAATTGATCGCTTAATTGTTGGAGAGTTAAGCCCATGACATATAGAGGCATTCGTAATTTTCTCATTCAACCGAATGGTATAAGGTTACTGCGCGGTGTAGTATGTGCCGCTCCAGGCGCAAATACGGCGTTGCTTTTCGTTGCAGGGAACGGCTCTGCGACCTTATCGCGCTTTGCCTTGTCCCTAGATCACCCCACGCTTCACCCTGCCCAACTACAGTGTTTAGGATAATTTGTCGTTTTCTTGCTATTATAAGGAATAAACATGCCATCTTTTGATATCGTATCCGAAGTAGATAAAACCGAAGTCAAGAACGCAATCGAACAAACCAACAAGGAAGTCAGTACACGCTTTGATTTCAAAGGTTCGGACGCGCGCGTGGAACAGGCCGAAATGGAACTTACCGTATATGCTGACAATGAATTCCAGCTAAGTCAGATGCAGGACATCCTCACTTCCAAGTTGAGCAAACGTGGCGTGGATATCCGCTGCCTGGATATCAATGACAAGATCGAGAAGGTCAGTGGCAATAAAGTGAAGCGTTCCTGCACTGTAAAAGTGGGGGTGGAAACTGAACTGGCGAAAAAGATCGTCAAGCTAATCAAAGAAAGCAAGCTGAAGGTGCAAGCTAGCATCCAGGGCGAATCTGTGCGCGTTATGGGCAAGAATCGTGATGACCTGCAGGACTGTATTGCATTCGTTAAGAAATCTATTACAGACTTTCCACTGCAATATCAGAATTTTAGGGATTAGCTACTTGTGACAAAGTAAGCGGATTGATCATTGCTGAAGTAATGAACGGTTGCACAAGCGATGCAATGCTTAAAAATGACTTTTTGTCAGGCATACTCATAGTACTTCAAAATTAGGCATCAATATCTTCCCTACTGGGAGAAGACTGAGTAAGGGATTAGAAAACCTAATTTTGAAGCGATAAGGATACTTTAAACTTTAAAGATACCGCGTAGTGGTGCCACTTTCCCAATCGAACGAAAATTAAGGTAATCGGAAAGTACTAGACTATGGTCGAAAGCCAAAAACTGGGGCAAGTTATCAACACTGAATATCTGACAATTTTTGGCATCGTCGTCTGCCACTGGGGTGCCGCAAGCCTCGGCCACATAAACTGCAGTTACAGTATGTCCACGACTGTCGCGGCTTGGATCAGAATAAAGACCGAGTAAAGCGATCAACCTTATATTTAAGCTAACTTCTTCTCGCGCTTCTCGCACCGCTGCTTGTTCCACCATTTCACCGACATCGACAAATCCTCCAGGAATGGCCCAGCCATAGGGAAGATGAGCGCGCTCGATCAAGACAATGGGACGATTGGGATAATCGATAAGTTCGATAATGATATCGCTGGCAAGCGATGGAGTAACCGGCCGGGGCATATGATTCTCCGAATAAATAGGACAATCTAACATTTATCATTCCGAATGAAAATGTGGAAAGAGCAGGAGCATGTTGCGTATTGACGCGCTAGTGAAGCAGCATATTACGTAAAGCGGCAAGATGCCGTGCGGCAATATGGGGATGGACATGGTGAATATCATGATGGCAGGCGGCCATAAGACTGTCCCGGCCGAATAGCCACGCAAACAAACGGGCAGTGCCCGGTGAAAATCTTTGCGGATAAACGCTATAGGCTTCGCCCCTGCGGTGCAAACAGTAGAAGAAAGAAAAGTAACTCACTCCGTAGGCTAAGTGCAGCGGAACCCAGTACCAGAAGAAGGTCAATCCGCTGATGCCAACTAGCACCACGAACAACACCAGGCGCAGAAGCGTACCACGCAGTAATTGAGCATTCACTCCTTGCTGCGCGATCCAGCGGAAATAGCTTTGCTCAGCGCACTCATCGCATTGATGAACCCTCTCAGTTTGCCATCCCTTAACTGAAAATATTCTGGATCCTGCGGCGTTGCCATATATAGCACAACCAGATAATTTTGATTATAATTTAGAGATGGCCTATTCACTGGATTTCCGCTGTAAAGTCCTGTCTGTCAGAGAGAAAAAAGGACTTACGATAGCCGAGGTGGCGGCCCGGTTTGATGTTGATGTGGCGAGCGTGACGCGTTGGGTTAAGAACATCCATCGTAAACCTCAAGGGTTTCGCCAACGCAAGATTGATCTTGATGTGTTGCGGCAGGATATTCGCGATTATCCTGATGCTTATCAGTACGAGCGGGCAAAACGTTTGGGTGTGGCGCAAAACGCTATTTTCTGGCGCT
>NZ_FOUB01000003.1 GCF_900114745.1 Nitrosomonas communis | reverse complement strand
TATTGATGAAAGTGGGTTTGCACAGGATGCGCCGCGCACGCACGGTTATGCACCCGCTGGCCAGAGATGTCATGGCACGCATGACTGGCATGCGCAAGGTCGTATCAACGCGATTGGCGCCCTGATCGGAAAGCTATTGATAACCGTCAGCCTGTTTGCAGTCAATATCAGCGCCGATGTATTTCATGGATGGGCGATGCAGGACCTGTTGCCTAAATTGCCGTCACATGCGGTCGTTGTGATGGACAATGCTACCTTCCATAAGAGGCAGGATACGCAAGAGGCCATACAAAACGCTGGGCACACCCTTGAATACTTACCCGCTTATTCTCCTGATCTTAATCCCATCGAACATAAATGGGCACAGGCCAAAGCACTGCGTAAACAACAAAACCAGACCGTTGAGATGCTTTTTAAATCCTATACATTCTGAATCATTCTTAACTGGTTAGGCTATAATCAATCTGAGGAAAAGGTCTTATCAGCTATGACTAAGCGCCCATCTCACGATATCTGCCATTCCTATAGCGCCCGACTGCCGTGCCACCTCGCGGCCGTGGTGAAGCAGTATCAGCGTCGGAATGCTGCGGATACCAAACTGGGCACCCAGCATTTGCTCAACCTCGGTATTGACCTTGGCTAGGCGCACTTTGGGCTCAAGCTGGGTAGCAGCCTGAGCAAACTGAGGCGCCATCATTTTGCAGGGACCACACCACGGCGCCCAGAAATCTATCAATACTGGAATATCATTATGGTTAACATGCTGTTGAAAGTTGGACCCAGTCAATTCCACCGGATAACCATCAAATAGTGGCTGATGACACCTACCGCATTTCGGCGCTTCGCTCAGCCGCACAGAAGGAATGCGGTTAATAGCATCGCACTGTGGACAAACAATATGCATAGACTCGTTCAATATACCTTCCTAATCAAAGATTATGGATCTCCCTCTTAGTCAGATCACGCTTAGATCAGCACCCATGCATCACCCGATCAACTGCTAGCGTAATCAGCTAGCTATGGTATCAGTTTATAAAACTGTAGCGCATCCTCGAACATGCTATCAAGTGCCTTCTGGTGTAGGTAAGGCATGTGTCCGCCATGGTAGACCTTGAGCTGGATGTTGTTACTCATCCTCGGATCCAGTGCCATGTGTTTGATCATTATCTCGGAAGCATAGTATGGAGTGATCAGATCGAACACACCATGCATAATCTGCGTCCGCATGGCGGGATTCAGGCTCATGGCCTTTTTCAGATCTGAAAGGGCTTCGGCAAAACCTTGTTGCCCGCGAATTCCTGATCGCCAATTCCATGATTGATATACCTCTTCATTTAACAGCAGAAAAGGTATATCAGTTTTAAAATTGAGGCGATCGCGGACATAGTAGTTAAAAGCTGCCGTCAGAGGCGCATTGAGTCGCTGAAGATAGAAATCGCTGCCAATAAGTAGAGATTTTGCTGGCTCCGGATCGACCAATGTCATCGATCCATCATACAAACTCAGCACACGACGTTGGTTGGCGAGCAGCGCCTTGGCAAAACGCGCCGAAGGAACACGTCCCATCTCACGTAATAGAATATCCTTATTCAAGCCGATCAATTTGCTGATTTGCTCGAGCCACTCCTGTTCGAGCGAGCCCGCGGCCAGTCCGCCGAGATAGTCGGTCAACGCGACACGCTCCACTTCCGTTAGCGAAGAACGGGGATTGTCTGCCCGGTAGGTTATCTCGTTACTACGCTCATGAACTGCCGCAACCGCCGCGTAACTCGGCAATAACGACACCCATGGCCACAGGCTGCGCTCATTACCCCAGATAAAACTAAAATCCAGTGCAGGCGAAATTAGGATCAAACCAGTTGGCGCAATACCAAACTCCGATTGCAGCCGTTTAGAAAGGCGTGCAACTCGGAATCCCCCATAACTTTCACCAACTAAATAAACGGGCGACAACCAACGATTTTCCTCAGTCAGATAGGCGCGAATAAAACGAGACAGCGAAACGGTATCTTCCTCAATCCCCCAAGCCTTCACTCGCGGAGAGGTATTGCCTGAATATTGCGATTCCCGCCTATCTTTACCATCTGTCTTGCTGCTTTTATCATATCGCAATTCTCGGCTATAACCCGTTCCTACCGGATCAACAAAAACCAGGTCAGTAAAAGCCAGCCAGCTTTTCGGGTTGTCCACGACCTCAGCCGGCATCGGAGGTACTGTACCATCTGCGTTGAACATGACGCGCTGTGGTCCGAGCGCGCCAAGATGTAGGTACGCGGAAGCGGCACCAGGGCCACCATTAAATACAAAGGTAAGCGGTCGGGGACGCCCGCCCTGTGGCTCCATCGCGTAGGCAATATAGAAAATCTGACCCATCGGTTTTGATGGTTTATCGTAAACTGTGATCGATGCAGCGGTCGCTTTATAGTTAAATTTTACATCCCCTGCCTGAAAGGTATGCGAGGTGATCGAACGATTGGATGGATCAAGCGCGCCCAACTCATTGACAGGTTTTGCTTGTACCTGGGCCTTCTCTGGTACACCTGTCCCAATCGTAACTTGCGGCAAACAGAGCCAGATTGTAACGAGTGTCCCAATCATGCGCGGATTCTGAACAAACTTCCTTATCACCTGCATTTCCTTCCTCAAGCGCTAAGTTGACGTCCTACCTGCATGCTTTAATTGATTACCAACTCAACGCTACAAAACGCTGCGTATCGCCTTCGCGGATAAGCAACAGCAGACGTTTGTCACTACGACTTTCCTTGATCGCTCGCTGGAACTCAGCAGCATTCTTCACTTCTTTGCGATTTACCTGCAGGATAATCGCACCTGGCTTGATTCCCGCCATGGCCGCTGCAGAGCCGGGCCGCACTTCTGTGACAATTACACCTTCACCGGCTGTGGCATCAAATTGCTCTGCCAGTTGCGGTGTTAGCGTCTGCACTGTCAAACCAATATCTTCTGCACGCTGCGACGTTTGCTCGGCAGGCTGTTCCTCCTTGGTGAGTTTACCGATCTCAACTTCCACGGTTTTTTTCTTGCCATTCCGTAGAATAGTTAACTCTACGGTAGTGCCAGGGGCAAGCAACGCCACCTGGTTCCGAAAACTTCCTACATCTTTAACTGACTCGCCCTGGAAGCGTTCAATGATGTCGCCCTGCTGTAGACCCGCTTTCTCTGCGGGGGCATGCTTACTGACCTGCGCAACAAGAATTCCTTGCGATGCCTCAATTCCAAACGATTCCGCCAAGTCAAACGTTAGTTGCTGAATGACGATACCCAAATAACCACGCGTAACTTCGCCATGTTCAATGAGTTGAGTAGTAATTGCCTTGGCGAGATTACTCGGGATAGCAAAGCCTACGCCCATGTATCCTCCACTTCGACTAAAGATGGCCGTATTGATGCCTACTACCTCACCATCTAAATTGACTAAAGGACCACCTGAGTTACCTGGATTGATGGCTGCATCAGTCTGAATGAAATCTTCGTAATCATTGATGCCAAGACTGGTTCTCCCTTTAGCGCTGACTACTCCTACTGTCAGCGTGTGGCTAAGACCGAAGGGATTACCAATCGCCACTACCCACTCACCGACCTCCAGTTTAGAAGAATCAGCCAGAGTAAGCGCAGGATAGCCGCGCGCATTAATCTCGATCACCGCAATATCAGATTGTGGATCACGTCCGCTGACCTTAGCCACGAATTGGCGACCATCTTGAAATTCTACTCGGATTTTGTCGGCGTTTTCTACCACATGGTTGTTCGTCAGAATATAAGTTTTGTTAGATAGCAGGGATCGGGCTTCAAAAACGAAGCCCGATCCCTGCTCCATAATGCGGCGTTCTTCTTGTGGTTTGTCAGAATATGGACTGCTGGGAATTCCTGGAAGCCGACCACCAAAAAAGCGTTTAAAAAAATCATCACTAAACGGCCACTCATCATCAAATTGTGGAAAAAATGGCGTAACCTCTCTTGATGCTTCACTCTCCACCTGAATGAACACGACAGAAGGTGAGACGGCGCGCGCTACAGAAGCAAATGCTTTACTAGTCTGTCGCAAATTCTCGATTGCATCTTCGCTCGCTTCACTAGGTAGAGCTATCAGCCATACCACACCCAATAACGAAGCAATTAAGTTTTTTTTCATAATACTAGAACCTCCTCTTAGATGCTTGAGTGATCTATATAAATGAAACCACTATGGATACCTTATTCCATTTCCAAATCAAAAATCACGCGAAGGCGAGCCGCAGACAATATAAATAATACGGCAAGGTAAAGCCGACAAAGTCAGTTTTGATTTAGAAATGAAATTATTCATGAGAATCCGCTCCCACTATAGTTTGCAACTTGATTCCAGTTAGAACTAGCACCGAAATGCTCGATTAATTCGAAATCGGGAATCAAACCTTCTAAGTACTTAGGAAGATTCGAGTGCAGTGCGTAGAAACTGTAAATTCCTCATCATTTGCTGCTTGAGCCGTTGACGACCGATGCTACGCTTCAAATTGTTGCCTTGAACTTGATCAGTGGAAGTTCTATGTGTATAAAACAAAATAGAGCCATTACCGTACGGCAAGCAACCCAAGATCATATGACTGGAGTTATAGGAATGACCGACAAAGAATTGTCTGGTGATAATTACCGAGGCAGCATCAGTAGTTAACACAATACGATGATTGAGAATTGCCGTAGGTCGATTTTGCACTTGCCGATTGAGCCAAAAATAGCGTTCTTCAGTATCGGCTGGCAATTGAGTCGGATAATTTAACCAGATCTTTTGTAAAGCTGGAGAAAAGTATGTCAGCAATTTACTGTTAGCCGCTGCTATGCGTAATTCGTCAGCTAGATTGATATTTGCTCGTTTGCGTGCATAAGCTGCGACTCCAGTCAGGCCCTGCTTACTGTAATCTTGCCAGCGCTGCCATAAAATCTGCTGGTAATGCTGCGATACGCTTGCAATCAGGGCCATTTCGTCAGCATCGGTCAATTTCTCTCTAAGAGAAGCAAAGCTATCAATTTCCTCGGCAGACAAATTGAATTGATCACCCGCAGTAACTGCGAGCAAATTGCGGGCTTCATTGCTCTGCTCATGTGTAAAAATGAATCCCTTGAAAGCGTCTATACCGGATTGTGGAAATATCTCGCCCAGTGCCGAGGCCTCTTGATCGACCGTCGCCACATCTTTACGTTTGAAAAAAGCTGCCAGCTTCGCTGGAGGAAATGGAAAATACATACTCAGACCCATCATAAATTCTTTTTGGGTGGTTGATTCTCCTGTCTCAAAAGGGACGATTTTACCGCGCTCAAGATCAGCTACTTTATCCGGCTCAAGCTTGAGCATGGTAAAGATGGCGTCTGCCGTGGGTATGGATTCCGCAATCTCCATAGCAGACAAGAGCGGCATTTGCCCAAGTAGAAACCACAAAAATATAGCGCGTATTGGATAACTAGTGGCAGACTTACTCATTCATTATCCCTATATATTCAGTTGAGAATACGCGATTTCTTTAGATGCTCACTGCATCTTTGCGTTTCCCAGATCATTATCATCGAGTTGTTGTCTATCAAAATTTGTCTGCCGGTTTGCTGTTTGATCAGCTACTTGTTATTGATCCGATAAATGAAGCTTTAACTATCAAATGAGATTTATAGCTAAAGTTAGCACACCAGTGGCACACCTAAAATGGTGGCTTCAAACACCCAAATAGAAGCTAGAAGCAACAATCAAACCATTTTCGCCTTTTATTACATTATGATGCTAGGGAATAACACTCAGACAGGCAATAATGCATTTGTATACAATTTTATTCCTCAGCATCTAATTCCATTTCTAAATCAAAACTGACTTTGTCGGCTTCACCTTGCCGTATTATTTATACTGTCTGCGGCTCACCTTCGCGTCATTTTTTGATTTGGAAAAGGAATAAAATCTCTCAGAAAGCAATAAATATATTTAAGCGTCACCATCCGCATCACATTGATTTGGCAAGAAAAAGATTTAACTGTCGTCCTAGGAAGCAGTTTTACTGGACAATGAAACTAAAGAAAGCCGATTAATACATGAGCCATCATACCTTGACTCATGCATTAATCAATGATTCTTGGCATTAGTTAAAAAGTTAGATGTAATGATTTAAGGGCATCTTTCTTCGTTGTTCACAAAAAATGTTTCCTTACATATCAGTTATATGCTGCGTCAACACTTTTTATTCTCGCTTGTCTTGTTTAGAACTCAGAATTTTTAGAGGCGCCCTTAAGATTCTTCTGTCAATCAGCAACGGCCTTTTTTTGCTTGACCAGGAGGGCAGTGATAACCACGATCATAGTCATAATGATTATATTGATGGCGAACACCACTAGGTGGCACATTATAATACTGACTCCCTGGGGGAGCGGCATAATATTGATTTCTACGTGACGCATAACGGTGATCATCATCTGTAGTAATCGCTGATCCTACCCCTGCACCCACTGCGCCACCGATAATCGCACCGTTGCGACCTCCAATCTCATTACCCAGTGCTGCCCCAGCCGCTCCGCCTAGCGCCCCACCGATGGCTGCATCAAGTGTGGAGTTATCTGCGCTAGCTTCCACCGCTGCCAGGGCAATCGCCAAGAGAAAGTATTTCAATTTCATAGAGTAAACGTCCTGTTTAAAGTAAATTGATTAATATATTAAATAGCGTTACTTATCATCAAAACTTTAGAGAATATAACCAAATATCTCATCAAAGCAAGTTTGAATGCATATGGTATATGTTATTTGCAAATTCTTGATGGGCAAAATAACTGTTTGTTCTAATCTATTAGCTTTTTAATGATATTTGAATTCCTAGAATACCCATCCTAAGCTGAACTGGTGATGAATAGCTGCTATTGGTAAAATCGTATAGCGGATGGCGTAGGCTTATCTATCCGATTGTGCTATTCCCATTGAAAATTAGAATGAGGCATCAAATAAAAATCTTATATCGATTGCGTATAATCCCTGTAATGTGATGTCTTACTATTATCCCCAAAATTATTGGATTGTTTAACAAATCAACCTTGTTAAATAACCTATCACCATCTTAAAAACTTATTTCAGATATCTAAGCAAATAAAGTCTATTATCGAATCACCCTATCAAAGCTGCTTGACGATGCGCTTAATGGCAGTGTCTTCCTCGCTAGTACTGACTTTGAATCCCAGTTTGCGTACTAACTCCAGCATAGATTGATTGGTTGCTAATACTTCTCCTTCCATGGTTTTGATCCCCTTGGCACGAGCCGCTTCGAACAGGCAATTCATGAGTTTATTGCCAATACCTCTTCTCTGCCATTCGTCTGCTACCACAAGAGCGAATTCACAAGAATAGCCATCGGCGCTGGTCACATAGCGACATACACCTAGCTCCTTTTCCTGATTATCCTGTTTGAGCACGGCAATCAATGCCATTTCTCTGTCATAATCAATTTGCGTAAAGCGCAGGAGTGTGTTCTGTGAGAGCTCCTGCAACGCATCCATAAAACGAAAATATTTGGATTCATCCGATAAGTCTCGTACAAATTCCTGTTCGATGTTTGCATCTTCCGTGCAAATCGGGCGTATCAACAGGTCGGTACCATCTGGCAACTGCCAGTCCGTAATCAGGTGAGTGGGATAAGGATGGATTGCCATGTGCGCATAGCGGTCAACAGAAGGTGGCAGGTAATCCACGACCATACGTGCATCCACCGCGCAGGCACCGCGTTCATCGACAATTAAAGGATTAATATCCATTTCCCTGATCCACGGAAGTTCACTTACCATTTCCGAAATGTGCAAAAGTATGCTTTCCAGCTCCTCCATATTGATGGGTGGCATATTACGGAAGGACGAAAGAAGTTTAGAAATACGTGTGCGTTGAATCATATTTTTAGCCAAAAAATTGTTAAGTGGCGGAAGAGCAACTGCGCGGTCGCCCATCACTTCAACGAGCACCCCCCCTGCTCCGAAGGTAATGACAGGGCCAAATACCGGATCAGTGATTACCCCGATCATCAATTCCCGGCCATTGGGTTTGATCACCATCGGTTCAACGACGATACCGTCAATCCTAGTAGCATTGGGGCTTTTCTTTTGCACCGACTGGATAATGTCGTGATAGGCTGACCGGACTGCCTGTGCATTACCGAGGTTGAGACGAATTCCACCTGAATCTGATTTATGCGAAATATCAGGTGAATTGATTTTCATAGCGACTGGCAGGCCTAGTTCTTCAGCAATTAATAAAGCTTCGTGAGGGGTACGTGCTACCATGGACTTGGCAATCGGGATATGAAATGCTGCCAAAATCGCTTTGGATTCCATTTCATTCAAGACTTTACGACGATCTGCCAATGCACCTTCAATCAATAAGCGGGCACCTTCTTTATCCGGCATACTGCGTTGAGATATCGGACAGGGCGCCTGCATGAGCAGCTTTTGATTCTGATAATAAGCAGAAATGAATGAAAACACTTCAACGGCGGGTTCCGGTGTACGGAAACTGGATATTTTTGCCTGATTAAAGAGCTGTCTGCTTTCAGCCACTTGCACCTCCCCCATCCAACAAGCGATAAGCGGCTTGTCAAACTTGCCAGCAATTTCAATAACCGCTCGCGCCACCTCCAGTGGCTGAGTCATCGCTTGCGGTGTCAGTATCACTAACACACCATCCACGCCATCATCCTGCATACAATATGTGACAGCATGACGATAACGTTCTGCAGTTGCGTCACCGATGATATCGAGCGGATTATTATGCGACCAGGTAGCTGGTAACACTGCATTTAATTGAGTTAATGTATTTTCAGAAAGTGTAGCAATAGTCACCCCCAGTTCAACAGCCCGGTCAGCCGCCATGACACCGGGCCCACCCCCATTAGTCACAATCGCCAACCGATTGCCGCGAGGGCAGATATGAGTCGAGAGTGCTTGGGCTGCAGAAAATAACTGCACGATAGTATCTACGCGCACGACACCTGCACGTTGCAGGGCTGCATCGAATACATCATCCGCGCCAACCAGTGCACCCGTATGGGAAAATACTGCTTTAGAGCCGGCTTCATGGCGACCTGCTTTAACGATGAAGATAGGCTTGACTCTAGCCGCCGCACGCAGCGCGCTTATAAAGCTGCGAGCGTGTTGAATACCCTCGATATAAAGTAGAATACTTTGAGTATGTGAGTCAGATGCGAGGTAATCGAGTATCTCACCAAAATCTATCCCTGCTGCAGCACCCAAGGATATAATACTAGAGAAACCAACATCATTTGGTCGCGCCCAGTCCATAATTGCAGTGCAAAAAGCTCCAGATTGAGAAATTAATGCCAACCCACCAGCTTTTGCGCCTCCCTTGCTAAAGGTGGCATTCACCCCTGTCTCCGGACAGAGAATGCCAAGACAGTTGGGGCCGATTAGCCTCATACCATAACGCCGTGCGTTTTCTACTATAGCGCGTTCAAGCGCAGCGCCTTGTGGCCCGGTTTCACTAAAACCTGCCGACAACACTAAGGCAAACCGCACACCGCGCTTGCCACACATCTCAATAATATTTGGCACGGTTGCTGCGCGTGTGATGATGACAGCCAGATCAACTGTTTCCTCAATCTGCTCGATACCAGCATAGGCATGCTGACCTTGGATTTCAGGGTGATTCGGGTTGACTGCATAGAGCTTGCCCTGATAGCCGCTTTCCAGCATGTTTTTAAACACGACCCCTCCAACGGAATCTATACGGTTACTCGCACCAATCACGGCTACCGATTGAGGAGAAAAAAGCGGGCTGAGATAATGTTTGTTCATTGAATGATCTCCCACAAACGTTAACATTCCTGGCGGCAGTATAAAAGATTCTTTCCGAATATCGGTTATACCAGACTGATCTCGCTTTTAAGCGCCTATTTTATTCTTATAGTAGCACCATTTCTTGTACACTATTCTGCATAGAATCTAGGATAATTAAAAATATACGATTAAATAAAAAGGGGGAATCCATGATCTTCTGGCGCGTAAAATCGCTAGATACCATTTTGGCTACAGCCGAAAAAAAAAGCCTTCACCGCTCGCTGGGAGCATGGCAACTAACACTCTTGGGCGTAGGCGCCATCATCGGGACCGGTATCTTCGTTTTGACTGCTGAAGCCGCACAGAAAGCGGGTCCCGGCATGATGATTGCCTTTATCATCGCTGGTTTTGTGTGTGCCGTAGCGGCACTTTGCTATTCTGAGCTTTCTTCAATGGTGCCTGTATCTGGCTCTGCTTATACTTATTCCTATGCGGTATTGGGTGAATTTGTAGCATGGATGGTAGGTTGGGCATTAATCCTTGAATATTCCGTCGCTGCTAGCGCAGTCGCTGTAGGCTGGTCCGGCTATTTCGTTGGACTATTAAATAATTCTGTCGGGATTGAAATTCCCTTTGCTCTGGCGAATGGTCCCTTTGCTGGCGGAATAATCAATTTGCCAGCGGTGGTTATCTGTTTGCTGATTGTGGGCCTGCTTGTCATCGGTACGCGCGAGAGTGCCACATTCAATGCCGCACTGGTAGCGGTTAAAATCGTTGCCCTTACAGCTTTTATTGCGCTGGCCCTGCCTGTTGCTGAGTTGAAAAATTTTCAGCCGTTCGTGCCGTTAGGTGCCTCTGGGGTAGTCGCAGCAGCTGCTTCCATTTTTTTCGCCTATGTTGGTTTTGATGCAGTCTCGACTGCTGCAGAGGAAACCAAAGATCCACAACGGAATATCCCCCTCGCCCTTATCGGCTCACTGGCGATCTGCACCTTATTCTATCTTCTGGTATCAGCAGGCGTGATCGGTGCAATTGGGGCACAGCCATTGACAGATGCTAGCGGTCGCGGCCTCATGCCTGGTTCATTAGCACTGGCCGAGCAATGCCAGTCACTCGCCGCGCTCGGGCAGCAGCCAATTGTGTGTTCACGTGAAGCGCTCGCTCATGTACTGCGTGAAATCGGCTGGGAAAAAATCGGTAACCTGCTTGGCCTGGCTGCTTTCCTGGCATTACCTTCGGTTATCCTTATGATGCTATTTGGTCAGACGCGCATCTTTTTTGTTATGTCTCGTGATGGCCTGCTGCCGGAAGTGCTGAGCCGGATCCATGCACGGTTCAAAACACCGCACATCGTCACCATGGTCACCGGTATCGGGGTAACGTTTGCTGCTGCCTTCCTGCCGGTTGGCAAACTTGCTGATATCTCCAATTCCGGCACATTGTTTGCTTTTTTGGTCGTTGCACTCGCAGTAATGATTTTGCGCATCAAGGATAAAAATCGTAACAGGCCTTTCAGGACACCAGCCCTTTGGTTGGTAGGACCTCTCGCCATAATCGGTTGCATAACGCTCTTTTTCTTCCTGCCAGCGGATGCCAAACTGGTATTCCCGATCTGGACGGGAATCGGCTTGATTGTCTACTTTCTATATGGTTACCGTAAAAGTCATGTAGCGCTGCACATTGAAACATCCGCTGGTGGTGAAAACATCATCGAACCGATTCGCCCGCTTGCGGATTACCGAGATGGCTTTGAGTCGCTTAAGCAAAAGGACTAAGAACTTACTGCAAGCATAGGAAGCAATTGATGCAGACAGCCTACATTACCCACTCCGCCTGCCTTAAACATAGCATGGGAACTGATCACCCAGAGTCGCCCGCGAGACTGAGAGCGATTGAAGACCAATTGATTGCATCGGGTATTTTCCCGCTGTTGCAACAACACCAGGCACCGCGTGTAACGCCTCAACAACTCGCGCGGATACATTCAGAAAGTTATCTCAGATCCATTGAAACAGTTGCACCGCAAGATGGATTAATCAGTCTCGATGCAGACACCTTTATGAATCCTTTTACGCTGGAAGCGGCATACCGTGCAGCCGGTGCCGTAGTGCTGGGCACTGACCTCGTTATGACCGGCAAGGTGGAAAATGCGTTTTGTAATATCCGCCCGCCCGGCCATCATGCTACCTATGATCGGGCAATGGGTTTCTGCTTTTTTAATAATGTCGCTGTCGGCGTTGCGCACGCCTTGGCGCAATATGAGCTAAAGCGGGTCGCGATCGCAGATTTCGATGTCCATCACGGCAATGGCACCGAAGATATTTTCAAACATGATTCTCGCGTCATGCTTTGTTCTACTTTTCAGCACCCATTTTATCCGTTCTGTGGCACGGATAGCAGCAGCGATCACATCATCAACGTGCCGCTTGCTGCGGGCACAGATAGTCTGGCTTTTCGTTCGGCCGTTACTCAGTACTGGCTACCAGCGCTGGAAAGCTTCCAGCCAGAAATAATCTTCATTTCTGCAGGCTTCGATGCACATCGAGAAGATGATATGGCCCATCTGAATCTGATCGAATCGGACTATGCCTGGATCACTGAACAGATTAAAATGATTGCTGGCAAATATGCCCACAAACGCATTGTTTCTGTGCTGGAAGGCGGTTACGCGTTGCATGCGCTCGGTAGAAGCGCTACTGCCCATATTAAGGTATTATGTGGATTGTAAGTGGTTAAAAATCGGCATCCGGCACTTCCACAACTTTAAAATACCATGTGATCTCGTTAGATACCGCTTTGCTCACTCGTTTTTACCAACTCTGCAGGGTATCTTGCAACACTTATCCCACCGAAGAAAGTACAGGGAAGAGTTTTTTGGTACCCACCAAATATAAGCTATCATACCAAGCAGCTCAATCAATGATTGAAAAACAATAATCACAACAGTCAATTCGAATGATGACGGCAGCGCAAGCGCAAGCGCAAGTGGCAGCATAACAAATGAGTTACGTGTACCGAAACTGAACGCTAAAACCCTGCCCTGCACAGACGGAAGTGCGAATTGACGTGCAAGCAGATGAGCAACCAATCCTGCCATGATGAGAAAAGCGACGAATACCAGCAGCAGTTGACCCAGAAAATAGAGGGAGCCTATGATGAGACTAACCTGGGTTGCCGCGATAAAAAAACGACTAATGCAAGCAGTGGCACTGGCAACCAAGCTAACTGATCTAATAGATAGCGTCGATCCTTATTTTTTTCTATCGATTTTTCTGTCAGATAAGCGCTACATAAAGGCAACAGAATCAAGCCAACAAATGCGGTAAGCATTTGACTTTGCGCCAAGGTAACGACAAAATTCTCATCCAGGAATACCCACAAATAAACTGGCAACAAAGTAATCTGCAGCAACAGACTGATTGGCGAAAAGGCTATGGCCAGCTTCGTGTCACCCCCACCGAGATGAGTAAACGAGATACACCAATCGGTCCGGGGCATAAGCAATACTAATAATACCCCCAGACGAATTGCCGGTTCATCGGGTACCAGCATCAACAAACCCGATACGACCAAGGGTAACAGTATGAAATTGCCTATCATTGCGACCACAACAAAGCGTAAATCAGCCCATGCTTCGCGTAAATGGGGGCCAGTGGCACCTGAGTGAAGGTGGCGTATAGCAGCCCTCCTAGAAGCGGCCAAAGTAGCACTTCCAGAAATGAGATATTATCCGAAGACAACCAGCCCACGACTAGACCACAGCCAATAGCTGCCAAGTAAATAATAATCTGGTATTTTTCAAGTAACTGGCGCTTCAGCATAAGAATCCTCTCTTGGATTGTGATTCCATTTCCAAATCAAAAATAACGCGAAGGCGAGCCACGGACAGTATCAATAACACGACAAGGTGAAGTCGACAAAGTCAGTTCTGATTTAGCAATGGAATGAGACACTAACTCTTCAGCCAAATCGCAATCACAATTGCAACATCGGCTTTTGAGCTACTACCAGCTGAAAATTAGCCCAATGAATGGCTTGAGTTATACGAATTTATCACTGGTTGGCCAATGCTACATAATTGGAAATGTCATTTGAGCTCCAATAAGAAGAAACCTTTCCTAAGTCGAGCAAAGAAGATTATTTGTTAATAACTTTAGGGCGCCTCTAAAAATTCAGAGTTCTAGACAAGACAAGGCGAGAACAAAAAATGTTGACGCAGCATATAACTGATATGTAAGAAAACATTTTTTGTGAACAACGAAGTATTGTGACAAGACGGGGTAAGCAGGTAATCCGCGAAGCGGATGCTCACAAATATGAATTTTTAGAGGTGCCCTTTATAATAAACTCAATCATTTATGCTTGCTTCTAAAACTGTATTTGCTGGTTCCAACCGCCGTTCATCCCACAACGGCACACCAAATACATCGTGAATAAAATAATAAGTAACCGGAACACCCAGTATCATCCCCCACAGGCCGAAGCTGTGGTAAGCAATCAGCAAAATGATTAATACCAGTACCGGATTGAGCTTGAAGTGTTTACCATAGATTAAAGGATTAAGCCCGTAAGCCTCAATAATATGGACCACGGTAATCATTACCACTATTGCTAAGGCCAGAGTCAATCCACCAGTATTCAATGCAATCAGCACCATCGGTGTAGTAGAGATAAACACGCCCAATACTGGAATAAAGCTGCACACGAACACAATCAACGATAAAAGTGCAACGGAAGGAATACCTAAAATGATCAGGCCTATCAGAGTTAAGAAAGTATTTACACACGCGATCATTGCCTGTGCCTGGATAGCTCGGCCAATTACATAGGCAAAACGAACTACCGGTTGTGCAGTTTCCTGATAAAAATCCCGCAAGCGTGAATCATGTAAGCTTTTCATCAAATCTCCCAGGCGAACGCTATCAAACAGAATCAGGAAACTGAATAACAGGGCAAGCAGCATAGTACCAGTAGCTTGATAAAAATGATTGATAAGTTTAGGCACTTGCTCTCGAGCTTTATCCATCTGTTTAGTCATTAACGAATCAATGAGCAGTTCGGCTTCCTTATCGTAGTATTTTTTCAGCTTTTCCTGCGTCTTTTCCGTCATGCTGCTATCTTCTTTATTTTCAGCGTCTTCCGGCTGCTCGACCTCGGAAAGGTTGATCGTTCTCTTGAACAAATTAAGTTCTCTATCAATAACCTTTTGAGTATCTTCATCGAGTATGCTTCGGATATAACCATGCAAAGAGCGCTCTACACCAGGGTATTTACTACCTATATCTTGTTTTAGTTCCAGCAGCTTCAACTGCAGTTCACTAAGGTTATTCATAAAACGACTGGCCTCACCGATCACACTAGGTGTGACATAGTGAAAAAAGCTTCCCAGCCCTACCAGAAAAAAGATATATACCAACGACAGAGAGAGGCGGTAAGACAGTTTTAATTTATTCTGGCCGAGACGAATCAGAGGTGTAGCAATAAATGCAAGGACAAATGTGATAAAAATTAGTCCAAAAAAATCGCGCAATAACCAAAGCAAACCGATCAGGATGAGCCAGATCAATATGCGGCGGTTAGCTTCATAAAAACTATCCAAGCTGAATGGCATTATTTAGATTATTTGATTAGTTATTATTCGGGCAGATTTGATCAAAATTTATTTAATCAATTAGTAATTTACAACATAATGATAAATACTTTGTCTATGCAAGTATAAAGTATAACAACGCGGCAAGATATCTGTCGGTGATTGATTAGTTAGATATTTTCGCATAATGATACTTTCAATATTATTTTAGAGAATATCGATTCTATCGAAAACTTGACCGCATTTAGCCTAAAGAATACTAGTCTAGCAAACCGTGCTATTTATCCAATGCACACAACCAGATAGAACGATCATCGTAAATTCTAGCTGACGGGCCATCGCACCCTTTCTCTACTGCTCAAAAATATCACCTGTCCGATGGGACAATAAGTATAAGCATTCAATTTATATAGGCTGGCGGATTCAATCAAATAAAGTTTACGGTATTAATCTTTCTAGCTTTACTCAATACACTAGGCTTAGTATTATGAATCTAATAGTTCGAGCATTATCTAATCAAATAATGTGCATACTGTCATAAAAATTGCATATGAATATGTTAATGTGAGTTCAAGGAGGAACACATATTTATGCCACTGAATCTCACAGCCTTTATTCAGGAATCGATCTAATCTATTTTGTTTGATTGATTATTTTTTTTACCCTATTGATTCGATCAAGTGAAGTTTACGGCGCCAACTTCTAGAGCTTTAGTCAATACCAATTAGGCTTAGTGTTATAAATCAACAGTTCAAGCGTTGTTTGATCAAATCAATGCACATGCTGCTCACAAAAAAGCGACCTATTTAATGTGTTAATGTGAGCTCAAGGAGGAACAAATGTTTATGTCACCGAATCTCACTGCCTTTAGACAGTCAACACCACTCAATATCACTGTTTTCAGGCAGTTTATGGCCACTACTTTCTCTGCTATCTTTTTCTTAATGGCATTAATACTCACTTTCTTAGCCGGAGAGGCCCTTTTCCAAGGATTCATAGGCAACATTGGATTTGTAGAGGCCGTTATTAAATCCATCAATATGGCTATTGTTGCATTAGCAATCTTTGAGCTTGGCTTGGTAATTAACAAGGAATACGCGTGTAAAGAAAGTGAACAACACATCATAATCGTGCTCAGGCGTACAGTTCCACGTTTTGTCAGTATCGTGTGTATCGCGCTTGTTCTCGAAGGATTATTGTTAGTTATCAAATACAGTCAACTTGGACTTGCAGGCAATCTTATTTATCCGGTAATCATCATTATTAGTGCTGCGATACTGCTGGCTGCTCTGGGATTATTCATGCGTTTGACTGATGAGGGCCACAATAACCATAACAAAATTTTGTTTAATGAGAATAAGATGCAAGCCGTCAGTGAATCAATGGGAAATTCACATAATTCTTTAAATCAACAAGATAAATTTAGCTGATTTTCTCTTATTAAACTCAGTAAAAGAAAAGTAATATAATATTGGTGGATAGCTGACACATCATTCCACATGATCAGAGGTCGATCCAGGTGCGAGGCAAGCGCCATATACCCGCAGAGCTAGCCCCCGCAACGAAGAGTAACGCCACATTCGCGCCTGGAGCGGCATATGATGCACCCACCCGTAGCGGCCTCACCATTCTGATAAATGGCAAAACCTCAAAAGCCGTTATATTTATTTGGCTTAGCTTACAAATTAAGCGAGCAATTGCGATTTTAGGTTTAATTCCATTTCTAAATCAAAAATGAAGCGAAGGCGAGCCGCCGACAGTATAAATAATACGGCAAGGTGAAGCCGACAAAGTCAGTTTTGATTTAGAAATGGAATAACCTAGATTTCTCAGTTGGACGGGATAAATAGTCGTTCCATTCTAAAGGGGTTCAACACAGCTATATATTTGCAAAATCATGCAATCCTGCCGAAGCAGAAACACTCAAAAAATAAAATTTGTTTCTAAATGATAATTATTAATTCAGGACTGCTCATAGCAACGAGCCACCGCTAATGGACCACTTGCTGTTAAATCTTGATACTTTTTCCAGAAGGCTGAAGCGACCTGGTTAATACCCTTTGACGCAGACCTTTTTCGGTATCGTTCGAAATGAGCTGGCCCACCATTATAAGCGACATAAGTCAGGCGAGCCAAATGGTCGATACTGTTGGTCTCTTTGTATTTAACCTTGATAAGAACATAATCTGTATGATAATGATGCAGGATTTCGTTTCCCGCTAAAGCATTGTAACTAATATCGTTACGTAGCGCCGGAATTTCATAAAAACCACGCCATACCTTCGGATTCACTTGCATGATACCGAGGGCGCCTGCGCGTGACATGAGTGGTTCAAGTCGACCACTTTTTTTGACGAACTGACGCCAACAACTCTCTTGCCATGCGGTGGCGAGAGACAGACGGCGAAAAAAATCATGATATTCACCCTGTAGGTCTTTATTCATGATCGTCGCCTCCGCGGTGTAATCAAGCAGATCCGCCACCAGCGGTAAGTAAGCTTCAACTTCAGCAGCGTCTGGCACCCAGCGGTTAAGTTTTTTGATCAAGGCGCGGTCTGGTGTAGCAGCCGCCCACGCTGGAGCGAAGAAAAACCAGCTACCATTATCGATGTCGGGAGTCTGCTCCGTCACGGGTAGGGGTAATCCGAAACCGAACAGACGACGTAGCTCCGGATCTACCTCGAAGCGGTAAACCAGAGGATCCTCTTCCAACTCCGGTGCGAGCATGCGCGCCAATCGGCGCAAGCCATCGGCGGAGATCTCATAGCCAATCTTTTCGCCTACCTGATCCATTGCTTTCAAAGCATCTGCCGCTGTGATAAAACTCAAATAGCGGATCGCCGCCGTACCTGGCAAAGTGATTTCCATCTGTTGCAGAATAGGCGACAGCCTTTCCCAGCTTTTCAGGAATAAGCCACGCACTGGATCCGGTGTTCCTTCCTTCCAATCGACTAAAGATTCAGTAAGATCGTAGCGTCCGTCGAGCAGAATTTCAAGCAACGCCCGACGCAGATCAACTTGCTCAGTGTCTTTCGCCATTTGCTTAATCACAAAGGTCAAGAATGCGTCCCATCTTTGCCAAGCAGCCTCCCAGCGTAGCGCTTCCTCTACTGTTAGAGCCGGTTCTGGGGTGAGGAGCATGGGCTGCTTGACCACCTCTGGGAGATTGAGCTGCAAGCTCAATCTGATTCCAGTTTCAGCAACTTCAAGGTCAGAAAACCTGACCGATTCCAGTGTGCGTTGTGCAGTATCAGAACCTCTGGTAGCAAGCATCAAGGGAATAAGTGCCTGGATTTCCTGCAACGGGACAACTAGATCTACCTTGAATGTCGCCAATCTGGAATGGACGTGCTGTGTGACCCAATCCCACACCATTCCCGTTATCAGAGGTTTATCTCCTTCCCGGTTGAGTAAATTCGAATCAACTACCCTGAATTCAATCACCGGCTTCTCCGGAACGATACTAGGGACAAGGAAGACTTCGATGAACCCCTGCCATGCAGGAACGTGCCAGCATTGATTGGCGATTCTGCTGCCAAATCTAGCCTCGACTGCTGAAATGATCCTGATTCGGCCCGCGTCTGGACCGATTTGTGGATTAGAAAGAACAAGTTTACTGCAATCCTTCTGTTCCTCAAGCACTTGCGCTGTATTATTTTGATCAGTATAGATTTGCTCCTGCAAAATGCGGCGGAGAAACTGATAATCCAATTTTAACGGCACGCTGACCTCACTCGCGTTGGCACGGGTGACAAACACCATCACAAGCAGAATTAATATTCGTAAGAGGTTCCGCCAGTATGGATTTTTCATGGCTTAGCACCTAGAATAATGGAGCACTGATGTTTATTACTGCATTGATTAATTCTTCTTTTGATTTGATGCAATCCTGTCACCTTTAGTTTCAGTTCCCCTATTTCAATGGAAAATTCACATTAATGCCAAGTATGAGGCTTTACTAAATACCTGTCGTCCAATAAGAATTATCAATAAATTTTTTCACATGTAAAAATTTATTACTGCTTGTTGCTCGTTTTCAGAAAAAATGCCTGTTTCTTCCGTTCTTTGCAATCGTTAAGCAGCAATCTGCTGGGGAAGCGTTCTACTTTGTAAGAATATTATTCACCAATCTTTATTTGTTTGTTATCCTGAGCTAACAAAATTGTTGATTAGATACTTCTCAATAACGCATGCTCAACCCCTTTGCCATAATAATATTGCTAGCATCCCACATAGATGCACAAAGCGAAGCTGATTTATGCGGAGCTACACAATGAAGGTTATGAGTGTTATTGATATCCAAAAACTCATCAAAATTATTGGCTTGAAAACCTTCCTTACCAAGCTGATTATATTTCTGGAAAGCGATTTCACCTGTTGGGGCACCTTTCATAAATCCGTGCGGCATGCGACCTATTTTGCGCAAGGCGCCATTGAATTGATGCCTTGTGCAAATGACCAATTCTATGCATTCAAATATGTCAATCGTTATCCCGGCAATACGACACAAGGCAAATTGAGCGTAATCAGCATCGGCCAGTTAAGCGATGCCGCTACGGGCTACCCATTGCTACTTAGTGAAATGACCTTATTGACCGCTTTGCGCACGGCAGCAACCGGAGCCTTGGCAGCAAAGTATTTGGCTAGAGAAGAGGCCCGTTCTCTGGCAATTATTGGTACCGGCGCACAGGCGGAATTTCAGGTGATAGCCTTTAACAGTCTTTTCCCATTACAACAAATACGCTACTTTGATATTGATCCAGCGGCGATGGCTAAATTTTCGCGTAATCTGGCACCCTACGCTTTTGAGCTGATACCCTGTGCCAACATACGGGAGACCATTCACAATACCGATATTGTTATTACTGCAACGGCAACAAATAGGCGGATGATATTGTTCGAATTACAAGATATCGCAGCAGGCACCCATATTCACGCCATGGGTGGCGATTGTCCAGGTAAAACCGAATTAAGCCGGGCCCTGCTAGAGGCAGCGAAAATCGTGGTTGAATTTATCCCGCAAACACTAAAGGAAGGTGAAGTACAGCAATGTGATGCAAGCGATATTTATGCCGAATTATGGGAGCTCGTCACCAAGCGCAAACGAGGCAGGGAAAATGCTACTGAAATTACCATGTTCGATTCGGTTGGCTTTGCGTTGGAGGATTTCGCAGCACTGCGTTTAGTATATGAATTGGCTTTAGAGCATCAATTAGGCAGCGAGATCGCGTTGTTGCCTGAGCCAGATGACCCTAAAGACTTGTTCAGTGTATTAATTCCATTTCTAAATCAAAACTGACTTTGTCGGCTTCACCTTGCCGTATTATTTATACTGTCTGCGGCTCGCCTTCGCGTTATCTTTGATTTAGAAATGGAATAAGACTTCTTCCTGGCAAGAGAGAAACTGATTGTTAATCTGCATAAAACGTTTCTACAATTGATTTCATCAGAAGCAGCGTTTTAGCGTGGCGATCACTTTCTGGATTGAATTCACTGATTTCCAGACCACAAAACTTCGAATGATGCTTCACCAAGGTAAGCGCTTCCAGCAGCGCAGCAGTTTTAATTCCACCCAATACCGGCGTTTCTACGCCAGGTGCATCTTCAGGATCGATCAAATCCAAATCGAGGCTGATACCTATAATTTTGCAGGTTCTACTTAATTGCTCGACGGCTGCAAGTAGTGTCTGTGAAAAATCACTGATTTGATCAGCAAACACAATCTTGACGTTTGCCTGTTTTAAAAGAGCGTATTCCCCCGCTTCATAACTGCGAATACCGATCATCAGCAGATTTTCTGGTTGAATAAAGCAGCAGGCTGGATAAATTGTGCCCAGTCGCTCATCCGCTTTGCCTAGCAGCGCAGCAACAGGCATACCGTGTATATTGCCGGAAGGTGTGGTGGCAAAAGTGTTCGCATCCATGTGCGCATCAAGCCAGATTAAGCCAAGTTCGCTGCTGTGCGGCAATGCCTGCAGTACACCTGACCAGGTACCTAAAGCACAAGAATGATCACCGCCGATCACCAGAAAAAGGTGATGGTTTTCAGTCCAGTAACGGGTAAATTGACTCGTTTTTTGGTAGAGATGGGCTAATCTGGCCTCTTTTGTGCCTGTCTTTTCGGGATACAGCATATGCCATTGCAGTTGCAAGCCGGTTTGCGTTGACGACTGCCTAGCAAACTCGTCCCGCAGCAGTTCTGCTGCATAACCGCAGGTACGCATCGGTCCGCCTAGACAAGAAGCAATCCCTAGTGTTTGTATCAGTTTTGCCATAAAATAATGATGGCATAATCTGAGAACAATGTCTCTAAGACAAACAAACTTTTGATATTTTCCTAGCCAAGATTACCAGTCACACCCTGTTCACCCCGATAAGAATATATCCGAAAAAGCAGGAATCATTGAATTACTCAGAGTTCACAAGAAAATGGGTAAATTATGGGTCAGCCTCAGATAGAGGCATAATATTTATCAGAAAGCTTTTCATGGATCATTTACGCGCCATTCTGGCGGTTATAACATTTCGAGGCCTGTTCTCATCAAGAAGGCTCTATACGAAGACCTTGATCAGGATCTCAATACGCTCTGGTGGCAGTTGGTAGAAAAATATCAAATGCTACGCAAGCCCGCGAGATACGATAAACCTGACTGGGCCTCAAAAATTCACCTCGCTCTGTTTCCAGCCTACTATAATGACCTGGTGTGCAAAATACTCGCATCTTGATTGCATGTCTATATTTGCCGTATAACCCTGAAATCAGGCAGCCTTCAGTGATAAGCCTATGTTGGCCGCATTGAGGCCGGAAGCTAACTCATCAATAACATCTTTAAGTTCGGCTGCACTCTTTTGTGGAGAGACTTGATTGAGAACACTATTGGAGAGAAGCTCACCGCGAAATACTATGCCACTCAATTCGTGAATTGACCGCAGATGGTTAAGCTGAGACTAGAAGGGTGGATTGATAAATCCCTTCTAGTGTACCATCATGCACCATGCCGTTTGACAGGAATTGATCAAAAATAATGACAAAAAAACCTTTTGCTCATCAGTATCTGATGAGCAAGCTCTGGGTGGAAAATATACACCAAAGTTATTTCAATCCGCTATGCTAACTCATAGCACAAGACACAAGCACCCTACTGCTACTTTCAGTGTTATTCCTTAAAAGGGGCCTTTTCCGGCTCGATACTCTCGACTTGGGGAATGGCCTTATGCGGATGTTGTTTGACTATCCGCTTCAATTTATCATCCTTCGCTGGCCCATGGGTACCGCTCTCCTGCAACTCTATATTTGGTGGCAATTCCTCAGATTCTGGCATTCTGTGCTCAAATTCAGCTTCAGCTGCAAGCCAGTCTTCAAGATCATGTCCCGGAGCGTAACCCCGCTTCGCGTACTGGTAGTAGGCAGCCTCGCGAATCAAAGCCTCGCGCTGCTCAAGTCTGTCAATTCCTTGTCCCGGAATGTTGGGATCGCTTTTCTGTTTGACGGGAGTACGTGTCTGTTTAGCCATGTTTTTGTCCTCTATTGTTGTAAATGAGAGGCACGGAGCGAGTGAATCAGACCCGCATGCAAGAGGCCCCTCGTAACTTGCCCAATTAGGCTACACCCTTGACTACGACGAACAAGTCATGAGTATAAAAAAATAAATTTTATTTCACTCTATTTAACTTCATACCATTATAGAATATTGCAATACTTTGTTTAAAAAAATACGTGCAAACACGTAGTTTCATTCCTAATTCAAACCAGATTTTGTCACCATCTCCAGGCTGTATTCTTTATACTGCCTGCGGTTTACCTTCAAATCATATTTAATTGAGAAATGGAATTAAATCGTAGGGAAAAATTTTGAAAAGGTGTTATAACATATATAATTATCGATTAACCCAGATTTTTCAATAGAAACCTTCCTAACAAAAAATCTGGGTTGATAGCTACTGGGTGGAAGTAACGACAGATAGCTGGTCAAGCTCACATTGTCTCCTCCTGTTAAATGATTTGTTAATCATCCGATTGTATATGTCCACGCACTTCACCGCCTGGATGATTATTGCTGTGGAGATTCACATAAATATTCCCGGCGAGCATTGCATCGACCAGTTCCTTTAAGGTGTTTATGTCTTGTTGAATGGATTCCGCGCACGTATTTTCAACAATATTAGCGTCGGTGAGTGTCGCTTTAATTTCAACCTTGCCATCGACCCCACCATTAATAACACCCGCGAGAAAGGCTACTACCGGTCCATTCTGACCTACACGCCCACAATGTATATGCGCTCCTGCCTGTCCAAGTAAACCGACCGGGTCTTTATCGTTTCTAGCCTTAAGTTCGTAATCCATCTTGGTACGATCTTTATTAACCTCAAAGTGTGCTTTTGCTCGTATTTGGTTTACGACAGGCGGGACCTCCTGATCTCCAGTAAGCTTGGCACTAAAGTCGAGCGTGTCGTCACTATAAGCGCTTCCAGCAAGAAGCAAAAGGACTAACAGATAAGATACAGTCATAGCTGTTTTCATGATTTGATTCCTTCTGGTGATTGAACGTTTTTCTGTGGAAATTCTTGATTGAATTCAAGACAAGAGATAGAGATAATAAATAAATGCTTTTATCAGGCTCTAACGGTTAATAGATTATTAAAATATGTAGGTAAAAAAAATACGTGCAAATACTTAGAAATTACTCTTATTGACAACCGATCAAATATTTTGACTGAAGTTATGCAATACATAACAAGTTAGAGGTATTTTTTTCATTGCAGGTGTGAAAGATATCCGCCAGAACATAAAGATACGGGAAAATTTGTGCAGATTTATAATTGGGTGGACCCAAGCAAGCGTTCAAAGTCTTCAATCTTCCAAATTCTTATGCAAGCGAACGTGGCGATAATTAGCATTGCATGATAATAGAAACATCAATGCACATGATCACCTGGAGGCGGCATAATCTGCCCCTCTTGGTTAAGTTGCCTTAACTGCTGAGTCAAGACACCCACGTTCAACCAGCCAAAGCCATCGAATTGCGCTACCCATCGGGCACGCAAATAGCCAAAACGATCGATCAGAAATTCCATATGCCCGGGTGTCATCCCTTTGCCCAGCAAATCAGGAACCGTTCTGTTCCGGCGATACAACAGATAACTCTTGCTGATTTCCTGCCAGCCTTCGGTCACTACAGGAAAAGTAATGCTGCTCTTGATGTCCCTTAGCTCTTGTTCATTAGGTGCTCTCATGGGCACCGCCATAATCTCAGTATTATGGGTGAGACTGAAGTTCTCATATGCTTCTTTTAATTGACTTAAACGTTGCTGGGATTGTGGCCAGGAAAATAGCACCAACAGGATATTTTTTTGTAGGCGAAAATCCTTTAAACTGCCACCAGAGCCATCATGGGCAAAATAGGAGAAAACAGGTGCTCCAAAGTCCGGGGATTCTGGCATGATCATTGTTCCAAGAAGACGAGCATCGAAACCACGAGACAGGGCATGCAGATAATTAACGATATCCCAACGATTTTCTTCAGACAGGACGGCAGCAAAACCGGGCATGTCAGTTCCGGGAATGCCATGGGATAACCAATGAAAAAAATTGCCGACGGTATGTCTTGCGGTATGGGGTTTTGTCAGCAGGTCAGTCGGTTCTGTTGATAACGTATCAGCAAGCTCCCCGTTGCCCTTGCCTTGCGGGCCATGACAACTCGCACAATGTTCGGCATAAAGCAGAGAACCATTCGAGATCGAAATGGCATCAAATGGCACCGGTGTTTTTTGATAGGTTTCAGGATAGGCTTCGATGGCAAGCGGCGGTAGCGCGATTGCCAAAGCAATGACCATTAGCGCACCCGGCACTAGGATTCTTTTCTTCCAGGTCCAGTTCTTTTTCCTCCCTAGCCAGATGGTAAGTAGCGCAATGAGCAACAGCGCTGCTCCAGTCCAAACTAATTCTTGCACATTCGGTTCTTCCCAGGTGGCATTGATCGAAAAGCGGAATGGATAAGGCCAATTCTCGATGAGGACATGCTTGGCAGGCAAAGTATTGGCCAGCATGATGGCAAGCAGTACCAGCAATAGCGCAAGGATAAATTCAAAGCCGACCCATTTTCTGAGATGCTCGGCGCCTGTTTTCACCTGCTCTGTATTCTCAAACTGCGAAAACAAAGGGAGCCAGCGGTAGCGCGCTCGATGGGCGATAAACAAAATGAGTGCTAATATGGCCAGCTTGAAATTCAACAGCCAACCATAGGAACTGGCAACCAGCGCGTGGTAATAGGTTTTCACCATACGATCTGCTAGCATTAAACCAGTTGCCATTATCAGCAGCATCACAGGCAGAGCAATTACAGAGAATTGCTTCAGAGACGCTGCATTTAACTGAGATGAAGTTTTATCTGAAGCCCGACGACTGTCATATATAATCAATAGAAAAGCTGGCAACGCACCAAACCATATTCCTGCCAGAAGAATATGCAGCGCATAGGGTGCAATCGATGAAAATGATATTTCCTCTGCGCCGGAATGACTCATCAATGAGCCCGCAATCAGGGGAAATGAGGCGGCTACTGCCCACAAAATATAGTGCCATCGCACGCGAGATAGGCGCTGAACATACAAAATGACACTAAATAGCACAACTGCAAGTAGCGCCCTTGCCGCCCATAAATGCCCTACCCGTGTCTGTTGGACAATCTCAAACCATGCAACTGGGCTCCAGGTATTCACGACCCTTCCCGTGGCTTCACCCGTTGTCATTGCCAAGATAGCGATCAATCCCAATAAAACTACCCCTGCCAACCAAGGAAACCCTTTTTCCAGACGGCTCACCCACGAGGTTTCAAATACAGCCTTTTGTTGTCCAACAATGGCAAGAAAAATACAGCTTCCAAACAAGATTAAGTTAGCAGTCAGTTGCGACCACCGGGCAAGAGTAGCAGTGATTTCGATCATGATTTTATGGCAAGAACATTATGGTTACTTTGAGAACACCCTTGGCATAGATTGCAACTGATAATCGCTAATCCAAATACTCTCGGATGATTTATAGTTATTTATAGTTTTAGCTTAAAAAGTTAGAGAGTATCTCATAAGCAGACAGGCAATTTAAAGACTATTAGACTGCCTGATATGGTTGTCCATTATCATAACTCCAACACCATTCAGCCTGAACCTGTCGAAGGCTCATATTTACAGCTTAGCGGTTCGAGAAGCATACCGCGAACAGTCATTCCATTTTCAAATTAAAAATGGCACGAAAGCGAGCCGCAGATAGAATAAATAATACGGCAAGGAGAAGCCGACAAAGTCAATTTTGATTTAGAAATGGAATAACAATTCACGAGGGAGTCTACTCGTCCTTACCTTTGTAACCATGCGGTATTTTTGTCAATCGCTGTTGCGTATCAACATGACCTTTGCGACGAGCCACCCCATAGTACGTGTTATCTTCTACATCTTCGTTACCCCACTGAAGCCAGCCATGACGGCGGAAGCGTGCGAACAACTCAAGATAAGGGCCAGGCGAACAAGACTCGATCAAATCGTAAATTTCATCAGGTTTGCGTGAATGTTCCCGTTTCCGGCTTGAAAAAAGATTAACCTGTGTGCGTCCTGGAGAAAGTGTCCGGAAATTACCGCGTACACCAAATAAAACGAGCTCTGTAACATTGCGAAAATAGAAGCCCACCCCTCGTCCATCTGGGCCACCATCTTTGCGAACCTTATACCAAACTAGATTCGATTTGTAGGTAAAACCCCATGCTTCCATTACCTTAAGGCCTTCCTGCAGCAGGGCGTTCGGCACCCAGAGATAAAGATGCGATTTGGCAGCTGCAAGCTGGAAAACAGGAAGTTCCATTATTTCTTTCAATTCCATGGTGGGATATCTGAGCAGCCGTCTGTGCTCTGGTGCCATTTTGCCGGTGCGATTCTGAAACTGCCAAGGCGGATCAGCCAGTATGGTCGAATACTGACCTTCTGTCTTTGCTAATAAATCTTCCGATGGATTCGACTCTGCAATGTGATATACCTGCGCTACCACGACCAACCTTCCCTTTTCAAAAATTATCGCCAGTTTATCAAAATGGCGACTTCATACGAGTCATTCTATTTCTAAATCAAAACTGACTTTGTCAGCTTTACCTTGCTGTATCATCCATATTATCTACAGCTCGCCTTCGCGTCAGTTTTGATTTAGAAATGGAATTACACTATTGAACCTGGATTTTTTTGACCAACAAAGCAACAGAAGAAGCTACTCTAAAGCAGGTTTTCTTTGTGCCAAATATACACGTTAAAAATTAGCCTCCCTCCCGCAGATATTTTTGCAAAAAAGCAGACACCCTGGCTTCGTATTCTTTGTGATTATGCGCGTGGAGATTAATGTGGGCAGCACCTTCAACGATCCACAGCTCTTTGGGTGGATTAGCGGATTCAAACAAGCATTGCGTTTCTGCAACTGTGGGGTGTAGATCTTCTGCCCCTGACATGATGAGTACCGGACTATGTAAGGCAGTAAGATGAGTGATAGGGCGAAGCCGGTCAGCTGTAACGCCCAGCCGGATGGGTAATTGCCAAAGGAATAGCGGTGTAAGCAAACTTCCAAGTGGACCAAGCCGTTTCTGTAGTCTGCGAGCAATTGCTTCTTCAATGGTCGGGTACATTGATTCTAGCACCACAGCACTAGGAGCAGGAGATGCTTTCGAGAGCACGAGCGATGCCGCACCCAAGGAAACACCAATCACAGCAATCTTTTCGTGTGGAAATGACTCTGCCAGATTGCGCATGGCAGCCTCGACTCCTTCAGCCTCCCGATAACCAAAAGTAATACACTCACCACTACTTTCACCATGGGCAGGAAGATCGATCAACATGATCGAGTAACCTGCCCGCAAGAGAAATTTGGTGCGATCCAGCATCTGGCGCCGATCATTGCGCAATCCATGCAGCAGTAAAACCACACCCATTCCAGGTGTTCCGCGTATGAGCCATCCTGAAACCAGCTCGATCGTTTCGTTTGAAGCGCTTTGCAATGTGATCGTTTCGACAGGCAAGTCGGCCGGGGCGCTACCGATAGATCGGTGGGCAGGACGGCAGAGCTCACCTCCAGCCTTGATACCGATAGCTATAACTGCGATACCACAGATAATGACAAGAATAGTCAACGCAATGAAAGCTGGCGCATGAACAATCTGAAGCATTATTTAAAATTAACCGATAACTGAGGTCGATTTGGCAAGATGCGCATCAATCAGCGGCGCAATCTCTTTAGCATGGGTGATAATCAAATTGTGGTCACCGCCTGACACAATGTGCAATTTGGCATTTGGCAGCAACGCAGCGAGGCGCTGACCCACGCTGACAGGACTGATCGGATCAGCATCACCCCATAAAAGCAAGGTGGGAGCCTTAATCTTATGTAGCTGAGGCGTCAAATCTTCATCGTATTCAGAGACCCAACGAGGGAAAGATGGATGAGCAGCAAGTATGAGTGGACGCCAATCCTGCGCCCCGAAGCTCTCCAAATCAATCCCTCCTGAGGTAACTGCCAATACCAAGTGCGTGATGAGTTCAGGTTTCTTGAATGTAGCCTGGATAGCCATGATGCAGCCTATCGACTGTGCGATGAGGGCAACAGGTTGATCCACTTCGGTAACAACTAAATCTACCAAATCATGCATGCTGTTCACCTTGGGATCGGACGGTGTGGGCCCCAACCCCGGCCATTTTAAATAAACTTTTTCTGCAGGATACGTAAGTAAATTGGCCACTGGCAGCCAGAACTGGGTATCACCTGATGCACCAGGCAGAAATAAGAGTTTAGACGGCATAGAATTATTCCAAATTGTAAGTTATTCTATTTCCAAATGAAACATGACGCAAAGGTGAACCGCGGGGGACGGAGCGTGTGGTGATCCAGGGCAAGGTAAGATGCAATGAGTCCGCTGGGGCCGCTCCCTGCAACGAAGAGCGATACCTCATTTGTGCCTGGAGCGATATACGATACACTCATAGTTGTTCCCATTCTGATAAATGAGAAAATTTCAAAATGCTTCCATAGCTCATGAGTTTAACTCCCAATCAAGCGATCAATTGTGGTTCTTGGGATTACAGCTAATCTCATTCTGACAGAAATGTGGAAAAATGCTTAGGGTTCCTGGCTAGCCAGAAAAATAGACATTCTGAATTTCATCACCAATTACTCGTTACATCAATTTGGTCAACTAGAGAAAGTAACACTGTTGCAGCACAGCTCATTTCGTATAAAGCGATTTAATAAAGCGGCTTACACGACTGAGACTAAGATTATCATCGCTTGCAGGCATTCGAGCTGAATCATTGAGAATATCCTCAGCCACTAATGAGAATGATAATGTTGAACTGTCCTGTAGATTTCATTCTCACCTTCTGGGTATTTTCGTGCCCGTACGAATTGGTGATTCTGCAAGCACACGACAGCGTTGCAATTCCTTGGAATGGAAAGACTATTCTGCGTCATTGTGCCTTGCCCTGTACTCGCAAAACCACACAACTTTATTCCATTTAATTCAAAAATCTAGGTTGAATAGTTGAAAAAGGGTACCCATCCATCATCCCCCAGTTATGCTGAGGAGGTACCTACTCAACCATTTTAATCCATTTTTCTGCCTCCAGATTCATGCATATGGCTCAAGGCTTCTTTGGCATGTTTGGTTCCTTCCTCGGCATGACCCATGTCAGCGTGCTTAATGGCTTCTTCTAAATGCTCAATAGCCTTATCCATATGAGCATCAGCACCCAATTCCTTGGCTTTTTTAGCATGTTCTAAGCTTTCCTTCGCATGCTCGGACAACTCTTTGGGATGACCCATCTTTCCATGCTTAATGGCTTCTTCAAGATGCTGTGTTGCTTCAGATCTCTCTTTTGTATCTTTTGCATAGGCTGGGATGCTCAAGAAAAATGCCAACATTGCAATTGCAAAAATAGTTGATATTGTTTTCATGACAATTACTCCTTATGTGGTTAAAGATTAATCATGTCAAAACACTCTTGCAACGATCGTGCCATTTAACTCCATAACTTCCGGAAAAAGAATCAGTCACCGAGTATCTCTCTCAGATTCGTAGCACGCATTTGCTTTATAACATAAATTGCAAGAAAACAATATTGTTTAGATAGTTTGGCAATTTATCAAAGTAATAGATTTGTATCTCAACTACCCTAGCAATCGATAGCTGCTGTCAACAATTATAGCGGATATTTTTTATTCACATCATTTTTTTAAACACGTTTGTTTTGATCAAGGAGTACGATCACAAGATCCGATCAATTTATGCGAGATAGCATGCTGAGTTATCCGATTATCTGATAGCATTTGTTATTCCATTTCCAAATCAAAAATGACGCGAAGGCGAACCGTAGACAGTATAAATAATACGGCAAGGTGAAGCCGACAAAGTCAGTTTTGATTTGGAAATAGAATTAGGTTTAGTTCAGCATAGAATAAAAATATCTCTTTCCCTCTTCATGTGCTATTGCTCGTCATTTGTTGTCAGTGGCCATGAAATATGGCGCATGAAACAATATATTTATTGCTGTGCTAAAAGAGGTCCGTACCATCCTCCATACCGCCTAAATCGACATACTTTTTCACGCTGATCAGCGTACGTGCTATCAGTTTTTTCTTGAATAGATCTTCAATAAAGGTCGGAACATTTTTCAGCGATACCACGCAGCCGTAACGACCCAGGGTTTTGTCTTGACCAAACGAATAGAAGCGCCAAAGGCCGCGCAAATCTGTAAGGTCATTATCAAATTTTGGATCCAGCTTCCAAAAGAAATTAAGCCCTTCCTTATCAAAGGTAAGATTTACATGGTTAATAAAGGTCAAGAAGGCGAATCTGGTTTTAAACTGAACCGTTTCCTGTTGAGGGCGCTTAGCGATGACTTTGGCCTCTTCGAGCTCTTCAAGGTATTTAACTTGATCTTCAATGCGAGAAAGTAATTCCCACGTTTTTTCAGTAGTTTGGTTAAAGATAACGGCAGCCTGGATCAATCTCGAGTGTTCTTGCCCAGCCAAATTAGTAATCGTAAAGACAATCTCGCCACTAGCTAACCGTAGTCTTTGATCAATATCCAGATCTTTGAGACCATCGGAGCCGAAATCGGGTGTGGCAGCAAGGGACAGCGTTGAGACTAAGCAAAGTATTCCAAAAACAACTTCAATATATTTTTTCACTAGACCAACCTTCCTCCTTGAATATCTATTGAATCAATATCTAGTGGAAGCTTCATATAAGCATTGAATTGACATTGCACAAAAATACCTGAAGGAAAGATGCATCACAAGGGTAAATTTACTTTAGGATTTCCAAAGTTATTTTCAAGCTATTTTTAAAGCTGGACAGAATTCATCTTTCGTTTTGCACGATCTGATAACCGCTTATCGTTGCCAGACATAGCAGTAGAGATTAGTTTGATTTTATTGAACGTTTATACGTCATGGAGCAATCGCCTGTTCGGTACCGTCTCACCAGGATATCTGCTGGTGATATGCCATTCCCTTTGGTTTGGCCATGCTGATGCTGGAAGAATAGCGCAACGCCTTACTGCGCTATTTGACCAAACAGAAACCAGGCCCGTTAATTCTGCCCGGTTCTAAGCTCATATCTTTCTTTTTTATTTTGATTGATCACGTAAACGTAAATCAACGCACTCGCTATGGCTGCAAGGAAGCACCATACCGAAGCAAATGTTTCTCTATAGACATAAAAAGCAATTAAGAAACTCAGCGTGATCAGGGTGCCAGTGATATTCAAAAACCGATCGCTTGCCAAGATAAAGGGCACACATGTGGCAAACAGATACATGGCCCGCACAAACTGCTGGCCTGCGACTTCATGCTCGTAACGAATACTATTATTGACGATATGAGCCATAATGGGCTCGCTGATCAGGCCAATAATAGTATAAGCTGCTAGTCCCAAGCCTACTATTATCATGGAAATCATTACTTTTCTGGTAGTACTCTCTAACTCTCCTTGATAAAGGGCAAAATAGGCATAAAAAGGCCATATCACCCCAATAAAAATCCCGTATAAATTGGACACCAAAATTGTGCCTCGGGCATCTCCCCATTTCCCAGAGCAACCCATAGCAATCCTTCCGTAAACTGCTGAAACGCAAATATCAATGGAATGAATGCGATGAAGATATCTTTTCTATTCTTAACTTTTCTGATTGCGCTTACGCTGATAATCGAAAGCGCACCGCTAGCGATAAAACTGGCTCCTGCGGAAAAACACATCGTGTAATGACTATCCTAAGGATTAATAAGCAGGTTGATTGCCGAAATATTTTGAATAAACGTATTGTATATGGCTGGCGGGGTAATAGCATAAAATATAATGCACCTTAAATCAGGCAAGTACAAAAAAGAAAAGGATGGTAAAACATACTCATGCAGCTTCTATGTTTGCAGCCAGCTTAATGTTTAGCAAGCTGTATAAGCATGAGGCTAAAGTGGTTCGAGTGACACAACCTCTGCGTTCGCTACGTTCGTTGGCTTACCACAATCATTTCCTTAGCCTTGAAATTAGGCAAAAGAAATAAACAAAATAAAGTAGCCGCACCAGAAAGAATAATGAGGGGGGGCAAATATCCTTCAAACCAGTTAACCAACATCCAGGAACCCATCATAGTGGACAACTGAGCACAGCCATTTACTATCGACATCAGGACTGCAAAAGTGAAGCCTTCCGCTTTTTCAGGACAAGCTCTCGCTGCAAGTGTAAGAATAGCTAGCAGAGCGGTCATACTCGTAATACCAAAGAAGAAGGACAAAGCAATAAACAACAGGCCACTATAAGGAGTCGGCGTGATCGCACCAAGATAGGAAAAGGTGCTAAGCGCGCTCGTAAGAATGCTGAAAACAAGCTGAAAATCAATGCTGCGATTACTGATGTATTTTCCATAGAGCCAGGCCCCGAGAATTGAACCCGCTGAGCTTATAGCCCCTACATGGCCGATAAACGATTGTGAAAAATTGAGCGTGTCAGTCATAAGGTAGTAGATGGGGATACCAAAGCCTGGGCTAAAATTCCATAAAACTAAAAATAATATAGTGGCCCAGAGTAATCGGCTTCGAAAAGTTTCACGTAAACCCGCTACTGTGGCTTTTAATGAAGCAAGATCCATTACAGTTTTTTCTTCTTTTACTATTAGCCAGCTAAGAATGGCTATTATCGCGGGAGCGACCATGGTAATGATCGCGGCTGTACGCAAACCTGTATCAGGATCAGCCATTTCCGCTAACCATCCGCCCAATATTGAAGTAACTATTTGAGCAACATAAAACCAAAACCACTGTACAGCCTGAAATTGAACAATCATATTGAATTTCCGACCGTTTTCTACCATTAAAGCATCAATAATGACATCTGAGGCGGCCGTTCCTATGGCGGTTAGAAGAAGTGCCAGGATTAATTGGTCGCCATCTGCTATTTCCGCTAGCCAAAGATAGCCAATACAAGTAAGTACGTTTAAAACTAACAGCCAAGACTTACGACGATACCCAAACAGAGAAATAAAATCGCTAACTAAGCCATAAACAGGTTTAATAATCCAAGGAATCGTTAAAATGGTCAGATAATTAGTAGCACCTAATTCGTTCAATTGCATGACTTCCTTAAGATAATAATTCAAAGGCAGGCTGATAAGGCCTCCCGATTGAGCAATACCTTGGGCGAAATAGACAATACCGAAGAGAAAAACAAGATGATTAACATAACGGCTGTTAATCGATTGCTGACTTGGGAACGGAGTATTTTCCATAAATGTTACTTTCTAAAAGTGCTATTTTTGGTATGATACAAATAACTTCTATCAACCAAAAATTTTATTATTCCATTTTCTGCTCAAGCATTTACAAGACATCCCTTCCAATAAAAACTTTTTATCACATTTACCTAATAATCTTCCTTAAGACAAGACAGAATTAGTTTCGTTTCAAGGATCAGGGTTAGAAATCACATAAAATCGGCGGCCTGAAAAATTGATTCTATCATGACGATATCTCACCCTCCTCAAACTTCTAGCAACAGTGGAATGCTTGCACTTATGGTGGGAGCGATAGGTGTCGTTTACGGTGACATTGGCACCAGTCCGCTTTATGCCATGAAAGAGGCTTTCAGCGGTACCTATGCGCTTTCACCAGAACCACAGAACATACTGGGTTTTCTCTCACTAGTTTTCTGGGCACTTACTATTGTGGTATCTGTCAAGTATGTACTTTTCATGATGCGCGCAGATAATAAAGGTGAAGGCGGCATCATGGCACTGATTGCATTGACACAGCGGGTAGGGAAAGCTCATTCACGATTACGCTGGCTGTTAGCTTCACTTGGGTTATTTGGAGCGGCACTCTTTTATGGTGACGGAATGATTACTCCGGCCATTTCGGTACTCAGTGCTGTGGAGGGAATCGCGGTTACGACTCCAGCACTGGAATCCTGGGTCATTCCTTTTGCGGTCATTATTTTGGTACTGCTGTTTCTGTTTCAACCACGCGGCACCGCTGGGGTAGGGAAATTGTTTGGTCCAGTCATGGCAGCTTGGTTTCTGGTTCTGGCGTTGTTGGGTATAGTCAACATCATTCAGTATCCGGTTGTGCTCAAGGCGATAAACCCCGCCTATGGCCTTGATCTGCTGTTACAGCATGGATGGTTTGGATTTTTGGTGTTAGGCACGGTGGTGCTGGCAGTGACTGGCGCTGAAGCGCTCTATGCCGACATGGGGCATTTTGGCCGCAGACCGATCCAGTTTGCCTGGTTTGGGTTTGTCTGGCCGGCACTGCTGTTAAATTATTTTGGGCAAGGGGCATTGCTGATGAGCGATCCGGTGGCGGCGCGCAGCCCGTTCTATCTGATGGCACCCTCTTGGGCACTTTATCCCATGATTGCTCTTGCCACAGCTGCCACAGTCATCGCTTCACAGGCAGTCATTACAGGTGCCTTCTCGGTCACTCGACAGGCTATCCAACTAGGCTATATTCCTCGCATGCAGATGCTACATACTTCAGAGCGCGAGATAGGACAGATCTACATTCCGTTTGTGAACTGGTTTCTCATGCTGGGTGTAGTGGTACTCATAATTGGGTTTGGTTCCTCAAGTAATCTAGCAGCAGCTTATGGCATCGCTGTAACCGGCACTATGGCCATTGACACGCTATTGGTCTTTTTTGTGATTTATGGCCTGTGGCGCTGGCATTGGACAGCAGCCATCATTATTCTTATACTTTTTCTAGTGATCGACCTCGCCTTTGTCAGTGCCAATCTTACGAAGGTCATTCACGGCGGCTGGTTTCCCCTGCTCATCGCCACAGTTATCCTTACTTTCCTGACCACCTGGAAGAAAGGACGCAGCATTCTGATGCAACGCCTTCAGTCTGATGCAATCGATATCGACTTTTTCCTTAGCAACATTGAAAAAGAACCACCGACCAGAGTACCCGGTACAGCCGTGTTCCTGACTGCCAACTGCACAGGTGTGCCTCATGCCCTGCTTCATAACCTTGCGCACAATAAGGTGCTGCATGAGCAAATAGTGCTGCTGACAGTGGTCACTGCTGATGTACCCTTTGTGCCGGACAATGAACGCATTGAGATTAAATTGCTGGGAAACGGCTTCTATCGCGCGCTCTTCCACTTCGGCTACCTGGATCAACCTGATGTACCCACAACGCTGGCACAATGTGAACTGCTAGAACCCAAATTCAATATGCTTGAGACTTCCTTCTTTCTCAGTCGAGAAACACTCATTTCCACCCCTTTTCCTGGTATGGCACGGTGGCGCGAGAAAATTTTTATTACCATGGCGCGCAACGCCTCCAGCGCCATGACGCTGTTCAAAATTCCAGCTAACCGTGTTATTGAGCTGGGCACACAAGTCGAGTTGTGAACCTACCACTTTCCCTCGCTGGGAAATATTTTCAACACCAATTCTCACCTTCGGACTAAGCAGAAGAAAGGTAGACAGCATCTCCACGCTCAGCCTTATTCCATTTCCGAATCAAAAATGATGCGAAGGCGAACCGCAGACAGTATAAATAATACTGTCAAGGTGAAGCCGGCAAAGTCAGTTTTGATTTAGAAATGGAATTAAACAAGGCAATTATCACAATGTGTTATCAACAAGGTAAAAGCCATTCTAAAAAAAATGAACACGCTGAGAAACTCACTACGAAACCAATACATAACACACTAAGGTAATCACAAATACGCCAATAAAATTAAGCACCAGTCCTTCACGTACCATCCGGTCAATCGGAATCATGCCGGTTCCAAAGGCAATCGCGTTGGGTGGGGTTCCTACTGGCAGCATAAAACCATAACTCGCACTCATTGCGGCAGGCACCATCAGCAGTGCCGGCTCAACGCCTGCAGCTAACCCTGCCGGGCCAAGAATCGGCATTAACAAGACAGCAGTTGCGGTGTTACTGGTTGTTTCAGTGAGAAAGGTCACTATCAGTGCAATGGTAGCGATGATGACCAACGGATGCAGATGCGATAGCACTGTTAATTGTTCAGCGATTAATTTGGATAAGCCCGATTCCACAAATGCCTGGGCTATGGCGATACCCCCTGCGAACAGAATAAGAATACCCCAAGGCACTTTCACCGCCGTTTGCCAATCCAGCAATTTTCCGTCACGACCATTGGGAATCAGAAACATGGTAATAACAGCAAGCAGTGCAACAGTCGCATCTGATGCTCCCTTCACATCCAACCAGGTACTCCAGCCCCCAAAAGGCTCGGTACGCGTGACCCAGGCCAACACCGTCAAACCAAAAATAATCAGAATACGCCGCTCTTCTGGCCGCCATGGGCCAGGCTGAGGCATGGATAGCTCGCCGACATAGGTCAGATTGCGCGTCAACCATAAGCCTGCCAGCGGCGCCATTAGCAGAACAACGGGTACTCCCCAACTCATCCATTGCGTAAAGCTCACCGCTGTTCCGGTGAAATTCTGGTACTCCTGCATGAAAACCAGATTGGGAGGGGTGCCAATCGGCGAGCCCAAGCCACCAATGCTACTGCCATAAGCGATAGATAACAGAAGAGGTAAAGCAAGCTTTTTATCACTGCTTTGATCAATCACAGCCAGCGCAAGCGGCAGCATCATCAATGTCGTTGCGGTGTTAGAGATCCACATGCTCAGCAAGGCACAGGTACACATGAAACCCAACACAATGCGTCGGCTGCTATTTCCTCCAACTAACCGTATCAATTCCAAAGCAAGGCGTTGATGTGTTCCCGAATGCGCCATTGCAGCAGAAATCATGAATCCACCGAGCATCAGTAAAATCATATCGTTGCCGTAGGCTTTGGCGACTTCTTCTTTCGGCAAAACGCCAACCAGTGGAAAAACGGCTAACGGAATAAGCGAAGTAACAGGGATCGGTACAGGTTCAAAAATCCACCAGATGACGCAAAGCATTACCACTGCACCGGTCCAGCAGGCTTTGGCATCCCAGCCGTAGAAACTCATGCTTGCTGCAAGCCCTGCTGCGAGCAGAGGTCCTGCGATAAGTGCCCATTGTCGGTATATGTGCATGATGATGAAAAAAAAGATGAAATATATAGGGATTCAGAAAAAAAGCAGAGATTCTATTACTTAGCTTTTTTATATGCTAGCCTGATAAAATTGAATTGAATCTTATCATGACACTAGCTGATGCATTTATTTACTGCTTAAATCAATTCTCAATTAGAGTGCCCACACACTCTTTATCTCCTCTCTAGGTAATTCAAGTATGACTTCCTAATAGAATCAGGCCTTGCTACTTTTCTTTAATCACCCCATCTTCCAGCTCCACTATCCGATCGGCCATATCCAGAATACGATAATCATGCGTCACCAGCAAAATGGTAGTTTGCGATTCCTTAGCTAATCGCTCAAGAATTGTGACAGCCTCATGACCACTCTGCTTGTCCAGAGAGGCGGTCGGTTCATCGGCCAAAACGATTTGAGGTTGCCCTACCAGAGCCCTGGCAATGGAAACACGCTGGCACTGTCCCGCCGATAGTTGATCTGGTTTGTAATTGAGCCGTTCACCCAGCCCTACGGCTTTTAGCATTTCTGCGGCACGATCAAGCCTCTGCTGCTCAGTCATCCTGTTTTGCATCTCTAAAGCCATACTGACATTTTGCAGCGCAGTGAGCGATTTAAGCAGATTATGCTGCTGAAAAATATAGCCGATCTGCTGACGGACACTCACTTTAACCTGTTCGCTACTGTTAATTAATTGCTGATCGAGCACCCTTACACTGCCGTGATAAGCCTGGCGCAGGCCACCGATAATGGTTAAGAACGTCGTTTTACCCGAGCCGGAAGGGCCCGTCATCAGCACGATCTCCCCTTTTTGAATTGAGACTGTGACGTTTTTCAGCACAGGCTGCGAGAGCGCGCCGCTGCCAAAACTGAAATTCAGGTCATGCACATCAATGATGCGGGACATTAGAACATATCGGCTGGGTTGGCTGCTTTTAACTTATGTATTGCCAGGAACCCTGCGGTCATGCACATGGAAAGAATAAACAGGAACACGGTCATGGCTTTGCCAAAAGTCATCGGCATCGGCATGAATATTTTCGATTCAGCCAAGTGATATAAGCCGAGAGAAAAAAAATAGCCTGGAATAAAACCCAAAATAGCCAGAAAGAAGGCAGACGCAAACACGACGCGGATAAAATAACCATGTTCATAGCCCATGGCTTTCAGCGTTGCGAACTCATGACGGTGATTGGTGATGTCGGTGAACAAAATCTGATAGACAATGACCAGGCCCACCACGAGCCCCATCACCGTGCCAAAACCAAAAATAAAGCCAATAGGTGCCATATTTGCCCAGTAGTTTTTTTCATTTTGCAACAACTCGTCGTAGGTAAAAATATTGACGAACTCATTCAGCTGGCTGCTCAGCTCGGCTTGTACCTGAGTTATCGATGAATCAGGATACAGCTTGATGATGCCCAAATCGATATCGGTAAGCGTTCTGTCTGGAAAAATACGCATAAAATTCAGATCACTTGTGGCGATATTGCCGTCAGCAGCAAAGGATACGCCCAGCCGGAAAAATCCAACTACAGTGATTTTATAATCATTCACTTCGGTCACATTCCGGCCTGCTTCCAGCAATTGACGCATCGGTCCAAACTCGGGGCGGGAATATTCGTCAAACAGTACCGTATCCTTGAGCCGCAATGCAGTCCGCTTGTTTTTAATATCTTCGATATCAAAGATCAGTGAATCGGGATCAAAGCCGTAAACCATCAATGTTCTTTTGCCGCGGGTTTCGATGTTCTTGAAAGGCGCTAACCCTAGATAGAGTGGATAAACCTCGGCAACTGCCGGATTCCCCAACGCACGCATCAGTTCGCTGCGCTTGAAGCGGACTGGGCGCCACATCGCTTCACTTTGCTTATGCATCAGAAACAAATCACCATGCAACTTTACCGGTGCAGAAGCAGCACTGGCATAAAGCGCATCCCTGAATCCCTGCTGCATGAACACCAACACACAAGCGAATAATACGCCACAGGTAGCCGCAATTAATTTGGTACGATCAAAGATCAACTGCCGCCAGGCCAGGCGTGCTGGGAAATAAATCCAGGCGACGAGATTCATGGTGCAATCCGCACCCATACCTGCCGAAGAATCTGATGCTGTAACTCATTCACGGCTTCAGGTTCGAGCGTCAGGCGTACTTCAATGATTCGATTATCCCTATCTGCTAACGGATCCGTGTCATTTAGGTCGTTTTTTCTGACGAGGAAACCCAGCTCTCTAACTTCAGCGTGATAATTCCGCTTAAAACCAGATGCATTGATACAGCCCTTCTGTCCTGCCTGGACACGCAGCAGATCGGATTCATAGATTTCTGCAACGACATCGAGCTGAGTTAAATCCGCTATCTCCAGCAAACCATTATCTCCGATTCGTTCAGCAGGCCAAGTATGAATCTTTAAAATAGTGCCGGAAATGGGGGCATAGATAAGCGTATTATCCAATTCTGCTTCCGACACTTTCTGCTCGGCTTGCGCATTGGCGATTTCGGCCGTCAAGCGTTTAAGATTCGCTTCAGATTGTTCCAGTGCCAAACGTTTGGCATCGGCAAGAGAGGCACTGGCAGCAGATTCTAGCTCAAGTGACTGATAGCGCAAATGTTCCTTTTTATTGAAAGTCAGCGCGACCTGCTCGACGATCCGTTGGGCTTCCAGCGACTTGACACGTGCTCTGGCGGCTTCCACTTCAGCCTTTTTCTTACTATGATCCGACAGTACTGCGAGCTTGTTACCTAACTTGACCTGATTGGCTTCTTGGAAAAAAAGCTGCTCTACTCGGGCACCTTCCGGACCGGCATTATGGGAAACCTTGATCACGCGGGAGCGAGGTTCGATGCGGCCCAGCGCACCAATTCCGTGGTTTGTATCAAACTTACACTGCGTCTCGGCAAATACGCTAGGAGTCGTAAGAATAAAAACTATGATGACGAAAAGAGAATAATTAACCTTAAAGTACATGAATCATTTCACAGCGAGTTAGAAGAAGGTACATTTATTGGATGGATTCAAGAATCAGCCGACAACAATTCTCCATATTTAACGCAAACCATGCCTGAAAGAAGGCCATGCATATATTCTACCTGCCGTCCAATAGATTGATTCGGATTTGAAGGAAAGCTCATCAGGGAGCATACAAAATCCACCATACTTCCAAGATGCCGAGCACTCAACCAATATCTTCCTGATGTGCTGCGTACGGCTATTTATCTATATCTGTATATGTATAGCCCATACGGCCAGAACACTTTGTTTGTGTGCTAGCGCACATACTAATTGCACTATCTCTGCAATACTCTAATTTGATTTTTGCGAATACTTGCCAGAAAACTCAATAAGGTCGTGAATTTCAGATTGAGAATCATACCGAAAATAGTAAATCAAGTATTCTTTAGTCTAAAAGTATCAAGGGGTGTTTTAGTTCCGTCAATCATCTGGGAGCACCTTACCATGACACAACTTAATAACTTTTTCTCCGCTTTCTTCTTAACTATCCTAATGATTTCTTTGCTAGGCTACGCACCAGCGTCAAAGCAAGAAGGAATCGGAGAATATTTCGATGTTCCTGTCACTATCACGAAAGTCAAAGCGGCAATTTTCAATGAAACCACCCTGAAATCTGCCGAAATGGACGTCGAAACCTTCAAAGGTATTGTTCAACTGAGTGGCTTCGTCAGCTCGCAGCCCGATATCAACAAGACTGTCAAAGTTGCTCGCAGTGTTAAGGGAGTGATATCTGTTAAGAATGCCATGCGAGTCAAGTCACAGTAAATCGCTGCATTGATTAAACATAGCCATTGATGCACTTTTACAGGAGACTCTATGCTAGCTCTGATTCATCAAATTGTTGGTATTGCCGGAAGATGGACATAAAGCTTCCTTCCAGAATGGAGTAAATTTCTAAATGGAGACCAATAACAATCGATTCTTCCGATATTTGCGCCGGCTGAGTACGAACTTGCGCGGCGACCTCCCTCTAAATGATGCCTTCAATGAGCCGCCGCTACGCTCTGAATTACTTAATGCAGATCAGATGGAACAGCGTGGCAGGCATCTCGCTGCCATGCACAAAGTGACACAGGAACGCGCGCGGGATCACCTGATGTCGCGGTTGGCGGCAAATGAAACGATCTTGATCGAAGTCTGCCGACGACTCACAACGGCGGTAAGAGCCAACCAGCAAATCACGCCGGCCAGCGAATGGCTGCTCGATAACTTCTATTTAGTTGAAGAACAGATCCGTACCGCCAGACGCCACATGCCTAAGGGGTATAGCCGGGAATTACCTCGTTTATTGAATGGTCCTTCGGCCGGATTGCCGCGTGTATATGATATCGCGCTGGAGATCATTTCGCACGGAGATGGACGGGTGGACTCAGAAAATCTCAACCGTTTTATCTCGGCTTATCAGACGGTTAGTACGCTCAAATTAAGCGAGTTATGGGCTATCCCCATCATGTTGCAATTGGCATTAATTGAGAACCTGCGACGCGTTGCGATTCGTATCGCCGCCGACAGAATCGAGCGCGACCTTGCTAGCGCCTGGGCAGAGCAAATGACGGCAGCCGCGGAGACGGATCCGAAGAGCCTGGTGCTAGTCATCGCGGACATGGCGCGCTCGCAGCCGCCGATGTCGACTTCATTTGTATCGGAATTTACGCGTCGGCTGCAAGGGCATAGCCTCGCCCTGTCATTGCCGCTGACCTGGATCGAGCAAGCGCTTGCCGAATCGGGACTGACCACCGAGCAATTGATCCAATCGGGACACCAGCATCAGGCTGCCGACCAAGTTTCCATTAGCAACAGCATCGGCAGCTTGCGTTTTCTAAGTGGGACGGATTGGCGTGAGTTCGTCGAATCCATGAGTATCGTCGAGCAAACATTACGCAAAGATCCGAGCGGCAGCTATGGCAAGATGGATTTTGCTACCCGCGACCATTATCGTCATGCAATCGAAAAGATTGCAAGGCGGAGCTCCCTCACTGAAACCGAGGTAGCACAAAGTGCAGTCCAACTCGCGCATGAGTTTCAGGCAACACATCCAGATGACGACGAACGCGCCGCACATGTTGGCTTCTACCTGATTGACCGAGGCTTACCCAAACTTGAGACAAGGATACAAGCGCATTTTTCTGTTGCTGATACCCTCGCGAAAATAGGATCACAGCACGCATTGCTCGTGTATCTCGGTCTAATCACGCTGCTAACGCTGCTGTTCAGCGCCAGCCTGATGTCCGTCGCTCATACTCAGAATATGCCGAATGAATTCTCGCTGCTGATCGGTATACTCGCACTGCTGTCCACCAGCCAGCTGGCACTCACTCTGGTAAATTGGCTGGCAACCTTGTTCGTACACCCGCATCTGCTGCCACGTTTGGATTTCTCCAACGGCATACCCACACAATCACGGACACTGGTCATCGTGCCGACGATGCTCACGAGCCCACAAAGTGTCGACGATCTGGTCGAGGCATTGGAAGTGCGCTTTCTGGCGAATCGGGACGACAATCTGTATTTCGGCTTGTTAACCGATTTTCGCGATGCACACGAAGAAACGCTCGCCGAAGACGAACCGCTGCTGCAGCTAGCCCAGGCACGAATCGAGGCGCTGAATGCAAAATATGGTGCTATGGAAAAGAATATTTTTTTTCTTTTTCATCGGTCGCGCCGCTGGAATCCGCAAGAGCGCATCTGGATGGGCTATGAACGTAAGCGTGGCAAACTTGCGAACTTGAATGCATTGCTGCGCGATATAACGCTTAGGCATGCCGGTAACCGTTTCTCACGCATCGTCGGTGATACAACTTGCCTCGCGAACATTAAGTACGTCATCACTTTGGATACAGATACGCAGCTACCGCGTGACGTCGCACAGCAGCTTGTGGCGGCAATGTCTCATCCGCTGAATCGCCCATGCTACGACGAACAGCGACAGCGCGTGCACGAGGGCTACAGTATTCTCCAGCCGCGCGTCAGCGTAAGCGTGGAAGGCACCAACCGCTCGCGTTATGCGCAATTACATGGTGGTGAAGCCGGCATCGACCCCTATACCCGTGCTATCTCCGATGTCTACCAGGACGTGTTTGGCGAAGGCTCGTTTATCGGTAAGGGCATCTATGATGTAGATATGTTCGAGCGGGCATTGAACGGGCGCTTTCCCGAAAACAAGATTCTCAGTCACGATTTGCTGGAGGGATGTTATGCACGTGCCGGCTTATTGAGCGATGTACATGTGTATGAGGATTATCCTGCGCACTACAGCATGGACGTGAGCCGCCGTCATCGCTGGATACGTGGCGATTGGCAATTGCTGGGCTGGCTGTTGCCACACGTTCCCGGTCCCGATAAACAACGACTGAAGAACCCGCTCTCGTGTCTGTCGCGATGGAAACTATTCGACAACCTGCGGCGCAGTCTTGTGCCTACAGCGTTGACGCTGTTGCTGTTGCTAGGCTGGGTGGTGCTTGCATCACCCTTGCTCTGGACCTTGGCAGTAATCGGTATACTCTTCATTCCACCTTTGGTCACATCGGTGGTGGATCTCTTTCACAAGCCGCGTGATGTGCCATTACGGCAACATCTTACCGCTGCACTCGACATGGCAAGTCAACGCCTGGCGCAAGCGGCCTTTACCCTGACATGCCTTCCGTACGAAGCCTGGTTCAGCCTGGATGCAATCATACGTACAGCGGGTCGTATGCTGTTTACCCACAGACGACTGCTCGAATGGAACCCGTCGGGCGAAGCCGCACGTCATAGTCGCACGGATTTCGCCGCCGTTTTGCGCATGATGTGGATCGTCCCGTTAATTGCCATTGCTGTGATACTTTATCTGCTGTTATTCAAGCCTGCTGCACTCACGGTAGCAGTGCCCATCCTGCTGCTATGGCTAAGTTCACCCGTGATTGTCTGGTGGACCGGCCAACCACTCGCACGCCGCGAGGCACGACTAACGGCTGGGCAGACTGTCTTCTTGCGCAAGATTTCGCGTAAAACCTGGGCGTTCTTTGAGACTTTTGTTGGCCCGGGAGATCATTGGCTGCCGCCGGACAACTATCAAGAGTATCGCGGTGCCTCCGTTGCACATCGTACTTCTCCGACCAATATGGGAATGGCGCTACTCGCGAACTTATCCGCATATGACTTCGGTTACATTCCGGCTGGGCAACTCATCGAGCGCACGGCACATACCCTCGACACCATGCAAACGCTGGAGCGACATCGTGGCCACTTCTATAACTGGTACGATACACAATCATTGAAACCGCTGCATCCAGCTTACGTTTCGACGGTGGACAGTGGAAACCTTGCAGGCCATCTGCTGACCTTGCAGTCGGGTCTACGCATGCTTACCGATGACAAAATCCTCGGCGCGCGTTGGTTCCACGGGCTCCACGACACGCTCGGAATTCTGGTAGATGCGGCAGGCAACACCCAGTCAGACCTACTTGCTGCACTGCAGTCGGATATTGAGTCTGCCTATAGCTCCCCTCCTATTACGCTCGCCTTGGCATGGCAGCGCCTCGGCCAATTGGCGAAACGCGCGGAGGAATTTGCCGATAACATTAAAGCTGTCTCTCAGAAGCCGCCTCAAACAGGTAGCTCGCTGGTATCAACCAGAGAAAGACGGAATGTAGCAACCGAAGGATACTTGGAGACAGATGAATATTCCACACACCACCCCACCTTGGATCACGCCAGCGCAGTCATCTCTGAGACAACTTCTGAGAGTGATGCGGTTTGGTGGGCGCATGCGCTGGCCCGGCAATGCCGCGCGGCTCTCGACGAGTTGACCTTTCTCGCCCCCTGGCTAGCGCTGCCAGCTGCACCGAGCGGGCTTGACGACAACTTCGCCCTTGCCGCAATCCCAACGCTGCAGGAATTGGCTAACATCGAAGATAAATTATTCCCGGAAATTGAACAGCAACTCGACGTGCCTCTTGCGGGCACTACGCCATCCGCAGAAAGCGAATGGTTACACGCATTTAAACACTGCATCACACAAGCCAGCCGCCGCGCCACTGAACGAATTGCGACTGTCGAACGGCTTGCCATGCAGTCAAGCGAACTCGCATGCATGGCATATGACTTTCTGTATGACAAATCATCGCGTCTGCTAGCGATTGGGTACAACGTGGATGAACTGAGGCGGGATGCGAGTTACTATGACTTGTTGGCTTCGGAAGCGAGATTGGTGAAATTCATTGCGATCGCGCAGGGACAGCTGCCGCAGGAGAGCTGGTTTGCCCTGGGACGTCTGCTCACGACTGCCGGCGGCGAACCCGTTCTTTTATCATGGAGTGGCTCAATGTTCGAGTATCTGATGCCGCTGCTGGTGATGCCCACCTTTGATAACACGCTACTTGACCAGACCTATAAGGTAGCGGTGAGACGGCAGATCGAGTATGGACGGCAGCGTGGCATACCGTGGGGAATGTCGGAATCTGGCTATAATCTAGTCGACGTCCATCTCAACTACCAGTACCGGGCATTTGGCGTGCCTGGCCTTGGGCTCAAACGCGGACTCGCTGATGACCTGGTCGTTGCCCCCTATGCCACGGTGCTGGCATTGATGGTGGCACCCGAAGCGGCGTGTCTAAATCTGCAACAACTCGCTGCGATAGGACTGGAAGGAAAGTTCGGCTTTTATGAGGCCATTGATTACACCCCCTCACGTCAACGACGTCGGCAATCGAGCACAGTGGTACGATCTTATATGGCGCATCACCAGGGAATGAGTCTGCTCTCCCTGGCCTACCTTCTGCTGGATCGCCCGATGCAGAAGCGCTTCGCATCGGTTCAGCTGTTCCAGGCGAGCTTACTGCTGCTCCAGGAGCGGATTCCCAAAGCCACTGAGTTCTTTCCGAGCACGGCCCAATTTTCTGATATTCAACTGCCCCCCCGTATTGAGGAAGCGCCGATTCGCGTTTTCAACAATGCCAATACGCCAATGCCGGAAGTGCAATTGTTATCCAACGGCCGCTATCATGTGATGGTTACCAACGCCGGCGGCGGCTATAGCCGCTGGAAAGATCTTGCGGTTACACGCTGGCGCGAGGACACGACTCGCGACCACTGGGGGTCATTCTGTTATCTGCGCGACGAGCGCAGCGGGGAAATCTGGTCAACCGCCTATCAGCCGACATTGAAACAGCCGCAACATTACGAAGTGATTTTCTCCGAGGGGCGCGCTGAATTTCGTCGTCGTGATTATATAAGTGATGGCAATTTCGAAACCTATACCGAGATCGCGATATCACCAGAAGACGATATCGAGCTGCGCCGCGTGCGCATCACCAACCGCACCTATACCCGCCGCACTATCACGATGACCAGTTATGCAGAAGTAGTTCTTGCCGTACCTGCCGCAGATATGCTGCACCCGGCTTTCAGCAATCTGTTCGTACAGACTGAGATCGACGAGAAACGCCACGCGATCCTTTGCACACGTCGTCCGCGCTCAGCTACCGAGCAAACATGCTGGATGTTTCACATGATGACAGGGCACGGAGTAGATGTCGATGCCATCTCTTATGAGACGGATCGGATGCAATTCATTGGCCGCGGCCACACCACCGCTGACCCGCAAGCACTGAGCGGTGCATCATCAGAGGCGCTTTCCGGCAGTCAGGGCTCAGTGCTGGATCCGATTGTCGCCATCCGCCATGCCGTTACACTCGATCCAGAACAAACCATCACTATCGATATAGTGAGCGGTATAGGGGAGAGCCGTGATGCCGCATTAGGCCTGATCAAAAGATATCAGGATAGACGGCTTGCGGATCGTGTCTTTGATGTCTCCTGGACACATGCCCAAGTGGTGTTACGCCAACTCAATGCGAGCGAGACCGATGCTCAACTCTATGGACGTCTGGCCAATTCTGTTATTTATGCCCACGGCTTGCTTCGCGCAGAAGCCAGCATTCTGATGCAGAATCGTCGCGGGCAATCCAGTTTATGGAGCTATGCCATTTCTGGTGATTTCCCCATCGTTCTGCTGCAGATTGGTGACGCAGCCAATATCGAATTGGTACGTCAATTGGTACAGGCTCACGCCTACTGGCGTCTAAAAGGACTGGTAGTGGATCTGGTGATCTGGAACGAGGACCGTGCCGGTTACCGGCAATTGCTCCAGGATCAAATTATCGGTTTGATTGCGGCAGGCACTGAAGCGCATGTCATCGATCGACCAGGTGGCATTTTCGTGCGCCGCGCGGAACAGATATCGAACGAAGACCGTGTTCTATTCCAATCGGTCGCGCGCGCGATTATAACAGATAGCCGAGGAACGCTGGAGGAACAGGTCACCCGCCGTAGCCTGAGAGGTATACAGATGCCGCGCTTCCGGCCGAGCCAAAGTTACCGCGCTGATTCTCCTGACAACAGCGTGTTGCCGCAGCGCGATCTCATTCTGCATAATGGATTGGGCGGATTCACACCGGACGGACATGAGTATGTCATTACTACCACAGCCGCACAAGTAACGCCCGCACCATGGGTAAATGTATTAGCGAATCCGCATTTTGGCACAATCATTTCCGAGAGCGGCCAGGCTTATACCTGGAGCGAAAACGCACATGAGTTCCGCCTCACTCCTTGGCACAACGACCCGGTATCCGATACGAGCGGAGAAGCTTTTTATCTGCGCGACGAGGAGAGCGGTCATTTTTGGTCACCTACACCCCTGCCCTGCCGCGGCGCGAATGCGTATGTTAGCCGGCACGGATTCGGCTATAGCGTGTTCGAACATACTGAAGGAGGCATTGTCTCAGAGTTATGGATATATGTGGCTGTGGATGCTGCAGTCAAATTTTCGGTATTAAAAGTGCGTAACGCATCAGGGAGGTCACGGCGGCTCTCCGCGACCGGCTACGTGGAGTGGGTGCTGGGCGATTTGCGGCCGAAATCGAACATGCACGTGATCACCGAAGTAGATCCCAGCAGCGGTGCGCTGTTCGCTCAAAACCCTTACAATACGGAATTCGCAGGCAGGGTTGCTTTCTTCGATGTGGATGAAGTCGATCGTTCGATCAGTTGCGATCGCGCTGAGTTCATTGGACGTAATGGCTCGCTCAAAAATCCGGCAGCAATGACGCGTACACGGCTTTCAGGCAAGGTAGGGGCAGCATTGGATCCTTGCGCTGCGATTCAGGTAGGCTTCGACTTGGCCGACGGTCAAGAACGCGAGATCATCTTCCGCCTGGGCCAGGCCGGCAGACGTGGGGCGGAGGATGCGCGCAATCTGGCGCAGCGTTTTCGTGGATCGGCCGCCGCACGTGCTGCACTCGAAGCCGTGTGGCAATACTGGAACCATACCCTCGGCGCGGTTCAGGTGGAAACTCGAGATCCGTCGCTCAACGTCCTGGCTAATGGCTGGCTTGTCTACCAAACGCTTGCCTGTCGTCTATGGGCACGCAGCGGCTATTATCAATCGGGCGGCGCCTTTGGTTTCCGCGATCAGTTGCAGGACGTGATGGCGCTGATCCATGCCGAACCGCAACTCGTGCGTGAACATTTGCTGCTGTGCGCGGCGCATCAGTTTGTTGAAGGCGATGTACAGCACTGGTGGCATCCGCCATCGAGCCATGGCGTACGCACCCATTGCTCCGACGATTACCTCTGGCTGCCACTGGCAGTGTGCCGTTATGTGCTGAGTACCGGTGATACCGGAGTATTGGATGAATCCGTTCCTTTCCTTGGAGGCCGCCCGGTTAGTCCTGAAGAAGACTCGTATTATGACTTGCCAGGTCACTCTACCGAGTCAGCCAGCCTGTACCAGCACTGTGTACGCGCCATCCGGCACGGCCTGACATTTGGCGAGCATGGTCTGCCGCTGATGGGCTCCGGAGACTGGAACGATGGCATGAACCTGGTGGGCATACACGGCAAGGGCGAAAGTGTCTGGCTCGGCTTCTTCCTATATAAAGTGCTGACACGCTTCGCAGTACTGGCGCAACAGCAAGGTGACGTACCATTTGCTGAGCAGTGCCGGCAGGAAGCCGAGCAATTGCGCCAGCATATCGAACAAAATGCCTGGGATGGCGCATGGTATCGCCGCGCCTACTTCGATGATGGTGCCGTGCTAGGGTCGGCCACCAACACCGAATGCCAGATCGATTCGATCTCACAAAGCTGGTCAGTGCTCTCCGGCGCGGGCGAGAGTGAACATTCACGCGTGAGCATGGACGCCGTATATACCCGACTGGTGCGGCACGATTATGCGTTGATCCAGCTCTTGAATCCACCATTCGACAAGTCGAGTCTGGATCCGGGCTATATCAAAGGTTATGTTCCAGGCGTGCGCGAAAATGGTGGGCAATACACCCACGCCGCTATCTGGACCGTAATGGCATTCGCAGCCTTGGGTGACAGCCAGCGAGCATGGGAATTGCTGACCATGATTAATCCGGTAAATCATGGAAAATCGGCGGCAGGTGTGGCGATCTACAAAGTTGAGCCCTATGTCGTTACCGCCGATGTATATGCAGTCTCGCCGCACGCTGGTCGCGGGGGATGGAGCTGGTACACGGGTTCCGCCGGTTGGATGTACCGTCTCATTGTGGAATCTCTGCTCGGCCTGAAGCTCGATGTGGACAAACTGCATTTTGCTCCCTGCTTGCCTGCGTCCTGGCAAGCGTTCAAATTGCATTATCGGTATCGAGAGACCGTCTACCATATCACCGTGTCGCAAGTGGATGCTGGTGATGCTGTGCAGAGCAGTGTAATGCGCATCACGGTAGATGGCATTGAACGCTCCGACAAAGTTATTCCGCTGATCGACGATCGCAAGGATCATACGGTCGAAATAACCATCGTAACCCAATCCCAGCCACATCAATGATCCAGCAGATAAACATGAGCATAGTTCTCGCTCTAGGTAATAAACCGAAAGTATTGATGCGTTTTTTAGCACTCTGCTTTGTTAGCGTAAGGAATTACGATAAGCTACATTTTCTCTCCACCCGGTATGCAGGTGGGATGAGGCTAATATCCAATAACATTTTCTGGGGTTTGCATCATGCATAACTATAATCAGCAAGCTGTCACCAAGGCGATTTTCCCAGTCGCTGGTTTAGGAACACGTTTTTTGCCAGCCACCAAGGCTTCACCGAAAGAAATGCTGGTAGTCGTCGATAAACCGCTTATTCAATACGCAGTTGAGGAGGCCTATGCTGCGGGCATACGTGAAATGATCTTTGTGACAGGCCGCCATAAACGCGCAATTGAAGACCATTTCGACACGGCTTATGAGCTGGAAGCTGAACTGGCTGCCCATGGCAAAGACGATTTACTCGCGATTGTTAATGCCATTAAGCCTGATGACATGGAGTGTGTATACATCCGCCAGCCCAGGGCACTCGGTCTGGGCCATGCCGTGTTGTGTGCCGAACACCTGGTTCACGGCGCACCCTTTGCGGTGTTGTTGGCCGACGACTTGATGGTAGGCGACCCACCTATCATGCAGCAAATGACCGACCTTTTCAGTCAACATCGGTGCAGCATCCTAGCGGTGCAGGAAGTACCGCAGGATCAGACCAACCGTTACGGTATCATTGAAGGAGAGACACTGACGCCAGATCTTATCAAGATCACCGGCTTGATAGAAAAACCTCACCCTAGTATTGCCCCCAGCAACCTGGCAGTCGCTGGGCGCTACATCCTGACCGCAGCAATATTCGAGCACATTCGCGCACAACCTTGCGGCACTGGGGGTGAGATTCAACTTACTGATGGCATTGCAGCCCTGCTTGGTTCAGAGCAAGTACTGGCTTATTGCTACCATGGCAAACGTTATGACTGTGGCAGCAGGCTGGGATTGCTACAGGCCAGTGTCGATATTGCATCTGCTCATCCAGAGCTGGGCAGCGAGTTCTCTGCCTGGCTGAAAGCGCGGCCAAGCGTGTAATTCCATTTCCAAATCAAAAATGACGCGAATGCGAGCCGCAGACAGTATAAATAATACGGCAAGGTGAAGCCGACAAAGTCATTTTTGATTTAGAAATGGAATTACTTTTTTGCTACAGATTACAGCAGCCGAGATTGTACTTGTCTATTATATGTCACTATCCAACCCACACCGTTTTAATATTCACGAACTCACGAATGCCATGATAGGATAATTCCCGCCCAAACCCCGACTCTTTTATACCGCCGAATGGTAAACGCGGGTCACTTTTAACGACACCATTGACGAAAACGCTGCCAGCCTGGATTTGGCGAGCGATAGCCTCACCTCGTGTCACATCACGTGTCCAGACACTTCCACCCAGACCAAATGGCGATTGATTAGCCAGGCGTATCGCTTCCTCAGCGTTTTTAACCCGTACCATGACCGCTACCGGGCCAAACAATTCTTCATCAAAGGCGGGTATACCAGGACGTACCTGATCCAGAATAGTTGGTGCGTAATAAGCACCTTCGGTACCAACCAATTTGCCGCCAGTCACGAGGGTAGCGCCCATGGCAAGACTACGCTCAACTTGCGCATGCAGAATGTCCCGCAAATCGGCACGCGCCATTGGCGCAAGAGTAGTCGTTTCCAGCTTGGGATCACCGCTGCGTAATTCACTTGTTAACATTTTAAAGCGTTGTACGAATGTATCGGCAATGGCATCCACGAGAATAAAGCGCTTGGCAGCAATACAACTTTGCCCCATGTTTTGGAAACGGGCAGTCACCGCTTGTGCTGCCGTAAATTCAAGATCGGCATCATCGAGTACGATGAAAGGATCTGATCCACCCAGTTCCAGGACACATTTTTTCAAATGTTGACCCGCAATGGTAGCAACTTTGCGTCCGGCAGCATTGCTGCCGGTCAAGGTTACCGCAGCAATGCGTTTATCGGCAATGACCGTTTCAGCCTGGTTTGCCGTGATCATCAATGTGCGGAAAGTATTCGCAGGAAATCCTGCTTCACGAAAGGCTTCTTCCAATGCAAGCGCACAACGCGGCACATTGGAAGCATGTTTCAGTACTACGGTATTACCCGCCATCATTGCAGGAGCAGCCGCCCGTATCAATTGCCAGAAAGGGAAATTCCACGGCATAATGCACAATAAGGTCCCCAAGGGCTGATAAACGACAAGACTGCGGCTGGCATCAGACACAATAATTTCATCTGCCAGATAAGTACTGGCATGCTCAGCGAAATAGTCACATCCCCAAGCACATTTATCGATCTCGGCTCTGGCTTCCTTCAGTAATTTGCCCATCTCATCGGTAATCAGATGGGCGTAATCATCACGGCGCTGACGAAAAACTCCTGCCAGCTGACGCATATAAACAGCTCGCTGCTCAACACTCAGCAAGGCCCAGCCTACTTGTGCTGATTCCACCTCACGCAAGACAGTGTCAATAGTATCGGCCTGCCAAATAGGAAAAAATTGTATCGTTTGCCCGGTAATGGGATTGATTGAGAGCATGGACATAGTGTTAGTACCCCTTAAAACAGATTTCATGTGTCATTTATCATTATCAGGTAATACTTCTGCATTGAGCAGAATAATTTCATTTTCATCGATGATCTCCTGGCGCAATTTATGATACATAAACACAATCTTGCTGCATTCCTTTTCATCTGCCGGCTTTTTCTGTGACTAATCCTCAGGCAGGTGGTGAGATTGAGAGTCTCCTGCATCAAAGATAAATTACCCTAAAGGCGGCTTCCAGGATTATGTATGCTATTGCATTATTGCCTGGCTATGTGTTATCCCTTAGCATTAGCTTGTAACAAGATCAAACTGAGTTGGATTTTTTTCCGCGCCAGCTATTTCCCTAAATAGCGCTTTGCTAATGAGTTTCAATTTTGAAAGGATAAAGGACAGAACGACTCAATCATAATAACTGGCCTTAAGTTGAAGGAGGGACCAAATGCAAGACTCGGAATCTGCTGCCGTTATTGGTCTATTTGCCCTACTCGTATTGGTCGCATTATTTTGTTTGCTGAGTCTCTCACGCTGGCTTGGTGGTTATCGGCCACAGTGGGATAAGGAACAACCCTTTGAATGCGGTATCCCTCCTACCGGCGATGCACGCCCTCAGGTTCCAGTGCGCTTCTATGTGATCGCTGTCTCCTTTTTGATATTTGATATTGAAGCGATGTTTCTGTTTGTCTGGGCAGTCGCCTATTGGGAATTAAGTTTGCCAGGTGTTATTGGCGCCATTGTTTTTATATTGATTCTGATGCTTGGTTTGGTTTATGAATGGTGCAAAGGGGGGTTGTCATGGAGTCCAGACAGATCAACCAAGGACCTCTAACAGCTGTTTTCAGCAGACTGGAAGAAGCAGTGTCTTGGGGGCGCAAGTATTCGCTCTGGCCATTTAATTTTGGCCTCTCTTGCTGCTTCGTCGAGATGATGACGGCGTTTACGCCACGCCATGATATCGCTCGCTTTGGTGCCGAAATTATGCGTGGTTCACCGCGTCAGGCGGATCTGTTGATCATCTCGGGAACGGTATTCATCAAGATGGCGCCGATGATTCTGCGTCTCTACCACCAGATGCTCGAACCTAAGTGGGTGATTTCCATGGGCTCCTGTGCCAATTCAGGGGGGATGTACGATATCTATAGCGTTGTGCAAGGTATAGACCAGATCCTGCCGGTGGATGTCTATGTTCCCGGCTGCCCACCACGTCCCGAAGCATTGTTGCAGGGGCTGGTAATATTGCAAGAGTCAATTGGTACCAAGCATCGGCCACTTGCTCGCAGGGTGGAGGAATAATAAATGGCAGATAAGGACAGAACGTTGCTTACACAACTGCAGACGCTCTTTAACGCTGTTCCTGTTGAATTACCTCGCGACAAAATCGATACCCTGTCAGTTCCTGCTGATCGGCTCATCGAAGCAATTATCTTTCTCAAACATAAGGCAGAGCCCCACTTTGAAATGCTCTTTGACCTGTCTGCCATCGACGAGGCTAAACGAGGCGGCGGGTTGACTGTGTTCTATCATTTGCTCTCGCTCTCCGGTAATACTGATCTGCGTCTCAAAGTAAGCCTACCTGAGGAAGCTCCGGTATTACCCAGCGTCTGCACCGCATGGCCAGCCGCCAATTGGTATGAACGCGAGCTTTATGACATGTTCGGTATCCACATAGACGGTCATCCTAATCTGAAGCGTATCCTGATGCCCGAATACTGGGAAGGGCATCCTTTGCGCAAGACGCATCCCAATCGTGCCACCGAGATGCCACCCTACCAACTGCCCGAAGCACGCTATCGCGCTATCATGGAAAGTTACCGTGCCGAGGATTACCGCGAACCCGGTATGAGCGATGAAGAAATGCTCCTCAATATCGGCCCTACCCATCCCGGTACGCACGGTCTTTTGCGTTTAGTCGTGCGGCTGCTGGGCGAGGAGATACGCGATGTGAATCCAGATATTGGTTTTCATCATCGCGGCGCGGAAAAAATGGCCGAACGCCAAACTTATCACAGCTATATCCCTTACACCGACCGCATCGATTATCTCGCTGGCATTCAAAACGAGTTGCCTTATGTGCTTGCAGTGGAACAACTCGCTGGAATTACCGTACCACCACGTGCAGAGGTCATTCGGGTAATGCTTTGCGAACTTTTCCGCGTTGCCAGTCATCTGGTCTGGATAGCCAGCTATGCGCATGATACAGGAGCATTGGCGCCGCCTTTTTACGCCTTTCGAGAGCGTGAATATCTGTTCGATGTGATGGAACTCATCACCGGCGGGCGCATGCATCCGAATTTCTTCCGCATCGGTGGCGTGGCCCTCGACCTGCCCGAGGGCTGGTACGAAGCACTGCAAGGTTTCTTAAAACGCATGCCTGCAGCTATTGATGATTACCAGGCCTTATTGGCGGATAACCCGGTATTTCGCGCCCGCACCCGTGGTATCGGAGTATTGTCCGCAGCAGAAGCTATCGATTGGGGGGTAAGCGGACCCAATTTACGAGCCTGTGGTCCGGCATGGGATCTACGCAAAAAACGTCCTTACAGCGGTTACCAACACTACGAGTTTGAGATCCCCACCGCTACCGAAGGAGATGCCCTAGCCAGAACTGAAGTGCGTCTGGAAGAAATTCGTCAAAGTCTACGCATCGTCGAACAAGCTATGCAAAACATGCCACCTGGCCCGGTTCTGTCTGCAGAAGCGCGTTATGCCTTCCCACGCAAGGAGGCGACATTGCAAGACATCGAAACGCTAATTCACCATTTCATCGCGGTGGGCCGAGGCATGAGCTTCCCAGCCGGGGAAAGCCTCTTTGTGACCGAGGCACCCAAGGGGATGAACGGCTACTTTGTCGTCAGCGACGGTTCGGAACACCCCTACCGTTTACGGATACGCACGCCATCTTTTCCGCATATCCAGGCTCTGAAGTTATTAGCTCACGGCCACCTTGTGGGAGATCTGATTCCCATCCTGGGTTCCATCGACTACGTCCTGGCAGACGTCGATAGGTAAGGAGAAAAAAATGAATGACAAGCTCGACCGACAAACGCTGCAAAAGCATCTGGCCCAACTTCCTCTCACTCACCCAGAACGCCGTGCAGCGGTAGTCCCTCTGATGCAATCCTTACAGGCTGAACGTGGTCACCTTGATGACAGGGGGGTTGAAGAAGTCGCACAGGTTACCGGTCTGTCAACTACCGAAGTTGAGGAGCTCGCTACTTTCTATAGCTTGATCTATCGTCATCCAGCAGGCCGGCATGTTCTACGGGTGTGCGACAGTCTATGTTGCAGTCTACAGGGAGCGGATCGATTACTGCAAGCAGCCGAACAATACAGTGGCGTATCATTAGGCAAGATTTCTCCAGATGGGGCCTTCAGTATCTTGCCCAGCATTTGCCTGGGCTTATGCGATCAGGCACCCGCGGCACTTTTAGATGGTGAAGCAGTAGGACCATTGAATGAAGCCGCTCTGCAAGTTTTGCTGCGCCGACTGCAAGAGGTGGATTAAGCGTATGGAAGCGGTACTGACCCGACACATTGAAGCCAACGCTCCCCTAGACTTGGAAGCCTACCGATCTGTAGGTGGCTACCGAAGTTTGGATGCCGCCTTTGCTCGTAAGCCTGAGGAAATCATTGAAATAGTAGAAGCCGCCAATCTGCGTGGGCGCGGCGGTGCGGGTTTTTCCTGTGGCCTGAAGTGGCGCCTACGGGATGCAGATGCACCGCGGCCCCGTTATCTCGTTTGTAATATAGACGAATCAGAGCCGGGTACCTTTAAAGATCGCTACCTGCTCTATGGCGGTCCCCATCAGATCATCGAGGCGGTCATCGTCTCCGCCTATGCGCTGCAAGCTGAAAAGGCGGTAATTTTTGTCCGGGGAGAGTACGGCAAGGGGGGGCATGGTTTACACCGAGCCATCAAAGAGGCTGAGATGGCTGGACTGGTGGGATCTAATATCTGCGGCAGTGGTTTCGATCTGCAGATGGAGGTGCACATCAGTGGTGGACGCTACATCTGCGGCGAAGAAACAGCTATGCTGAATGCCATCGAAGGTCTGCGTCCCAATCCGCGTCACAAGATGCCACGACCCAGCGTCAAAGGTTTATGGCAGCATCCTACCACCACCAATAACGTTGAGACCCTGGTCAATGTACCGCATATTCTGCTTAATGGTGCGGACTGGTTTCGTGCGCTGGGAATCAACAGCGGTTGTGGACCCAAGCTATTCTGTGTCAGCGGCATGGTGCACCAGCCCGGCCTATTCGAACTACCCTGTGGTACGCCAGCACGAGAATTGATCTTTGAACATGCCGGCGGCCTAGCCGAGGGACGTACCCTGCTCGGCTTCATACCTGGCGGAGCTTCGACAGCCTTCTTGTTGCCTGAACACCTTGATGTGCCAATGGATTTCGACCCCGTCGCCAAGGCAGGATCGCGGCTCGGGACCGCCAGTATCATCGTTCTAGATGATACCACCTGCCCAGTTCAGGTAACGCTGAACCTGATGCGCTTCTTCGCCCGTGAATCCTGTGGTTTCTGTACTCCCTGCCGTGATGGCATCCCTTACTTAGCGCAAATCCTAGCAACTATTGCTAGCGGAGAGGGGCGGGCAGAAGACTTAGTCTTGCTAGAAGAACTAAGCGGTATCATCGCCCTTCAATCCTTTTGTGCCTTCGCCCCTGGTGCGATGATACCTCTTATCAGCAGCCTGCAATGCTTTCACGACCATTACGAAAGTCATATCGACACAGGCTGCTGCCCGTTTGACGCAGTCAACAAGAGCGGAGCCTAATCATGGGAACGATGCGTATCGACGGTCATGATATCCCTTTCCAGGAAAACGACAACATTCTCAAGGCCGCGTTAGCAGCGAATATAGAGATCCCCTATTTCTGTTACCATGCTGCCCTCGGCAGTCTTGGTGCCTGCCGGCTGTGCGCTGTCGAGGTTGCGTCGGTGGATCCGACCCAAAGTCCCCGGGTAGTCATGTCTTGTCTCGAATTTGCTAGAGATGGGCTCAACGTTTCAGTTTCTGCAGCTGCGGCACGACAGGTACGGCAGAGGGTAATCGAATTTTTGATGATCAATCACCCGCACGATTGTCCGGTCTGCGACGAAGGAGGAGAGTGTCACTTGCAGGAAATGACGGTTGCCTGCGGCCCTCCTTATCGCCGCTATCGCGGCCGCAAGCGCACCTTCACCAACCAGTATCTAGGCCCATTGGTTCACCATGAAATGAACCGATGCATTACCTGTTATCGCTGCACTCGCTTTTACCAGGATTATGCGCTAGGCGATGACCTTGGCTCAATGCGTCTACGCAACGAGGTCTATTTCGGTCGTTTCCAGGATGGTCCGCTGACAAGCCCGTTTGCCGGTAACCTGGTTGAGATCTGCCCTACCGGCGTCTTCACCGATGCCGTGTTCCGGCAGCATTTTGCGCGGGTCTGGGATCTGGAAACGGCCCCTTCCATTTGCCCCCACTGCAGTGTCGGCTGCAACACCCTGCCTGGAGCACGGGACGGCACACTACGCCGGATGCGCAATCGCTTTCACCCCGAGCTCAACCGCTGGTTCATTTGTGATCGCGGCCGTTACGGTCATCAATACAGCGAACATATTGACCGGCCGCTGACCCCCCGCGTAAGAGACGAAAAAGTGAGCTATCGTGAAGCGCTTGCTGCCGCTGCAGAACAGATCAAAGCTGCCAGGGATAAAACGAGCGGCCTTGGCTCAACACGAGAAGATCTGGAAAGCAATGCTATGTTACAGACCTTACTGAATAAGCTAAGTGGGAGGTTCGCTACCTTTAGCGACCCCCAGATCGAGACAGCAACTGTTGCTGCCGTCGCAGCTCTCCAAAGCAGCGGTGGGGCGCCATCCCTGGCCGAAATAGAACAAGCTGACGCAGCGCTGGTGGTCGGCGACCTGACCGCGCATGCGCCCATGATGGACTTAGCCTTGCGGCAGGCTTATCGGGCTGGTGCCAAACTGGCCATTCTGCACAGCGGACCCTCTCTGCTGGCTCGTTTCGCAGCCACGACCTTGACAGTTCCGCCTCAAGAGATAAGCGCACATCTTTTGCGTTTGCATGAGCAGGCGACTGCTGCCCCTACTGCCCCTACTGCTCCTGCTCCCTCCAATAAGCATGAGAAGGAGCTAGCTGATATTGCAGTCTACCTGACAGCGGCCCAACGACCGGTATTAATAGGTGTGAGCGAGACTATGGCTGTACCAGAGATTGCCGCTATGGTACAACTGGCTACTGCCTTGGGATCTCGTGCCAAACTCGCCTATGCTTTGCCTGGAGCCAACACTTATGGAACGATATTACTTACCCCGACAACTAGCACGACTGCAATGTTAGAGGCAATCGAATCGGGTCAGATCCAGACTTTGATCGTGATAGGCAATGATCCCCTTGGTGATGCACGCCTCGGTACTCGCTGGCGTGCGGCACGCCGACACCTCAGCACGCTTATCGTATTGGATTGCGTCGCTACCGCCACTGCCGAGGCAGCGGATATCTTGCTGCCAGTAGCAGCATGGGCCGAGCGGGGTGGCACTTTTGTCAATTATGAAGGCCGTGCCCAAGGCTTTGCTCCTGTCTTTCAGCGGACAGAACCCCTGCCCAACACAGTAGAGGTCCTCGCTGACCTGGCTCATTGCCTCGAGCTCGCTTTACCAGATGCGGCAGCAGTGCTGAGTAATCTCTTCCCTGGCTACCAGGCGCCCCTTCCTGGCACACTGGGATCGGCTCTATCCGCCCCCCCTCTAACCATGCAGACCGGTACCACCATCGGTCCAGCTTCCTCAGCCCATCCTGGCCATTGGCAAGTTGCACTGGCGAGCTGGTATGGAGATGATCCGCTTGCTAGCTATGCCCCGGCTTTGATGGAGCTTGCTCCAGCCGCCGCCGCACTTATTCATCCGACAGCAGCCTTTAAGGAAGGAATCGAGGATAAGAAGCAGGTCAGATTGCGCGGCCCGGCCGGTACCGTAGTACTGCCAGTGCAGCTTAATAACGATGTGGCCGCCGGTACGATTGCCCTTTCCAGAGTGACGCTGACTCAATTAGGGGTTGGCCACGGTGATCTACTTGAGCTGGAGCATATATCATGAGCTTGACTCAGTGGCTACTTACCCTGGCAAGTATAGGATTGGTGCTGCTGGGGTTGTTGCTTATCGGAGCCATCATGAGTTATGGTGAGCGGCGCATTCTTGCGCTGCTGCAGGATCGCCTTGGTCCCAATCGCGCTGGTCCTTTCGGTTTGTTGCAGCCTGTAGCCGATATCCTGAAGCTGGTAAGCAAGGAAGCCTTCGTACCTCCCTTTGCTGATCGCATGGTCTATACCGTTGCGCCGATCATCGTCCCAATGACCGCGTTGCTTAGCTTTGCCGTGGTGCCAGTCAGTGAGGATGGATGGCTAGCCGATCTCAACATCGCATTGCTTTACGTACTGGCTCTCTCTTCGTTGCGGGTTTACGGCATTATGCTGGGCGGCTGGGCTTCTAACAGCAAATATTCGCTGCTCGGTGGTCTACGCTCGGCCGCGCAGATGATCAGTTACGAATTACCGATGGGACTCGCGTTGGTGGGGGTAGTGATGTTAAGCGGTTCTTTCAGTCTGAGAGAGATTGTTGCTGCCCAGGAGCTGCCTTTTATCGTGCTCCAGCCGCTGGGTTTCATCATTTTTCTGGTAAGCGGCATCGCTGAAACCAACCGCCTGCCCTTTGATCTTCCTGAGGCGGAAAACGAGCTCGCTGCGGGTTACAACACCGAATATGGCGGGATCAAATTCGCTTTCTTCTATCTAGGTGAATACTTGGGGGTACTGCTCATCGCAGCACTCGTGACGGTACTGTTTCTGGGTGGCTGGCATGGACCCTGGCTACCTGGGGTAGTGTGGTTTGCCCTTAAGACACTGGCACTGATATTGCTATTCTTTTGGTTGCGCACCAGCCTACCCCGGCTGCGCTATGATCAATTGATGGATCTCGGCTGGAAGTTGATGCTGCCTGCCGCGTTGTTTAATCTGCTGATTACGGCTGTGCTAGGGTTGTTCTGGATGAAAGGTTAACTAAGGTAGATAGATAAACAAATGAATAAACAGACTCCAACTCTACTTGTCAGGCTATGGCATTCGCTGTGGACGACCTTGCGTCATGCCTGGGCAAAGCGTGAGACTGTGTCATACCCGGAGATTAAGCGCCCTTTGCCCGGACGCTGGCGTGGACGCATCGTGCTTACCCGCGATCCTGATGGCGAAGAACGTTGTGTGGCCTGTTATTTATGCTCGGCGGTATGCCCAGTGGACTGCATCCACTTGCAAGCTACGCAGCGAGACGACGGCCGGCGTTATCCGGAAACATTCCGCATCGATTTCAGCCGCTGCATCTTTTGTGGCTTTTGTGAGGAAGCCTGCCCAACACTGGCGATACAGCTTACGCCAGATTTCGAGATGTGCGAGCGAAGCCATGATGAGCTGGTGTACGAAAAAGAGCAACTGCTGATTGAAGGTCAGGGCAAGCACCCTGGTTACAATTTTTACCGCCATGCCGGCGTTGCGATCTCCGGCAAGGCCATCGGCGAAGGTATCGGCGATACACCACCGGTAGATCATGATACCAACCTGCCCTAGTAAATGGAGCATAACTGGCTAATGTAATTCCATTTTCAAATCAAAAATGACGCGAAGGCGAGCCGCAGAGAGTATCCATAATATAGCAAGGTGAAGCTGACAAAATCAGTTTTGATTTAGAAATGGAATAAGGAAGCATCGATGGGCAGCACACAAAGATAAGGAAAACAACCATGATGAACAGCACAACCAGTCCAACAGGGTCAGCTCATGTATGAGTTCATTTTTTATCTTTCTTCCGTTATTGCAGTGATTGCCGCAGGCGCGATCCTGGTCGTGCGTCATCCGGTCCATGCCGCCCTGTACCTGATCGTGTCACTACTGGCTTTAGCATTGTTGTTCTTCTTGCTCGGCGCCCCCCTGCTGGCAGCATTCCAGGTTATGTTATACGCTGGTGCGATCCTGGTATTGTTTTTGTTCATGATGATGGTGATGAATTTACGTACCGAACGGAATCTGCCACTGTTACTCCCTGCCAACTGGGGCGGGATGGCATTATTGGCCCTGCTTCTGTGGTTGGTACTCTTGCTGTTACTTAGCAGATCGTCATTAGATATGGCAGACAACATCATGGTGATCGGACCCACGGCGGTGGGGAATGCGCTATTTGGCCCATACTTGGTGGTGGTTGAAGCTGCTGCGATTTTATTGCTGGCGGCATTGGTAGCGGCCCTCTATCTCAGTCGAAAGGGAAAACGATGATCCCGCTCAGTCACAGCCTGGCTATCGCCGCTCTATTATTCGTACTGGGTCTTGCCGTGGTGTTATTACGGCGGGAGCTGCTGTTCATATTGATAGGATTAGAGGTGATGCTCAATGGCGTTGCCCTAACGGCGATAGCAGCGGGCCAATACTGGGGCAATGCCGATGGTCAGGTACTGGTTATCATGCTGATGACGGTAACAGCTGCAGAAGTTGTGGTGGCACTGATTCTAGTATGGCTAGCCTATGATCACTACAAGGCAGTGCGGGTGGAAACGCTCACCCACCTGAAAGATGAAACTGAAAGGAGTTCATCGTGAGTCAGTGGCAGTGGCTATGGCTGATTCCCTGCGCGCCTTTGCTTGGATCGCTCATCATCCTCTTCCTGGGGAACCTGCTGCGACGGGAACACCTCGCCATAGTTGCTTGTTGCGCTGCAGCCATTGCTTTTCTGGTAGTGCTGTTAGCCTGGCTAACCGGAGCCGCCAGCCAACCATTGCAGCAAACTCTTTATACCTGGGTTGTAGTGGGCGAATGGCAGCCGATGTTTGGTTTCACGCTTGATCGCCTTGCTTTGGTCATGGTGAGCGTAGTTAGCGGTGTGGGCTTATTGGTCCATTTTTACTCGGTACCCTTTATGGCTGAAGAAACCGATCAGCGTCGTTATTATTTTTTTCTCAACCTGTTTTTAGCCGGTATGCTGTTGCTGGTGCTAGCTGATAATCTGTTGCTTCTTTATCTGGGTTGGGAGCTGGTTGGGCTATGCTCCTATGCCCTGATTGGTTTCTGGTATCGAGAGTCACTGCCAAGCGATGCTGGACGCAAGGCCTTTATTGTCACTCGCATTGGCGATACGGCACTGGCACTCGGCATCTTTCTCCTATTCAGCCAGTTTCATGAATTATCTCTCTCCGCGCTGCTTACAAATGCTACCGCCCAGTGGGAAAAGGGATCAACATTGGCCACTCTGGCGACGCTGTTAATCCTGGGCGGCGCTCTAGGTAAGTCAGCACAATTACCACTACAAGTTTGGCTGCCTGATGCCATGGCTGGCCCCAGTCCGGTTTCTGCATTGATGCACGCCGCCACCATGGTCACGGCAGGCGTTTATTTGATCGCGCGCACTCATCCCTTGTTTGAGTTGGCACCTCAGACACAATGGCTCGTGGCAGCCATCGGTGCGCTAACTATTGTCTATGGCGCTAGCGCTGCGTTAGCACAAACAGATTTCAAAAAAGTGTTAGCCTACTCCACCATCAGCCAAATAGGTTACATGTTTCTGGCACTAGGCTGTGGAGCCTATGCATTAGCACTGTTTCATCTGACCACTCATGCCTTTTTTAAGGCTTTACTATTTCTGTCTGCAGGTGCGGTAATCCAAGCCAGCGGGGATGAACACGATATAAATAGTTTAGGCAGGATAGGTAACCATCCATCCATAGCGCGCTGGACATTCCTGATTGGTGCAGCTTCATTGGCTGGCGTGCCTTTCGTCACCGCCGGATTTTATAGTAAAGACGCCATTCTTGTCACCACCTGGTCGACACCGGCTGGCCCGCTATTATGGGCCTTCGCTGCCTTCGGCGGCCTGCTGACTGCAATCTACATCTTTCGCGTCTATTTACTCGTCTTCCAAGGTTCAGGGCAGAGAACCTCGACGATATCCCTTCCCTATTTCATGTCGTTGCCGTTACTCATTTTGGCGTTGCTCAGCATCGTTAGCGGCTTCATTGAGTTACCGGAAGGCTGGCCCGGACCGCACCTTTGGAGTCTATGGCTGGAAAATGAGCTTGGTGTAGCGACCTTCCCTCCGCTAACCATTACTTACAATCTCCAACTCATCACTGCGTTATTGCCACTAGCGGGTTTTAGCTTGGCCTTGTGGTTGATCCAGCGCGAGCAAGCGTATCAATCACTTCCCTTGGCAATTTTTTTGCGCAACGGCTGGGGTTTTGACGCTTTCTACCATGCCACGCTGGTACGTCCCTACCATGCCCTGGCCAGGATACTGCACGCTGCTGAAAGTAAGGAGGGCATCATCTATATCGTGGTACGCCCCTACCGCGCTCTTGCCAAGGGAGTATCAGGTGCTGTGGAAACTCTTCTGATTGAGGGGGCACTAACCAGAATAACGCGTGGCTTCTTGGCCTTTGCCACCTTCTGCCGCAAAGGCGTGGAGTACAACGCGTTAGAAGCCGGCATCACTCGCTTAGTGGCGGCGCTGCGCTTCGGCTATACGCTTCTGAGCATTACTCAAAACGGTTTTCTGAGCCGCTATGCCCTGGTGATAAGTACAGGGGCCGTGTTCTTCCTGGGATATTGGTTATGGTGAGGAGAGTGTTATGGACTGGTTGAGCGTGCTGATATTTCTGCCCGTGTTGGGCGGACTGTGGATCGGCGTAATAGGGCGCAATAAAACAGCCTTTGCACGTTGGGCCGCGCTAGCGATTACCAGCACAGAGCTGTTGATCGCACTTGGTTTGTGGTGGAACGCAATCCCCAACGAACAGGGTTATTTTTACATCGTGCGTGCTCCCTGGGTCCCCGCCATGGGGATTCAATTTTTATTGGGTATGGATGGTATCAGCCTGCTGCTGGTACTGCTGACCGCGCTACTAGGCCCTGTGGTCGTGCTGGTCTCATGGAATGCAATACAACGCAATTGGCCCGCTTTTGCCGCCCTCCTCCTCGCTACCCAGGCAGGAATTATGGGGGTCTTCCTGGCGCTCGACCTGGTGCTGTTCTATGTATTCTGGGAACTGATGTTAGTGCCGATGTATTTTCTGGTGGGAGTGTGGGGTCACGAACGTAGGCTCTATGCCGCCTACAAATTTTTCCTTTTCACAGTTACCGGTTCACTGCTGATGTTGATAGCCATTCTGGGGTTGTACTTTACTCATGGCGAGCAAACCGGTATTTACACGTTCGATTACTTCGAATTGTTACAGGTCAATCTGCCAGACAACAGCGAGATGTGGCTAATGCTTGGCTTTTTTGTGGCTTTCGCTGTTAAGATTCCGCTGTTTCCAATACACAGCTGGCTACCTGACGCTCACACCGAAGCGCCCACAGCGGGCAGCATCTTCCTCGCAGGTCTATTATTGAAGACCGGCGCTTATGGCTTGTTGCGCTTCTGCCTGCCGCTGTTTCCTGAAGCCTCCACAGACTTTGCGCCCATTGGTATGACTCTGGGGGTGATCGGTATCCTCTATGGTGCCTTGTTGGCCTTGGTCCAGGAGGATATGAAACGACTCATTGCCTATTCTTCTATTAGCCACCTGGGTTTTGTGGTGTTTGGCATCTATGCCTGGAATCAGGAAGGTTTGAACGGTGCTGTAATCTTGATGCTGGCGCACGGGGTGTCAACAGGCGCGATGTTTGCCATGGTCGGTATGTTGGAAGAACGTTGCGGCACCCGCTTACTAGCGCAGCTGGGGGGACTATTATCGCCAATCCCCCGTCTGGCTTCCCTGTTGTTACTCTTTACACTCTCTGCGATGGGTATGCCTGGGCTGGCCAATTTCATCGGTGAATTCCTGGTTCTTGCCGGCGTGTTCCAGGTCTCAGCCGGGCTTGCCGTAGCGGGAGCCCTGGGTATTATTGCTGGGGTCGTTTACCTGCTGTGGATGTACCAGCGCGCTGTGCTGGGAGAGATCACCATTAAACGAGCATGGACCGACCTCAACCGCCGCGAAGCTGTGCCACTGGGACTTTTGGCATTAGTAGTATTGTGGCTGGGTCTTTACCCTGCGCCTTTCCTTGACAGCTTGCAAATCCCCGTGACCGCTATTATTGAATCGAAAAGCTCCGCGCCTACTGGATCGATTGATGCCCTTCGCTGAGCTGATCAATCTCATCCCTTACCTATTGCCAACAACTGGCGGCCTAGTCATATTGATGCTGGGTATCTGGCCAAAGCGTGTTTCGATCCGATTATTATCGTCTGCCACGCTGGTTTTTCTGCTGCTGGGTGCTGCCGCTACCTTACTGTGGCAAGTACCTGGTGCAGTAGGTAGCATGTTAGTAATCGACGATTTAAGTCGCGTGTTTACTCTATTTTTTATGTTGGGTGCCGCAGCCATCGTCATGCTATCTTTCGGCCATGTCCCCATCCGCAATGAGCTCCAAGAGGAATACTTGAGCCTGATTCTCTTTGCCACATTAGGAATGGCCCTGCTCGTAAGCTCAAACAATCTTATCAGTGCCTTTCTCGGCCTGGAAATCCTGGCTGTAACGCTTTACGCCCTTATCGCGTGGCAACCAACAAGGTACGGTGCGATCGAGGGCGGCATAAAATATGCTGTACTTGCTGGTTTTGCTACTGCATTTTTTCTGTATGGCGTTGCCCTGGTCTATGCCAGCAGCGGCACTTTGGATCTGACTGAGTTGAACACAGTAGCTAGCGATGAATCCTTACTGCCAGTGGCCATTACTTTGATCTTGGTTGGGATAGGATTTAAAGTAGCTTTGGTGCCGTTTCATATGTGGGCGCCTGACATCTACCAGGCCGCCCCTTCACCGATAACAGCTCTGTTCGCGAGTTTCAGTAAAGCGGCGACTATAGTGTTTCTGATCCGGCTATTGTGCCTACAATTGCCTTCTCTATGGGAAGCGCTGCTTCCATTATTGTGGGGACTTGCGTTAATCAGTATGATAGTAGGTAACCTGTTAGCGCTAAATCAACAGAATCTGAAAAGATTACTCGCCTATTCATCTATCGCCCATCTCGGTTATATCCTGGTAGCACTGGCAGCGGGTACTGCACAAGGCCGCGATGCCGCTATCTATTATGCTGTTACCCTAGCCATCATGAACTTAGGCGCCTTTGCTGTCATCGTTGCGTTAACGCGCCGTGAGCAGGATCGTGAAAATTTGGCAGATTATCGCGGGCTGGGACGTCGTTATCCGATGCTGGGACTTGCCATGGGAATTTACCTGCTAGCCCTAGCCGGCCTTCCGCCGACAGCTGGCTTTATGGCCAAGCTACTTGCCTTTGGTGCAGCTGTCGAGGCTGGCAATATGATGTTGGCGATTGCGGCAGTGCTCAACACAGCGCTCGCTTTTTTTTATTACTTACGAGTAATGATGGAGTTTTATAGTGAGCAGGAAACAAGCTTAAACACCATGCCGCCAACACAGGGCACATTGATTGTCATCATCATTTCTATTGCCTTGGTTATCGGGCTTGGCATTTTCCCGCAGTGGCTATTGGGATCACTTCAATTGCCTTGAAGTACGAAATTTTTCAAGAAAAGAGACATAGCGGCAAGACTCTTACAAGATGGATTTCGATTGTAATTCCCTTTCTAAATCAAACATGGCGCGAAGGCGAGCCGCAGACAGTATATAAATAATACAGCAAGGAGAAGCCGACAAAGTCAGGTTTGATTTAGGAATGGAATGACTTGTCATTAGCCGATAATACCTCTGTACTCAGCAAAATAATTTCAATTTCATTGATAATCTCCTCCTGACGCAATCTGTTAGCCCTCATCCGCAATTTTGCAGTATCCTTCTCCAGATGTTGGATAGCACTATCCATGTGGGCCAGTCGTTTATGATTTTCCCTCATAAACGATGAATAAAATACTTCATGTAATAGCACATAAAGATACTGATCAGTCAATTTGGTCAGAAATTGTGTCGGCTCCAGATGCAACAGAGGAGGGTGAGAATAAGTCAATTCTGGTTCAGGTAATGACAGAGGTAACAATTGACGTAGCCTGATTTTCTCGCTTTCATCATCATAATAAAGTACGCTGATCTGCCCTATTTTTGTTGGCGCGGCTTGCTGCATCCTGTTCAGCACCTCAATTAGCCGCTGCAATGTAATCGGCACCTCTTCTGCCACACTGTGACTTTCAATAAAAGCAGCAATATGAAAGTTCTCGAGTAATTTGCTCTCAAGCTTGCGCCCCACGACTACCAGCAAAGTTTCTCTTTGCAGTTGCTGGCTGTTTAAGAATGCAACTAACGATTCATTATAATCACCGCAAAAACCGCGCTCTGAACCGATGATAATTAATAGTTGCTGATGGCCCGGTTGAGCTGGGATCTGAGGATAAAAATACAGAAAATCCCGTGCCGTCATTTCAATGCTGGCAGTAACACGGCGTTGCGTGTCGAGGAACATTTCCAGTTTACGGATTTCAAGCAGAGCGAGGTTTTTCATCGTTTTCATGATGCTGTTGATTTCATCCAGCGTCGCTAGCCGCTCTTTTACCTCACGTCGTTTACTCATGCCATACCCATTTCATTCAACCAGGTACGAACCAGGATTCTCCACTGCTCGTGTCCTTCCTCAATACTCAACCTGGTACGGGCTATTTGTTCTTGCAGATATTGCAAGCACGGTTTTATCTGATCCAATTCAAGATGATCAAACATTCCTTCGTTATAGGCAACCAGCCAGGCCATCTGGTATTCAATGGTTAACGGAGTAAGCAGCTCTTGCTTGAGTATCTCTCGTAATATCTGACCACGCCGTATGCGTGCCTCCATAGTGGGTTCGAGCCGTGAACCAAAACGGGTAAATACTTCGAGCTCAAGAAACTGCAAATAATCCAGCTTCATTCGCCCGGCTTCCTTTTTGATATTGGGATGCTGCGCATTTCCCCCAATACGCGACACTGAGCGCGTGACATCGATAGCCGGCAGGAAACCACGCGCAAATAACTGTTGATCAAGATAAATCTGTCCATCCGTAATGGAAATAAGATTGGTGGGAATATATGACGCAATTTCACCCTGTTCTGTCTCTATAATCGGCAATGCGGTCATACTGCCGCCCCCCTGTTTGGATGACAAACGGGTAGAACGCTCCAGCAGGCGAGAATGTAAAAAGAAAATATCGCCCGGATAAGCCTCGCGGCCAGGCGGTCTGCGCAGTAGCAAGGAAAGTTCGCGATAACTTCTTGCATGCGTGCTTAAGTCGTCATAGACCACGAGCGTATCATAACCTTCTGCCATCCAGGCCTCTGCCACAGCGCAACCGGCAAAGGGTGCCAGATATTTTAAGCCAGGCATGGCATTTGCCTCTGCAACCACCAACACAGTATTACTCAATGCTTGGTTGCGCCGCAGAATCTCGATAGTATTCACGACGGTGGAACGTTTCTGGCCAATTAAAACATAAACACAATAAACATTCTTGTCACGCTGATTAATAACCGCATCTATAGCGAGTGAACTTTTACCAGTACCATTATCCCCGATGATCAATTGTCGTTGCCCTTTGCCGACCGGAATCATGGTATCGATAATTTTGTTGCCGGTATACAGCGGCTGCGCCACAAAATCACGTGCAATAATGGGGGGAGAGCGCACATCCAGCAAGCGATAGGTATCGAATTGAATCGGGCCGGCATCATCAAGCGGAATACCCAATGGATCGATCACTCGACCCAGCAGGGCACGCCCCACCCCTATACTCAAACGTTTCCCTGTCAGAAAAACAGCGGTGCCCGCGGTCAATTGGCTGGTCTGTCGTAGCAGGATGGCGCCCACCCGATCGCGGGCAAGATGAAACACTAAGGCACGGCTGCCATCTTCCAGATGAACCACATCCTCCATCCGCGCAGAAGGCAATCCACTGATCCAGGCAATGCCATCACCGATAGATACCACATTGCCTTGCTCTGACAAACGAAGACCATACTGGTAGCGTGCTAGCCAGTCGGCCTGTCTGTCAAAAAGAGAATTACTCAAAGAATTGGCACTGCTAGCTTCCCGCGGTAGCATGCTGCAAAGATCCACTAAAAAATTTTAATTCATCGCGTAAATTAGCATGCAAGATCCACGAACCTATTGCTATCTGAAATCCTGCGATCAGATCAGAATTTACCTGAAATTCGATTGGCAGCATTCTGCCAGCGACATCTGACAGATAACGGGCTAGTTCATTTTGTTTGTTCTCATCCAGTGGAAATGCACTTTGAATTTTTATCTGCAACTCTGGTACTACCGTGGCTTCTGTAATAACGCGCTTATTTTCTTTGCTCAGACCATGTAAATCTTCCAGTAGCAATGCATAAAGAGCTGCTTCCAATTCAGGTGAGGCAAGGCGAAAGAATAATTTAGTAGTAAATGCGATGCCTTGCGCAATGCCTTGTTCTTCCATTCTGCGTTCAAATTCACGTTTGGCGCGCTCATCCAGCACCTTACGCCGTTCTGCTTCTTCATTGATTTTGTCATTCAGTTCAGCCAGTTTATTTTCACGCATTGCCGCCAGCTCAGCCATCAGGCGTGCCTGAGCCCTTTCTTTTTCCTGTTCCCATTCAGCCAGAAATTTTTCATGTTGTTGCTTAAGCTTATCTGCCTCAGCTTTGATCTGTTGCGCATCAGTCAGCGTCTTTTCGATACCAGCGCGACGTCTAGCAATAATGTCCAATATAGGTTGATACAAAAAATGCTTTAAGATCCAGACAAGTGCCAGAAAATTGATGATTTCGAGGATGAAGGTTGTCCAATCAAAAGTCACGCATACACCTGTACTTATCGGTTAATCAGATATTCCAGCAGCGGGTTACGAAACAGGATGATAAGCACAATTACCAGCACATAGATAGCAAGTGATTCAATCATCGCCAAGCCTATAAATAAGGTGCGCATAATAGATTTTTCTGCCTCTGGCTGGCGCGCAAGCGAATCCAGCGCCTGGCTGATTGCCCGTCCCATCGCCATCGCTGGGAACATCATGCCAATAGCGACACCCAGTACTGCGCTGATGGTAGAAAATATCGTAAACCAGGATATATCACTCATTAGCTAGCTCCTTGTACATTTTGTTGAGATTGCATGGCGCCGGCAACATAAATCAACGCTAACATGCCAAAAATATAGGCCTGAACCAATGCCTCGATGATATGCAACATTAACACGGGTACCGGCACCAATAAGCCAGCTACGAGCAGGACCAGCAATGCCACCAGTTCGAGGCTCATAATGTTGCCAAATAAACGTACCGCTAAAGCAATCGTGCGGGTAACTTCACTGATCAGGTGAAAGGGTAACAAGATGGGTGAAGGGCTAAGATAGTGCTTAAGATAACCTGCTCCCTCATTGCGTATCCCAAACCAATGTACCGACAAAAAAACCAATAACGCAAGACCCGCGGTTACGGACAAATTACCGGTTGGAGAATGGAGCTCCGGAATAATGCCAACAAGGTTGGCAATGACGATATAAATCCACAAAGTTCCAATAAATGGCATCATTTGCTGCGCATAACCCGGGGATACCGCTTCAATGCTTTCCTCAATTAACAAAATGATTCCCTCCAACATGGCCTGCAATGGCCCAGGATCGAGCGACAGCTGTCGTGTAGCAAGCCAGCAAAACATGCCTAGAAATAACATGATGCCCCAGGTAGTGATTACAATGGATGTAATCGCAAAGGGTCCAGCATAAAATACGACAGCCGCTTCTTCCATTAGTCGTGCTTCCGCACATATAAATAAACGTTCACCATACCCACTATCATGCCCAAAATAAGGAGCCCTATGGTCCAATGAACAGAATAGCCTTGCGCCATATCATCTAGCCAGTTACCAAGATAGGCACCCACGATGATGGGCAGTATAAACAACAAGGAAAGTGTTCCCAAAAATATGGATTGAGCAAGCAGAGTAGGACGGTCCTGCTTTGCACGTTGCATCCGTTTCACTTGACGCTCCACTGATTTGCGTAGCTGTTCGTTGTTCATGATTTATTCTCAGAGGTTATAAATTAATCTACTGCGCACCGAAATCGCTGTGTTGGGCAGTACTGGCTCCTCGCCTATCTATTTGCTATGTGGCTTTGTCGAAACTCGCAAGGCTCGTTTTATCGAAACTCACTTTGTTCGTTTTCTCGTCTCTGCGTTCCTTCCGCCTCACACTTTGGGCGCTCGCTACGATTTCTTCATACCCATCAGACCGTTTGAGTAGTAAGGTGTCCAATTTGCCATAAGCGCCGGAACATCTCTTGCTCCAGATGAGCGAGGCTATCTTTTAGCTCTCGTAATGCTTCCTCTTCCTTGAGCAGCTGCTCCAGCAAGCCTTTACTAATGCGCTGATAATCCTTATCTTGCAGGAAATGGCGCGTACTCAGATAGAGATGATTATTGGCAAAATAAAGTATGCCACCAGGAAGCCCAAGATAAATCCAGCCGCCATCTTGTAATTGGTAGCGCGCCAGCCCGTAGTCCATTGCGGTCATCATGCGTTCATGATTCGCAAGAATACCAAAACTGCCAGTACTATCCTCTCCTACAAAACTGATCACATTGTCAGCGTATACATATTGCGTCGCACTCTGGACATGCAAATTGAAAGTCTTCATATTCTTTATTGTTGCATTGATCCTCGCATATAGCATTGCTCTTCCGGGATGGCATCATAGTCACCTCGCAAAAAGGTCTCGCAATCAGTCAATGTTACATCCAGTTTTACCGATACGCCTGGCACGCCAGTATGTGAAGCCATTACATGGAATGGCTGCGTTAAATATCGTTGCAGCTTACGGGCACGCATCACAATACGCTGGTCTTTCTGGGAGAGCGCCTCCAAACCTAGCATGGCAATAATGTCTTCCAATTCCTGATAGCGCGCAAGATGTTCACGGACACCTTCAGCCACACTATAGTGCCGATCACCGAGAAAGGCGCGATTCATCATTTTGCTTACTGACTGCAAAGGATCGACTGTCGGGTAAATTCCCTTGGCTGCCTGACTTCGAGACAGGATAACAGTCGTATCCAGATGCGTTAGAATGGTGCTGACAGCGGGATCAGTCATATCATCTGCAGGCACATAGACTGCTTCCACTGCTGTAATATTTCCACCACGCGTTGAGATAATACGCTCTTGCAATTCTGCCACTTCGCTCATTAAGGTAGGTTGATAACCAACCGTAGCAGGCATTCGCCCCAGCAATCCGGAAATTTCACTTCCTGCCTGGACAAATCGAAAGATGTTATCCATCATTAATAAAACTTCTTTGCCTAAGGTATCCCGCAGATATTCCGCATAGGTTAAAGCAGATAAGCCCACACGGAAACGCACACCGGGCGATTCATCCATCTGACCAAACATCATCAGCGCGCGCGGCATGACCCCGGATTCCTGCATCTGGTGCCATAATTCATGACCTTCGCGGATTCGCTCCCCCACTCCCGCAAATACTGATACCCCCTGATGCAGATTGACGATGGCATGCATAAACTCCATAATCAGGACCGTCTTTCCCACGCCCGCACCACCAAACAAGCCAGTTTTCCCACCTTTAATAAAAGGGCAAAGCAAATCAATAACTTTAATACCCGACTCGAGAATTCCTCCAGCTGGCACTGTTTCAGATAATAATGCGGGAGGAGCAATAATGCTTCGCATCTCTTTTGTTTCGAGCGGTGGCCCACCATCAAGCGGCATACCAAACATATTCAGCATCCGATTCAGGCAATCCGGTGTTACCGGAACGCGCAAAGGAGCACCGCTATCGAAAACAGATAAACCCCGCTTGAGACCGCTTGTCGGATGCAAAGCAATTGCACGCACGCGTTGTTCGTCCAGATGGCGATAAACCTCAAAAGGATAAAATTCATGATCAGTTATAGTAAATAGAGCCTGATGCAGTGGGGGTAAACGTTTACAAAACACGTCAACCACTGGTCCATGAATTTCCTCAATTATCCCAAGTGGATCTTTTGCTGCATACATTGATGGGATTATCTGTTCCATCGGAAAAAACTCCCTCAGTGACAGTTGTAATCAATGACTGCTTTTTATATTGCTGAATTGAAGACTCATTCCAATTCTAAATCCCAACTCACTTTGTCGGCTTCACCTTGCCGTATTATTTATACTTTGGCGGCTCGCCTTCGAGTCATTTTTGATTTGGAAATGGAATAACGACTTATATATTAGAACTATAAGCAATGATCGTCTAGTCTCAAAGAAATTAAATGAATTACGAAATAATTACATACTCACTTTGTTTTTTCATGTAATACATTGGTAAGTTCAGGCATGGGCAAAGGTCGACAAAAATAATACCCTTGCACCACATCACAATCGTGTGTACGCAGGAATTCAAGTTGTGTATTCGTTTCTACACCTTCTGCTGTTACTTCCATATCAAGCTTATGCGCAAGAGAAATACTTGCCTCAACGATCGCTGCGTCGCCCGAATAGTCAGTTAAGTCAGTCATAAAAGTCTGATCAATTTTCAGTGCATCAAGTGGGAAACGTTTCAAATAAGCCAGTGAAGAATAACCCGTGCCAAAATCATCCACAGCGATCCGTACCCCTAATCCATTTATTGACTCCAGTACTTCGGTCGCGCCAGCTGGATCACGCATTAAGATATTTTCGGTAATTTCCAGTTCAAGAGCGTGCTTGGGCATATCTTCTTCTCGTAATGCATATCGTATCTTATCGAGCAAATCGATATCATTAAATTGGGTAGCAGAAACATTGACAGAAACACGGATATCGTTGAATCCCGCTGCTCGCCAATCGCGATGTGCTTTGCACGCTTGGTGCAATACCCATTCACCAACCGAAATGATCATCCCCGACCTTTCCAAAAGAGGGATAAAATCAGCAGGAGACACTAGTCCACGCACAGGATGCTGCCATCGAATCAGTCCTTCAGTTCCAATCACGCGGTTATTACGAAGATCAATCTGCGGCTGATAATGCAGCACAAATTCGTTCTGAACCAAAGCACGTCGCAGATCTCCCTCCAAAGCTAGCAACTCGTGCCCACGGATATTCATATCCGATGCATAGAAACAGTATTGATTAGGCCCCATCGACTTTGCGCGATACATGGCAATATCAGCATGTCGCAACAAATCTTCTATCCGGTCACCATCATGTGGATAAAGGGCAATCCCAATACTGAACGTGACATAGACATCGTGGTTATGAATAATCACTGGATGTTTGAAAGCATTATATAGCTTGTTTAGCACATCCAATATATTTTCCGGCTCCTTTAATTCGTTGAGTACAATAGTGAATTCATCTCCCCCATGACGTGCAACGGTATCATTTGCCCGCATACAACTTTGCAGCCGCTGAGCGATCTGTTCAAGCAAGATATCCCCTGCTGTATGACCCAGGCTATCATTGATTCGTTTGAAGTTATCAAGATCCATAAATAGCACGGCAATATTATAATTGTGCCGTTGGGCATTTTTTAATGCTGAGGAAAAATGTTCAAGCAATAAAAAACGGTTTGGTAAGCTGGTTAGACGATCATGAGTAGCCTGATGCTGCAGTTCGGCCTCAAAGCGCTTCCGTTCCGTGATATCCCGCGCAATCGTTGATAAATACTCAATAGAATCATTGCTCTCCTTATGGGCAAGCACTACTTGTGAAACCGGTAGCTCTTTATTTCTGGGAATCTGTAGTAGCGTTTCGCCACTCCAGATACCTTGCTGCTGAGCTATCGCAAGAACCTCAGCAAATGATTGCTGGTTCTTATCAGTAGCAAATAATTCCTGGATGGTATACCGGCTGACATCTTTTTCCACACCCAGTTCTAGCAATCGACGCCCTGATTCATTTAAATAGCGTAAACGACCCTCCGGTTCAAAAATAGCGACCAGATCCGGGGTGGCATTTAATATTGCTGTTAACCGCGTTCGCTCTTCTTCTGCTTTAATGCGAGAAGTAATATCTCTTCCGGTAGAAACAAAGTGGGTAATATTTCCTTGTTCATCTTTCAAAGGGGTAATGATTTGTTCCTCGTAAAATAATTCCCCATTTTTATGCCGGTTAACAAAGGTAGCTTGATATGTATGACCATTCGAGATGGCTTGCCATAGTTGCAAATAAAAATTGTTATCATGGAGGCCCGAGTAAAGAAAAGCAGGTGTTTTTCCCTTAACTTCTTCGGCGCTATAACCGGATAGTTTCTCAAAGGCTGGGTTAACATATTCGATACGACCTGCGGGATCGGTGATAAAAATACTGTCAGCCGCTTGATTGACTGCCTGCGACAATTTACGCAATAACTGATTGAACTGGCGATGCTCCCGGCGTTTCTTCGTTTCTTGAAGCTCGCGATTGACAGCGGGTAGTAAACGGCCGAGATTTCCCTTCATGACATAATCTTGAGCGCCAAGTTTCATGGCTTCTACCGCCACATCTTCACCGATAGCACCCGAAATAAAAATAAAAGGAATATCAGGATCCCGCTGACGAACGATTTCCAGCGCCCTAACGCCACTAAACCCAGGCATGGAATAATCCGAAAAGATGATATCCCACGGCTTCTGTAATGCTGCGATCACTCCTTTTTCAGTGTCTACCCGCTGCCAATCAAACCTGAACCCTTGTGACTCAAAATAATCGATCAGCAACAAAGCATCATCTTCTGCATCCTCTATAAACAAGAAGCGCAATAATGGCAGATGCTGTTTCTGGGCCATTGACATATCTAGTTCCTCTGGACTCTATACAGCTAACGTCTATAGGGTGATTCATTCACTTCCAACCAATATTGTCCAAGCTGTCCGGCCACCCTGAGAAAATCATCGTAATCCACTGGTTTGCGTACATAGCTATTGGTCCCGAGGGAATAAGCTTTGAGTCGATCTTCATCTTCATTGGATGAAGTCAAGATCACAATCGGTATCAGACGTGCCCGCTCATCAGCACGAACGCGACGTAATACTTCTAATCCATCGACCTTCGGCAGTTTAAGATCGAGCAGCATAAGTACCGGCAGTTGAGTCAACTTCTGTCCTTCATACGCTCCCTGTCCGAACAGGTAATCAAGCGCCTCAACACCATTCTTCGCTAGAAATATCTTATTACGGATATGGTTAGCTTGAAGTGCATCTATCGTGAGTGTGGCATCGTCTTGATTGTCCTCAACCAACATTATTACCTCGGCGTTCATATTATTTCCTTCTCATCTAATGTGAAATAAAAAGTCGATCCTTGATCAATAGTGCTTTCTGCCCAAATTTGTCCACCATGTTTATGAATTACACGGTGCACCGTGGCAAGTCCGATACCGGTACCCGGAAATTCGTGCGGATCATGCAATCGTTGGAAAACACCAAACAACTTATCAGCATAGGCCATATCAAAGCCGGCACCATTATCTCGGATAAAATAAATAATTCTCTCTTTTGTTACGTTGCATCCAACTTCAATGAAAGCCTGTTGGTTACGAGCGGTAAATTTCCAAGCATTACTCAGCAGATTATCCAACATGATGCGCAGTAATATCGCATCACCACGGACAATCAAACCGGATTGTACCGTATACCGTACTTTTCGATCAGGTTCCATCTGTTGCAGCGTGTCTAATATTTCATTTGCAAGCTTCGACAGATCGATAACCTCCCACTTAAGCTCGGTACGGGTAACGCGTGATAATTTGAGCAAACTATCAATGAGCTCAGCCATACGCTGCGCAGCCAGCCGTATTCGCTTAAGCCGGTCACGTCCCCGTTGATCGAGCTGATCAGCATACTCATCGAGCAATGTGCGACTGAAACCATCCAATGCACGTAAGGGTGCTCGTAAATCATGGGAAACAGAATAACTGAATGCTTCCAGTTCGTGATTGATCGCTTCCAATTCGTTGGAGCGGACCCGAAGATTCTCATTCAGCTGCTTAATCTGGCACTCACTCTCTTTGCGTACACTGATATCTTCTACAATGCCATCAAAATAAATACCTATTGTTTCATCCTTTTTCTTCACTGCCGTCAAGCCAGCATGAAATTCCCGTCCTTTTAAGGTTCTCAAGCGCACCTCTTCCCCATTGACATAGCCTTGGAGTAAAACTTTACCCATTAGTGCCTTACGTTCAGCAAGATCACAATAAAATTCACCAAATGAGTGAGCGAGTAGCTGCTCGGTGGATTCAGCTTCGAACAAATTAACCATGGTAGGGTTTATTTCGCGGAAGCTTCCTTTTGCATCAGGCAGGCTACGGAAAACGCCCACAGGCAGATTATTCAATAGCTCACGATAACGTTCCTGCGCCCGTTGCTTAGCTATTTCTGCTTCCTTACGAGTGGAAATATCCCGAATGATACTGGTAATCAATGTACCGTGCTCTGTCTCAAGGGGGCTTAAACTGATTTCAATCGGAAATTCACTGCCATCCTTGCGCTTGCCATAAAGTTCCATCCCGACGCTGATTGGCTGAGCTCCTGTTTCAGCGACAAATTGCTGCTGGAAAATCGGATGCGCTTGATGAAACCGTTCTGGTATAAGTTGTAGCGCTGAGTGGCCCACTAACTCATTACGACTATAGCCAAACCACTTCTCGGTCTGCGAATTCATTAAAGCAATATGTCCAGCCTGATCCACCAGAAGGATAGCCTCAGGTGCGGATTCAAGTAATCTACGAAACTGGAGTTCGCTTCTTTGCAGCCGATTCTCCGCCCGCCGACGTTGTAGTGCATAATTGGCGACTATTCCACTTAACAGCACCAGTAATATCATGAGCAAGGCGCCTGCCAAAGCTAGATTACGACCATATTCAGCAATGTTTGCAGCGATGATTTTGGGGGATACATAAGAAATTAATACCCATGTTTCGCTATCTTGGGTATTTAAACCTCCCATGGGGTTTTGTATTTTTGCCAAATTAACCTTAACGTAAGTAAAAAGTCCGTTTTCATGCATCCATTGACCGATGGGAGATTCACGTGTAACAAACGACCATATCTCTTCACCAAATTTTTGCTCAAAGGTTTCTGTTCCCTGGCTTTGGAACATAAAGCCGCTTTCCCCTGCCGGATGGGGTTGCAGTAGCCATCTTCCCTGCTCGTTAACTAATCCCAGGTTACCAACGGAAAGATCAGAAATGGTGCGCAGGCGTCTCATTAATCTCTCCCCTTTATAGTTAAGGACGATGAGACCGCGTAGTTCGTTGTTACTATCAAATACGGGTACAGTGAATCGTACCGTTGGTTTGATGGGTTGCACAATAACGCCATGCTCGATAGTAGGCTCAAACGGCGATATGTAAACGCTTCTTTCACTCAGGGCAAGCGTTTTCTGCACAAAGTCGAGTTCAAATTGGTTTTGTAGCTGTTCTTGCGGTGTGATTATTGGCTTACCTTCATAGTTATGGATGCGCACTATTTCCTGACCATGCTTATCTATAAAACGAACCTTTCCATAGAGTTGGCGAAATTGCAAAAAAGCCAGCAAATCTTCAGTCAGACGTGAATATGCTGTGGAGTCACCCGAATCCAGCCATTGTCGCAACGAAGAAAGCTCTGCAAGATAGAGAGCATCCCCTCGTATTACACCGAAGACATAATCGATGGTCTTCTCACCCAGCTGTACAGACAACCGCTCGTTCGCCTCAATGATTGCTTTATTTGCATCTTCGTGCGCATCGAACAGAAGCGACAATACGATGGTAAGTGTTAGAACAAGGGGGATACATATAATCAGGAAATACTTTATAAACTTGTAGCGACTTCTATCTGATTTCATAAGCTCCTCTTTTCCCAACCATTATGCTGGCCTGTACAATATACTGATATACTCAGGATTTCAATGCTAATCATCTTTTTTGCAATATTCTATTGCACTCTTCTTGCACGCTTATCCAGATATCTCCTTATTATTATTCCTCCGGTATAGGTGAATATCCAATTGCGGAAACGCAATGTTGATTTTTTCTTCAGCAAAACGACGATTAATCTCCATGTTCAAATCATGAGTCAGATCCTGTCGATCCGAAAGCTGACCCGAATAGACCCTCAATTCAAAATCCAACGAGCTTGCACCAAATCCCTGAAATAAGGCGACTGGCTCCGGTTCGCGTAGAACCAAAGGATGATTTTTGGCAATTTCCAGTAACAATGTTCTAGCCTTGTCACAATCTGATCCATAAGCAATGCCCACGGGTATTTTGATACGCGTGACCTGGTCACTGAGAGTCCAGTTTAACAATTGCTGGGTGATAAATGTTTTATTCGGTACCACGACTTCCTTTCGATCAGCATCGATCAAAGTTGTCGCACGAATATTAATTTTACTGACTGTACCGGTCACATCATTCAATGTGACAAGATCGCCTATTCTGATAGGACGCTCAAATAGAAGAATAAGTCCGGATACAAAATTAGCCACGATTTCCTGCAAACCGAAACCCAGGCCGACACCCAATGCTGCAACCAGCCATTGGATATTGGACCATTCCATACCGAGCATTTGAAATGTGACCATCACCCCGATAATGATAATAGCATATCTGAGTAGCGTGGTAATTGCGTATCCGGTACCCGTATTCAAGGATAAATGTCGAAGAACCAAGAGTTCCAGCGTACCGGGTAAATTATGCGCAGCTACCATAACCAGGCTCAGAATGATCAATGCTACCAGCAATGTTTCCAACGTGATCAAGCGCACGACCGCTTCACCGTCCCTCATAATTGAGGTTCGCCAAACAACAATATCTTCAAGAAATCCCAATGCCGGTAGCATTTCGTACCAGATGACACTTAGGCCGCCAATCAGCAATCCCCATACACTGATTTTTAATAAAGTAGCTGATTGTGTGCTAATTGATTTGATATCAATGTAGTTATCATCCACGAATTCAGTTTCACTTTTTCCAGTCGTTGCGCGCTGGGTAAGCATTTCTTCCCGTTTGGCAATGGCTCTTTTAAAAGCAATTCTACGCTGGGCAATTAATAAGCTGCGGTAGCTCAGGAAAAAAACCAGACTACACAGTATAATTAAGATGACCGATTGGAAAATCAGAATACTTTGATACAATGCTGCGAAGTAATAGCCTCTTGCCGCCATGACAATCATGTACATTTGCTGTACGAAAAGAAGTAACATCCACAGACGCGGATTCTGAATTAAAGTAAAACTTTTTCCTTGATAGAGCATTTTTCCGGAAGGCGTAATTGCCATCCAGCCTAAAGCAAATATAGCCAACACTATGCAGAGCAGCATAAAAGCAATTCTTCCGATACTATTACGCACGACGTCATCCGCAAGTGCATCTGTAAAAGCAATGATGACACTTAATATCAATATGGCGGGCGCATAATACTTGATATCCCGGTACATTTTATTAACCATATCCGCATGCCATCGGAATTGCGTAATGAGTAATCCTGTTGGTCGGCAAAGCTCAAGAAGGAAATGCCAGAAAAAAACAGTAATAGCAGCAACATAAAAAGCAAGAGAAAACGCATGACTCATTTCAGTGTTCATACTGTACTGTAGAACGAGATGAATCAGTAGCAATGGTAAAGAAATCACTAAAGATTGAACAACTACGAATAACAACATTCCGATGGGATAGCGCGCCTTGTCTTGATTGACTTTTCCCCAAGCCTCTTTTCCAATCTCTTCCCACTGCTGATAGCGAGACCAATAAAACCGCTTTAAAACCACGCCGATCAGTAAAGAAAAGGCTAGAATACCTATAACTGGCAGCCATATTTTGTCGCTAGCTTTTGCGAAAGCTGTTTGCGTCTTGTCAGAAACAAACCAGGCAGCTGCAGCGCTGAGATCATTATTGATATTTAAATCGATTGGTTTTGCACTGCGGGTGATCAGCAAGTTTTCTTTGAGTAAAAGCTCATATTGATTGATTTTTTCAATTAATTGACTCTTAATTGAAGCATAAAGCTCTAAATCTTTAACATAGGAATGCAATATTTCTAGAAATTGATCGATAATATGTAAACGAGAATCCTTAAGCTCTTGAAATGCTTCTCTTATCTCCTGATAAAAAGGCGTTTGCTCATCAATAACATAACCTTCCGTCATTCTTTTGAAATAAGCTTTATCATTCATCATTTCCAGCTTTTCTTGTTCAAGCTGGAACAATTCCAGTTTTGCATTACTCAATAATTTTTGTGTTTGTTTGATATTAGGTTTTGATAATATTTGTTTTAATTGTTTTCTGATCTCTGCTCCTAATTCTTCATCCTCATCCTGGAATTCGAGTCTCTGCTGGAGTGCTGCATAGTTTTTCGTAATAAAATTAAGCCGATTCTCATTACGGTTCTTTTGCATCATCAATTTAGTCGCATGCGCAGCATAGTCACTGAGTTTAGCGACAAGCTCTTCATTATCTTTAACTATCTTAAGCAGCGCTGGATTCCATTTGCTTTCACCTAGCAATTGCTCAGACTTCTCAACAACTTTTTTAGTCTCGGTTTTTCTTTGCAGGTTGATCTGCTTGGTTAGCCATTCTACTTTCTGCACCAGCATTTGGATCTCTGGATTAAGTGTCAGCTTTTCCTGTAAGGTAGCAATTTCAATCGCATTGGGTAAGGTTAAAGCTTCCAGCTCCAGCATGCGAATCTTGTCTGTCAGCGCTCGACTCCGATATTCCTGGAGCATTTTAAATGCATCGGCAATTTTTTCATCAGGCATGTCTGTCGCCAGAGGCGTTTTTTCTGCCAACGATGCACGGGTCTTGCTTGTTACATCTATTTCTTCACGGATTTTAATGGCACGCTGACGAAGCGTACCAATTTCAGAGGTCAGTTTCTGCTGCTGATTTTGTAGTTCTGATAATTTTGCTTGAGTAATAACGTGCTGCTGTTCCATTTCGCTTAAAGACAATCCTGCCAACGCTGTGGCATCAAATATGAGCGAAATCGCTTTGTCTTTCTGCTTTCTAAGTATCTCAAGCTGCTGTGGATATTCCTTTAGCTGCTGCGAACAAAGTTGGGTTCTTTTGAGATATTCCTGGTGGTCAAGCAATACTTGTTGAGTATCGAGATAAATCTCTTTAAGTTGCTTTTTTTGCGGCGTTTCTTCCCCATCATTCAATGTCTCAATCTTAGCCTGGATTACCCGAGATTGATTAGCGAGCTCATCTGCCTGACTCTGCTCAGCACCTGTAACGGACCAAAATAAAAAAAAGATGACGGAAAATAATTTAATCATGAATAGTCACGTTTCGAGGGATTTATTCCATTTCCCAATCAAAAGTGACGCGAAGGCGAGCCGCAGACAGTATCAATAATACGGCAAGGCAAAGCCGACACAGTCAGTTTTGATTTAGGAATGGAGTTAAACATCATCCTGATCTGATTGTTCCAACATTTCCAAAAGAAAGAATTTAGGACAACTCAAAGCAATTACTGCACACTTGTATCTACCTGGCGATGCTGGTTAAGTAGTGGAAAAAAGTAAAAGGGTATATTAGGCGTGATCTGATTGATTGCATTGAGCCTACTCGTCTTTTTTGCTCATAGCCGGATTATTTACACTATTTACAATCTGTTGATCTGAAATCGAATTCGTAGATTTATTTGTTAAGCCAGCAAGGAATATACCTAATTCATAAAGTAAATAGAGCGGTACTGCCAGCATAAACTGCGAAATCACATCAGGCGGCGTAAAAATCGCACCTACCACAAATGCGCCTACTAAAACATAAGGGCGTACCTTTTTCATTTTTGACAACGAGATGACCTCTGTCCGAACGAGTACTATAACGAACACAGGGACTTCAAAAGTAATGCCAAAGGTTAGGAACATGGTAAGGACAAAACCGAGATATTCGCCGATATCGGTCATAACCGCTACCCCTTCAGGTGCAAAATAAACAATAAACTCAAATACCAGGGGTAATGCAACCAAATAAGCAAATGCCATACCTACGAAAAACAATAAGCTGCTCGCAATCACAAGGGGCAAAAACAGGCGTTTCTCATGGGAATACAGTCCGGGCGCGACAAAAGCCCAAATCTGATAAAGCGTATGGGGTAAGGTCATCAAAAACGCTGTCATCAGAGCCACTTGCATGGGTATAAAAAAAGGTGTAGTGACTGCTGTGGCAATCATTTGTCCGCCTAATGGAAGCTTCTCCAGCAAAGGTTGCGCCAGGATAGTATAAAGATCGCGCGCAAAATAAGCGCAGGGTAAAAAACCAAGTACTAACACAAAAAATACACGAATTAACCTGCTACGTAATTCCACTAGATGTGAAATAAAGGTGCTCTCGTCATTCATATGCTTATGATGAATCAGACTAGGTGAATAGTCATTGCTAAACTTGACAGTTACATGATCCAGAAGCTTGTCAAGCTGAAATAGTCATTGAATAGTATAATATTTTTCAGAATACTGTATTGCTTTTATTTGATTCTGAAGTCTGTTGTGAAGGCAAGGCTTGATTCTGAAAAGTCATTGTCTTTTCTGTGGAAGCGCCAGTTTGCTCGATCTCAATCAGCGCTGGCTTTTTTATCTTTTCTGCTGCATTGATATCGACAGCGCTCTCTATTTGATCAAATTCCTTCCTCACAGTTTGTTCGATAGAATGGGTCGTCTCCTGGACTGAATTTTTTAAACGCCTTAATTCTTCGAGTTCTATCTCGTAGCGAATATCATTCTTGACGTTATCCACATACCGTCGCGCACGTCCTAGTAAATGCCCTATTGTACGCGCTACCCGAGGAAGTCGTTCTGGTCCGATTACAATTAGTGCTACAATTAAAATGACGAGCATTTCTGTAAAGCTGACATCCAGCATGCCTCATTTCCTCCTAACCGATTACTTTGCCGAAGGAGCTATTGCGAAAAAAAACTGCTAATTTGTATTCTTTACTGATAATACTCACCGATATCACCAGCCCTATGCGAGGCAATGATATCATAATTTAATTTCATTTTTCTCTTTGACACCTGCTTCGGCAGAGTGATGGGTGATCTGCTGAGACTGAGAAGAAGAAGGTGTATTATCCTCTTCAGCATTTTTCATGCCTTCTTTAAATCCTCTGACTGCATTTCCTAGATCACTGCCCAAATTACGGAGCTTTTTCGTACCGAAAACCAGCACGACAATCGCTAACACTACCAGCCAATGCCAAATACTAAATGTTCCCATTGTTTACCCTCTTAACAAATGTTGCTTACCCGTGATGAATCATTGTGGGCAAACGGTCTTTCCCTGCAATGATATGAATATGAAGATGGAGCACTTCCTGACCGCCTACCCGTCCTGTATTGATGATCGTACGAAATCCATTTGCACACCCTTGCTCTTTTGCTAACTGGGGAATCAGCCATAGCATCTTCCCCAATAGCTGCTGATCTGCTTCGTTTACATCATATAGTGAGCTGATATGTTGCTTGGGTATCAGCAGAAAATGAACGGGTGCAGCCGGATGTATATCATGGAACGCAACAAAATCCTGATCTTCAAAGACTCTATTGGCAGGAATTTCTCCCTCCGCAATCTTGCAAAAAATACATTCTTCCATTTATTGACCTGTTTTACGCGATAGTTTTTCTTCAATACCCGAAATACCTTCTCGTCGTTCTAATTCGTGCAGCACATCCTCTGGTTTTAATCCGTGATGGGCAAGCAATACCAGACAATGAAACCACAAATCTGCGATTTCATAGACAACATGCGCCGTATTCCCGTCTTTTGAAGCCATGATCGTTTCCGCAGCTTCTTCGGCAATTTTTTTGAGTATCTTATCCTGGCCATTCGTAAGCAGTTTTACTACGTAAGAATTGGAGGAACCAGTATTTTTACGCGCCTCGATAGTTTCTGCCAAACGATGAAGTATAGATGAATCAGTCATTGCTTATAGATCTCCGTCGGATCCTTAATAATGGGCGTTACCACTACCCATTGATCTCCTTCCAATTTATTAAAAAAACAACTCTGTCTGCCCGTGTGACAGGAAATCCCCCCCATTTGCTCGATGGTAAGTAATATCACATCCTCGTCACAATCCAGGTAAATACCCTTTACCTTCTGCACATGGCCAGACTCTTCTCCTTTGTGCCAAATTTTTTTGCGGGAACGCGACCAATAAACAGCCTCACCTGTTTCGACAGTCATTTTGACAGCATCTCGATTCATCCAGGCTACCATTAATACTTTACCGCTCTTTTCATCCTGTGCAATGACAGGTACTAACCCGTCTGCAGACCAGTTTATTTTATTTAGCCAAGCATCCGACATAAAAGTTCATCTTAATAAGATATTTTAGAAATGCTATTATTTGTGTATTACAGGCGTACTTCAATTCCATGCTTAGCCAAATATTGCTTGGCTTCCTGGATCGTATGCTGACCATAATGAAAAATGCTGGCTGCTAGTACCGCATCAGCATGTCCTTGCAGAATCCCCTCAACGAGGTGATCCAGGCAACCTACCCCACCACTAGCAATTACCGGCAAATCGATTGCATCTGAAATGGCGTGAGTCAGGGCTAGATCAAATCCATGGCGTGTGCCATCTCTGTCCATACTGGTTAGTAAAATTTCACCTGCACCTAGCGTCTGCATTTTTTTAGCCCATTCAATCGCATCAAGCCCTGTTGCGTTACGTCCGCCATGAGTGAATACCTCCCAACGGGGGCTATTGTGTTTATCGTCCATGACTTGTTTGGCATCTATTGCAACCACGATGCACTGAGAGCCGTAATGACTTGCTGCATCTGCTACCAATTGCGGATTGAGCACTGCAGAAGTATTGACACTCACTTTGTCAGCGCCTGCATTTAACAGTCGACGGACATCATCGACCTTACGTACTCCTCCACCGACAGTGAGTGGAATGAAGACCTGAGCTGCCACCTCTTCAACAATATGCAGAATCAAATCGCGATTATCAGAACTGGCAGTGATATCCAGAAAAACAAGCTCATCAGCGCCCTGCTCATCATAGCGGCGCGCTATTTCCACAGGATCACCTGCGTCCCGGAGTGAAATAAAATTAACGCCCTTGACAACACGTCCATTATTGACATCAAGACACGGAATAATTCGTTTGGCAAGACCCATGAATCCCGAAACCTTTACAATATCGAATAAAAAAAGAGGAAGGAAATATGTGAACAGGCTTGAATTCCATTCACGACATCATGTTATTTTTGTCAGACCATTGCACTTAGTTCATCAGCCAGTAGTTGTGCTTTTTTAAAATCCAGCGTACCCTCATAGATAGCACGGCCAGTAATCGCGCCCATTATACCTTCTGACTCAATTTCACAGAGTGTTTTAATATCATCCAGATTGGTAATGCCACCACTGGCGACTACCGGAACAGTCAATTCCCGTGCCAATGCTATCGTTGCCTCAATATTGATACCAGCAAGCATGCCATCACGACCGATGTCAGTATAAATAATCGCCTCAACCCCATAATCTTCAAACTTTTTCGCCAGGTCCACAACATCGTGGCCAGTAACTTTGGACCAGCCGTCCACTGCCACCTTACCCTCTTTAGCGTCAAGACCTACCATAATCTGACCAGGGAAGGCATAACACGCATCATGCAAAAACCCGGGTATTTTTACCGCAGCTGTTCCAATAATGATATAACTAATGCCATTATCCAGATAACGCTCGATGGTTTCCAGATCGCGAATTCCCCCACCGAGCTGGATCGGAATACTTCCATCAATTGCCTTGACAATAGCACGAATAACTGATTCATTCTTTGGCTTGCCAGCAAAGGCACCATTTAAATCGACTAAATGTAATCGACGTGCGCCTTGTTCCAACCAGTGCCGAGCCATATCTTCAGGGTTTTCAGAAAATACGGTTGCGTCATCCATGACTCCTTGTTTAAGACGTACGCATTGTCCATCTTTAATATCTATTGCAGGAATAATCAGCATATGTTGTCTGGATAAATAATTAAGAATAAAAGTATCGGACTGAAAAAAACCATAAGTAATGTGAATTAGATTAGATTGTACTAACGACTCGAATGCGGCTCCCACTTGGTAAAATTATGTAATAACGTCAAACCTGCTATTTGGCTTTTTTCCGGATGAAATTGAACAGCAAAAATATTGTCCTTAGCGATTGCACATGTAAATGGAGTTGGATAAAGCGTATAAGCAGCTGTTATTTCTGAGTTAACCGTTTCTACATAATAGCTATGAACAAAATAAAAGCGCGCATCATTGGCAATACCATTCCATAATGAGTGTTGCATGGTTTGATGCACCTGATTCCAGCCCATGTGAGGAACTTTGAGCTTATTTCTCTCAGAATTTATCATCGCATCATGCGAGAAATGACGCACTTTGCCAGGCAAGACCCCTAAGCCTTTTACATTTCCTTCTTCACTTTCATCAAACAACATTTGCAGACCCAGGCAGATTCCAAGAAAAGGTTTATTCTTGGCCGCTTCAAGCACTGCATCTTTTAATCCATGACCCGTTAGTTCACGCATGCAATTAGGCATCGCCCCTTGACCAGGAACAACAACGCGTGACGCTTTTTGCACAACGGATGGGTCACTGGTTACGACAATGGAAGCGGTAGGCGCAACATGCTCGAGCGCTTTAGATACCGAACGTAAATTACCCATTCCGTAATCAACAACAGCGATATCAGTCATACTTGATGTGAAAAAATGAAGAAGTTTACAAAGAACCTTTTGTGGAAGGAATCAAATCGATAGCACGCGGATCTACTTCTAACGCCATGCGCAAAGCGCGCCCAAATGCCTTAAAAATAGTTTCTGCCTGATGGTGAGCATTATTACCTGAGAGATTATCTATATGCAAGGTGATCATGGCATGATTGACTAAACCCTGAAAAAACTCATGTACGAGATCGACATCAAATTCACCAATACACGCACGCACAAATTCAACCTGAAATGCCATACCAGGACGACCAGATAGATCAATGACCACTCTTGACAATGCCTCATCGAGCGGGACATAAGCATGTCCGTAGCGACGTATGCCTTTTTTGTTCCCGAACGCTTGGGCTAACGCCTGTCCCAAGGTGATACCAATGTCTTCCACAGTATGATGAGCATCGATATGTAAATCACCTTTCGCTTTTATTTTTAAATCAATCATGCCATGACGTGCGATCTGATCAAGCATATGATCAAGAAAAGGGACGCCGGTATCCAGTGTCGCTTGACCGCTGCCATCCAGATTAATTTCGACAGTAATTTGAGTTTCCAGCGTATTACGTGTAACTTGGGCTTGACGCATAGAAAAATTCTGGTTCGTGGTTATTTACGATCAGGCTAATTGCAATGGTTTCTCGAGTATGCGACGGAGTGTTTTGCAGAATAGTGTATTTTCATCAGAAGCACCTACTGTGACACGCAGGCAGTTTTTTAATAATGGATGTGTACCATCAAGATTCTTGATTAATATCCTGTGTTGTTGAAGCTCTTGAAATATCCGACTAGCCTCATTGAGACGAAATAAAACAAAATTTGCATCCGATGGAAAAACTTCAACACCCTCCATCGTTGCCAGACGAGCTCTTAAGATAGTCCGTTCAGCTTTAATGGCTGCAGCCTGCTCCAATAATATATCATAATGCTGAAGTATTCTCTCCACTACCAATTGTGTCATGACTCCTACATTATAAGGCAAACGCAGCTTTTCCAATTGGGCCAGCCATTCAGGCCGCCCAACCAGCAGCCCCAATCTTAACCCAGCCAATCCTAATTTTGAGAGGGTACGCATCAGCAATAAATTGGGGTATTGAGTGAGCATATCCATAAAAGTTGCATCGGCAAATGCCTGATAGGCTTCATCGACTATGACAATGCCGGGAGTAGCCTCAATAATACGGCAGATTGCCTGAGGATCAAATAAATTACCACTGGGATTATTCGGATAAGCCAGAAAAATAACTGCAGGCTGGTGTTGGGAAATCGCAGCAAGCATGGCCTCCAGATCAATAGAAAAATCAGCGGCTAATGGCACTCCCACATAATTCATGCCACAAAAAGTAGCAATGATACGAAACATGGCAAATCCCGGATCAACACCCATCAGTACCGCTCCTGGTCTAGCCGTAGCAAGCGCAATCACCTGAATGATCTCGTCCGATCCATTTCCCAGCATAATCGCCATTTCAGAAGGAATGGAGAGCGTATCTCTTAATATCGCCTTAAGTGATGCCGCACCAGGATCAGGATAACGATTAATATGGGCATCTTCTGCCAATTGAGAAATTTCTTCACGCAAAATCAAGGGCAAAGTATACGGATTCTCCATTGCGTCCAACTTTATCATGCCTTCTGCAGAAGGCACATGATAAGCAGAAAGCGCAAGAATTTCCGGGCGGATGATACCTTCGAGTAAATTGGACATGCTATTTGATCAAGAATAACAAGAAGTTCAAGCTTATAAGACAAGAAGCGAAGTCATGTAAAGCATTTAATCGCAGTAAATTAAATTGGAGTATCAATATCAACTAACATGTTATATAAACCAAATACCAATCTCAATGAATAGATCATCATTTAGCAATCAATTTTTTTAGATACTTATTTCATTCTATATCTAGTCAAGAAGGATCTCGAGCTTTAATGTACAAAGTTTAACACACACGATCAGAAACCAAAGTATTAAAAAAGCTTGTATAAATTTGAATTATTCAATGATATAAATCTATCAGTTCTTTTTATAATGACTCATTATCTTTTTTCTCTTGCCACGTTAGATATAAAAAAACACCTGTAATAACCGCGACAGGAAAAATTACATAATAGCCAAGCGCATAAATTGCCACCTCTGTCTCCTCCCCCGCTGGCAAGGGACTGCTGATAATTTTATAGCTATGGAATACCGCCACAAAAAATACACCCACCAGTCCAGCAATTCGCCGATTAAATAATCGTCGACCTGCTATCAGATTAAGTCCATGAGTAGCAAAATATCCAAGAAAATAGATGACCGTATAAAAAATTAATGCGCCCACTGAAGTCAATAAATCTATGAGTTTATCGTACAAATCAAATGAATGGTCAAATCAATCGCTTCCTAATCTCTTTTAATCGCGATGATAACTAAACAGTCGATTATCAATCAACTTGTATTCCTCAGTTGAATAGGCTCAAACGCCTGATTTGATTAACGCCTTGCCTCGCATTTTAATCAAAATCAAAATTTTTGTCATAAGATAAGTCAAATATTGCATATAAATAAAATATTTACTTAATATATTCCATCAATTCTAAATCATCATGAAGAGCTATCACACTCGTCTATCACAATCCTATATTCAAGCTTCTTCAATTTCAATTCGGATTTGAAGTGCTATTATCATGCAAGAAACTTAAATAAGTTAGTACCAGCTATTAGAACAAATAATTACAAACAAAATTTCCAACTGAATAGGATATCGATAACCAAAATAGTAGTCATACCGGATGAGATTGAAATTACATTGAAATTACCTTGTCTAATAAAGTAAGAAAGAAATTAGATCGCTACTGGACTATAGAACGAAGCCACCCATTTAATCCCTATTGCTATTATCGAAAGGGGAATAATATGAATAAAAATCAGAATTCCATAGAAACAAATGACAGCACAATCCACAGCAATATAGAATTTTCCACCGAACCGCAAATACATCGGTTGGAATTAGAAAAGCAAAACAGCAAGCTTAATGATGCACAACAGCTAAAAGAAACGCATGACCGTTATGCCGCTTTTTATGATAATGTCCCAGTAGGCTATCTTATATTGGATCAAGCTGGCAACATCCTGGCAATCAATCTAACCGGATCGACCCTGCTCGGTAAGGAGCGGGCATCCCTTCTGAATGAGTCTTTCTCAGCGTACATTGTTCAAGATGATAACGACAGGTTCCTTAACCATTTACAGCAAACTTTCAATTCCTCCACTAATACCGTCACCGAACTGAGGATCAAAGGACCGCTCAATAAAGTCATCTACATACGATTGGAAAGTTTGGTCATAAAAGATGCCGGTATTTGTCGCACGGTAATGACCAATATTAACCCTATCAAAGAAACAGTTGACTACAATCAAGAGTTGTTGCACGGACACCGTCGACTGATGCAGAATCTATTCAAGATACAGGAAGAGGAACGGCGACTTCTTGCGCGTGAATTGCATGATGAACTGGGGCAGTGGCTTACAGCCATACACGCGGAAACAGAAACGATTGCCTATTTCTCAGAAAAAGATTCAACTATCCACATCAGCGCTCAAGCCATTAAAGAATGCATAAAAAAAATGCATGACGCAATGCACGATATGCTGAGTCAGTTGCGCCCTATTCTACTGGACACGCTAGGGCTGGAAGATGCCTTACTTGAACTAAAAAAACAATGGACTTCCCACAATCCTCACATTACGCTTGAACTGGTGTTCGAAGGCAAATTTGACAAACTCAGCGAGCTCATTAATATCACCATATTTCGCATTGTCCAGGAAGCGCTCACCAATGTCCGCAATCATGCCCAAGCTAGCCAGGTACGAGTATGCTTGCATCGCAAAACCGGTGCAACCGCCACAGATGATACTTTGTCACTAAGCGTGGAAGACAATGGCAAGGGCTATAATGCTGATCAAATACCTCATGGATTGGGACTGTTGGGAATGCGTGAACGAGCAATCGCAGCAGGTGGCAAGTTTTTTGTTCGAAGTATTCCAAACCATGGAACACAGATCCACGCAAAATTTCCACTTGATTCCTCAAACAGAAGGAGAAAAACGGATGCACTTTAGCGATTCAAATGAGTCGATCAAAGTGATCCTAGTAAATGATTACCTGTGGATCACCCCGTGGTATGCTCTCTCCAGCTCGTTTCTTGCTATCGGTTGCAAATTAGTCGCAATGTTATTTATTCCATTTCCGAATCAAAAATGACGCGAAGGCGCGTCGTAGACAGTATAAATAATACGACAAGGTGAAGCCGACAAAGTCATTTTTGATTTTTAGAAATGGAATTAGAGGAAATATAGCTAACTTTATGTGTCCTACTAGCTCAGATCAGATCGTACATTAACCGAATTGACTGGGTATCTGTCAGTTAAATTTGGCTCAGGTTTTTACTATTCCAAATTATTTTCCACCAAGCAAAGTCGCCCTAGGAATTTTTCCATTGCAGATTCTGCCCTGATGAGCGATTTCATTAGGCTATACCCACCGCACCTGAAATTTCGGCACTCAGGTATTATCAATAATTTGAAAATTATTAGTTAATGATGTGCGCAATTCTGCTTTGTAATAAATAACGCTTGTCTGACGTTTGATGATGCATCACCTCTAAATCGGCAATTCCTTGCGCAGTGAGCTAGTAATTCCATTTCCAAATCAAAAATGATGCGAAGGCGAGCCGCAGACAGTATCAATAATACGGCAAGGTGAAGCCGACAAAGTCAGTTTTGATTTGGAAATGGAATTACTTAGTATATTTTTGTAAATAGATTAAGATTTTTAGAAACGTAAAGATTAAAATAAAAATATGCGACTAGGAAATATTATGAAATAGAGTGAACTTACCTCACCAAGCTCTACAGTGGATAGAGTATAAACTTCACGCTAGCTTCCACTGAAAACAGTAGAGGGGTTCGAATTGTGATAGAGAAACCAATTACAGTTTTATTAATTGATGACCATCCAGTAGTACGCAATGGATATCGCCGTCTACTCGAAAGCACGGCAGATATTCATGTAGTAGCCGATGCTGATAATGGAGAGACCGGCTGTACTCTTCATCAAGAGCATAAACCCGATGTGACCATTATTGATCTAAATCTAGACACTCAGGGAATAGATGGATTAGAGACCATCCACCGTATCAAAACAAAAAATCCAGCTGCAAATATTCTGGTATTCAGCATGTATAGCAATGAAATTATGGTCCAACGCGCGCTAAATATGGGAGCAACCGGCTACATCACCAAGCAAAGCAGCCTCGAACAATTGTTAGCAGCAGTTCGTAAGGTAAGCCAAGGGCGCGTCTATATTGATCAGGAATTGGCTTCTAATTTGCTTAATGACAAATGGGGCGGCAAACCTACTGAAAATCCATTGGATGTACTTTCCAAGCGTGAATTCCAGTTATTTAAACTGATAGCGGAAGGAAATTCAGTAGCGCAAATTGCAGAAATGATTTCTATCAGTCCCAAAACTGTTGGCGTCCATCAGGCAAGCATCATGAAGAAATTGAAATTAAAAAATAGCTCTCAACTTGTTCGTCTCGCTATTAACTGTCATGTCATTCAACCATAGTGCTATCCATCTCCCTTATTTCCTAATATTTGTGAGCGTGGGCGCATACTACTCAACGCAGAACAAATCAAATATCTCTGGCCAAGCTGGTAGCTCGAAGGGTAGAGAGCTAAATCTTTTTTAATTCTTGCCTTTCTTTATGAAGAGAAGTTTTGCTAAAACAGGCAAGACGAAACCGGGCACTTAAAAAACAGCTTGATGCGCTTTCTGCACAATCTTCAACGACAACCTCCCTGACAAAGCTTAATTCCATTTCCAAATCAAAATAACACGAAGGCAAGCCGCAGACAGTATCAATAATACGGCACAGTGAAGCCGACAAAGTGAGTTTTGATTTAGAAATGGAATTACTGGAGGCTCTCTCATAGCGGCTCAAGCATCAATTTGGAAACATCCGCTTTAGGCATGCGATCGGGCAAAGTTGGCATAATAGTATGCAACACTTTTTGTGCAGTTGCCCGACACACTGTCAGCTTACCTCCATAGATGCTGACAACACGTGGCTTCTGAGGAGAATCACACTGCAAATGAATTTCTCGCGAGCGATGAAAAGGATCTCCATGGCTCGCCGGCAGAACGCGCAGGCCAGAAAATTTTTCTCTGACAACCCTATTTCTTTCTGGAAAATAATGATGAAAACAATCCAATAAATAAGTCTCTTCCGTAGCTAATGGATACGATTCTTCCGGATCGCTATTAAATAGAGTTTCGGTCGTCCCTAGCAGGATATGTTGATACCATGGTAGTACGAAGATGGCCCTTTGATCAGCAGGAGACTCTAGATAATAGCATCCCTTGTTCAGACCACCCTCCAGTACCAGATGGGTTCCTTGCACCAAATCAATTGGATATGCCGGCGGTTGAGGATCAATCCGATGGCGCACCTTGTTAACCCAGGGACCGGCAGCATTCACTAGCACAGTTGCACTGCAGTGATTTATTCTGCCTCCTTGCAGGTAATCAATTTCACACATTGATGAAGAAAGGGTGGCATGAATAAATTCAGCAGGACATAGCAATTCTGCGCCCAATGATTGCGCAGAATGCATCAGTGCTTGTGTTAAAAGCCGATCATCAGTCTGTGCATCCCAGTATTGAAAAACTTGCTTTAATCCCTCCGTTGTCAGGCCATCTAGTTGTTCCCATTCCGATTGGGGAACGGAACGGAAACGCGCTGAGCCACTTCCCCCAGCCAGCAAAGTATATAGACTGAGACCTGCGCGTATTACCAGCGTATTGCGAGATGTTTCCCGGTAAACCGGGATATAAAATGGGCTCAATCTGACCAGGGAAGGCGCTAATCTCAGCCAGTCAGCTCTCTCTCGCAAACTTTCATAGACGAGTGCAAAATGGCCATTTTCCAGATAGCGTAGACCACCGTGAATCAATTTACTAGAACGGCTGGAAGTAGCGGCAGCCAATGCGGTTTTTTCCAACAGCATAACAGTGTAGCCACGTGCTGCTGCAGCTTGTGCCACTGCGGCGCCTTGAATCCCGCCCCCAACGATAACGATGTCATAGTGATTGGTGACAGGCATTTCTTTTTAGTATCGGATGTTGTAACAATGTGCCAATGGTATCGGTTTCAATGAGAGGAATTCCCTCATCAGCATACTTAAGTACCGAGCGGCTATGATTGACCGTATAGACAACCCATTGCCAAGGACCTTGCCATCTTTTCTCAATCCTATGTGGTAGGCGTTTAGCGTTACAAAACAGGAATTCTGGTGTCAGTTGTTTAGCGATAGTCGCATGGCCATGGTCCCATTTAGGGATGACCCAACCAATCCGCTCAGCGCCCTGCTTCCTTGCAAACGCTACGGCTTGTGAATCAAATGAAATCAAGACACATTGCTTGGTGTAAGGATAAATCACCTCAAGAATGATATCTATTGTTGCCGTCAAACCAAATTTAGCAAGGCTTTCCGATTTTATTTCGATAAATGCAGACACATTCGGCCTCTCCTGTAAGAGCTGGCAAAAAGTGTTTAAATCAGACAGTGGCTCCGTTTCTGGCGGGCTCGTAAGATTAAAACCTGGGTAAGGTACTGAAAGTGTATTAATCACTTCATCGTCAAGCTGGGTTAGCCAGTGATCACTACCTGTCAAGCGCCTGAGGTGGTCATCATGACATAAGTAAGGGGTTCGGCGAGCGCTTAACTGGATATCGATCTCGACAAAACATGCTCCAGCTAGCATCGCAGCCTTTAACCCAGCCAGGCTATTCTCAGGATAGCGCGCAGGATAACCACGATGGGCGATGAGATAAGGAATATTTTGTTCAACCATAGACTAGGTTCTCCTGCAAATATAATGTGAATCAGAGTCTACTCTGGATTCTAAACCATAGCGATCAATCAAGATTTGACTGCAAAAATAGATGATAAAATCCCTAAAATAATATTGGAAGTTATGAACTCGTCGGGAAAAATAATGCGTAAATTTGCTATTAGTTTTAATATGCTCCTCCCTATCATATTGGCAGCGCTACTTTTCATACCCTATACCTTAAATTTTCTTGCGCACGCTATGGTTGGAGAAAAACAATTTCCTCCCATCATCATGATGAAATTACCTGTTGAAAGTACGGCTGTCACATTACCTGCAGCAGTAGTGCAATCCACACCTTTTGATATTACGCTTCAATTGGATAGTGATGCGTTAGCCAAGCGCATCAATGACATTGTAGCTAAGTTCCCTCATGGTGTCGCCATGCAGGGTATTAGCGGCAAGGTACTTTCCAACATGCAAGCTGAAATTGCCGGAAATGGGTTTCACATTGATAATCCAGGGCCGCAAGCGCAGCTTATTTCCACTCAGGGTGGAACGCTTTGGTCTTGGAAAATCACTCCCTTATCACCGAATCGCCAAACACTTGCACTCCGACTTTATATTATAGCGATCGACCGCGGCCAGGAAAGCCAACAAATTGTTGATCTCGCTGAGATACAAACTTTTGTACAAAAAAATCCGGCTGAATGGATGAAACGATATGGGATCTGGTTCCTAGCAGCAGGTTTGTTAGTAGGCGTAATCTGGCGAAGAATACGCCGGTCTAAAAATTAGAGAATATATAATACACAAGCACTATACGGCCAACATCATTAAATGCGATCTGGTCTAATTTATTTAATATATTGACATTCTTGATAAATTATCAGTTTTACCATCAGTATCAAATAGGATACTTTTATGATAGTCATCAAATGGATATGGTTCATTATTTTATTGATGGTCATTGCGATGGCACTGGCTAACCCAATACGCGCACAGCTTCAATCTTCCTAATGCTGGTAAATAGTTAGTAAATGGCTCACCAAATTAATCTGATTCGCTGGCTCCTGCTCGCGCTGCTGCTTCTGGTGCTAGGGCTGATAGGCATATTTTGGTTACTATTACAAGGCAGCTTGCCAAAATATGATGGAGAGGCACATATTTCTGGCCTTTCCGCATCAGTAGTCATCGAGCGGGATGCGTTGGGAAGTGTAACTTTACACGCGCAGGATCGTCTTGATCTCGCGCGAGCCCTCGGTTATGTTCATGCACAAGAGCGTTTTTTTGAAATGGATCTCATGCGCCGTAGTGCTGCTGGAGAGCTGGCTGAATTATTTGGCGCGGCAGCACTGCCAGCCGATCGTAAAGCTCGGGGACATCGTATGCGTGCCCGTGCTACGTCAATGTTGTTCGAGCTACCTGAAAGCCAACGCCGATTGATTGATGCTTATCGTGATGGCGTAAATGAAGGTTTGGCTAAACTGGCAGTACGCCCTTTTCCTTATCTAATGACACGCACCCAACCGCACCTCTGGCATAGCGAAGATACCTTATTGGTGGTGATATCGATGTATTTTACTTTGCAAGAATCAATCTTTCAGCGTGAACTCCAACTTTCCACATTGCGCGCTGGTTTACCTGAAACTGTTTACCAATTTTTAACCGCAGGTGGGGGAGAATGGGATGCACCGCTGACCGGGATTCCTTTTGAGTGGCCACAGCCTCCTTCCAGCGAAGTACTCAATTTGCGCAAAAGTGATCCCAGCCTGAAGCGCAATTTACCACATCATAGAAATGATCATCATGATGAAGCGCCGGGGAGCAACAGTTTCGCAGTAGGCGGCTCACTGGCGGGTGGTGCTGCGCTGATAGCCAATGATATGCATCTCTCGCTACGGACGCCAAATTTATGGTTTCGTACACGCATCATTTATCCGCATTCCCAACGGCCCGAGAGCTTCATTGATACCATTGGGGTGAGTTTACCCGGTACACCTGCGATTGTTGTCGGCTCCAATCGCCATATTGCCTGGAGTTTTACCAACAGCTACGGCGACATGGCTGACTGGGTGCGGATAATGATTGATCCGGCAGATCCATCGCGTTATCGTAGTGCCAAGGGTTGGAAATCAGTCACGATCCACCATGAAACGCTGCGTGTGCGTGGTGCACCGGACGAAACAATTGAGGTTCGCGAAACAGAATGGGGACCGATACTGGCAAGCGATCATGATGACACCCCGCTGGCGCTGGTTTGGGCTGCTCATCAGACAGGTTCGATCAACATGGATTTGATCGAGCTTGAACAGGTGGAAACAGTGGACAAGGCTATTGTAGTTGCCCAGCAGGCAGGTATTCCCGCACAAAATTTCATTGTTGGTGATCGCGATGGTAATATCGCCTGGACAATTGCTGGACGCATTCCATTACGTCGAGGTCATTACAATTCAATCGAACCGGCAAACTGGAGTGAAGGAAATATCGGTTGGCAGGGCTGGCTCGAAGCGGCAAAATACCCAGTGATCAGCAATCCACAGGAGCAGCGTCTGTGGAGTGGTAATGCACGAATGATCGATAGTGACATGTTGGCACATCTTGGCGATGGTGGCTATGAACTTGGTGCACGCGCCCGGCAGATCCGTGATAATTTGCAGAAAATTGAGCATTTCACACCCACTGATTTTTTCTTGATTCAATTAGATGACCGCGCCTTGTTTCTTTCTCGCTGGCGGCAACTGCTTAAACAAATATTAGATCAGGCACCTTCCTCTATCTGGCGTACAGAAATGCAAAAAGCACTGCGTGACTGGGATGGTCATGCCTCTGTCAACTCCGTCGCCTACCGAATAGTGCGCACGTTTCGCCAAGAAACCATCGGCAGCATCCTGGATAATTTCACTGCTGAAGTACAAAGTCATTATCCGAATTTTTTATTCCCACGATTAGCTCAGATCGAGCACGCCATTTGGATGTTGATTGTGCAACGCCCTCTGCATCTATTACCGCCGGAATATGCCAGTTGGGATCAACTGCTTGAATCTTGTGCGCAACGTATCACAGTCGAGATGCAGGCTCAACCAGGTGGGATCGCTGCGCGCACATGGGGCGAACAGAATACTGCGGTTATCCGGCACCCATTGAGCCGTGTGCTGCCGGGGTTTATCGCTCAGTGGCTAGATATGCCGCGTGACCCCCTGCCGGGCGATAGTTATATGCCGCGCATCCAGTCACCCAGCTTTGGTGCTTCCCAGCGTTTCGTGGTTGCACCGGGCGAGGAAGAGCACGGTTATTTTTCCATGCCCGGAGGGCAAAGCGGTCATCCGCTCTCTCCCTACTACGGCAGTGGCCATGCTGACTGGGTAGCTGGCCAAGCAACGGCGTTTTTACCTGGGCCGTCTGAACGCACGCTTTCTCTGCTGCCATTCAAAACCAGTCAATAACTTTATTGTTCGTATTGATTATTAGCTTAAAGGAGCTCTCAATGAAAAAGATTTATACGCTTGTATTGTGCCTGAGCGTGACTACAGTCATGGCTATGGATATCGATGAACGCAAAATACTCTCACTCAACGAAATGCAGCGCAATCACATTCTGACCGAGATGCGTGCCTTGCTGTGGGGCACGCAGCAAATACTCCAAGCACTTTCGGAAGAGGATATGATGGCAGTTGCTCGCCATGCGCGTATGCTGGGCATGGAGATGACGCATAAGGGAGAGGATCATTTACATTCCGTGCTACCGGAGAATTTCATGCAGCTTGGCATGTCGGTACATCAAAGTTTTGATCAGATTGCTGCCGATGCAGAAACTTTGAAAAATCCCAAGCATACTCTGATCCAATTAAGTAATACCATGCAGCACTGTATCACTTGTCATGCCGCCTATCAGATTCGAACGACTGAGCTACCCGCCAAAGCTGAAAACCATCCCGCTCATCATAAGCATCATTGATAGAAAATCAGGCCATATGGATGTTACTTCTGACAAAGATACGCTGCCTGACCAGGTCAGCTTGCGTGAAGCATGGCTGTTCTGGTTTAAACTAGGCTGGATCAGTTTCGGCGGTCCAGCAGGACAAATTGCCATCATGCATGCAGAATTGGTCGAGCGACGACACTGGATCAGTGAAAGGCGTTTTCTACATGCACTCAATTATTGCATGGTATTACCCGGCCCGGAAGCCCAGCAGCTCGCGACCTATATCGGTTGGCTCATGCATCGAACTTGGGGAGGCATCGTAGCGGGCGTATTGTTTATACTACCTTCACTCATCATCCTGATTGTCTTATCCTGGCTCTACATCGCTTTTGGCCATACCTCTCTCGTGGCCGGGCTGTTTTATGGTATCAAACCCGCAGTAACTGCTATCGTTCTACAAGCCGCCTACCGGATCGGATTGCGTACACTCAAGAATCCAGGATTATGGGTTATCGCGGTTGCTTCCTTTGTTGCCATGGCAATTTTTCAGACACCATTCCCGACAATTTTGGTGGCTGCGGCGCTGATCGGCTATATCGTAGGATATATCATACCCGCTCAGTTTATGGCAGGCACAAACCATAGTAAGCTTGATCGATCATACGGCCCTGCTATCATCGATGATACCACTCTCCTGCCCGAGCACACCCATTTTCGCTGGTCACGTCTGCTGACTGTAATCACTGTGTGCGCCTTGCTATGGATTGTGCCGATGGCGTTACTCGTCAGTCAATTTGGCTGGTTTGGCACGCTGACTCAGATGGGCTGGTTTTTTACCAAAGCAGCCTTCCTCACATTCGGTGGCGCTTATGCAGTCCTGCCTTATGTCTATCAAGGCGCAGTCGAATACTACGGATGGTTGAATCCTGCTCAAATGATCGATGGCCTGGCGCTCGGTGAAACCACCCCTGGCCCACTTATTATGGTAGTTGCGTTTGTCGGCTTTATTGGTAGCTATACCAATACATTGTTTGGTACCGACCTTCCTTTCCTAGCGGGCGCTACAGCGGCCGTGGCAGTAACTTGGTTTACCTTCTTACCCTCATTTTTATTCATACTGGCCGGTGGGCCGTTAGTAGAAACTACACACGGCAACCTTAAATTCTCTGCCCCATTGACCGCCATTACTGCCGCCGTGGTCGGCGTCATTTTCAATCTAGCACTGTTCTTCGCCTATCATGTTCTATGGCCGCAAGGTTTATTATCATCATTCGAAGGGCCAGCTGCGCTGATTACGCTAATTGCCAGCGTCGCGCTGTTCTATTTCAAGCGCAATGTCATTTATGTGATTGGCGCATGTGCCGTGATGGGCCTAATTTATAGTATCGTTTGGAGGTAATTCCATTTCTCAATCAAAACTGGCTTTGTCGGCTTCACCTTGCCGTATTATTTATACTGTCTGTGGCTCGCCTTCGCGTCAGATTTGATTGAGAAATAAATTATTTATACTGTTTGCAACCTTCCTTCGTATCATAATGTTTGATTTGTATACAAAATAACTGCTTAAACATTATTTACATGACAATAATTTTGTCATAAATACAATCTATTTGTTAAAACCCAGAGCTGGCCGGAACAATATAGCATATCCCATATAAAATGATTTAAATTTCATAAGCGGTAAAGAGCTGCTCGATGGAACACCCTTCTCTTTTTCTGATGGCTTTGGCCTGAGCCCATTTAGGTTCAATGTCATTTAAGTCCGGAGAATAAGGCGGTAGATATTCAAGCGTATGCCCGGCATTGGCAATAGCGGTATGGATATCCAGCCGTTTATGAAAGGTTGCGTTGTCCATGACAATCACGCAAGCGGGTAGAAGTTTAGGCAACAGGTCCTGCGTCACCCATGCATAGAAAATGTCGGCGGTGATATTGGCTATGAATAGGCTTATGGTCAGCAGTGTCTTGCCGATGAGGGCGCCAATGACATTAGTTCGACCTCGTGCATGCCAATCTTTTACGCCATAACAACGCTCACCTACTGACGCATAGCCATGCGTGCGTGGCATGTCGTGCGCAAAGCCGCTTTCATCAAGGTAAACGATGACGCGGCCTTCGCGCTCATAGCCTTCAATTTTTTGCTGAAAGATGCGTCGCTCTTCTTCGCTGGCTTTGGGGTGACGCAGGCTTTTTTTTATAAGTCACGCCCAGACGCTTTAAAGCGTGATTAATGCCTTGCTTGCTGACTCCCAGCCGTTTGGCTCGCTCATACTGATACGCGTCCGGATAATTCTTGACGTCCTGCGCCAACATTTCCATGTTGATCTTGGTGGCAGGCTTGTTGCAGGTTGTCTTGGGATCAGGAGATTTAATCCAGCGCATCACGCTAGCAACCCCCACATCAAAACGCTTGGCCACTTGCGCGATTGAGAGGTTCTCCTTCTCTCGAACGGATAATACTTTACGGCGGAATGATATCGGATAGGTCATCCCTAAATTATAATCAATTTATAGAGGATATGCTATAACAAGACAATTACATCATAATGCTATTTTTTTAATGTTCCATTGCTAAGGTATATAAAATGTATACAAACGCATTATTGCCGATCCATTTGTAATTCTTTAATATCAATTTGTAATAGAGTTTGATTGGGATTCATTACTTCTATCCCACTACTGTTAAGATTTATTTTATTTTTTTAAATTATTGATTAATCGATATAAATTGCTTATTAGTGGTACTTGCACGTCAAAGACGCTGGTATAGATTCAATTTATTAATTAAATCTTTATTTGGCTAACTCATAATTCTAATTCAATATTATTAAAGTGTGGTAAATATGATACATTCACGCTTTATATTGTTTAAGAAATCAGGTAGCATCGCGGTGTTGTCATAGGTTTTTGAATCTGCACTTGAATGGACAACTTGTGTTGAGAATTTAGAGTCTTGTCTTAATCAAATAACAGTATGGAGATGAAGATGAATAAGAAAATTAAGTATGTATTCACTGTAACAACCCTAAGCGCTCTAGTTGCATTATCTGGTTGTGCAACTACAGGGCAACTCGAAGAAGTAAAATCACAGCTCAATGCTGTTCAGCAAGATGCAAGTTCTGCTAAATCAGAAGCTGCTGCAGCTAGAGCATCTGCAAACGAAGCAAAAGATATTGCAAACAGAGCACTCAATACTGCCAATGAAGCCAATTCACGGTCAATGCAAACTGAAGAAAAAATTGATCGTATGTTTAAAAAATCAATGTATAAATAATTTTTTATATAGTCAAAATAAAAAAGCCCCATTTGGGGCTTTTTTATTGCCTATTACACTTTATTTTGAAATCAGGACCGGAATACCATTTTTTTCAAACATTGCTAGCTCAAGTGCCATTTCATCAATGATTATATCTTCTCTAGCTTGGTTTGCTTTCTTACCATTGGCGCTTTTCTCAAGAAAAATGGCAATCGCTTCACGTACTTTCTGCATATAATCCTCGGCATACTCCTTCTCGTTTTCTTCTAATGGTGGATGTAATTCTATAAACAACGAACCAGCCAGCCAGCCAAGTTTTATAGGTTGATTGACTAATTGCACCGGCGTTCCGGCAGGCACCTGATCAAACAATTTTTCGATATCTTCAGGATACATGCGCAAGCACCCATGAGTGACGCGCATACCTATTCCAAAGGGCTTGTCAGTGCCATGGATGAGATAACCTGCAGTACCGAGATAGAGCGCATGCCGCCCTAATGGATTGGTCGGTCCAGGCGGTACGAAATCCGGCAGTGGTGGATTGCCTGCTTCTATAGCCTCTTTCTTGAGTGATTGAGGCGGTATCCACGTAGGATCTTTTTGTTTCCTGACGACAGTAGTTTTACCCATTGGCGTACTCCAATCCATTCTGCCTATGCTGATAGGATGAGTAATGACGACTGGTTTCTTTCCTTTCTCAGGTTTGGGAAAATAATAAAGGCGCATTTCAGGTAGATTAATCACCAAGCCGGTACGCTCAGCCTGTGGAAGAATGTATCGACCCGGTATGACCACCTTGGTGCCTTCAGAAGGGAGCCAACGATCAACGAAAGGATTAGCCAACAATATTGCATCCTGCCCAATACCATACTGGCGCGCAATATCAAGCAGAGTATCCTCTTGGCTCGCCTCTATAACCTTTACTTGACCAATAATATCAATATCCGATGGTGGCAATGTCCAAGTCGTAGCTTGTGCCAGTGCCGTTGTCAAAAAGGTAAAAAGTAAAATAGCAATGCTACGCATAACTTATGCTCACGAAAAATATATCCATTTCTCCTAATCGTCCAGTAAAACATTTGCAAATGACAAAATGCTTAACTATAACAGATACTGAGAATTCTGATTAGAGGAGGTATACAAGTAAACGATAATCTTCAAGCGCCGATTGATTCATACCGTTGTGCAGCTATCCAGGCTTGACCTAAAGAAATAGCACTGTCATTAGGTGGCAACTGTTTTGCATATAATACTTTTAGGTTATTTTCAGCAAGATGCTGACTCAATAGTTGCAGTAATAATTCATTATGAAAACACCCTCCTCCTAGTGCAATCCGAGCACAATGGTATTTACTGGCAGCGAGCGCTACCCACTTGGCAAGTCCATCAGCGATAGTAGCATGAAATACAGCAGCACCCTTGGCTACATCAGCACATTGCATAAGCCAGGCAAGCAACGGAGAAAAATCGAGAACATTATTGGCGGTAATTTGGTAACCCTCCTCAAGAGAAGCTGCCTTACCATAAGAGGCGGCCAATGTCTGTAAATGAATGGCAGCCTGAGCCTCATGAGATTGAGTTTCATTTACTCCCAATAAGCCAGCAACCGTATCGAATAGCCGCCCCATGCTCGAAGTAGCCGGGCAATTCAAATTACGTTGTAGCATGGCAACCACAGTATTAGCTGCTGGCTGAGCGGGGAAACGCAACGCTATCTCATGAGCATACCCTAGAGTGAATAACGCTGATGCGGCCATACGCCAGGGTTCACGCGCTGCCCGATCACCACCTGGCATAGCAAGTGTAGCCAAATGACCCAGACGTTCAAAATATCCCCCTTCCACACGTAACAATTCTCCACCCCAAGGCATCTTGTCTATACCCAACCCTACCCCATCCAAGGCTAGACCTAACACAGCGTCACTGATCCCATGCTCCGCACAAATGGCAGCAATGTGAGCATGGTGATGTTGCACCGCGAGAATCGGTAAATCATGCTGTGCTGCATAAGTATGTGCAAATTGCGTACTGTAAAAATCAGGATGCAGGTCATGTGCTACCACTTTAGGCTGCACATTAAGCATCTGGCACATGTGGAGCACGGTTTCATCCAGCCTACTGCGTGCGTTTACAGTATCAAGATCTCCAATTACCGGCGAGACTAAAGCAGTATGGCTTCGTGTAACGCAAACTGTATTTTTTAACCAAGCACCACAGGCCAGCACCGAGGGTATGGTAAAAGGAAGTTCAATAAAATGGAAAGGCAAATCAGTCCAAGTAGAGCTAATCAACATGATGTTGAGAATTTTCTATTTTCTTCTTGCTCGCTACCACCTGATGATAGCCAACATTAATCCAGTCTATCCATTCCGACATTCCTTCCCCTCTTAAAGCTGAAAGCTGAATCACTCTCAGTGAAGGGTTAATGCGATGGGCATAGTTAATTGCGAGTTCGGTATCAAAGGTCAGATAAGGCAGTAAATCGCATTTGTTGAGTAATAGCAGATCTGCGGCACGAAACATATCTGGATATTTGAGCGGCTTGTCTTCACCTTCTGTCACAGAAAGGATGACTACCTTATGTGCCTCGCCCAGATCAAAACTGGCCGGACAAACCAGATTGCCGACATTTTCAATAAATAATACACTATCCTCTCGCACAGCAAGCTGCTGCATTGCTTGATTCACCATGTAAGCATCCAGATGACACCCCTTACCTGTGTTAATTTGCAAGGCAGGGACACCGCAGGCACGAATACGCGCGGCATCATTTTCTGTCTGCTGATCACCCTCGATCACGTACATACGCTGCTCTTCTCGCAAGGCAGCAATCGTCTGAACCAATAAGGTCGTTTTGCCAGAACCAGGGCTGGAGACAAGATTGAGTGCAAAAATTCCGCGCTCAGTCAAGTAACAGCGATTGGCCTCAGCATAAAGGTTATTCTTGGCTAGAATATCACGTTCAATTGTTACCATGCGTGCTTGACTCATGCCTGGTGCATGCGCTTCCGCAGATCCTGAACCAAAATCAATCAGGTCAGGCTTATGAACAGGATAATGAGCCGATGGCTGCAGAGAAGTTTGCCTTGACATACTGGTAGGCATTCGGTAACGGATTACTCCCACTGGTTTACGGGAATGCTGCAATCGTTTTCCACCTATCTGTATCAAACCATGTCCGCAGCCGCATGTTGTACACATGATAGTCCCTCCCTCTATTCAACTTCAAGTTCTTTGACACGCAAGGTATCGCCACATAATACTTCAAGCCCAAAATTGCCACATTGTGAGCAAACAGCATAAAGTGTAGCCATAGGCACTTCTTGCATACATATTTTGCACCAACCTAATCCTGCTATATCAATAATTTCCAGCCTCGCATGCTGAGCGACACTGCCACGCATCACAACGTCAAAACAGAAACGCAATGCTTCCGGCTCTACACAAGTCAACTGGCCAATTTCCAGCCACACCGTTTTGACGCGTGTAAAAGACTGATGATGCACTGCTTCTTCGATGATCTGCAAGACATTTTCAGCCAATGACATTTCATGCATACACGATTCTACCCAGCATTTCAAAGATTGTGAAAATGAATTTTCCGCGTAGCTACCTACCAAGCGGATAGGTGAGGAGCGCATACCATCCAACACAGTGATTGGAGCACTCATCAGGTTGGTTAGGGAAACTACGTTTTCAATTATCTCTTACCCGATCAAAACCATGCTACTTCCGTACAAAATTACCCCTATTCCGACCAGTTTTAACCATTGTACGCTTCCTTTGTGTTTAATGAATATGCCTATACCTATACCCAAAGCATGAAGTAATGCAGTAGCAGATACAAATCCCATCGCATAAGTAAGTCCTGAGACATTTTGGGACATTTCTGCTCCATGGGCATAACCATGACAAAACGCGAAAATACCGGCTATGATAGCGCTTATAGTCAGTGGCAATCGGATTGAAGCGGCAATCAACATACCGAAAACCAGCAGTGAAATAATAATACCGACTTCAGTATATCCAAAAGGAACCGCAATTATCCCTGCTAATCCACCCAATGTCATGACAGCAACAAAAGTAAAAGGTACTAGCCATACGACATGCCCCCCGATTTGAGTTGCCCATAGACCCACAGCGATCATAGCAAGCACATGATCCAGTCCACCTACAGGATGAATAAAACCGTGTACCCAGCCATTCTGAGTGTCAATACCAGTATGAGCATAAGCTAATGAGGAGTTAACCATGGGAAAAAACGCCAGAGAGGACAATAGTAATAATTTGATAACAAAATATCTTATCGAGACTTTCATTCTAATTTCCTTAAGCATTTGTTTCCTATCCGATAGCGAATAGCAACGCGCCGCTAATTCAGTATTCACTAAAAATAAAATTGCTCATTCCATACCTAAATCAAACATGACACGAAGGCAAGCTGTAAACAGTTTATATAATACGCCAAGGTGAAGCTGGCAAAATCAGGTTTAATTTAGAAGTGGAATAAATGATCCATACTTCAGCACGTAGTTACTCCTATTACTATTTTCCAAAGTCAGATAATAAAACAGGCTACAAGTTTCTAGAAACTTGTAGCCTGTTCATAGCTTACCAATAGTATTTATCTTACATTAACTATCAGTTTTTCTTTGCAAAATCAACCAGCTTCTGGAAGCTAAATAGATAGTCCTGATTTTTCAAAGGAGTATGGCACTGAACACAATTCAAGTCGTTGCTTTTGGGCGTACCATTCGGGTTATACACAGCAAATCCCCAGTCGCCTGTGCGATTCTCCTGAGAGAAAGCTTTGTCCCAATCACTTCTTTTTTCCATCACTGCAACGGCTGCCAGTTTTTCAATTTCAAAAATACCCTCTTTACCTGAAATGATCTTGCCAGCCGCATCTTTTTTAGGCTCATATATTTCCATGACAACCACTGACCCGGGTGTTGCTTCTTCGCCTTTTTTGTAACTCGCAATAGCAATATCATTAGCATAGAATTTTGCCACCTGCGTCTGATTGGCTCGATTGGCAGTATCGTATTGGGTAAAGGCTTGCTGATAACCCTCAGGAAATTTGACAAAATCAGGATCACCTCCGCTATGGGCATAAAAAGGTAAAAATGTGCAGACCAGGGTAATGAATTTAAATCGGTACTTCATTTTCTCTCCTTGCTTGTAGTACTTAATAGTTAAGAAGTTTGTCTGTAGAATCATTTATTTAATAACTATACTGAAAAGCCTTGGATGAATTGCTTGCCCTCTGCATAGCTTGAAACATTATATGCAGAATATCCAACAATAGAAACTGGCATTACCCAGCCGTGATCAGCAAATACTATCATCCTCATGAGATACTAATTAATTTCTAGTCAACAGCCTTTTTATTTTAGAAGACTCTTAATAAGCCTGTCAGGCTGTAGAATAAGACGATTGGTTGCACGCATCGAGTTGACTGTAGAATGATTGATAAAACTCACCTATTACTGCCGCTATAACCAAAGGTAAACTGAATGGAACATAACATCTCATTGATAACCACTATTGCTGCTGGATTTGGTCTTGCCCTGATATTCGGCTTCATTGCTGAGCGACTCAAGATTCCCGCTTTGGTTGGCTATCTACTGGCAGGGATAGCCATTGGGCCATCAACACCAGGTTACGTCGCTGATGTCAACATCGCCTCACAGTTGTCAGAAATTGGGGTTATGCTGCTGATGTTCGGTGTGGGCTTGCATTTTTCTCTTGACGATCTGCTTGCAGTTAAGCGTATCGCCCTACCCGGTGCCGTAGTACAGATGGGGCTGGCGACTGCGCTAGGCATGCTTATAGCCTCGTGGTGGGGTTGGGACTTTGGTACCGGCTTGGTTTTTGGGCTCTCTCTATCTTGTGCTAGTACCGTCGTATTGCTCAAAGCCCTTGAAGCACGAGGCATACTCGAAACCATGAACGGGCGAATCGCCGTGGGTTGGCTGGTAGTTGAAGATCTCGCTACTGTACTCATTTTGGTACTATTACCCTCATTTGCGGGTATATTAGGTGGAACGGTCACCTCCACCGAAGACGCTGTTCCGTTATGGCGCACGGTTGGACAGACACTTCTTGAGGTCTCGGCTTTTCTTGCCCTGATGCTGATCGGCGGGCGCCGTATGTTACCGTGGTTATTATGGCAAGTCGCAAGTATCGGTTCGCGAGAGCTCTTCACTTTGTCAGTTATCGCAGCAGCGATCGGTGTCGCCTACAGTGCAGCAGCATTGTTCAATGTGTCATTTGCACTAGGAGCTTTCTTTGCAGGAATGGTCATGCGTGAATCGGAATTCAGTCATCGCGCAGCTGAAGAATCGCTACCACTGCGCGATGCCTTTTCTGTACTGTTCTTTGTCTCTGTAGGTATGCTCTTCGATCCACAGATATTGATGGAGAAACCGATGTATGTCCTCGGCGTTGTTGCGATTATCATCGTCGGGAAATCAATCGCAGCAATGGGACTTGTACTTGCCTTCCGCTATCCACTTAATACAGCATTGCTGGTAGCTGCCAGCCTGGCACAGATCGGGGAATTTTCTTTTATTCTTGCTGGACTAGGAATATCACTAGGTTTGCTTTCTTCAGAAGGAATGGATTTGGTTCTCGCTGGGGCGCTCATCTCCATAGCGTTGAATCCATTTGTATTTGCTGCAGTTATACCGATCAGTAATTGGGTTCTCCAGCGTTCGGAATTGGCTCGTCGTCTGGAACACCGCGAGGATCCCTTCGCTGAGCTACCGGTAACAACCGAACGCAAATATCTTGAAGGACAAGTGGTGCTGGTAGGCTATGGCCGTGTGGGACGGCGCATCGCCAAGGAGCTGGATAAACGCAAAATTCCCTATGTGGTTGCTGAACAAAACCGAGAGCTAGTAGAGGATCTGCGTAAGAAAGGTGTGGCTGCTGTATCGGGTAATGCGGCTGATCCAGCTGTGCTCATCCAGGCACATATTGCAGGGGCAGCAATGTTGGTTGTCGCAACGCCTGACACCCTCAACGTGCGGCAAATTGCTGAAATTACACGTACACTTAACCCGCATATCGAAATCGTGCTGCGCACTCACAGTGAAGATGAGTCACAGTTCCTGCAAAAAGAGAAGATTGGCACTGTGTTCTTTGGAGAAGAGGAACTCGCCAAAGGGATGACGAACCATATACTACAACGCTTTGCCCCGTAACAATTGCAGCAACCTAAAAACGACTATTCCTGCTGAGAGCAGCCTAAATAGTCGTTTTTCCCTACGGAACGGCCACCTTATTCCATTTCTAAATCAAAAATGACACGAAGGCGAGCCGCAGACAGTATCAATAATACGGCAAGGTAAAGCCGACAAAATCAGTTTTGATTTAGAAATGGAATTAAATAAAATTCTGGAGCACATCTTCTCGTCAGTCGATTTTTTTTAACTCCGCCCGCGCTTGCCGGTAATCTGGATATATGCTCTCGACTACTTTCCAAAATGCTGCAGAATGATTCATTTCGATCAGGTGAGATAATTCATGCGCTACCACGTAATCCATCAGGGAAAGCGGCAACTGTATTAACCGCCAGTTAAGGGATACTGTCCCATTTGAACTACAGCTTCCCCAGCGAGTGCGCGCACTGGATAATCTCACTTTTGGCAATGGCACACCTAATTTAGCTGCATAGAGCGCCACCCGCTCACTCATATACGCCCGCGCTTGTTTACGATACCAAGTCATTACGAATTTCTCGATTCGACACGGAGTTAGCGAAGCAATTTGCCGGGTTATTTCCTGAATTTGATCTGTTTTATTATTTTGCGAAATCAGTTGCAGTTTTTCTGATTCAGTCAAGACCAATCGATAGGGATCACCTAATAGCCAAAAAGTGCTATCCAGACACCACTGAGGCTGGATAATTTTTTTCTCTTTCCATATCTCCAGACTTCTAATGACCCATGCAGCTTTACTGTGCAGTACTTGCTCTATTCTGCTGAGAGTCGCTTGCAAAGGGACCCTAACCGTTAAACCCTCTCGATTAATTTTCAGGCCAATCGTTTTCCGGTTACGACGAATAAGCGTGTAACCGATTGTCTTGTCGGCCAGGGTAATAGTACGCGCCTCATTTATCAGCGTCTTTGAATGACTCGTTCGAGATCGAAATAAATTGTTCATCATCACGCCCTTCTTTTCCAAAATCGCTGATACGCGACACCTCAGTTTCTATCCACGCTTGTACACGTGCATTAAGCTCATCAGGCTCCATACCGGTGGGATCGATGGGTTTGCCAATACTTACTGTAATCGTTCCAGGATATTTGATAAATGAATTTCTCCCCCAAAATTCTCCAGCATTGTGTGCAACTGGCACAACCAATGTACCCGTGTGGGTGGCGAGCCATGCGCCACCTATCTTGTATTTACCCGTCTTACCTGGAGGAATGCGCGTCCCTTCCGGAAAAATGACGATCCAGAAATCCTGTTTTAATCTCTCTTTACCCTGCTCAACGATTTGCTGTAAAGCCGCTTTACCTGAACTACGATCAATTGCGATAGGGTTAGTCATTGCCAGTCCCCAGCCAAAAAATGGAATACGTAATAACTCTTTTTTAAGCACCCATACCTGGGGTGGGAAAATTTGTTGCAATGCCAGAGTTTCCCATGCTGATTGATGCTTTGATAACACAATACTTGGCCGGTCGGGAATATTCTTAGCACCCAGCACACGATAATGCAAACCACAGATTACCCTGAGCAGAAACAGCATGATGCATGTCCAGCCGTAGGTCACTTTATAACGATAATGTGGAGGAAGGGGGTAACAGGCGAGCGTAAATAATGCATAGGGAGGGGTGATGAGGAGTTGTAATATAGTATAAAACACTGATCGCACTACAGCTGATATCATATTCTCTTCACTAATGTATCCACGACGGATGCTAGATCAGCAAAAATTTGCGTACCTTCCGGGAGATTCCCATTCGCATGAGTCATTTCACCTTTTCCAGTCAGTACTAAAATCGGAATGGCCTCTACCTCGACCGCTGCCTGCAAATCCCGCATTGAATCACCGACAACAGGAACGCCTTTGAGATCCGCGCTATAACGTTGCATGATTTCCTGAAACATACCTATCTGGGGTTTACGACATTGACATTTATCCTGCTCAGTATGTGGGCAGAAGAAAAGCGCATCAATGCGTCCCCCGGCGTGATGAACAGCTTTGAACATCTTATCGTTAATAGCATTGAAAGTGGCCATATCAAGCAATCCGCGCCCAATCCCAGACTGATTGGTCGCAATGATCACGCGATAACCTGCATGGGTCAGTCGTGAGATCGCTTCCAAGCTACCCGGTATGGGTTTCCATTCATCTAGTGATTTGATAAAGGTTTGACTGACCTCATTGATCACGCCACTACTATCAAGGATGATCAATTTCATTTCAGCTTGCCAGTCTGGAAATATCGGCCACTCGATTCATTACCTGCTGAAGTTTTTTAAGCAAAGCCAAACGATTGTTGCGCAGACTGTCATCATCGGTATTAACCATCACATGATCAAAAAAAGTATCAACCGGTGCTTTTAATGCTGCCAGGATTTGCAAGGCAACCGTGTAATCCTTCTCCTGAAAGGCCTCATCCACTTTATCTTTCAGATCGATTAACGCTTGATACAATGCTTGTTCGGCAGGCGCCTGTAAAAGTTCAACCTCTACCTGTGGGTTGATGGTAGCGCTAATCTTTTTGAGGATATTACTCACGCGCTTATTGGCAGCAGCAAGACTGGCTGCCTCTGGCAAAGCAATAAAAGTACGAATAGCGGCCAGTCGTTTTGGAATATCATTTAAATGTTGAGGATAGAGTGCCAATACAGCATCCACTTCTTGTGCACTATAACCCTGCTCACGCAAACTTACGGCCAATCGATCATAGATAAAATCTGATAATTGCCCACTTACCTCTGCAGATATCGCATGACGGATATTTTTCTGGTGGGTCTTCTCCTCAGCGTAAGCAAGTGGCATCTCGGCTACTGCCTGCTGTACCCATTGTTCTGCAATACGTTCATCCTGGAGAATTTCTATGGCTCGCTCAACCAGCCTATTCATTTCAAGCGGCAAATCCTTTTCGATAAGGATACGAATCACGCCCAAGGCATGGCGGCGTAGCGCAAAGGGATCCTTATCTCCGGTGGGTAGTTGGCCGATAGCAAATAGATTGATCAAAGTTTCCAGCTTATCTGCTAAAGCCACGCAGACGCCAACCAGATTACGTGGCAGTAAGTCGCCCGCAAAGCGTGGTTTGTAGTGATCTTCTATCGCATAGGCAATCGCATCGCTCGAGCCCTCGTGCTGAGCATAATAACGCCCCATGATACCCTGCAGCTCGGGAAATTCTCCAACCATGTCTGTCAATAAATCCGTTTTAGCTAATCGCGCTGCCTGCTCTGCTTGTTCTGCCAGAATATTTCCACCCAATATTTGTCCGATATCGCGTGCAAGGGTACGTACATATTCAATGCGCAAACCTTGTGTGCCCAATTGATGATGATAAACCACCTTGTTCAGCCCAGGAATGCGCGAAGCCAATGTGTTCTTCCGGTCTTGGTCAAAGAAGAATTTGGCATCAGCCAAACGCGAGCGGACGACCCGCTCATTGCCCTCGATGACAAAATGAGTATCTGCTGGACAAATATTCGCAACAATCAGAAAGGTATTTGCCAGTTTTCCATCGCTATCCAGCAATGGGAAATATTTCTGATTGGCTTTCATCGTCAGGATCAGGCATTCCTGAGGTACTTCAAGAAATTCTGATGGGAATTTCCCTATCAGCACGTTGGGATGTTCCACCAGTGCTGTTACCTCATCCAGTAATGCTTCATCCAGAATAAGCTGCAAATTTTCTTTGGCGGCAGCAGCGGAAAGCTGGTTCGAGATCCGGCTACGGCGCTCAGCAAAACTCGCAATAACTGCACCTTCTGTTTCCAGTTGCTGGCTATAACTATCCGCTTCTCTGATGACGATAGGATGACTGCTGGCTTCGAAGCGATGACCTTGTGTCATATTGCTGGCAATCAAACCCAGCACGCTCACAGGAACGACCTCTGCACCATGCAGCGCAACCAATCCATGAGCGGGACGTACAAAATTGACGTTCTCCCAACCATCTGCGAGCTGATAAGTCATCACTTTGGGGATGGGTAATTGCGCAATCGTCTCATCCATCGCTTGTTGCAACCCATCAACAAGAACGATACCAGACATAACACGCTCCAGAAAAAGTGTTTCGGATTTACCCTCCATTGCCCGCGTCAGTTGCGAAACAACAAATGCCTCCACGCCTAGACTACTCAATTTCTTGACCAAAGCCGGCGTCGCTCGCCCTTCCTTATCCAGACCAACCGAAATGGGCATTAACTTAGTCGTCACAGCCTGATCAGGAGCCTGCCCCAAAACATGAGTAATATGAACAGCCAGCCTACGTGGCGTTGCGTATGCGGTCATTACCGTATCTGACATCGCCAAATTCTGGCTTTTCAGGCTATTTAGCAATGCTTCCGCAAAATAAGTACCCAGCTTAGGCAGTGATTTGGGTGGCAGTTCTTCAACCAGCAGCTCTACAAGTAGATTTCTTGGTATCATGCTCACCCTGCTTTCTTGGGGAGTTGCGCTACCCACTCACGCGGCGCCAGCGGAAAGGAAGGCTGCAATCGTTCACGACTATCATAATAAGCCTGTGCGACTCGACGCGCCAGATTACGAATACGTGCGATATAGGCTGCACGTTCGGTGACCGAGATGGCTCCTCGGGCATCCAGTAAATTGAAGCTATGCGCCGCTTTCAGGACTTGCTCATAGGCAGGGAGTGGCAATTGTTTTTCCATTAGATCATTAGCTTGTTCTTCATGTTTACCGAAAGCGACGAAGAGAAATTCAGTATCGCTGCATTCAAAATTATAAGTCGATTGTTCAACTTCATTTTGATGATAAACATCCCCATAGCTAAGTCCTTCAGTCCAGGTTAAATCAAAAACATTCTCTACCCCTTGTAGATACATAGCCAGCCGCTCCAGCCCATAAGTAATCTCACCGGTAATCGGTCTGCAATTGATACCCCCAATTTGCTGAAAATATGTAAACTGTGTGACTTCCATACCATTCAACCACACTTCCCAGCCAAGCCCCCAAGCCCCAAGCGTTGGATTCTCCCAATCATCTTCCACTAATCTGACATCATTCAGTTTCAAATCCAAACCCAATGTCTGCAGCGAGCCCAAATATAAGTCCAGAATATTTTGCGGAGCAGGTTTTAGCACGACTTGATATTGGTAATAATGCTGTAAACGATTCGGATTGTTACCATAACGACCATCCTTCGGACGGCGTGATGGCTGTACATACGCTGCACGCCACGGCTCCGGTCCCAGTGCACGCAGAAATGTAGCGGTATGGCTTGTGCCTGCGCCAACTTCCATGTCATAAGGCTGTAACAGCGCACAACCTTGTTTGCTCCAATAATGCTGGAGCGTCAGAATCATATCCTGAAATATCATGATAGGTACGTAAGCATTAGCTCAGAACGGTTTGGTTAATGACGGCAAGTATTTTACAGGGTTTTACGTTTCCTATAAAAAAAGACTGATAGCCACCCGGCGATCAGCAATAAGATTGCCAGCCCTAATACCACACTATTGCCAAAACGTACATACGGGGTAGCACCCGAATAACCTTGGGCTATTCCATGTAGACCCGCTGTGGTAAACATTTCCAATTGCTGTACGACGTTGCCGCGTTGATTAATGATGGCGGTTACCCCTGTATTGGTTGCACGCAACATGTATCGTCCTGTTTCCAAGGCACGCATCTGTGAGATCTGCAAGTGCTGCCAAGGGCCGATAGAACGTCCAAACCAGGCATCGTTGCTAACATTGACCAGCAATGATGCCTCGGGTAGCTGCATAATAATTTCTTCCCCGAACACATCTTCATAGCAAATATTGATGGCTACGCTTTGTCCAGCCAGATACAAAGGTTGCTGATCAAGTGAGCCGCGAGAGAAATCTGACAAAGGAATATTCAACACTTGGATAACCCAGCTGAACACGAGCTTTAACGGGATATATTCTCCAAATGGCACGAGATGATGTTTTCGATAACGTTGTTCAGGGGATACACCCAGGCTAAACATGGTATTGTAGTATGCATTTCTGTCCGATGAGACCGATTCAGCCATGCCGATCAGTACATCGCCCTCATTTGTCCTTGCATGCGCGGCAAGCTCTGATAAGTAATCAAACGGCACATCTTCATGAAACAGCGGAATGGATATTTCTGGCGTCACAATTAACTGACTGTTACTTTCCTGGATAAGCTTGGCGTAAGTATCCATGGTCGTGATAACGTGATCCTTTCGCCATTTTAGATCCTGGGGAATATTTCCCTGTAATAGACTCACTGTCACGGCATCGCCCTGGGACTTAGTCCAATTGATCCACTGCAGTCCCAGACCGATTGCCCAGACTCCACCTAGAAAAAATAAGCATCGCCATGCACGCCTTTGCTCAAACCAGGAGGATAGCCAGCCAGCACTCAGAACCAAAAGAAGCGAAATACCATACACACCCACTACTGGTGCAAAACCTATGAGCGGGCTAGAGGGTGCCTGCGAATACCCAACCGCTAACCAAGGAAAACCGGTAAATAAAGTACCACGCAACCATTCTGATAATATCCATAACGAGGCAACCATCCAGGGCCAAATAGCTGGCGCAGCATTGCGCAATCTTACCGAAACCCATCCCGTTAACGCAGGGAATAATGAGAGATAAGCACAAAGCAGAATCAAAGCTAATACAGCCAGCGGCATCGGCATACTACCAAAATCATGCAAACTGACATAAATCCAGGTCACCCCTGCACCAAACATTCCCATGCCGAAAGAAAAACCCAGTATTGCGGCACTTAAAGACTTTATATCTTGACGCCAAAAATAGATGAGTAATGCTAGGGTAACTAAAGGAATCGGAAAAAAATAAAACGGTGCAAACCCGAGAACAGTCAGCGCACCCGATAGGAAAGAGAGGATGATTTTTAAATTAATTTGATTCAATCCGGACCACTTAGCAAAAAAATCTCAAATGATTTTGAACAATGAGAAAATAAAATAAGAAAATTACTACTTGGCTAGTTCCATGATCAGCTTGAATGGCAAGTAAAGCAAGGCCAGCACAATGAGTATATACGCTACAAACAAAACAGGATTTTGCTTCATACTATCCCACACTGTTTTGTGTTTGCCTTCGCTTTTAAGCCGCGCGTATTCTTCCCTCACCCGTATTGAACGTGCTTCCTGATAAGCATCAAATAATGCTTTTGCTTCCCGGAATTGATGATCATCCTTCACCCAGAGGGCGGGCATGGAAACGCCCCAATTGCCTGCTGAGGTTTCATAGTAATCAATATGATGATTGGTCAGTAATTCGCGCACTTCTTCGGCTTCATCATCTGGAACGTTTCGTAGTTTAAACAATAATTTTGCCATTATTCAATTATGATCATTGTGATGCCATGTGTAATGAATCGAGCTATGTGATGCTATGATTATGCTTTTTCTTGTGTCAAGTCCAAAACAACTATGAATCGTTTTGCAAGATAAGCTTAGTTGATGAAAAAGTCTATTTTAATTACTGGTTGCTCCAGCGGTATTGGCTATTGTGTCGCCCATGCATTGCACAAACGAGGCTATCGCGTATTCGCCACAGCGCGAAGGCGGGAAAGCGTCGAGATGTTATTAGCTGAAGGGCTGGAAAGTCTTCGTCTAGATTTAAATGAGCCAGATTCGATTCAGCAAACATTTGAAGAAATCATGCACCGTACTCATGGTCAATTGTATGCCCTGTTCAATAATGGCGCCTATGGCCTACCCGGAGCAGTTGAAGATTTGAGTCGCGAGGCCTTACGCGCACAATTCGAAACCAATGTTTTCGGCTGGCTAGAGCTGACCAATCTTGTGTTGCCCATCATGCGCAAGCAACGTTATGGTCGAATTATCCAGAATAGTTCCGTGCTGGGTTTTGCAGCCATGCCATTTCGCGGCGCCTACAATGCTTCCAAATATGCCCTCGAAGGATTGAGCGATACGCTTCGTCTTGAATTAATGGGTACTCAAATCTTTGTCAGCCTGATCGAACCGGGTCCGATTGCCACTCAATTTAGAGCTAACGCACTTAAGGCTTTACAAAAATATATCGATATCGACCATAGCTTCCATGGTAAAAAATACCGTGCGGTATTGGATCGATTAAACAAGCAAGGGCCAGCCGTTCCTTTTACACTGCCGCCCGAGGCTGTACTCAAAAAAGTCATTCATGCCCTTGAGGCACACAACCCTCAACCGCGCTATTACGTTACTTTCCCTACCTATTTATTTGGTTTTCTCAAACGCTTCCTGAGCATTCGTTTATTGGATAAACTACTCGCTAAAGCGGGTAATAGCAATTAATCGTTATTAAACAAAAACGCTAACCAGAGATTCTCTGGCTAGCGTGATGTTATGACTACAGAAGCTTTTTAATTCTAGACTTGATACCTACCTCCATCTATTGGATTGGATTACGCTGATTATTCGTTAGTCCTGCGCTCCATTCGCTTGAGAGATTCTGTACCCAGCCATTATAGACGATGGGTAATGGCAATACGCCCTGACCGCCAAATCCAGCCAGACTGCTGATATTGTCATCCTTGACAACACTTGCATCCGCCACCAAGGAAATCGAACCGGCAATCTCCGCATCGATCAAATTGCCATCACCATTTGGATCGGGATCAACCACGATCAAGCGGTTGGAGAACTTGCTGGCGACATAAGCATAATAACCACCACCCTGTTTGGCACCAAAATTTGCCCCATGACAGCCAGGATCACATGGCAGCATTTTAACGATCTTATCGGTAGCCGTATCCGTGATGACAATTTGCCCGCCCATCGCAGCCGTTACCACTACTTTGCCATCTGGTGACACTGGAGTTTGAATTGGAAGCACGCCAACGGCGACCGTTCCATTTCCATCTTTATCCGCGAATTCACCAGTTACTGGGTTATAATCAGCAATCAAATTGATGGTATTTAATAGTGCACCATTGTTGCCATCCAATACACTAATGCTGTGATGCAGCAAATTCGCAGCATAAACTTTACTGGAATCCGGCATCATACCGATAGCAATTGGGTGTGGTACAGGCGCACCGCCACCTGTCTGAGTTCTTGTTATGATTTGACCTGTTTCCGAGTCATAGATACCGGCATCACCGGTATTGACATTAGGCGTAATAATTTGCTTTCCATCGGCAGAAATCCAGTGGCCATGCGGATTAGCCGGAGCTTGTCCATGCTGTTGGGTCGGCATCATGTGATGTACTTCTGTCGTGCCGGCAGGAATCATGACTACGCCATTCTCGCCATGAATTGCCACAGTAACATCATCCGTATTCGGGAGGGTCATCACATGCGAAGGCGTATCCCCAACGTGGATATTATTAATCAACTTACCTGTCCTCTGATCAATTAATACCAGATTGGTATCAAACCACTGAGTTTGATAAATGACTGAATGGTCACGATTGGCCCACATGTTATGTGGGTTATTCATATTGATCTGCGGTAACGCAATTTTCCGTTTAAGTGTCCAGTTACTGGTATCCAGAACGGTAATAGTACCTGGTTTGGTTTTACCGGCTGTTTTCTCGAACTGGGTATCGATCCATACTTCACCCACACCCGGAATGGCCGGTTTAACTAATGGCGTCAGTGCAATGTCCTGACCATACCTTGCTTCAAGAACAGATACCAATGAGAGTTTGCCCGCATCCGTTACCACATCCACATTGGGATAGGCAACATGCCAGGGACTAGTAGAGGTAAAATCCTGCCAGTTTTTCGGCGTAGAGGCAACAAAGAAGGTGTGTACCAGACGGGTTGCCAAGTCACTGCTAGTAGGCAAATCTTTCACCCCTGATACCAGATCAATAGTCTTGCCCAGATCTAAACCATCTGTAGCTGGGTCATCCACTATCACCGCTGCCATCATAAACGGGTGAATCTTGCAGGTAAATACATATAGGCCAGGCACATTGAGTTGCACAATGCCGCCGCCACGATAAGCTTTAGTTTGTTCAAAAGGAATCATGAAATGATCCCCGCCATGATCATTTTTCCCTGCATCACTTGGCCACAGCAGATTGGTGACAGTATGTGTACCGTTGGTGTCGGACATGATGAAATGAACACTGCTGCCCGGGGGAATAATTTCCAGTGATTTAGTATGCGTTACCGGACTCAAAGCATCACCACGTGCACTTCTAAACCAGCTGCCCGGTTCGTCGGATATAATGAAGGTCACCAGGCCCGCTCCATCACCATTTTCATTTCCAAATATCTTGCCATGCGGGGAAGCACCTGCGATGCTTTCGCCTGTTTCACCCGACCCTGCTGCAACCACATGAAATTTACCATTCATGCCGGATTGCATATGCGACATCACATGACAGTGATATTGCCAGACACCCGGCCCGACACCTGTCCCAGCTTTAACGGTAAAGGTATGGCTACTAAAAGGGCTATTCATCAATTTAACATCAATAATATTTGATGAAGCCGCATTTTTATCTACGGCATCAGGCCAGCGATGTGCATGCAGATGGAAAGTATGGGCATGCCCCACTGCTAGCACGTGCCAGCGCACAAGCTGATTCTCGACTGCACCCAGAGTGGGGTTAGTCCATAGCGGTCTTTGTGTGCCATTCGCACTGATTTCAGCTCCCCAGAAGGTTGAGCCGACCATAAACAAAACGAATTCTTTGTCTAGCTGATTACGATTGACAGCAGTTAGCGCGCCATTACCATCCATAAAGCTTTGCGCTTTCCCACTGGAATCATCCACTACAATGGCACCAAATAATCCAAGTAAGGCTGACTTTTCATCACCATAAGGGAATGTACCCACTGTATTAGCGTTAAATCTATAATTTTTTGTCTGTTTCGGTGAAAGAGAGGGAGTATTGCCGACAGATAATCCACCAACATTGAACTCAATTTTGACATTGGTATTGTTGGTCAGTTGAATTTTGACGTCATCTCCTGTTTGTATAAACAAAGTAGGACCAGGAATCACTGCATCAGCAGGATAATTGGGTACAGTACCATCCGTCGTAGTATGGCTGATCATTTTATAGCCATACTGTCCATTAGGAAGGGTTTCAGCAGTTAATACGATGTTGTGCGAGGCTGCCAGCGCAATCGAAGAAAGCAGCCATGCTGTAATAAATAATAAAATTGCTGTAATGGTTTTCATTTTTTTTCCATAATTTTGTGAACTCATATTTGCACTCATTAGAATTAGCCTTAATCAGCAACGACAAAATCGCCTTTCATGCCGAGCAATACGCTTGAGAAAGCGGTATCCATATAGCTTGAAGAATGAGTTGCTTTAACTACAAATACATGTTTTTCAAGGGGTCCTATCGCTTTTGTATTGATTTGATTAACTGCCCCTGGATCTGCCCATGTGTAGTTATTAAGTTGAAATTGATGGAAATTGGTACCCAGTGCAAGCACATGGAATCTGACATCACTATTTTTTTCTGCAGTCAGGTTAGGATTAACCCAAAGCGGGGTGTGCTGACCTGTCGTGTTATTGGTTTCCATTCCGACAATAGCATCATCGATAATGTAAAGAACAAATTCCTTTTTAATGTTATCCACGGCAGCAGATGCAGAATTGACGATAAGCGCTCCAAAGAGCCCCCTATCTTCAGCGCCATTATGGCTATCCATATTGTGGTCATGATAGGGCCATGTGCCAGCAGTGCCGAGCGCAGCATTCCAACGATAAGTGTATGACAAAACAGGCGTCGCACTCTCATCCTTGTACAAATTGATGTATTTCAAGGTACCATCGCTGTCTTTATCGTAGTGAACCCCATGCACGTGCAAACTGACATGATTATGCTTGGGGTTTGCCTGATCGGGATTAATTTGATACATGAGCTCGATTTCAGCTTCATCACCTTCGGTAAGGATTATGGTTGGCCCTGGAATCGTGGCCCTATCGCTATAACGGGCAGTTATATCGGTTGAGCTACCATCTTGATCGATAACTTCATATCTCATCATACGATAAGCAAAATAACCGCCAGTCATTTCTTCAGCAAACATGCCGATTCGATGAGTATTTCCTGCTAATACATTACCTCCCAGAAATAGCAAAGAGATAGCAAATAGAACCATCGACCAAATAGCTGATAGTGGACGCGAGTTACATACTTTTTCCATACGCGATGAAAAGAAGCTATCTGTAACAAGCTCTGCAGCGTGTATACTCCTCATATTTTTTCACCCTCCCCTCTCTTGGTACAGTTAAATTAAAAACTTGCTGACTAAAAATTTCATGAAAACTGATTAATCTTTCATAATTAATTTTTGTGCAAAAATTTAACAATTGAGGATATACAAATAGCAAACAGATTATTTGATAAATAAAATTGAAGACTTACAAATGGCATACACATTATGAAAAAAATAATTTGATATAGAAAGAATAGAATTGATAATAAAAAGATATCCGACCAAAATCATTCCGCCCGATTACACCCGTGTTTTTGAGCGGACTTTCTTGTTTGAGCTCGTTAAGAAAAGAAAGACAGCGAAGGTGATCTGGGTGAATGGATCACCCGGTGCCGGCAAAACTGTTTTTGTCACCAGCTTACTTAAAAAACAGCATGCATCATTTTTGTGGTACCGAATCGATAGCAGCGAGAATGATGTGGCCGATATTTTTTATTTTCTGGCGTTGGCTGCGCAAAAGAACCATCCCAGAAAGAAACTTAATCTGCCGGTCTTTACCAGTGAATATGCTGATGATGTAGAGAACTTTGCACGTGTCTTTTTTCGTAAGCTTTTTGCTTCGCTCACGGAAGAATCAGCCATTGTGCTGGATAATTGCCATGAACTGGAAAAGTATGTTGTTTTTCCCCGGCTGATACAGATTGTTATAAACCAGTTACCAGACGGCATGCAATTGATCTGTATCAGCAGGAATCGTCTTCATGCTGTACTTAAGCGGTTGTACACCAATTACGAATTGCTCGATATAAGCAATGCCGAGCTAGAGTTTAATGATCAGGAGGGTCAAGCATTCCTGAAATGGCTTGATCCACATTTGAATGATCTCCAGATCCAGCAAATTCAGTCAAAAACACATGGCTGGTCTGCCGGGATGGTATTGATGGCGAGGGAATTCAGAATTTGGGGTGCTACTGAAGATTTTAATGCCGAAGAAAATATTTTTGCTTATCTCTCTTCGGAAATACTTTTTCATTTACCCAAGGAACTGCATAAGTTTCTAGTAGCCAGTGCATTATTTACCCAATTAACGGCAGAAATGGGTATGCAACTGACCGGTTGCAGCCAAACTAGGTCCTATCTCAATGAGCTTGTTTATAAAAATTTTATGATTAAGCGTATAGAGAGACCCAATCCGATTTATCAATTTCATCCGCTGCTCAGAGATTTATTGCTATCTCAGGCCGACACTGTGTTTACCCAAGCCTATTGGAGGAAATTACAGCACAAAGCAGCGATGATCCTGGTAAAGCAGGATAACACTCTTGAAGCCATGCTTCTTTTCCAGCAATTACAGGACTGGTCATCGCTAAAAGAGTTACTATTGCAGCAAGCTAGCCAGCTAATTAATTCTGGGCGTCATCATACCGTCATTCAATGGATACAAGCATTACCAAGCAAGTACCTGGATATGGATGCCTGGTTGAAATATTGGTATGCCATTGCATTGAAACCAGTTAGCCCCTTTTTGACTGAAGCGCATATGGAAAAATGCTATCAGCTATTTGACATCAATCATGATATTAAGGGTATTTATTCTAGCTGGGTGGCAGCAGTTGAATCAATTATGATTAGCTGGGATGATTTTTCCAGACTGAAGGTTTGGATGAATCGCTTTGACGAAATACGCAAGCATCATCACGCCTGTCCGTCAATCGAATTAAAAATCAAGTTTTATATGGCGGCGATAAATGGTCTTACTATCTATGACCCACACCATCCACGGTTAAAAACATTAATCAGAATTTGTGAACGGCTGTTTCTCTCCACTCCGATGAAAACAATCAAGTTATTGTTAGGCACACAGTTAGCACAATATTACATATTTAACTGTCAATTAACCAAACTACACACCTCCGCTGCTTTCTTGGAGTTAATAGTGGAAGATCAAGCTATACCTGCCATGGTAAGAATTATGAGTACTTACCTATTAGCTAATCAAAGACTATTTATGGCCGATACTATCAAAGCGCTTGAATATGCCCAGAGAGGGCTACAATTGTCTGATTTATCAGGCATTCGTTCATTTGAAGCGGTGCTACTTGCTACTATTGTTGGTTGTCATATTAATAACGGTGATCTGATTAGTGCTGAAATTGTTTTGCAAAGAACCATCAAGTATGAGAATGCGTACCAGCGCATATCAACTGTGATGCATTATTCCTATGCCGTCTGGTTAGCTGCGTTAGCCGGCAAGCTGCATCAAGCCTTTGAGCAGAGTCAAAAGACTCTGCAGTTGGCAAAATTAGTTCACTTTAAAATCGCTTGTGTCAGCCTTTGGTCACTTGAGGTGCAAATACTCGCTGAGCTGTCACAGTGGCACAAAGCGGAGCAAACACTTTCTTTACTTTCTGCAGCAGCTATAGATACCAATAATAAGCATAATCTGATCCAGTACCATATCGCCGATGCCTGGCTAGCATATTTACAGCAAAATCAGCTTCGTACCCTCGCAGCTCTAAAAGAGCTATTACAAATTCTGCATACTGAGGAGATTGTTGCTTTTTTCGGGTGGCGCCCCAAGGTTTTAACTTCGCTGTGCCTGCTGGCAATTGAAAACGGCATCGAGGAAGAATTTGCTGTTCACTTGTTGCAGAAACATCGACTGCTGGCTTGTCCACCTACATATCTCGAGAAATGGCCCTGGCCAGTACGAATCTATAGTTTTGGATCATTAATAGTAGAAGTCGAAGGAAAACAGATAGAGCATTCTGGCAAAAGCCAGAAAAAGATACTCGAATTGCTGGAGACGTTAGTCATACTAGGTGGTCGTAAGGCTCCTTCCATTCAACTCACTGATATATTATGGCCTGATGTTGATGGTGACCTGGCGAGGCAATCCTTGGAAACAGCGTTGCACCGATTACGCAAGCTCCTTGGCAAGGAAGCCATAATATTGAATTCTGGTCTGGTTTCCTTTAACAGGAATTATTGCTGGCTAGATTTGTGGGCGTTTGAAGAGACTGTAGACAAGTTGGAGCAAGCGTTTAGTGATGAGCAACCGTCTGAGATCATTAAATTAACTGACCGGCTGTTGAAACTCTACCAGGGCCCATTTCTGAAGGATTTCGATTCAGGGTTAGGAATATTAAAACAATCCCAATTATTGAATAAATTATTCCGCGCGCTGGATTTATCCATAAGTTTCCATGAAAAGAAGGGGGAATATGACCGCGCTAGCTTGTTATTAACCAAGATAGTGGAGCTAAGCCCCTTGACTGAAGCAAGCTATCGACGATTAATGTCTCATCATATCAGGCAAGGACAGCTTGATCAGGCATTGCAGACTTATCATCAATGCCATCGGATTTTATTTGAGGGATTTAAAGTTAGGCTTTCTAATGAAATTCATGAGCTTGCCAAGCAATTAAAAAGAGAGAAAGATCATAATTCTGACTCGAAATAAATAAGCTATAAAAAAGCACCCCGCCGGCATACAGCGAGGTGCAAAGACTCCGTCACAGAGTCATCCATTCAATCGCACTGATCTTGTTTGAATAATGCGCCTTCCGATCTTTGGCCTGAAAATTACCAGAATCAGACTTACGGATAGCATACAGATTGAAAAAAACATCATAAAAGGTCGATGGGTGGTATTAAAAGGTATCTGACTAAAATCATGTCGCCGGTTTACGATCGTGTTTTTGAGCGTGATCACTTATTGATACTGACTGAACAAAGAAAAACGGCTAATTCCATTTTTAAATCAAAACTGACTTTATCGGCTTCACCTTGCCGTATTATTGACACTATCTGCGGCTCGCCTTCGCGTCATTTTTGATTTAGAAATGGAACAAGATAATATGGGAAATGGCTTGACTGGCTCTGGCAAAACTGTCTTTGTCGTCAGCTTACTTAAGAAACAGCAGGTAACTTTTTTATGGTACCAAATCGATATCAGTGAAAATAATTTTGCGGATATTTTTTATTTTCTGGCATTGGCTGCGCAAAAGTATTATCCCGGAGAGAAGCTTAAACTCCCGATTTTTACCGCTGAATATGGCGATGATGTAGAAGGTTTCTGCATAACTGTATTTTTAGACTTTTATACGGTTTTTCCCAAGAAACAAGAATAAAAAAACACCCCACCGGCATACAGCGGGGTGCAAAGGCTTCGTCACAAAATCATCTACTCAGTCACACTGATCTTGCTAGAAACAAGAAGAGAAATAAATCTATTTTATTTAAAACACAACTACGAAGTACAACTATTTAGGAGATTATCATTCTCTACAGCTAAAAAAATTGTCCTCCTACTTTTACTTTCTGCGCCCATATCGTTAAAAACCGATTCCAAGGTAACCACCGGCAGTCAAGCCACTGACATTAACGCCATCAGTCTTGCCAAATGTCTCATGATAACGCGCATCTGCCCCGATAAAAAAATCCTTCCAAATTCGGTAATCAAACCCCGCACCAAATGTCATACCCGGCGCCAAAACCGTGATGGATTCAGAGGGTGGGCTGATAACATGAAGAGCAAAGCCGGCTGGGATAATCCAAGGCCTGAATCTATAGCCATCCAAAAATTTAATTTTCGGTGCAGCTGATAAGGTAAATTGAGATACAGTCACATCCCGTGGATTCAGTGTGCCACCTGCCAATTGAGTAGGAATATTAGCCAGTGCATTACCTTGTGAAACGCCGAAACGCTTGTATTCAAACATTAATTCAGCAAAGACGTCTGTCTTGGGCATGATCCCCCATACATCTTTTGTTAAATTGAAATCAAAACCCGCTCCTACATACCAACCATCATTGCCTCCCGCATCTTGTGCGCCGACTGGTGCAACATTGCTTTGCAAGGTTACCCCATTACGATCCTGTAAGTTATGAGCGAAGCCGCCACGAAAAAATAGCATATGAGAGTGTTTACGTTCACGCCCTTCTACTTTTTGGATGTTCCGATCTTGCCGGACAACCTCTTCTTTTACACTTCTAATCTCCTGTTCATCTTGTGCGGCCTTGCTTTTTACTTGATTGAGCTCATCCCGAATCGCCTTTAACTGACTTTCTAATACTTTGATCTGCTGCTCCATGGCTTCAGTTGATGTGCCACCGTGAGCTAGCAACTGGGGGGAGCCCGTTGCTAGCGCCATAATGAGTGAACTAACAGCTATACTAACGACTCTAGTTTTGTGACGGAATTGCTTCATTCGTTCTCCTTTCCATTATTGTTATTTGTTATTTATTCAATCTATGGATCGATAAATTTATAATAAGAAAAAATTACGCTATATACCTTGATTTAAATCAAGGTATATATATATTTCATCACAAAATAGACTTATGATCCATTGGCTAACTCCTAACCCAGAATATTTTCCACCGCTAGAAATGGCGCTTGATGAACCTAATGGTTTGCTTGCCGCTGGCGGCGACTTATCACCGCGGCGCCTGCTGACAGCCTATCGTTGCGGCGTCTTCCCATGGTTCAATCAGGAAGAGCCCATCCTATGGTGGAGTCCAAATCCGCGTATGGTATTATTTCCTGATGAGCTTAAAATTTCCCGTTCACTTCATAAAACTATGAAGAAGCATCATTACGAAATTCGATGCGATAGCGCTTTTACTCAGGTAATGCAAGCCTGTGCAGCCCCACGCATGGAACAGGAAGGGACATGGATACACCCGGAAATGATCTCAGCTTATACTGAACTGCATCAAATGGGTGTGGCTCACTCAGTGGAAACCTGGATCGAAGGAGAGTTAGTGGGAGGGCTGTATGGTATTGCTCTGGGGAAAATGTTCTTTGGTGAATCGATGTTCTCCCGTGTTACGGATACTTCCAAAATTGCCTTTGTGTATTTGGTAAAACAATTGGAACATTGGAACTTTGGCATGCTTGACTGTCAGATGAAAACGAGGCACCTTACTTCATTAGGTGGCAGAGAAATTCCTCGCATTAAATTTGTTCAAATATTAAATAATCTACTCACTACTCCAGGAAGAATTGGGAAATGGCACTTTGATTATGTCTATCCAGAATGATGCGATCTTGCCAGTTATGAAATTTCATACCACTGAGTTTTATCCATGCAGCTATTTGCCTGGCAAGCTTGCCCGTTCACAAATTGCGCTATCCGATCATCTGATCGATACACCGGCCTATGCGCAACTGATCAAAATGGGTTTCCGCCGCAGTGGTAATTTTGTTTACCGCCCAAGCTGTGAGCAGTGTGAGGCTTGCGTTCCGATACGTATCATTGTTGATCAGTTTACATCTAACCGAGCGCAACGCAGAGCGTGGAAGCGACATCAGGATTTGGTAGCCACACAACATAAATTGCATTACCATCCTGATCATTATCGTCTCTATCGCCGCTATCAAGTGAAACGTCATGCTCACGGTGGCATGGATTATGATAGTCGTGATCAATATTGCAATTTTTTGCTGCAAAGCAACGTCGATTCCAGGCTTGTTACCTTCCATGAAAAGGATCAATTACGCATGATCAGCATCATTGATCAATTACCCGATGGCTTCTCTTCGGTGTATACTTTTTTCGATCCCGATATTCTCAATGCAAGTTTTGGTACTTTTAATATTTTGTGGCAGATAGAACAATGTCGCATGAAGAACCTGCCATTTCTTTATTTGGGTTATTGGATTGGTGAAACCCGAAAAATGAGTTATAAAACCAATTTCCACCCTTTACAAAGGTTATCGGACGGACAATGGCAAGCCTTCAGCAACTCTCCCCAAAAATTTCTTTAAATTGTTCTGCTTAATCCAATCTGTCTTACAGGGTAAAATAAGTTTCAATGCGCTATCACCTTTTTCGCCCACTGCTATTTACGCTTGATCCCGAAACAGCGCACACCCTTTCTCTCAGTGCATTACAATGCGTGCAAAACCTTGGATTGCTGCGAGGCCGCTCATTTACCTGTAAGCCACGTAGGATAATGGGTTTAGATTTTCCCAATCCTGTCGGCCTTGCAGCTGGGTTAGATAAAAATGGCGCTTATATTGAAGCCCTTGCAAAACTGGGATTTGGCTTTATCGAAGTAGGCACGGTCACACCTCGTCCACAACCGGGCAATCCACAGCCGCGCCTGTTCCGCCTCCCTCAAGCACAGGCAATTATCAATCGCATGGGTTTTAATAACGACGGTATTGATCACTTGATTGAGAATATTAAACGTTCCAATTTTCAGGGCATACTGGGCGTTAATATTGGCAAGAATTTTGATACACCTGTAGACAAAGCAGTAGAAGATTATTTAATTTGCTTTCAAAAGGCTTATCGTTATGCCAGCTATGTCACTATCAATATTTCTTCACCCAATACCTGCAATTTGAGACAATTACAAAATTCTCCCGAGCTTGAGCGCTTGTTGCATCTATTAAAAAGAGAGCAAACAAAACTTAGCGATCAACAGGGTAAATATACGCCGCTAGTTATAAAGATTGCGCCCGATCTGGAATCATCACAACTGGAGGCAATTGCTCAGCTATTGATAAAATACCAAATTGATGGTGTGATCGCTACCAACACAACTATTTCACGTCAGAATCTAGAACATTTACCGCTTTCCAATGAAACAGGTGGTTTAAGCGGCGCACCCCTCAAGCCACTCAGCACCAAAGTGATTAGAAAGTTATATGCCTTGCTACAAGGAACCATACCCATTATTGGTGTCGGTGGCATCCTATCTGCTGAAGATGCAAAAGAAAAAATAGAAGCGGGAGCGAATCTGATCCAAATTTATACAGGTTTGATTTATCATGGCTCTGATTTGATACGCCAATCTGTTGAAGCAATTTGCACTTCCTGCCATGATGACTGATAAACGCAAATTAATAGAACAAATCGATGCCGTTCTGCCGCAAACACAATGTGGTCAATGCGGCTTTTCAGGTTGTCTACCTTATGCTACCGCTATTGCAGAAGGCCATGCCGATATCAATCAATGCCCACCTGGAGATGCAGAAGGTATCCGAAAGCTTGCTGCTTTAGTCGGTGTAGCTTTCAAATCTCTCAATACAACACACGGTGTACCCAAACCTAAATCGGCTGCTTTTATCAACGAAGAACAATGTATTGGCTGCACGTTCTGTATACAAGCTTGTCCTGTCGATGCGATTGTTGGTGCTGCCAAACAGGTCCATACGGTTATTACAGAAGAATGTACCGGCTGTGAGCGGTGCGTCGCCCCTTGCCCGGTAGATTGTATTAGCATAATTCCCGTTGTACCCTACCCTGAAAACCAGGCTCAGAAAATGAAGCAGCAAGCTGCTGATCGAGCACGGCAACGCCATCAATTTAGATTACAAAGGCTTGAACGTGACAAACAAATACAAACTGAGATATTTGCACAAAAATCATTGGCAGCAAAGGAATCTCAATCTGCACCAGAAAATACCAATCTGAAAAAGGCGGCCATTCAAGCAGCATTAGCGCGCGCACTTGCAAATCGGGCCGAGACAATTGATCAAAAGTAATCACCCCGAACTATGAACGCCGCCAAACGCTACGAAATTTTCACACGCTTCAAAGCAGCCAATCCTCACCCTACTACCGAGCTTGAATACACCACACCATTCGAGCTACTTATCGCGGTCATCCTTTCAGCACAGGCCACGGATAAGAGTGTCAATCTGGCAACAAGAAAACTTTTCCCATTGGCTAACACTCCCGAGAAACTGATAGCACTGAGTGAAGCCGGGTTAATTAGCTTGATTAAAAGCATCGGCTTATATAGAACAAAAGCAAAAAATATCCTTGCAACGTGTCAATTACTCATCCAACATCATCATAGTCAAGTACCGAGAACGCGAGTTGAGCTTGAGAAGCTACCGGGCGTGGGGCGCAAGACCGCCAATGTTATTTTAAATACTGCTTTTGGAGAACCCACCATTGCAGTCGATACCCACATTTTCCGTGTTGCCAATCGAACGGGAATTGCTCCCGGCAAGAATGTGCGTGTGGTTGAGGATAAACTCATGAAATGTGTACCCATTGAATTTCGCCATGATGCACATCACTGGCTGATTCTCCATGGGCGATATGTGTGCACGGCAAGAAAACCCGCATGTAGCGACTGCCTTATCAACGATTTGTGTGAATACGAACATAAAAACCTGGAAAATAACCCTGTTGTTGTAATGAATTCCTAGATGTTTAATCCAACGAGAGAACAGGTCCGTCAACTATTCTTCGAAACATGGCGTAAATTTCGCCAGAAAGAAGTCTTATCTGGTATAGAAACTATTGCACTAGAAGTCATCTTGTTGCATCCTGAATATCAGGATATGCTTGATGATAGCGAGCGTTATCGTGATAAAAACTATTTTCCAGAGATGGGGGAAACCAATCCCTTTCTTCATATGAGTATGCATGTTGCCATTAAAGAGCAACTTTCTATTAATCAACCCATTGGGATTCGCAAGAAATTTGAACTTTTGCTAAATAAAACCGGGAATGAGCACGATGCAGCTCATCTGATTATTGAATGTCTTGCTGAAATGCTTTGGCAGGCGCAGCGCAATCAAACGCCACCGGATGCTCAGATTTACTTTGATTGTCTAGATAAATGGATTGCTAAGTCATTCCATTTCTAAATCAAAAATGACGCGAAGGCGAGCCGCAAACAGTATAAATAATACGGCAAGGTGAAGCCGACAAAGTCAGCTTTGATTTAAAAATGTAATAAGATCAATAAAAAACGGAATGTATAAAATCATACACTCCGTTTTTTGTTTTTTATTATATTTCTTTTTGAATAAGCAAGGTATGACTTCCCTGCCCATCCATAGAACAAATTATTACTTCACATATAAGCCAGATTGGCCGGAATAATAAAAAGCCAGATTTTCAATATCGTCTTCACTTAACGGCGCAGCCATTCCAGCCATGATAGGATCTTTACGCTCACCAGTTTTATAGTCTTTTAAGGCTTTCTCGAGATAAGTTCTGGGTTGACCACCAATTTTAGGGAAATTTGGAGCAGGACTATTACCATCGACTCCATGACAGGAAGCACACACCTCTGCAGCTTTTTTCTTGCCAGCTTCGATATCAGCCGCAATACCGTATCCGGAAAAGAGTAATACCACACCGCTTACTGCGGCCACAACAAAATTTTTCATGTTCTGATCCTTGCTTCTTAAAGGGAAAAATTATTTACTAGCATAATAAGCAGCCAAATCTTCAATATCTTGATCGGAAAGGGTGGCTGCAATTCCACTCATTTGGGGATGCTTACGTTCTCCTGATTTATAATCCCTAAGTACTTTGGCTAAGTAGGCCTCATGTTGTCCGCCCAGCTTCGGAACATGGTAAACAACAGGATAAGATGTACGATAACCCTCTATTCCATGGCAACCTATACACATGGAAATTTTGGCTTTGGCTGCTTCAGCATCACCGGCTGCCTGTACTACACCAGAAAATGCCAGAGACATGCCAGTAGCAAGTAATAATTTAACAGCTGCTGACTTTTTCACTTTGTGCGTCCTCCTCTCAAAAATGTAAACTTTAAACGATGAGTCATGTTAAGTCAATGAATATAATAGTAATCTCCCTGTTGTGGATAGGGAAATTATCTGTGATTTTTTCCAAATAATCTTCTTCTAATTTTATGCTGTTGATTGCTTGGATTCCAATTCTTCCCAGCGTGCAAAGCACTTAGTCAGCTCTTGCTCTATTGCAGAAAATCGTATTTGCAAAGCCTTGGCATCCTCAGGGGAATTTCGATAAATTGCAGAATCACTCAATCGTGTAGTAATAGATGATTGCTCCTTTTCCAGTAAATCAATTTTTTCAGGCAAAGCTGCCAGCTCACGCGCTTCTTGATAACTCAATTTAATACGTGAAGTAGATGTGGATTTAGCTTTTTTGTCCTGTGAAGCAGGAGAAGATTTAGGTGTAGCCACTTTTTGCTGAAGTGCCACCTCCACAGAATGTTTACTTTGAACCCATTCTTCATAGCCACCTACATACTCCCTTAAAATACCATTTCCTTCAAAGGCAATTACCTGGGTCACTACATTGTCAAGAAATGCGCGATCATGGCTGACCAGAAACAGTGTACCGGCATAACTTTGTAGCAGCGTTTCCAGTAACTCAAGCGTTTCGATATCGAGATCATTTGTTGGTTCGTCCAATACTAACACATTAGCTGGTCGCGTAAATAAGCGAGCCAGCAGCAGCCGATTACGCTCGCCACCTGACAATGACTTAACTGTTGAGCGAGCACGCTGTGGGGTAAATAAAAAATCTTCCAGATAACTAATAACATGCTTACGCTCACCATTAATCTCTATGAAATCAGATCCTTGGCTGATTGATTCTACTAACGTTAAATCCGTATTTAACTGCTCACGCATTTGATCGAAATAGGCCACCGTCAGCTTTGTTCCTGTACGTATGCTTCCCGAATCGGGTTTCAGCTCCCCCAATATAAGCTTCAATAAAGTTGATTTTCCGGCGCCATTCGGACCCAACAATCCCACCCTATCCCCCCGCATGATCCGGCAGGAGAAATCTTTAATAATAATCTTATCACCGTAGCTTTTGGAGACATGCTCCAGCTCTGCGACCAGCTGCCCAGAACGCTCCCCTAGTTCGATATTAAAATTAACCGATCCGACACGGTCACGTCGGGCTGCACGTTCCAGACGTAATGCTTCCAATCGCCTTACCCTACCTTCATTGCGTGTACATCTAGCCTGAACACCTTTTCGTATCCAGATTTCTTCTTGTGCCAGCACTTTATCAAATTTCTGATGATGCACGGCTTCGGTTTGAAGAAGCTCAGCTTTCTTCTGTTGGTAAACTGCAAAACTCCCTGGAAAATTCTCCAGATGTCCACGATCAAGCTCAATAATTCGTGTAACAACATTATCTAGAAAACGTCGATCATGCGTGATGAAAATGACACTACCGGGAAAATCCTTGAGTAAACTTTCTAGCCATTCAATAGATGAAAAATCGAGGTGATTGGTCGGTTCATCTAACAATAGTACATCTGGCATCACTACCAAGCCACGTGCAAGCGCCACTCGTTTTCTTACGCCACCTGAAAGAGTTTTTATCTGTGCATCTGGAAGCAACCCGAGCTGATTAATCACAGTATCTACTCTCGTTTGAATACGCCAACCATCCTGCGCCTCAAGTATGCTTTGCAAATCCTGCAGGCGCTCGAGCAATGCTTGGGTATTTTTTCCGCTTTCACTCAAAGCATGAGAAATCTCATGATATTCGAGCAATACTTGGCTTAGATTTCCAAGTCCTTTGGAGACTTCTTGGAATACTGTACTGCCACCTTCAAATTGTGGCTCCTGTGGGACATAGACCAGTTTCAATTCTGGTGCATACCAGAGTTTGCCATCATCCAACTTAATTTCCCCTGCTATTACACGCAGAAGACTTGATTTACCACTACCATTACGGCCAATTAAACCGATACGCTCCCCTGCATCAAGTTGCAAATCCACATGATTCAATAATGCATGGTGACCAAATGCCAGACTGGCATTCTCAAGTATTACGAGAGGCATGAGAAAAACAAGAAAATTAGCAAGCCTGTAATTCTTTCATGAATTACAGGTCTCAGTAAAATAATTTTTTATACAGGGGACTTTTATTCAAAGCATTCTAAAAAGAATGGAGCCCGAAGGCTCCATTTTATTACTCGTTTGATGCCACATTAATTTTCTTAGGTTGCACTGATTCCCGCTTGGGAATAACAATCTCCAGCACACCATGTTTAGAAACAGCAGAGATAGCATCCGGATTTGCCGTATCTGGCAGACTAAAGCGTCGATAAAAAGAGCCATACGTTCTCTCAACGCGCTTATAACCTTCTTCTTCAGTCTTGGCTTCAGTCCTTTTCTCACCTTTAACCGTCAATACTCCATTCTCCATACTGACATCTATCTCCTCTGGCTTAACCCCGGGCAGATCAGCGAGCAACACAAACTTATCAGGCTCTTCCTTGATATCCACTGCTGGAACCCACTCCGCCGTAGCAGAGGAGCCTTCTCTTGCCGCATCACCGCGCATCTGCTCCAGTTCTTTCTGAAGTTGAGTCAATAACCCCCAAGGTTCATAACGCATAATAGCCATTTCATAACCTCCATATCACAATAAAAGTATATTTAATCGGGTTGCCCCACAGTATTTTCATGTAGCGTACCTGCCTATCTTCTCTTGCGAAAAAATTCTTAGGTTCGCTCTGATATTTTCCATTTGCACAAATTTTTTCTCATGTCTATAAATTTCAAAAATCCATTAATATGCTCACTGATAGTCATATAAGGAAACAATATGTACTGATCTTAATATAAGAATACTCACTATATTTTCAACCCAGGTAAAACAAATATTTCGATAAATATCAAATTTCATTTTCCAGCCTCGCCGCGAGCGTTAGTGGCACTAATTAGTATAAAATCTACTCTATATAGATCCAGATAGATCTTTTTTCAAGCACTCGAATCAGCTATAAACATAGTCAAAATTTTTCAGCATGATGAGGAGAATTAGTATGATCAGAAACCCTCGTACCAAACGCATTTTATCTATTTCGCTATTTATTTTAGGGGGTGTGCTCATCTTTCTGGCACCAGAGAATGCATGGGTTGGAGTGGTCCTTCTGAGCCTTGGCTTAGGTGTAGAGATTGCCGCACTGATCCTCAGCCATCGCAAATAAAAAATAGCCAGATTCTCCATTCCATTCTGTTCTGGAGCTATTTAGTTTGATCATGGCCTATAACGGAGATAAATATCCATCCCTTTCCTGATCAAAACTGCTTCAAAATCACAAAAACTTCGCTGCCATTCTATATCTTCTCCACAGATTCTGCGGAAGAGGCCAAATAAATAACTAACTCACCAGAACCCATTATTGATATTAGCTGGAAGATAACCAAGCATTTGGTTGATGTGATTGGAGTAGGAAAAGTGGAGGATCTGCTTTTCGCCAATTGCCACGTAATTCCATTTCCAAATCAAAAATGACGCGAAGGCGAGCCGCAGACAGTATTAAATAATACGGCAAGGGGAAGCCGACAAAGTCACCCATTAGCCGACCTCTGTCAATAGCCTAAATAACACCCTGCCACTAAAAATAGCATAAAAATTAACTTTACCCACTGCTGCTACGGATACCGCGCCCGTTATGTCGTTGTCTTTGACGTCGAAGTCACACGCTCCGCACCAGTCACTCATCTGGATTAATATAGTAATCTTACTTTTTATCCAAGTACTTGGTAGTTCACTACCTCACACAATCTTCGGCACCAAACCGTGTCCAAAATATTTTCACAGAGTTCATGGCCAGCTTTGGCTGCCCAGACTTAATTAATATCACTCACGGTTTGGGCGAAACCTAAACAACAACAGCCAACCGGGATATCCAATCAATTTGATGTTAATTGCTTCGATCGCCGCTTTACCCCGGGTTCGGTGCAAAAACTTGAGGGTGATGTCATTTGATGAATAGACATGCATCCAGTCGTTCTTCATGTCAATTCGGAAAGACGTTTCATCGACATTAATCGCGGGTGAATTGAGTATCTTCTCGACAGCTTACTACTCCCAGCTTGCCAGGCCTGATGAAGACGCAGCACGAACTTTAACAAGCTGACCTCAGCAATTACGACCCCTATCATCGATTTCACCAACTTCTGCACCCGGTTCAGAGCAACCATCTGACCGATCAGTAAGTTAATCACAAAAGTCTTTAAACCATCGCCATATTGTAACAGGCCGTGTATGTCCGGCGGGAAGACGCCTTTTATCGTGGCACCACAGGCTGGACAGCGTTTGATTTCAGCATCCACATGATCAATGACTTTCTCAAATACCATATCGATCTTGGTGCGCCTTTCATGATCAATACAGAGAACATCACTGAGATCTTGTGATCTTGTGCGCACGCTTCGCAGGCGAGCACTGGAGAAACCGTAACGGTTTCGTTAACGTGGGTATTGCTGGCCTAGTCTTTGTTCTCACTTTTGCCTTTGCCGTTACTTCCAGGATGACTTAACACGGATTCATCTTTCGATGTGAATGAAGAGGGTTGGCTGGAATGGCTACTGTCTTTTTTAGTGCTGCGCTCAAGAAAGAGCGCCAGAATCAGTCCGACCATCATAAACAGGCTGTTTATGATTGCCTGGCTTTCAGACGATCATTTACCTTTAGCACCAAGACGATCAAAGTCTGCTTTTAAACGGCTGAATTCATCTCTGACTGAAGTTTTATCCAAGTTCGTCATGTTGATGTTTATGGATTATTATCGATAACGCCATCATCACACGGCTTTTTTTGGCGCCTGGTAAGCCAGTCAATGAGGATAAACTAGACTCATCCCGACAAAACAGCAAAACCATACTGAAAATGGCTCATCACTGCATCTAAGGTGACTACCGTGGGAATTTATCAGTGCGGCACAAAATTGAATTTTTGTCGTCCAAAAACTTGTCAAGTATTTTTAGAGGCGCTCTTTAATTATTTCGGGGGAGTGAGTAGTTCAGATTTTATTTCTAAATCAAACATGAGATGAAGGCAGACGGTAGACAGTATAAATAAATGGCAAGGCGAAGTGAATAGAGTTAGGCTTGATTTAGAAATGGAATAAGTTATTCGGGCCTGGCATCTTTCTCTAAAGCCAAATCATGCATCCATTACTTATCATTCGAAGGTAAATCATCATGAAAGATTGGAACGTTGTGGTCACTATCGCAGAAAATTGCTTTAAGGAAGCTTTTTCTTTACTATCGCATTATGATCATGTTGAAAAGACACCTTTTCGCAACGTGCTGACCCTCAAGGTTGAGAATACCGAAACATTTCTCAAATCTTTTCTCCAGGACATGCAAAAAGATCCAGCTTATAAGCGCGTATTCTGTCGAGTCATTCCTTGTACTCACTGCTTCTTTTTTCAGACACTCTCAGCATTCGAGGAAAAGGCCAAACAGTGCATTCAGTCATTTCTGCCCCAATTGGCCCATCGCAGTTTCCATGTACGTATGCATCGGCGTGGCTTCTATGGCACGATAAAAAGCCAGGATGAAGCAGGTTTACTCGGCGACTATCTGAATGAGCAATTACGATCACTAGGGGCTGAGGGCAAAGTAACATTTGATGATCCTGACGTAATTCTGGATGTTGAAATCGTCGCACAGCAGGCAGGCTTCTCGTTATGGACCCGTGAACAACGCAACTGCTATCCGTTCTTAAAATTGGGCTAATTCAGCAATGACTGATGAGTTCAAATGAAACGACGCGATTTTCTAATCGGATCATCCGCAGCTCTCCTGACATTGACTACCGGTATAGAGAAAGCAATGGCAATAACCGACTCTGAAGCATCCACACAAAAAACGCCCATTACACTGTTTTTATGCGGTGATGTGATGACGGGTAGAGGAATCGATCAAATATTGCCTCACCCCAGCAAACCGCAATTATATGAACCCTATGTAGAAAATGCGCAAGAGTATGTCGAACTGGCCGAAGAAATCAATGGCAAAATTCCCAGACCGGTAAGCTTCGATTATATTTGGGGCGATGCGCTGATTGAACTGGAAAAAATAGCACCCGATGCACGTATAATTAATCTGGAAACGAGCATTACTACCAGCGATGAGTTTTGGGTGAATAAAGGCATCCACTACCGCATGCATCCTGAAAATGTGCCCTCTCTCACCGTTGCAAAAATTGATTGCTGTGTACTGGCAAATAATCATGTACTGGACTGGGGATATGCCGGTTTGACTGAAACCTTACGCATCCTGACCAATGCTCACATCAAAACTGCCGGTGCCGGTACAAACTTGCAGGCAGCACAATCGCCGGCTATCTTGGATATTCCCTCAAAAGGAAGAGTCATTGTCATTTCCTGTGGCACGGAATCCAGCGGCATTTCCTATGAATGGACAGCTTCGGCCAGGAAAGCAGGTGTTTATTTCTTAACCGATTTATCCCGCAAAACGGTTGATCACATTGCAGCACTCGTGCGTCAGAATAAGCGCCCTGGCGATATTGTCATCGTTTCCATCCACTGGGGTGGAAATTGGGGTTATCGTATTCCCGAGGAACACATTGATTTTTCTCACATGCTGATTGATTCTGCCGAGATAGACTTGCTGCATGGTCACTCTTCTCATCATCCTATCGGACTGGAAGTGTACAAAGAAAAACTTATTTTGTATGGATGCGGTGATTTTCTGAATGATTATGAAGGTATAGGTGGTTACCAGCATTATCGTGGCGACTTATCCTTGATGTATTTTGTCAGTGTTGCACCTGCCACGGGTAAATTGGTTAGCTTGGAAATGGTGCCGCTGCAAATCAAGCATTTCCGGTTGAACCGCGCTTCAGCAGAAGATGCACATTGGCTGCAGCGCACCTTGGATGAACACAGCAGCAAACTCAATTGTAGAATCAAGCTGACATCAGACCGGAAATTAAAAGCTGTTTACTAGGATAGGAGAAGAAGGACGCAAGTATATTCGTTCTTTATGATTCTTTTATTAGTCCTCAAGGTTTTGTATGACGCTTTTTTACCTGTTCATCCAGTTTTTTTAAGTACTGCATTTTTTCAGCAATTTTCGCCTCCAGCCCGTAGGAGGTAGGGTGATAGAAATCCACTAGCGGCATGTCATCTGGGAAATAACTTTCACCCGCGGCATAAGCTTCTAGCTCATCATGCGCGTAACGGTAGTATTGCCCAAAACCCATGTCTTTCATAAGCTTGGTAGGCGCGTTACGTAATCGTAGTGGTACACGGCGCGATTGATCGTGCTCGACATATGAGCGGGCTTTTTTGTAAGCAAGGTAAGCTGCGTTACTTTTGGGAGCACAAGCCAGGTAGAGCGTTGCCTGTACTAGCGCCAATTCACCTTCCGGGCTGCCGAGGCGCTCATAAGCATTACAGGCATCGAGTGTAATGGTCAGTGCACGCGGATCAGCAAGGCCAATATCCTCGGTAGCAGTACGAATGAGGCGCCGACCGATATAGAGCGGATCGGCACCACTATCGAGCATGCGGCACATCCAGTAAAGAGCGGCGTCCGGGGAAGAACCGCGGATCGATTTATGTAAGGCTGAAATCTGATCGTAAAATTCGTCACCACCTTTATCAAAGAGACGCATACTGCGCGATAGCACATTGCGGACAAAGTCTGCATCGATCTCACTTATGCCTTCGGTCTCGGCAGCAATATCCGCCTGCTCGAGCAGGTTCAATAAGCGCCGCGCATCACCATCGGCAAAGGTGATCAGGAGATTTTTTGCTTCATCTGAGAAATGCATTTTCTGCAGCTCTAACTGACAGGCGCGCTCAAGCAATTGCTTAAGTTCCTGCTCGGATAAAGGGCTCAGCATATACACTTGCGCGCGCGAAAGGAGTGCACGATTGACTTCAAATGAGGGATTTTCGGTAGTGGCACCGATAAAGGTAATCAATCCCTGCTCAACATAAGGCAGAAAAGCATCTTGTTGTGCCTTATTAAAGCGGTGTACTTCATCCACGAACAATAGAGTGCGGCGACCTGATTGCTGCAATATCTGCTGCGCCCGTTCAACCGCTTCACGGATATCTTTTACACCAGACAGTACTGCCGACAGCGCAATAAATTCAGCATCAAACACGTGCGCCATGAGACGTGCCAGGGTCGTTTTTCCACTGCCCGGCGGTCCCCATAAAATCATGGAATGCGGTTTACCAGATTCAAAGGCAAGACGGAGAGGTTTACCAGCGCCTAACAGATGCGTTTGACCAATGACATCATTCAAGGATTGAGGTCGTAAACGCTCAGCTAATGGCGCAATGGGTTTTCGCTGGGTAAATAGATCAGTCACTGATCACATCGGCCCCTTTGGGTGGGGTAAACTGAAATAAATCGGAGGCAAGAACGGGATTGGTTTCGAGATCAGTAAATACCAATAAGGTAAACTGGCCGAAATTATCGCGTAAAACCATTTCACGCAATTCTCCTTTTTGAGAAAAACCCATGCGGATCAATTCAAATGAACTTTCCTTAGTTTTGGGTATAGCTTCCAGCCATTCCATCTCATCATTCACCTCGACTTCTGTAAGATCAAAATTTCGTTCGATCGTACTACTGCCCGCCAATAAAGCAGCCGGACTGCTGCCGATCGCCACATCCAGCTGACGTACCGTAACTTGATTGAGATCTTGATCGTAGAACCATACCCTGCTACCGTCACCGACGATCAATTGCTGGTAGGGTTTCTCATACATCCAGCGAAACTTGCCCGGTCGTTCAAACATCATGACACCAGTGGCTTCCTGCATTACCTGAATATTTTTATTAAGCAAAGTTTGTGAAAATACCGCTTTGAAAGTTTGTGCTTTCTGCACGAATGTTCTAAGGCTATTGATAGCAGAGGCTTGAGCAAAAAGGGGAAGTAAGCAAAGTAAGCAATATAAGCTAAATCGAATCATGCTGCTCCTTAAAAATAATATTTGAATGGAGCGGGTATGAGTAGACATGTTTTCATTATCCATTCAATTTGATCATTATTCACGCGCGAACGCTTTGATTAATTAGTCGAGCCAAGACCAAGTGCAAGGTGGACAGAGCATGAGAAACGAGAAAACGAGCAAAGCGAGTTTAGAGTTTGCGAGTTTCTGAGTACCACCCAACACGGCCATTCACTTGCGCAGGCAATTAATCACTGCTTCCTTAGTCATCTCGGTTAGGGGCTAAAACTTCCCGGTTACCATTGCTCTGCATGGCGGAAACAAGGCCAGCGCGTTCCATTTCTTCGATTAAGCGCGCTGCGCGATTGTAACCAATACGCAATTGTCTTTGCACCAGCGAGATCGAAGCACGGCGTGATTTGAGCACAATGGCCACTGCTTCATCATATAATGGATCCGATTCCCCTCCTGCCTGCCTGCTTGTTTCACCATTCTCGCCGCTCAATTCGCTCTCTTCATCACTTGCTTTGAGCACTTCCTCAACATAGCACGGTTCACCGTGTTCCTTGAGATATTCCACTACTTGATGCACTTCATGATCAGCCACGAATGCGCCATGGACCCGCTGCGGATAACCGCTGCCTGGTGGCAGATAGAGCATGTCACCCTGACCAAGCAAGGCTTCTGCACCCATTTGATCAAGAATGGTACGCGAATCAATTTTACTGGAAACCTGGAAAGCTATTCGGGTGGGAATGTTGGCTTTGATCAGACCCGTGATGACATCGACTGAAGGCCGTTGCGTCGCCAATAGCAGATGGATTCCCGCCGCACGGGCTTTCTGTGCAAGTCGTGCGATCAGTTTCTCGACCTTTTTTCCCATGATCATCATCAGATCAGCTAGTTCATCGATCACCACCACAATCAGTGGCATTTCTTCAAGCTGCGCAGGTCCATCCGGCGCTATACTAAGTGGATTAGTCAGTACTTCCTCATTATTCTTGGCATCACGGACTTTTTGGTTATAGCCAGCAAGATTACGCACTCCGAGGGAAGACATCAGCTTATATCGCCGTTCCATTTCAGCCACGCACCAGTTGAGCGCATTAGCCGCATCACGCATATCGGTCACCACCGAGGTCAGCAAATGAGGAATTCCTTCATAAACCGACAGCTCCAGCATTTTCGGATCGATCAGAATCAGTCGAACTTGCTCAGGTGTGGCTTTGTAAAGCAGACTCAGAATGACTGCATTGATCGCCACTGATTTACCCGAGCCGGTTGTACCTGCCACCAGTGCATGCGGCATTTTCGCGAGATCAGATACAATCGGGCGACCGCTGATATCCTTGCCGAGTGCAATGGTCAAAGGCGATGCCATATCCGCATATGGCTGAGAACTGAGGATCTCATACAGCCGAACCATTTGCCGCTTGGGATTAGGAATCTCCAGACCCATCGTAGTTTTACCAGGAATGGTTTCGACCACACGAATGCTGGCAACGGAAAGCGCGCGCGCCAGATCCTTGACGAGATTAATGATTTGATTGCCTTTGACACCGACAGCAGGTTCAATTTCATAACGAGTAATGACCGGCCCGGGATGGGCAGACACTACTTTGACTTCAACCCCAAACTCCTGCAATCTGCGTTCGATCAGACGGGAAGTAAATTCCAGCGTGTCATTAGATAGCAGCTCAACATCTTTTTGCGGCTCATCCAGCAAATGAAGCGGTGGCAACAGCGCATCAGATGAATCGGTAAAAGAAGAGGTTATTTTTTCTTTAACAGGGCGCGCAGGTTTCTGAATAGCGGGCTCAGGCAACTCTATCCGCAAAGGTGGGGACGAAGACTCGGCAGGCTTTTTTTGATTCTCTCTGACAGGCTTCCCGGGAACCTCTCTGATCGGCTGATTGTCTTCTTTATCCTCCTTAAATCGCATGGAAGCCTCTCTGATCGATTCATTATCTTCTTTATTCTTCTTAAAGCGCATCAAGAAGGAAATCACTTCATGACGACGATCTCGCAGAGCCAATAAGCGGTTCCATAGAGATAGGCAAGATTCTTCAATAGCTTCGCCTATCATTTCAGTGATGCGTACCCAGGATAACCCGGAAAACAGACTGAATCCTATCGCCATCAAAATAACCAGAATGAGCGATGTACCAGTAAAACCAAGTATCAGGGAAAGGTTTTTACTCAGGGTTTCGCCCAGTATCCCCCCCGGCACTAAGGGAAGTGATAGGTTAATCGTATTCAAACGAAGTGATTCGAAACCGCTACTGGCTGCCAGCAGAATCATAAAACCTGTCAGTGAAATGAGCAGCGCACGTGGATCGAAGATGCTGGCAATATCGATGCGGCGATAGCTCCAGAAGACTGCCGAAAGGAAAAAAACCACCCACCACCACGCTGAAGCGCCAAACAGGTAAAGTAGCAAATCTGCCAGCCAGGCGCCAGCTCTGCCTCCGGCATTACCGATCTGATCGATATGGTCGCTATGTGACCAGCCGGGATCAGTACGATCAAAACTAATAAAAATCAATATCAGATACAAGGCGATACCGCTCAGTATCAGGGTACCAGCTTCTCGAAACAATTTGGCGATTCTTGGAGGCAAAGGGTTAGGGTTAGCCTTTTTCGCCATTGGTTTATTGACAGCAGCCATGTAAATATCAAAAATAAAGAAACAAAAACCAATTAGGTGTTATGAAGATTATAAAGAAATTCTTAAGCAAGCTCTTATCATTATTGGTTAACTCACTTATGAATCAGCGAAACAATAGGGAGATTGCAAAGCACCTTATCATAGGTAACTACCACGATTTCTAGCGAAACAACCTTTTCACGAGATCTGAACAATGGTTGAATTCAGAAAAGCTTGACTAATTATTAGCGGCTTTAAGCAGCTCAATGATCGCCGGATTCTTGGCCATATCCAGCGCAGTTTTACCGCTTGCACTCTTAAGCTCGGAATCCGCACCTTTTGCTAATAACAATTTAACCACATCCTCATGCTCGTGGAGGGCGGCCCACATCAGTGCCGTGACGCCATCCTGATTCTGTTGGTCGATATTGGCTCCTTTTGCCAGTAAGGTTTCAACCACAGCTGTTTGCCCATTCTGGGCAGCTAATATCAGGGCGGTAAAGTCGTTGACAGCCTTTAGATTAGGCTGTGCACCACTGGCCAACAATGTTTCGACCACTGGCTGATGCCCTGACAAAGCAGCTAAAATAAGTGCAGAAGCACCATTTGTGTCTTGCAAGTCAGGTTTGCCCCCTTTTACTAGCAATGCTTTTACACTTTCCAAATGTCCATTCTGAGCAGCCAAGTGCAGTGCAGTCGTTTGAGCCTCGTCTTGCAAATTCGGATTGGCTCCTTTTGCTAATAAAGTGTTGACGATAGCAGTATGACCAAGGGCAGAGGCAACCATCAGGGGTGATAAACCGTTTGTGCTTTGCAGATCGGGATTGGCGCCTTTAGCCAACAAGGCATCGACTATATCTACATGGCCATTCTTAGCTGCTAGCAGCAATGCTGTTCCTCCTTGAACATTCTGGAGATCAACTGCCGCATTATTTTTCAATAGTAAGTTCACGACAGCAGCATGCCCATTCTGCGCAGCAACCGCCAGTGCGGTAAACCCGTCAGGGTTCTGCAAATCGATCTTAATACCTTCTTTTAGCAATTTTTCGACAGTTGCGATATCGCCTGTCAGGGCTGCCTTGAGGAAATCTACTTCCTTATTGTCAGCAAAGCTCACCGATGCCTGAATGAGCAGCATGATGATTACTATCGTTATAAAGTATAAACGCTTGAATTTCTCTCCAAGCAAAATTTTGATATCTTTCATTAATCTACCTGAAATAACGTGACCTTTAATAGGGGCCAAGTATAACGCACCCCCTTTCAAGTCGTGCTATTTTTTATAAGCAAAATAATTCCATTTCTAAATCAAAGCTGGCGCGAAGACGAGCCGCAAACAGTATAAATAAACGGCAAGGAGAAGCCGACAAAGTCAGTTTTAATTTAGAATGGAATAACACCCAATTAAGACTGTGCTCCTACTAACCAGCTTCCCCATGCTATCAACAGAACTCCGCCTATTCTACAAATTAGCTGGCTCTTGCCAGGCACAATTTTTTCTGCCGTAACAAGTAAGGTGATCAGTGCCATACCTGGCAAATTCATTACTCCTACTGCAAACATGATTAGCATCTGCGCCCAACAACACCCCACGCAAACACTGCCGTGCTTTAATCCTACATAAAAAGCACCCTGCGCACCTTCTCGCCATTCGGTTAATAAAAAACCCATCGGTGACCGACAGGATTGTAAAAAACCACTTTTCCATGGTGTAAATTGATAGATGCCTGCACCGATAAAAATGGCAGCTGCCAAATGTTCATTCTGGTTATTCATCATGGGAGACAAAAAATGTAACCCATGCATTTGCCACTGCAACCCTGTCAGTACCATACTGAACACAAACCATACTACCAGGTAAGCTAGGACAAACAGGATATTTAAATAATAAGAAGTTTGATAACGTTGCTTGCAGATCCTGGAAAACACCAGAAACATAGGAATGGCTGAGGGCAGCATCATGGCAGCCATCATCACTGCCCACATGGAATAAACCCATCCGAAATCGATAAGCTGCCATGATGAAATGTCTGCCGGGGGCATCCACATGTCCGACATCGGTAATGAAGTCATCTGCCAATACTGATAAAACAAATAGGCCCAAGCAACGATCACCACAGCTGACAAGCATAGCAAAATCACGGATTGCGTATTAGGCATGATAAGCAAATAACGGTTCTTATTCCATTTCTAAATCAAATCTGACTTTGTCGGCTTATCCTTGCCGTATTATTTATCCTGTCTGCGGCTCGCCTTCGCGTCATGTTTGATTTGGAAACAAAATTATTCTCGATAAGCAATCACTATAAAAATGAAGAAATTACTGTTCAGAATGCAATAACAGATTTATTTAGATTCTGCGCCATTCTTGTCATTCTTTAAGGTTGGTAAACAAAAGGAGAATAAAATCCATTGCGCTCTGTAAATTTCCAGACCTTATCGTAATCCTGGTACTGATAATGGCTGGATCGTGCAACCACGGCAGGATGACTGGTCACTACGCATAACGGTGGATTATCAATGGTGGCATCACCCTCTTTGATACCTTGAATACCTTCGATTTCTGCCTGAGCAATGCCAGGGATACTCAGTAGCCGCTTATTACCTTGCTCCTGATAATCGATTCTGACTTTTTTGGCACCTAATACTTCACTGACAAAACTCATTAAAAGTGCTGGATGCCCACCCTGTTGACCACTGAATATCTGGGTAATCGCATTGAACTGTTCATCATTCGCGCGCTCATCTACATAGAGGGCAGCCTGCCAGTTGCCATCTTTCATATGGCCTGGTGAATAACAGGCCAAAGCGACATTTAATCCATCCAGCGATTGATTCTCGAGATGACCGGATTCGATATGCCAGGCAACCAGTAATTTGCAATTGCCTTCAGAGGGAGGTTGCAGCCAGATACAAGGGCAGGATGTGACACAATTACAGGTTTCAAAATAACTGCCCTGTAAACTCCAATTTGTTGTCTTGTTCATGTTTTTTTCCTAGCTGTTATATCAAAAAGGTTCTTTAAAAGGCCGTAAATCCAGTTCATGTGTCCAAGTGCTGGGGTGCTGTTGATGAATAGTCCAATAAGTTTGCGCAATCGCATCGGGTTGCAATAATCCCTCCTCGCCCTTTGCTTTCACATATTCTGGAAACTGACTGCGCGCTCGGTCACCAGCAATCACGCCATCAATAATGGTATGAACAACATGAATGCCTTGAGGCGAAAACTCCCTGGCCAACCCTTGTGCCAATGCCCTTAAAGCAGCCTTGGCAGATGCAAATGCCGTAAAAGGGGGTCTGGCTCTCAAGGAAGCGGTTGCACCGGTAAAAAATAAAGTGCCATGTTGTTGTGCTTGCATGATACCAATTGTTTGCTTTGCAAACAAAAAAGCACCCAAGCAATTCTGCCTCCACAAGACAGCAAATGTCTTGGTATCCGTTTCCAGAAAGGGAGCAGGTATGTTGCTATCCACATTATAAGCTGCAATGTCGATGGCATCACCGCGCGATCGCACCATTTCGAACAATCGTCTAACATCTTCATCAACTGTGATATCCGCCACAACAGGAGTAGCTGAACCTCCTCTTTGTTCGATATGCTGCGCTACTTTCTCCAGTTTATCTTCACTGCGGCCAACAATAAAGACATGCAAACCTTTTTCAGCAAAACAACTGGCCAGCGCGGCACCTAGCCCGCGCACTGGTCCGACACCGGCGACGATAGCTGAACTCAGTTGGCTCACTGCGCTATTCTGCCAAAAATCAGCGAAAAATTATTGCTCGGCATCTCGATCTGTTCCTTCAATTCCATCCCATGATTTGCTGCAGCTTGTTTCAAATCAGCAATATCCTTGAGCCCCCATTCCTCAATACCTGCGGATCTGAGCGTTGCATCAAATTCCTTGTTTGAATCGGTAGAAAATTCGCCATGGACCCGGAAAGGTCCGTAAATCAACAAAAATCCGTCGTCCTTGAGTAAATGTTCAGCACATTTCATCATGCCATCCGCAATCGAAATAGGTGCGACTTGGAAAATATTGATACAGAAAATCGCAGCAAATGACTTTTCTGGTCCTGGATTAAACCAGGTCTCCGGCTTGGTTAAATCCAAATGAACGGGATCAGCAATATTGTTGTTACCGCGTTCGCTGGTCAGCTTTTTGATATTATCAAACACCTCGATATCCCTATCGGATGGCTGAAAATGCAAATGACTAAAATGGGGCGCAAAGTAATTGATATGCATACCACTGCCGCTGGCCATCTCCAGAATACGTTCCGGGTCCTTAGGCAATTTTTCTTTAAGCACCCCCAAAATGGGTTCACGATTGCGCGACCCTGCCCAGGCAACATACTCGCTTAACGGATGGGGATCTAATGGTGGCATATCCTGATTCATACGTGAATTCTCCTGATGATGAAATAATGCTAAAAGATTTAATAAAAATTTGGGGTTATGGATAAATCTAATTATTTTTAGATGCAATAAAATACTAGCAAATATCATGCCACTAGGTCTAAATAGCTTTTCCCATAATTCACAATAGCTTAGTTAATAGATATTGCCATATTATTGTATCCATGCTTCAATTTGTGAAGTTTCATTTCACAAAACTCATTGATCATGAGCAACAACCCTCTTTCTGAATTAACACCGGTTTTTTTCCTGCAAACTTTTATTCTTGAGCTGATGCATGCCAGTGAACAACAGGGACAAAAGCACTGCGAGCAGCTGATTGAGCATATCGCCAAAACCGCAGGATGTTTTTTTGAAGAAACTTATCGAGAAAATACGCATAAAAGTGAACAGCTTGATATTGAAAGTTATATCGAACTCATACTCGGCATTAAAAACAATATCGGCGGTCAATTTTCACTGGTCTCAACTAATCAGGACTGTATTACAGTTACCAATTCCTGCTGTCCTTTTGGTGAGCAAGTTATCAATTTTCCAGAATTATGCAGAATGACCTCCAGTGTATTTGGAGGTATCGCAGCCAGAAACTTTGGTTATGCCAAAGTTGAAATCAAAAAAAGCATCGCTCGCCGGGATGGAAAGTGTGATGTATGTATTTACACCAATCCGCAGACAGCAAAAGGACATGCAGGAATGGAATATACTGATACAACACCGGTCAAGGAAATTAAGGATATTGACGAACTGCACTGCCGAATTGAAACAAGCATGCAACGACTTTGGCACAAACAAAGCAGGCAAATATCAAAAAAATATCAACCACCAGCGATCGTAGCAAAATCACCCATGATGCAGAAAATACTGCAATCAATCGAGATTGTTGCACCTACCTTGGCAACGGTGTTAATTCAGGGTCAAACAGGTGTGGGTAAAGAGCTGATTGCGCGTGCCATCCATGCGATGAGCGATCGCAGCCAAAAACCATTCATCGCCATTAACTGTGGTGCAATTCCGGAAAGCCTGATTGAGAGCGCTTTGTTTGGACATGAAAAAGGTGCTTTTACTGGAGCCATCGAAGTACACCAAGGCTATTTTGAGCGAGCCGAAGGCGGTACGTTGTTTCTGGATGAAGTTGATTCATTGTCACCAGCGGCACAAACCCGATTGCTTCGTGTGATCCAGGAAGGTGAACTGGAAAGAGTTGGCGGCAGACAAACATTGGCGGTTGATGTAAGGATCATCTCAGCTACCAATCAAGATCTGGAAAATCTTGTTAAACAGGACCTGTTTCGCAATGACCTGTACTACCGCATCAACGTAGTCCGTTTAAGCATCCCCTCCTTGGCTGAACGACCAGAAGATTTACCTTATCTTGTGCAATTAATCATTCAGCGTTTGAACAAGAAGTATAACAAAGGGGTTGAATCAGTTAGCCGAGAAGTCATGCAGAAAATCCGCGCCTATCATTGGCCAGGCAACGTTCGCGAGTTGGAAAACATCCTTGAACGCAGTATCCTGTTTGCCAGCGGCAAAGAAATGACCGAACTGGATTTAGATTTTCCAACTGAGGCAAAAAGTGTTATTGAATGGAAAGACGTAAAAGAACACACCCTTGCCAAAATTGAGCAATCATTCCTTGAAACAGCTTTAAAACAGCATCACGGAAATATAAAAAGAGTCTCTGAAAATATGGGCATTACATCACGTGCTGTTTACGCCAAACTGAAAAAATACAAAATAAACCTGGCGGATTACCGTGAGCTCAATCAAAAATTATAAAATGGATCAAGATTTTTTTACATCAAGTAATCTGCCAGGTTAAGGTTAAATCAAAGGTGGAATTTTGTTGCCTCTAAAATGACAACAATTGAACCCACATTGTGACTAACATGAGTTCGACATAAGGATCATATCACCACGGCTGGAAGAGCTTGAGGGAGCCTGATATTCAGTGAGGGATTCTTCTCGCGGAACGTGCAATTCCATTTCCAAATCAAAAATGACGCGAAGGCGAGCCGCAGACAGTATAAATAATACGGCAAGGTGAAGCCGACAAAGTCAGTTTTGATTTAGAAATGGAATAAGTCACCAGCCCGGCTATCAGATTAACGAAGAAGTTAAATGGGCTGCGATGGCGGGAATGCTCAATTTGCCCAATGCAGCGCCTGGTTAGCAAATTCAAGCAGATCCTGGATACGATGCTCAATCACATCGATCAAGATTTGCATGTCTAATTCCTGATATTCATGCACCAGAATATTACGAAACCCAACCATTCCTTGCAGTTTACGCATCATTTTTTCACCGATTATTCCGGCTTGCGCTAGCAAGGTAAAGGATTCACGGCTATCGCGTGGCAACCCGAGTTTACGAATTTTTACCAGATGATTGGCTATATCGATCGTTAATTCTGCAGCACGCTGCAAATTCATCGCCACCGCATCCAGGCGAAGCTGATCTTTAACAAAGGGCACACCTGTTTCCATACGGTAATATCGATCGATTTGCTTGAGGCAGCGTTCAATACTGACTTTCTTACTGAGAATAACGTCATTCATAGGTCGTAGAATTTTCCACTGCGTAAACCTTCCGCCAAAATGCCCGCGCGTTCCTCATTGAGTTTCTGATAGAGCGAAAGCACCAGCATTTCAAATTCATCAACAGCCGTTCCAGGGGCCTGAAAAAGACGCTCTCCACCCATAATAATTTCTTTTTGCAACACTGTCGGGGCCAAGCGCAAGTTGATCAAGTCCACATCCCTGTTGACTGCCGTTTGCAATGCCTGATGCAACTCACTGAATAAAAGTGAACCCGCCTCTTTCGCCTGCTTGGGCGGCAACAGCACAGCGATGTCTACATCGCTTTCGGGTCGTTCATATTCCGTCCCCCATGATCCGAACAGGTAAATCGCCTGGGTATCCGGCCAGGCATTCAAAATCAACCGAATCAACTGTTCTGCGCTGCTCACGGTATCGTCTCCATACTTAGTGGGGTATTGCTGATTAGCCATTCTTATACTCACGAAACCCGGCTAATAAATCCGCAAAGGATTTGGGCGCGTACTGCTTGAATGCTAACTCATCCACATAAATGTAATCATAATTCACATTTGCTTGTAGCACGTTGATATCCTCACACCACTGACGCAATCGTTGCATTTTCAAAGGCACGTCCAAATCTTGCTGCCCTTTGGTTTCTACCACCACAACCCGATTAGAAGGCAATTTCACCAAGAAATCCGGGTAGTAGTTGGTAATATCGCCAGCCGCGTTGACATAATCCAACTTGAAATGCACTGCCAGATAGTTCTTGGCAAAAGATACTACATCGCTACAATTCTCCAGAAAACTGGCAAACTCAAGCTCGAAATGACTATCGCCGATTACACGATTGAATACACTTTTCTTGGGCATCAGATAACCCTGATCCTTCACAACAAAGGGACGAGTTTGCCGCAGCTTGATGCTATCGCGGATTGCTGCGTCACCTCTGGTTTGTACCGTCAACGCGTTAATTGCCTTTTTGAAAGCCTCAATCACAGTTTTCGTGGCAGCCAGTTCTGATAAGTTACGCAGCGTATTGGGTGATTGGAGATCAACCGTCTGAGCAAAAAGTACATCCCGGATAAATATCTTGATTTTGCCGTATAGCACATCATAACCACTAACCAGGCGCAATTCTTTCATTACAGTCTGAGTGAAGTAGCCGATTACGCTGCGGTAATCCGCTATGCCAGCAGTATCCAGTACCGTGGTATGCGTAATTTCACCCGTCGTGATATCCTTGAAGATGATCTCACGCTGCTCTTCCTCGCTGAATGGCTGATAGACCACTGGCTGGAATATCATGGTACCGGTATTCAAATCATTGAGATGCTTGTATGCACGATAGACACGCGGCGCCAGCACTGGAATCTCAATATCCAATGCCTCAATATTCTTTTGTGTATTGTTATGATCAATCTCGATCACCAAGGGTGTTTTAGGTTCGGTCCCCTTGCCCATCGCCTTGCGTTCCAGCACCACCCCCTCCGCCTGGATCGACTCCACAAACTCCATGAAGGCATCGGTGCCAATCACGCTGACATATTCCTCCACGCAACCAACATACATCTTGCGCAAGCCACGCCCCAATGTCTGCTCCGGCAAGATGTTGCTTTTGGCAGAGTAAGCACGCAAACCGACGATAGTCGTCACATTGCGCACATCCCAGCCTTCTTTGAGCATCAGCACCGATACGATCACCTTGTACGGGCTTGCCAGGGTATCAATCTCATTGGCCTGCTTGCGAAGCTGCTCCAGCTCCTCTTTGGCCTTGCCTGTCGAAGCCTCGGAAATCTCGCCATTATTCTTGGTGTGAATCACCAGAACCGCTCCCTTCAACTCGGGGTAATGACCCTCCAGATACGCTGCCACCTCATCGCAGTTTTTGGTGTCATCCGTCATCACAAACAAAATGGCTTTTTTATTCAGCTTCCGGTGTTCCTCATAGGCTTTGCGCCACTCGATCACCCCCAGATCAATATAGTCCGCATATTTTTCGGTGTATTTGGAACTTTGCCGCTCGCAAAATTTGGCACGACTGGCAGCATCCGGCAGCACAGGGTGCTTGACCACATTCTGCCAGATTGCCTCCACCAAGGGATAATCCGCTACTGTCTGTACAAAAATCGCCCCGTTATTGTGCTTGGGCGTTGCCGTCACATCCAGTTGAAGACTGAGGGAGCCACCCTTTTGCAGGAGCCGATGATGAATATCCTGAATCGACTGAAACCAGGCAAGCCTCGCATCGTGAATATGGTGCGCTTCGTCGTTGAGTATCATCAGCTCATCGAGGTCGCGCACGATCATACCCAGATCCACCTTTGAATCAGTGGTAGCGCCACTAGGCCGTTTACCCAGGAAATAATCCATCGTATTGTCATCATCCGGCGAAGGTGGAATATCCTCTCCGGCATACACGCGATGGATATTGGTCAGAAAGATATTACCAATGCGGTGCGTCACGCGCACATCGTCTTGCAAATGCAAGGTAAGCTGAAAATCATCGCGCCAGTTTTGGCCGTCGAAGCCGTTATCAAGTATCACCGGATCGTCAAAGAAAATACGCAATCCCTGGAAATCCTTATAAACGCGATCCAGCACGATGATATTGGGCGCGATCACCAGAAAATTACGGGCAAGCTCGGAATCCGCTTCATACAGCTTATGAAAGAAACTCCATGCCAGCGCCAGACTCATCACCTTGGTCTTACCGCTGCCTGTTGCCATTTTTACTACGAAACGCCGCCAAGTCTCGTCGAATAGGCTAGCCGACACCGAACCACTGCTGTCGAAGCGCATCAGATCAAATTTATCTTTCACACCGACTACGTCATACAGATAAATGATCGTCTCCAACGCCTCGCGTTGCGCGAAAAAATATTGAAACTCGGCAGTTGTACCATCAGCCTGCGGTAACAAGTGCGGCTCCTTGAACCACCAGTTGAGTAGGCTTTGACTGGTGCGGGTTGCCCCGACATAGCCGCTATCGCGAAACGCTTTTACCTTGCGCCGCAACTGTGATACCAGCGGTGGCATGAGTTTATCCATGCTGGTTTCGCGCAACGCCTCATCTGCCGGAAACCAACGGATAGCGGGATCAAGAATGGCGTGAGGTGAGTGAGGAAAATCCTTGTGTAGAGCCATTAATGATTTTCTACCAAGACTATATCGCAATAGATTATTGCAGATTGAGTTTTATCCATTTCTGATACCTTCAGCAGAGGTAAAAAATTTTTCTTTTCTATATCTATTCTTTTAACATGTATAGAAATTGATAATTTTCTATACATGTTTTTTAGATATCTATATATTTCTGTCATTTTTTATGCACATTACTCAACAAACCAAAAAGAGCTGTATTAATGTAATAATTGTCACGACCTATTTTTCGCTTTATCAGCAGCCCTATATTGATCAATTCATCTAAATAGCGAGTTGCCGTAATTCGACTCACATCAAGCTCCATCATAACAAAATCGATTTTGGTGTAAGGGTGGCGAAAAATATTGTTAAGTAGATCCTGACTATAAATCTTAGGTAACTCACTCCGTATTTTCTGTTTAAATGTTTGCATGGTTGCCTTAATACCTTCAATCAGTGCAACTGTTTGCTTAGATGTCTGCTCAACACCTTCAAGCATGAACATCAGCCAAGGCTGCCAGTCGTCAGTATCACGAGTGGCTTGCAACAGATGATAGTAATCGCTCTTGTTCTGATTAATATAGCGGCTCAGGTAAAGCACGGGAATTTTCAATAATCCTTGTTTGACCAAATACAGAATATTGATAATACGGCCAGTTCTGCCATTACCATCATAGAAGGGATGAATGCTTTCAAACTGGTGGTGGATAACTACCATTTTCGTGACCGGATCCCAGTCACACAAATCGTCATCATTGATGAATCGCTCCAGATTGGCCATTAGAGTGATGATTTCATCTGCATGCTGCGGCGGAGTGTAAACAGTTTCTCCAGTAAAATCGTTTTTTAGCGCAGTGCCTGGTAGCTTGCGAAAACCAGCACTATTCTCTTCGATAGTCGCTTGAATATGCAGTACATCGTTATTAGTCAATAAGCCATGCGCTTTTACCTGCTGGAAGCCATAATGCAGCGCGTTGGCGTATTTATGCACTTCCTTCGCTGCTACGCTGACAAAAAGCTTAGCAGCACTGTCGCTACGGTAAAGATCATCATGCGTCGTAATAATGTTCTCAATCGCAGAACTATCTTTGGCCTCCTGCAAAGAAAGCGTGCTGATCAGTATGCCTTCGTTGGGAATGCTTACCGCAATGCCTTTCAGCTCCGCCAGCGCCTGGTGTGCTCTGGTGAGTTTCTTCAATACCGCTGTGGTTTCTATTTCCTTGGGGAACGGAAGGAGCTTGATTGAGTTCACACCCTCACCTCCACAATGGCCATAGTGTCATTGCCAAAAATATCCACCACTTTCACTGCAATCTTGCGCCGCCCGGGGATGACTTCCTGGAATACACTGATCAATTTCAGCGAACGGTCCTTTTTGGTGCGGAAGCTTTGCCATTCGTTTTCAAAAATGTAATCACCTGTCCACTGCTCTTCCCATTCGCCGGTTTCCAGGCTTTGCACGCGGATAATCTCGCGCTTGTTTTCGAAATCGAAATCCACCGACCAGTAATCAATCCAGTCCGTCCAGTGCTGGGTCAGTTGTTCGCGGCTGATGACGCCGCCCTTATCCTTGCTCACTCTCACGATCTGGCCTTTTTCCACCACAATCTTGCTCTGCTTGTCCTTGAGCGTTGCTTCGGCGTTGGCGATGGAGTCCTGCGAATAGAATACCGAGAAGTCGGTGAGTTCAACGGCCACCGTATTGCCCTTGATATGCGGTTTGACCTCGATGAAGGACACATCGTGGAACACCACCTGATTCTTTTCCACCGCGCGCCTGTCGAACACCTCCGCTGGAATATACTTGGGCGCAATATCGATACCTATCGCTCTGGCTTCATCCAGCACATTGGGAAACAAGCCCATCTCGAATTCGAAGCCGAGGATATCCACCTTGGTGACATGCTGCTTGCGGCATTCCAGGATGATCTCTTCGACGAACAACCGCGTTACCGGCAGATTCACCGGCCCCACCGCTACCAGCCGCCCGGCTTTCTTGCCGTGAAAACAGGCAAACTGCGCTACTTTCTCCGCCCGGTAAGCGCGCAGGATCAATTCAAGAAAAGCGGTTTCCTTGGCAGCAAGCTGCTGCTGTTTCTGTTCCTCGCGCAGATCAGGATTGACGCCAATGTAATGCTGACGCTCGTATTTTCCGAGGTTGAGGATTTCAAAGGCGCGGTAATCTTTTCCTTCCACTTTGAGCTGGCGTTGCACACCGATCATGCGTTTGCGTGTTGTATGGATAGCGAATTTGCCCAGATCGGAAGCAATCCATTTGCGCCCGAGTTTCTCTGCGACGGCTGCTGTGGTACCGGAACCGCAGAAGAAATCAGCAATCAGATCGCCTTCATTGCTGGAAGCCTTGATGATACGTTCAAGTAAGGCTCCGGGCTTTTGGGTCGCATAACCAAGGCGTTCTATTGCCATTGGATTAACCGGAGGAATATCGTCCCATAAGTTCTGTATTGGTTGCCCAAGAGTTTCATCCATATATCTCTTTAAGCAAGGTGTTCCTGTCTTGGTGTATGCAATTCGTCCCTCTCTCTCAAGTTCTTCCATTTTCTCACGCAGATATGCCCATGTCCGCGACTTAGCAGGCCATTTTCCCTTCCATTCATATACCAAGTTTCCCCCATTACCATGACGAGGAGCATCTAGTGGTATTAAACGATACCGGCGACCAGTTTCGTCTCTTTGCTGCCAGTGAGAATCCAAGTATTCCTGTGAATAAGGAACAAATACATCATTCCAAACATTGCGCTCTGATTTAGCATAATAGTGAATCGTGTCAGTAATAATGCCGAACTTGCCTGGGTCATTATGCGCATTAGCTCGTCGCCAGATAATCTCATTTCTATGTGCACCAGTGCCAAAAACTTCATCCAAACATGCGCGAATATGCGCATTTACCGCCAATCACAATGCACATAAATGCTGCCACCTTCCACCAGCAGATCGCGCATCAGTACCAACCGCTCACAAATCATTGCAATGAAGGAATCTGCACCCTTGCCCCAGGTATCACGGTAAGCGATTTCTTCCAAGATATTGGGTTTCTTGGTGAAGGTGTCGCCGCCGATTTCGATATCCATCGAAAAGTCGGCGCCCACATCAAACGGTGGATCAATATAGATCAGCTTGAGGCCACCCTGTTTTTCGATTTCTTCGCGCAACGGCCCGTTCTTGAGCGAGGACAAAATCAGCTTGTTATCACCCCAAATGAGCTTATTGGTCCAACCCTTGAGTTGCCGTCCACGGTTGTCTATATCGAATAGGCTCATTTGCAGAGCGGTATCCGATAGCTTTTCCGCACGCGGCTCATCCACTTGTTCGATGGTCTGAAAGGGCAGCACGATATTGCACACTTCGTTGGTCTTGCCATTCCAGACCAGTTCCACTTCACGCTTGTCTTCGAATAGCAGGAAACGGTATTTGTCCGGCAGCGGTTTGCCTGCTTCCAGGTGTTGCGTAATATCGCGAATTTCGTTGTCAGTCAGTTTCATCTTGCTAATCTTATCAGTTGCATCGATATCAGCTACATCGACAGTGCTTTGTCATAGCCAGTCAATTCCAGATAGCCACGTCCAGCCGGCTGGCCATCACGCGTAACGGTTACTGCCCCTTCCCAATAAACCGCACCCGTCGATTGGCGTGCATCGAGTTCCTGATCATCCAGCAACGGCTCGAGCTTCCATTCGATATCCCTCGTCTTGATGCGCATGACGACTGGATAAACTGCATCAGTGTGGGGAGAGCGCCAGGTGCGCACGGGATGGAAGCTGACTTCATCCGGCTGAAAAATAGTCATGCGGCCGGAAGGATCGCGCAAACCGGCATACGCCCAGATTTTTTTGCCGTCCTTGCCGCGTATCTGAAAAGCCATCAATGCGGAACCATCGTCGAGATTGATGCCAGTCCAATCCCACCCTTCCGCGTTCGGATCAAGATATTCCGATGACCATTCGTGATCAAGCCAAGCGCTGCCTTTAACGGGTATCGCCCGATTATCGCGAGTGACCGTACCGCTGACTTGCAAATGTGGCTCACTGTAATAATAACTGGCTTGTTCCGATTTCGGCCCCTTGCGGGAAAAGCCATCCAGATCCTGCAGCATCAGTGGTTGCGTCGGCGTAAACGATAGCTCGAGCACAAAATTGTCTCCTGCCGCATAGGTACGATAGCGGCCATCCGCTTCGCGGATAAAATACCAGTCATCCAGTTTCACAGCGCTATTACCCGCTTTGGCATAAGCCAGACCGAAGCCCTCACGCGCGCTTTTCTCTGCATGCAACAGTTTACCGACCGCCGGATCGGACAGCGCCGCATGACCGATGATCAATCGTTTGGGTGCAAACCGGCTGGGATTATCCTCGGCGTGCTCAGTGGTCGGACGGAAGAAGGTGACCTGAAAGCCGAGCGGCTGCTGATCAGGTGCTTCCAGCCAGCCCGTCACATACCACCATTCAATGCGGAAATTTTCATGTGCACCAAGATCCTCTGGAAAAACCAGCGCTCGCGGCGTCACAGGGGTATATACCGGTGGGGCTGCCACAAGCATCCCCAGCGACGTCAACCATAAAAAAAGTAGCGATACCAGCTTATACATAACCTCTTATTCCATTTCCAAAGCAAACATGACGCGAAGGCGATCCGCAGACAGTATCAATAATACGGCAAGGTGAAGCCGACAAAGCTAATTTTGCTTTAGAAATGGAATTACCAATCCTCTTTGACTGCACGTATCACATTACCCGACACCGCTCGCCGTCCGGCGAGCAGCGCCGTCACTGCCGCTGCCATCAGCATGGTGAGCGCCATAATGAGCAGCCATTGCCAAGGTGGATGAAGTTCCATCGTCCAGTGAAACGACTGCGGATTAACAATAAAAATGAGGATCAGGCTGATACTCCCTCCCAATAAGAATCCGATGATGATGCCAAAGCCAGCCAGCAATCCACCTTCCAGTGCCAGCATGCGATAGATCTGACCGCGTGTCACCCCGATATGGCGTAACATACCAAATTCCTTGACACGCCTCAGTGCCTGTGCTGAAAAACTGGCCGCCACCCCGAGCAGTCCTACTCCGACTGCAATCAGTTCTAACAGGTAAGTGACGGCAAAACTGCGGTCAAAAATCTTGAGGCTGATTGCCCGGATTGCATTCGGCTGCCAGAACGTCAACGACTCGCCAAATGGTAACGCTTTCAGCGCTGCTATGATTTCCTCAGGCGCAACCCCGGCCTGTAGCCAAAGTGCGGTTTCATTGACATGCCATTCACCTGTTAGCTTTTGGTAATCGCTCAGTTGCATCTGGATGGCGCCAAATTGACGCCCATAGTCACGCCATACACCCGCGACGATATAATCCTGCTGCGCCTCACTCAGCGGCAACGCTACTCGCTTACCCACCTGATAATCATAGAGATCGACCATCGCTTCCGAAACCCAGATGGGAATCGCGTCCAAGGGAATTTCAGTAGGGCTTAGCGCATTATCCGTCATCGGCAGGGTATGGCCTGGATCAGCTTGATCGATTGGTCTCGCAATCAGCGTAACAGTCGGTCTAGCCGAATCAAGCGTAATCTGCAGCGAGCGGATAAAATCGATGCGTTCAATTCCCGCTGTTGCCGCAATTGCCTGTTGCTCCTGTGGCGTGAAGCCAAGCGCATCCTGTCGCACCACTGTGCGCACATAGATATCGGCTGGCAGAATATGCGTCAGCCAGTCTTCTACCGAGATGCGAAAACTCGCCACCATGATCGCCATAGCCACCATCAGGCTGAAACTTACCAAGACTCCCCCTAGTGCAATCGCAGCTTGCTGTGGTGCATTCGCCAGTCTGGCTAATACCAAAGTAGTCAGTGCACCCGCTGTCAAGCGGTTAAATATGCGAAATAATCCGGAAAAAAACAATGCAGTTAATGATGGCATCCAAGCGATACCACCGATCAGCAGCAAGGCTACCGCGAAATAGCCAAAAAGGGGCAGTTCCACCACAGGCGGGAGTTGCGTGAGGATAGCTGCCAGCAGTAAACAGATAAGTGCCGGCCAGGGAGTCCGCAATTTTGCCAGCGCTGTCTCCTCACTACCTGATTTGAGCGCGGACGCGGGATGAGCTTGGGCTGCTTCCCAGGCAGGCATCAGGCTACCCAACATGGTCACACTCACCCCCAGTACAAAAAAAAGCAAAGCTGCCAACGGCCTCAACTGAATAGCTGGTTTGATTTCAGGAAAAAATCCTCCGCCAAGATCTCCTCCGTAAACATGCAATGCCGTCGCGGCGAAGGCATAACCCAGCCCGAGTCCCAGCAGTGACCCGACTATGCCGATCAGGCTACCTTCACGCAGGATCTGCAGCAGGATTTGGTTGCGCGTCAGTCCAAGCACGCGTAGCAGCGCAAAGTGCGGTCGCCGCCGCAAAGTGGACAGCACTTGGGTCGAGAGTACCAGAAAAGTACCGGTAAACAACGCAACCAGCGCCAGCACATTCAAATTGATGCGATAGGCGCGTGACATATTATGGATGCGCCTTTCCTGATCGACAGTTTCAGTTACTAAGTATTGCGCGGGCAGTTCCTCTTCAAGAGCCGCTTTAAATGCAGGGTGATTGACACCTTGTTTTAATTTAAGATCGATGCGTGATAACAGCCCAACGTGATCAAAGCGCCACTGTGCCGCGCCAATATCCATGACCGCAATGCGCTGCCCGGCATGCGCCCTCACCAATCCACCCGCTACCCGCAATGTCACAGTTTGGGTGCCTAGACGTAGTGACAGCTTGTCACCCTGCTCGACTTCCAGCCATTCCATTGCTGCGGGTGACAGAAAAATGGCATCATCTGACAGCATGTCGAAAGCGCGCCCTTCCGCAGGTACGCCGACTAAATCCGGGGTTATGGTAATAGCACGGTACACATCGATCCCGAGGATTTTCAAGGTATTGTTTCTGTCATCCTCCAACTTGGCAGGGATAGCCGCCTGGATCTCCAGCATCGGGCTGGCAACCGCCACGCTTTCATGCTGTGCCAGAACGGGATAGAGCATTTCATCAAAGGTCGGTTGCGTTGCGCGCACTTGGAAATCAGATTGACCGGACAAGCTTTTGACGGCCGCAGAAAACTCATTGACTGCCGTAGTATTGATCAGATGGATTGAAAACCCCATGGCAATGCCCAGCGCAATTGCGATGAGCGCAACCACGATTTGTAGCCGGTGCGCTTGCCACTCTCCCAGCAGCAGCCAACGGGACAGAAGGCTATGGTTCATACGTGCTGATGAGATATCAAGGGTTGCAAACCCGTCTTGCTCAACAGTAGGATACGATCTGCCGTTGCTGCGGCTGCTTGCGAATGGGTAACGATAATGCCCGCAGCACCATTAGCTTTGATTTCACTACGCATCAATTGAAGAATTTCCTGGGCGGTATCAGGATCAAGATTGCCCGTCGGCTCATCGGCCAGAATCAGGCGAGGTCGATGCACCAATGCGCGCGCAATCGCAACACGCTGCAATTCCCCTCCCGACAAGTGTCGTGGGAAATCCTGTTCACGCCCTTGCAGCCCCACTGCCACCAACATTTGTTGGGCACGATCAAGCGGCAAATCATTGAGCAGGAGTGGCAATGCCACATTTTGCAGCAGCGTCAAGTGAGGCAAGACATGAAATGCCTGAAAGACAAAACCAAAATGACGCCGCCGCAGGGAGGTCGCGGCCTCGTCATCTTTTGCTGATAATGCAACGCCATCAACCCATATCTCGCCGGTATCAGGAGTATCCAATCCGGCAATTAGGTTCAATAGCGTCGATTTGCCCACACCCGATTCCCCCATGATGGCTACGTACTCCCCTGCAGCCAGGGTATAAGATAAATCGGACAGTACCTGCTTTCCATTCGCATAAGCCTTACTGATGCCACGTAATTCCAATGTAGCGGTATTTTTCATAATGAGACAATTGTCCCATGAAAAAGACCCGAAAGGCAGTAAAACAGATTAGGCTAATATATGTCAGTTTGGCTAAACCTGAGCCAACTTAGAATGTTTTGGCAAATAAAAGATTACGCCTCAAAATACAATGGTCCAGCCGCTACGACATTGTTCTTTGGTATAGGATACCCCATGATATTTAAGCCCATCCGGGTTGAGCAAAGTAATGATGCCACCATTGTTACCTAACTGCGCTCCCTGGCCATCCAATTGCACGACATTGGTTGCGCCTGGATTAAGCTGCAGGTTAGTGATAAAGGATCGTTTTTTATTTTTATCTGCAATTAACCAGCCAGACAGATCAATCATATTGGGAGAGCGATTAATCAAGGTCACCGTTTCATTCCCTTGATCGTCCCCTGCCGGATTAACCAGCGCTGCTATAATTTGTACGTCAGGCTCTATTTTAGGTGGAATAATACCCTCGCATTCAGCGAGTTGATGGCCTGTTTGATCATCGGTATGCCAGCACTGGGACTGGAAAGCTAAAAAGACAGCCCCCCATTGTTCCGGCCAAATCTCCGTGCCAGCTCCCACCTGCTCTATACTCGGAAAATGAAAAAGTAATCCCCCATCCTGCCAAATTCCGTCTTCCCCCACATATTGCCCTACATTGCCTTGATTCATGTGGATATTGTGAATACCGTTTCCGGGCAGAAAGCCAAAATATTGGTCTTTTATCTTTTCTTCAGGTCCCCAGCGCTCGCCGAAAGCATAAATACTTGCCCGTTCGTCGCCAATAGCGCGTAGCACATAAGCATCAATTTTTTCATTGAGATCATTATCCGGCCCTGGAAGGTTGTGTGGTAAAGGTCGCATTTGTCCTGGGTCGAACAAATTGCCGCGTATATAATCCAGTGACATTTTATTTGGCGCATTCTCAAGCTGAGTAAATCCCTTGTCTAGTTTGACCAGTTTTTCCAGAATGGGATGGCGAAAATCATCAATGAGCAAATATAAAAGCTCAGAAGGGGCTAGCTTAGACTTTACATTAACGGCGATACGATAGTCTGTAGTATCGTCGATAAGATGCACTTCGTAATGTGGGCTAGAACCTTGTCCTATAATTTTATTGATGGCCTTTCCTTTAAGAACGCCGTATTGTTTTAAAGCCATGATTCCTCCTAAAATACGTTGCGGTGGGGTGGCATTTAAAAGCTGCTATTCAGATCTTTCAGATCTATATGCTTTTTCTATGATTAGTTTCTTCCTATATTGGTTCAAGCAAAAGGATTTATTCTTAAGCTAGAAAGATTATTCTAAGCTTTCATGGTCTGCCTTGGAAAAAACTATTCTAACTTCAATACAGTACAGGGCGGCGGTCTCGACTATTCCATGCTGTAGATGAGTTTGGAAACGTATTGTTAACTAGCCCGCCACCAAGTTCGAAACAGTAAGAGATTAATCCCCCTTTTCCTTATTCACATATTGAGTATGTGATATATCTGCGTACCCACCGTAATAATCTAAATTCACGCCGTCGAACATTACGGTGCATTCGGCTGTGCTATAGTTTGAAATCGAATGATATTTGTAGGTAATTCCAGCATAGTGATAGTTGGTTATACCATTGCTGACATAGCTCTCGGAATAATGCTGATTTGAGAGGCAGTTCATTGTAACCGTCTTGGGTAGAGGCAAAATAGCATTAGGGCTGGAAGAACAGTTGAGCAGAGAGATGTCTACTTGCAGACTACCTTGAGATGCATTGGGTGACACTACGACAAGATCCGCTACTGTGTCACCAGAGCCATGGCAATAAAAATTGGGTTGATAGATAGACCAGCTGACTACTGTTAGGTAGCTTTTATCGGGAAAGCGATGGTCGAGCGATCCAGCCACACCTAATCCTACTCCTGATAAGCCATTTATATTATGAAAATTTCCATTTATTATAACTGACTTTGAGGTGTCAGCACCTACACCTTTTGAGGTGTCAGCGCCTACACCATTTATAGTCATAGCAGCGAGCAATATCAAGCTAGCAATTGCCGACTTAATAACCTGATTATTCATTTTTTCTCCTGGTTAATTTTTTATGGCTACATGGTTGACATAAATTCAGCGTTTTGTGAAAGCGCTTGGATTGACCCATTACTTTCAAATTTTGTCCGCTAGCCACTAATTAAACGATCAGTGCCTAGCTTTAAGTCTGCTGGGAAATACCTGAAATCAATGATGAATCCACTAGGCCAGGTTCCAGTTAGATTTGATTTAGATAAGGTAGCGTTACTGCTCATCCTTTGCCAAAACCAACCGTAATTAGTAGCTCCAAACCTCACCTGACCCTATGAGAAAATATTCTTTTTTGAAGATAATTAAAATAAGTATAAATACTTAACAGATCTAATAACTTTCCTTCTTGAGCTACCGGTAGATCATCTAAAACCAGGAAATTAATCAAACCGATAGCCTCAACATGGCTGATCTTTTGACAAAGCTAGAACCTGTTTAGCACCCATATCAACCCTTTTTGCTGCAACCTACAGATATTAGCGGCTCAAGCTAAACACAACCAAGTTGAGGCCAGAGAATATCTCCACCTGAATGAGACACAAAGCCATGCCGAGTCAAACTAATCATTCACTCATCGGATACTCACCGTTTGAAGCTCTCGAGATGTTTATTTCACTTTTCTTTGATTAAACACCATTCTGAATCTCAAATTATCCCAACGGCCTATTTCTTTTGTTCCTTTTGATTTTGACGGCAATAACATGGTACGCTCCCATTACCAATTGTGTTGATCTGATTAAAGAGAGATCACAAGGTTGACGCATCAAACCGGATTTTCTGATAGTTTGCCGCATGATAATCCTCTAAGAGCAGGAAAGGTGCAACCAGATAAGCTAGCTGAATTTCGTTTTTACGCCGAGTTGAATGATTTTTTTTCTGCCGAGCAACGGCAGAAAACGATGCCCTATCACTTCAGTGGTCATCCAGGAATCAAAGACCCGATTGAAGCTTTCGGCGTCCCTCATACCGAAGTTGAGTTGATTATTGTAAATGGTCTCTTGGTGAGATTCGATTATCAACTGCAGGCTGGCGATCGTGTCGCTGTCTATCCGGTTTTTAAAAGACTGGACATCAGCTCCTTGCTCAGATTACGCGAAAAAATCCCATCTGACCCTCACTTCATTCTGGATGTCAATCTGGGCAAGCTAGCACGATTCATGCGCTTATTAGGTTTCGACAGCCTTTATCGCAATGACTATCATGATTCGATGATTGTGAAGATTGCAGTAAACGAGCAACGCATCGTGCTGACCCGAGACCGTCGCCTGTTGCATGCCAAACAGATCCAGCATGGCTATTGGGTGCGTGCAGTTGATGTCGAAAGCCAGATTGATGAAGTCGTGCGCCGCTTTGATTTATGCAGGTTGATTCATCCTTTTGCACGATGTCTAGTCTGTAACGGTGTGCTAGCTCCCGTCGACAAGACCAAGATATTGGATCATCTTGAGCCCAAGACGAAACGTTACTATGAAGTCTTCCGCCGATGCATCAAGTGTCAGCGCATCTACTGGGAAGGCTCCCACTTGGAAAACATGCGGCGACGCTTCGCCGATTTGCTGACAAGCTGAGAGAGGCGTGAATTATTGAGCGCAAGAATGAATATTTCTTGACACTATTTTTAGTAACCTAGTCAAAGCATTAGGAAACTACTATGATTATAGAAACCTTCTAAGAACTATGAACATATGTTCACTACGTTCATAACTGGTTTTCCTTTACTTTTGTCCAAAAAAATAAAGGAGCGCTATGCCTATCCATAATGCTGATATCGCAGCCATCTTCGAAGAGATCGCTGATTTGCTGGAAATTGAGAATAACAACGTATTCCGCGTGCGTGCTTATCGTAATGCTTCCCGTTATTTGCAGGAAATGGGTAAAGATGTCCGCACCATGGTTCAAAAAGGAGAAGATTTGACCAGTCTTCCTGGCATTGGGGAAGATCTCGCCAACAAAATACAGGAAATCGTCGAGACGGGTCATTGTTCTGTGCTGGATAAGCTGCATAAGCAATTACCGTCGACTATTACGGAATTGCTAAAAATTCCCGGGCTGGGACCCAAACGGGTAAAAACTTTGTACCACGAATTGGATATCCATACCATGGAGCAATTGCAACGGGCGGTACGCGATCATCGTATTCAGAGTCTAGCCGGCTTTGGTGAAAAAACCGAAATGCGCATTGCTGACGCCTTGGCTATTCATGCTGGCAGCATCAGCCGTTTTAAATTAGCTACTGCAGCTCAGTATGCTGAACCTTTGATAGCTTGGCTTAGCACGATTTCCGGAGTGCAGCAGGCGATTATAGCAGGTAGCTATCGACGAGCCAAGGAAACGGTAGGAGATATCGATATTTTAATTACTGCTACCCAGAATAGCCCGATCATGGCAAGCTTTTGCAGCTATGACGATATAACGGAGGTACTCTCTCACGGCCCTACCCGAAGTAGTGTCATTCTTAAATGCAAGCTACAAGTGGATGCACGTGTAGTAGAACACGAGAGTTATGGCGCAGCCCTGCATTATTTCACAGGCAGTAAAGCACATAACATTGCTATCCGCCGCCTGGGTCAGGAGCGAGGGCTCAAAATCAATGAATATGGTGTATTTAAGGGTCAACGGCGTATTGCTGGTGAAACGGAGGAATCTGTCTATCAGTCTGTAGGGCTGCCGTTTATTCCCCCAGAATTGCGCGAAGACCGCGGTGAAATTGAAGCTGCCAGAAGCGGGCATTTACCTAAACTTATCGAGTTGGGTGATTTGAAGGGCGATTTGCATGCTCATAGCAAAGCAAGCGATGGTCGTGCTACGCTTAAAGAAATGGCTAGCGCTGCTCAAAAATGTGGTTTTGAATATCTGGCCATTACTGAACATTCGCGCCGGCTCACCGTCGCTCATGGCCTTGATCCGGTGCAACTCACCAAGCAAATCGACGAAATTGACCGCATTAATCAGCAATTAACGGGAATCACGCTGCTCAAGGGTATTGAAGTCGATATTCTCGAAGACGGTAGCTTGGATCTACCCGATTCGATACTAGCAAGATTGGATCTGGTAGTCGGCGCCGTACACAGTCGCTTTGAGTTGTCACGCGCCAAGCAGACTGAACGTATTCTCAAGGCCATGGATCATCCCCATTTCACGCTGCTCGCTCACCCTAGTGGACGGCTCATCGCCAGGCGTAAGCCCTATGATGTCGATATGTTGCGTATTATCCGCAAAGCTAAAGAGCGCGGTTGCTATCTAGAGCTTAACGCCCATCCGGAAAGACTGGATTTACTCGACATTTATTGCCAGGCAGCTAAAGATGAAGGTGTTCTAATCAGCATCAATTCGGATGCGCACAGTGTGTTGGATTTTCATAACCTACGTTTCGGTATTGGTCAAGCACGGCGTGGCTGGCTGGAAAAGCAAAATGTACTCAATACACGATCATTACAAGAACTCAAGCCGATCCTTAAGCGTACGATGTAGGGCAAAGCTGAAATATGCGCTACACTTTTATCGTATTCATGTTTTTGCTAATAGCGACGCTTTCGGGTTGTGTCCATCAGCAATTCGTCACCCAACCTTACCCACGCTGGGGTAAGGAAATTCCTATTCACCAGGCAGATGATGCCAATCCCCTGCTTCTGCGGATATTACAACCGAACAAACCCAGCAATGCATCGGCTTGTTTGCTGCTCGTTCATGGTATGAATGAATACATTGGTCGTTATAACGAAATTGCCCGTTATTTCGCTCAGCGTTTCATAGTGGCAGGGTTCGATCTCTATGCGCATGGCCTGTCCAATCCGATTCTGCAACAGGCAGATCGAGCCCTGATTGCCGGAGCTGCTCGACAGGAAGTAAGTGATGCCTATCTGGCACAAATTCCATTATATGATCTGGATCCAATGAGACAAGATCTAAGTCATGCGTTAAAGCGCTTGATTATCTCTTGCGATGAACAAGGTGAATCGGACAAACCGATCTTCATTGTTTCTCATAGCTTGGGTTCTCTGATTGCGGCTTCTTATTTGCTGTCGACTCAAAATAAGAGCGAATCAGCCAGACGAGTACAAGGCATTATCTTGCTTGGGCCAGCCTTTTCCGTTACCGAAGTTCCAGGCTGGCGCGGCTGGCTGGCAAATCCACTCATCAAGCTATCATTTCATGCCAAGGAGCATTGGTTGAATCCGCAGAATGAATCTTTGCCACTATTAATCATTAATCAGATCGTTTCCTTTATCATTGTGCCATTGCTCGACGGAATATTTGAAGTGTTATCCTGGCCAGGTCTGCGAACGCTATTCACGCCAGCTACACCTGATTGGGTGGTCAATTATTTAACCGATAACGAGCAAGAAAAAGCCCGTATTCGCGGAGATGATTGGTTCATCCGTCGCGCTCTGTTGCGCTATGTCAAAGCAATCGAAACAGAAATCATCCATTTTCGCCATCATATGAGCGAATTCGCTATACCTTATTATTTGATCTATTCTGGTCATGATCCGATTACCCCATTCTGGGGTAGCGAAGATTTTGCAAAGGCCACCCTACAGAATCATCCTGATAATGAACTGTTACCCCTATCGAAGTTAAGCCATCATGAGCATCTTTTCTCATCACAACCGTTACGGAATGAGATCTTGAAAAAAATCGAACAATGGCTGGATCGAAGGAGGCTTTCCTGGCATCACGAGAAAACGACGAAGCTGCAAAATTAATGATCAGCAGTTTAGTGAAAAGCGGATTAATCACAAACCAGCTTTCCTTTATTAGTTTTTTCTACAAGGCTACAAAGGAAAAGGAACGACAAAGCAAGCTTTAATTCAGAACCGTAAACAATGTAATAACATGCTGCTCACACATCTCATTCCATTTCTAAATCAAAAATGACGCGAAGGCGAGCCGCAGACAGTATAAATAATACGGCAAGGTAAAGCCGATAAAGTGAATTTTGATTTAGAAATGGAATGAGAACCAGAAAAAAAGTACTAATAAACTCAACGATAGACTTTCGCAGATGGAATTCCTCTATCAATATTTATTACAGTGCAAATAAAATATTGATCAAGGCGTAACCAAGAACTGGGCCAAATAAAATCAAATTATAGGAGAGCCTGTCATCTCATGAAGACTTCTAACAGTGTCCGAGTCCAGCTTAAGTGAATGTGCTAATTGACGCAAATAAGTTTTTTCGGCACCCGTGTCTATATCAATTGCGAATAAGGAAGCTGCATAAACCTGAGTCGCAACGATTTGATTAGGAATGCTAGAAATCAGCTTATTTAGATCCATTGGTTGAATTAACTCATTATGGATAAATTGACGTTCCTCGTCTGTAACCCCGTCTTCATTTACCTTACCCATAATTTTGTCCATTTCAGACTGATCAAGCTGACCATCTGCTTTGGCAGCATTTATCATCGCCCGCAGTATGAGCTTTTCTGTGTCTGATGAAATCATCGCTTCTAATTGCTCCTTAGGCAAGGAGTGAGCGGCTTCCTTTTCTAATTGCTCCTTAGGCAAGGAATGAGCCGTTTCCTTTTCCTGTAAGTCAGAAGGCTGAGCACCATATTTTTTCTGGAGTGCATTAATGGCCATAGCTCCTAACATAGAAAGCGCACTTCCACCTAGCGCTCCTTTTACTACAGACGCTCCACCACTTAGCAAAGCGCCTGCCAGTGCACCTATGCCTCCTAATTGTCCCCCTGTCAAGTTACCGGCTTGCTTGGTACGAACGAATTTTTCTATCATATCCATCCACTTATTTTTAGACTGAGTTGTAGACTGAGCAGAATTGGCCATATATTTAAGTCTTTCTTTTCCCTTATTGGTCATTTCGTTTAGCAAACGTCCTACAATATCACCATAGCTCATCGTATTACCTCCTTGGTTAAAAGATCTCTGTGAAGTATCACATTAAGATTGCCTAAGCTTTCATACGCAAGTTGTAACAGTTAATCGAATATTAAAAACTAAGTAAATACGTACAAACACGTATTCCGTAGCTATTGCTGTATTCATTAATTTTTCATATGCTCTCTTGTCCTTCTGACCCATTGGCATACATACACTTTTTTAGCATTGATAAACTCAACAATAGTCCATGTTACGAATGATCTCTCATGAAACGTCATAAAAGCCTTTATCCCTTGTCTCATGATCATCATCATGCTCTTGTCCAGGCAAAAAATCTGCGTATTGCCTCCTCCAGTTCCGATATGTCATCACTTAATCGGGTTGCTATTGATTTTATTGCGTATTGGGATACCAATCTTCAACTCCATTTTCGTCAAGAAGAAGAAATTCTGCTACCTGTTTTCTCTCAGTATTCCTCACCAGACCATCTGGAAATCATCGAAACCTTAAAACAACACGACGATATCCAACAAGTCGTCAGTCAGCTGAGAAAAAACATTGAGCAAGAAGCAGCCCTGGCTGGAGAAGGTCAGAAACTGTCAGCACTGCTCAGTATGCATATTCGCTATGAGGAGCAACATTTATTTCCCGCTATTCAGGAAATTGTACCTGAGGAAGTTTTATGGGAAATCAACCGCCACTTCACTGAAAAATAAGGATGTTAGCAGCAAGCATATGCATTCACAATCAGCTGTCCCCAGCTCCCCTGAAACGCAGATTATTTATGGATCAGCTGCAGCATGATACTTATTTCAACGTGAGTTCGACATAAGGATCACCCCACCACGGCTGGAAGAGCTTAAGAGAATCTGATATGAAGGGAAGTTTCTTCTCCCGAAAGGTGTAAGCCACCAGCCCAGCTATCAGATTAACGAAGAGGTTAAATGGGCTACGATGGCGGGAATGCTCGATTTGCGAGATATTATTCCATTGCTCATTGACGGTCTCAATAATCGAGCGTTTACGTAACTGCAGCTTGTCAAACAGCGGCAAAGCAACAGCGGCAAAGCTTGTTTTTCATGTTCTTGCGTACCTTGGTAACAAGCTGCACCGCATCGTTTGAATAGGATATTATGCATTTTCTTTATTGCGGCGGGTCTCCCAACCTTTTTTTGCGGCTCTGCTCCGTTCTTCCTTTGTCATGCTGTGTCCACCCTTGCGGGATGATGCGTGAGTATCTTTTTTCCCATAACCACCGCCACCGGGTTGGTTGCCACCGCCCGATTCTTTATTGACGGTTGCCCAAGCTCTTCGTTCAGCTTCTTTTTCTGATACTCCACGTTTTTCATATCCTTCGGTTATATGATCGGCCTTTCTTTTCTGCTTGTCCGTATACTTGCTCTTGTCACCGCGTGGCATAGATCCTCCTGTCTGTGTCTCATAAAAAATCTCGATACAGCCGGTTGTTGGAATACACCTTATGACAGAACAGGCCTTAGTTGAGTTCCTAATTATACTGAGCGAGTGGTTCATACCGATTTCAATTAATATTGTCAACATAGAGCAAGTGATATGATAGAGCGCAAAAATGCTACTGTTGACCGGTCCTCAATCGCGATTTTCCCGGATCGATATCGAACTTTTTGATCTAGTACATCAGCCCGCTTTTGCCTGTTTCAGCATATCCCCAGCACCGTCGCTCTGCTTCCTTTACATTTCCTCTCATTCTACGCAGAAGCTCTTTTATAAACTGTGGGCATAACAAAACTGTGGGCATAACAACACCACTATGTCTTTGAGATTTTATTCCATTTCTAAATTAAAACTGACTTTGTGAGCTTCACCTTGTCGCATTCTTTATACTGTCTGCGGCTCGCCTTCGCATCATTTTTGATTTGGAAATGAAATTACTGCTCCGTGTGATCAAGTACCTTACGTATACTATTACGGATAATAGCCTCTACCGAGGAGGCGGGTGCAGCAGGCGATGGAGTCATTTCCGCCAGCGGAGCGGTCGGTGGAGACGCGACCCAACTTGCCGTAGAGATCCATCTTTCAGCACGGGATACAGATCGAATACGGAATACCTTGTGCCCGGGTGGGGTGAGCCAGAATGATTTTACTAGTATCGGTTTCGCAGTGAGCAGAATATTCAAATTCGACCGAGCTATCAATACAGTCTGGTATACTACCGCCCGCATATTATCGCTGGCAAAGACAAAACCGAGATCACGCAGTCTGTTGCGCACAGCGGGATCTATATCGGCAGCAAAAAAACAACATAGGCAAAAATGAATCTCTGAATTCCATAGCTGATTTCTCGGAAGACAGAAAAAATCTGATCAGGGAAAGGAAAAAGCTAAAGGGTTTGTAGAAAGTACACACAACATTTGTCAAGCCTGTTACAGAAGATAATTTATCAGAAATATATGCTGATGGAGAAGCAATTGGACACACCATTCAAGGTATATTTAATTTAGCAAAAGAATTGTGGATTATAGAACTATGAAAATTTTGCAAATCAATGCTTGAGCAATGAAGTATTTTCGTTATATACTGGACTGGTCACAAGATGTTCGTAGTTACAAATTTTAATAAGGAATCAATATAATGAGATTTTTTCTGATCGCCGCCGCTTTAGCAGCCCTGACATTGACAGGGTGTGGCAAACCAGGTCAAGCATTACCTGAAACCGAGAAAGAAGCCTATAACAAAATCATTTCCGGTCAAAAAATGGATTGTCCTCATGGATTGGATGCTAATGGTAACTGCCTTAAAGAAGGTGCAGATGCACGTCCCTATGGCGGCACCAGCAAACCAGGTCATTAATAATATAATAACCATAAAAAGTAGCCTTGCTTTTCTTCTCCTATCCTCTTACCCTTTTAGTTAAATTACCTCCGGCAAAGCCGGAGGCTTATTTCTGTTAGCCCCTCAAAGGGGCAAGAATTGGAGCCACCTAAAGGTGGCATCACATACCAAGCTTGAGCTGATCATAGTGCTCATCCTCTTTCTCTT